>NZ_CEEDDU010000014.1:0-247929 GCF_979253735.1 Curtobacterium sp. AC273 | reverse complement strand
TGTACTTCGTTCAGTTTCAGGCGTGGGTGTTTAACCGTTTCGCATTTATCGTGAAACGCTTTCGCGTTTTCGTGCGCCGCTTCAAGGTCTGGGGCGACGTCGGCGAGTTCTACGCCGTGGCCGTCCGCCCCGACCTGCAAGGCAGCGGCTCGGCGAAGTCCCTCATGCGTGCGGGGGACGGCCCGGTTGACCGGTCATTGGCCTCGCCGCCGCGGCGCTCTACGTCGAGGGCGACAACGAGCCGGCGCTGGCGCTCTACCGTCGTTCGGAGTTCGAGCAGCAGCAAGCGATCGACGTGCAGTACGCCGCTCTGATCCTCCTCCACACCGCGCCGTTCACCGCGGGTTTCCACAGCGTCCACCCGAGCAGCCCCGGCCGGAGGGCGGGTGGCAGGATGTGGGCATGGACACCGAACCGCAGCTCGACGGCGAATCCGTCATGCCGGACCTCGACGACTTCGACGAGGTCGTCGAGATCGAGCACGAGTCGCTGCCGACGGATCGCTACTTCGACCGTGAGCTCAGCTGGCTCCAGTTCCAGCCAGCGCGTGCTCGAGCTGGGCGAGGACCGCACGCAGCCTCCTCGAGCGGGCGAACTTCCTGGCGATCTTCGCGTCCAACCTCGACGAGTTCTTCATGGTCCGGGTCGCCGGGCTGAAGCGCCACATCGACACCGGCATCGCCGTGCCGACCAACGTCGGCCGCGCCTCGACGTCCTGCGGGACATCGCGAAGAAGGCGCACGAGCTGCAGGACCGCCACGCGCAGGCCTTCATCGGCTCGCTCAAGCCGGACCTCGACGCGGGCATCCGCATCGAGCACTGGTCCGACCTCGGCGAGGCCGACCGGCTGCGCATGCGCGAGTACTTCAACGAGCAGATCTTCCCGGTCCTGATGCCGCTCGCGGTGGACCCGGCACACCCATTCCCGTACATCTCCGGGCTCTCGGTCAACCTGGCGGTCCGGGTGCGCAACCCGAAGTCGCAGCGGCAGGAGTTCGCGCGACTCAAGGTGCCGCAGAACTTCTCGCGCTTCATCAAGCTGCCGGACGACAACTCCGGCCGCCTGCGGTTCATCCCGCTCGAGGACCTCATCGCGAACTACCTCGACGACCTCTTCCCGCGCGATGGAGGTGCTCGAGCACCACGTGTTCCGGGTCACCCGCAACGAGGACGTCGAGATCGAGGAGGACGAGGCCGGGAGTGAACCTCATCCAGGCCCTCGAGCGCGAACTGCTCCGTCACCGCTTCGGCCCGCCGATCCGTCTCGAGATCACCGAGGACATGGACCCGGTGACGCTCGACCTGCTCGTGCGCGAGCTCGACATCACCGAACAAGAGGTCTTCCGGCTGCCGTCGCCGCTCGACCTCGGCGGCCTGTTCGAGATCTCGAAGATCGCCCGCCCCGACCTGCACTACCCGAAGCACGTGCCGACGACGCCGGTGCAGTTCCAGCCCGCGAGCCGAACACGAAGCCCGACCCTGTTCCGCGCGATCGCCGCGAAGGACGTCCTCGTGCACCACCCGTACGAGTCCTTCGCGACGAGCGTGCAGGCGTTCCTCGAGCAGGCCGCCGCCGACCCGCACGATGCTTGCGATCAAGCAGACGCTGTACCGCACCTCTCGGCGACAGCCCCATCGTCGAGGCACTGATCGACGCGGCCGCCGCGGGCAAGCAGGTCCTGGCGCGCCTTCGTCGAGATCAAGGCGCGCTTCGACGAGCAGAACAACATCACCAGGCGCCGCAAGCTCGAGAAGGCCGGCGTGCACGTGGTCTACGGCCTGGTCGGGCTGAAAGACACACTCCAAGCTGGTGCTCTCGTGATCCGGCAAGAGGGCGGGACGCTCAAGCACTACAGCCACATCGGCACCGGCAACTACAACCCGAAGACCTCGCGCATCTACGAGGACATGGGGCTGTTCACCTCGGACGACGTCGTCGGCAAGGACCTCACGCGCCTGTTCAACGAGCTGTCCGGCTACGCGATCGAGAAGAAGTTCAAGCGTCTGCTCAAGTCGCGCCGCTGCACCTCCGGAAGGGGCTGCTCAAGCGGATCCAGACCGAGGCGGACCACGCTCGCGCGGGTCGCCCCTCCGGCATCCGGATCAAGGTCAACTCGATGGTCGACGAGCAGATCATCGACGCGCTCTACCTGGCGAGCCAGGCCGGCGTGCCGATCGACGTCTGGGTGCGCGGCATCTGCTCGCTGAAGCCGGGCATGGAAGGCGTCAGCGACACCATCCGCGTGCGGAGCGTCGTCGGCCGGTACCTCGAGCACTCGCGCGCGTTCGCCTTCCACAACGACGGCGACCCGGCGGTCTTCATCGGCTCGGCGGACATGATGCACCGGAACCTCGACCGCCGCGTCGAAGCCCTCGATGCGGCCGTCCCGACCCGGCGCACGTCAACGAGGTCGAGGAGATGTTCGACCTCGCCATGGCGGACACCACGAGCTCGTGGCACCTGGAGTCCGACGGCGAGTGGACCTGTCATTCGACCGACGAGGACGGCCGACCGCTCGACGACGTGCAGAATGTCCTCATGCGGAAGATCTCGGCGCGGAAGCGCTCCACTCGGTGGGAGCGGCGGCTCCCCAGGGCCGGTCGTCGCAGCGGGGGCCGTCGTCTGGCGCGAACAGGACACGGCGTTCCGTTCGTCCTGCTCGTGTACCGCGACCACCACAAGGACGTCTCGTTCCCGAAGGGCAAGGTCGACGCGCGGCGCAGAGCGATCCTCGGCGACCGCCGTCGCGCGCCGAGAGTCGAGCGAGGAGACCAGGTACAGAAGTGCACCTCGGCGCTCCCTGGGCAACCGCCGAGTACGTGCTGCCGAGCGGTCGCGACACGAGGCGGTGCACTACTGGGCAGCCCGGGTCTCGTCGAAGGAGTTCGAGCGAGGCGAGGCAGGTTCACGCCCAACGACGAGGTCGCCTCGATCGAGTGGGTCACCCTCGACGACGCCCGCGCCCGACTGACGTACGAGCGGGACGTCGCGATCCTCGATCAGTTCGCCGACCGCGTCGCCGCCCAGGAACACGCGCACGATTCGCGCTCATCGCGCTCCGGCACGCCAAGACCGTCCCCGGCTCGGACAGGGACGGTCCCATCGCCACCACCAATCCGCTCCTGCCGGTCGGCCGGAGCCAGGCGAAGGCCGTGGCGTCCCCCGTGGCCGCGTTCGGCCCCAAGAAGATCATCAGCAGCACGGCGGCGCGGTACCTCGCGACCGTCGAACCGCTCTGGCGAAGACCCACCTCGGCGTCTCCAGCACGCCGGACATCAGCCAGGACGCCCACGACCTCGGCGCGGCGAACGTGAAGGGCGTCGTGCAGAAAAGCGCCTCGAGAAGGCGAAGTCGACCGTCCTCTGCTCGCACGGGCCCGATCCTGCCGGACATCATCGCCCGCATCGCCACCGCGACGGCCGACGACAGCGGCCGGTTCGACCTCCGGGTCGCGCCGCGATGCTCTCAGTCGGGGACTTCGCCGTGATGCACATCGCCGACGGCCGGCTCGTCGCCGTGGAGACCCACCGCAACACCGTCGCGGCGTAGGCCGACGGCGGCGGGGCGAGCCGAGCGCCTCCAGTCCGGCACCACGCCGTCGCGAACCGACGGCCGCGTACTGAGCGCATGCGTCTGCATGCTCCTGCGGAGTGCACGACGTTCCCGATCCTGCACCCGTCGACGCGCCCGCACGGCGCCGCGTCCGGCACAACCCCTCGTTCACCTCCATTTCACCGGGGCGGGTGATCCCCGTCACCTCGCGTCCCTACAGTCGCTCCGGGTCGGCACCGACCCACGGGACCAGCAGCGGTCCCACCTGCACTGACATCCCCGAAGGGACCCCTGTGAACATCAAGCGAATCGGCACGGTCGCGGCAACGCGATCGCCGGCGCAGGTCGTGCTCTCCTCGTGCGCGGCGAACGAGGGCGCGGGCAGCACCGCACCCTCCTCTTCACTCCAGCTCGGGCACCGACTACTCCGAAGCTCTCCGGCACCCTCACCGGTTCGGGCTCGTCCGCTCAGCAGACGGCCGAGGCCACCTGGGCCGCCGGCATCCAGAACGTCGCCTCCCGGCTCTGCACGGTCAACTACACGCCCGACGGCTCCGGCGCCGGCCGCAAGAACTTCATGTCGGGTGCCGCGGACTTCGCCGGCTCCGACGCCGCCCTGAAGGAGGACGAGCTCTCCGGCTCGTTCGCCCTCTGCGCCGCGGACTCGAAGGCCATCGACATCCCGGTCTACATCTCCCCGATCGCCATCGCCTACAAGGTCGACGGCGTCAAGGACCTCACGCTCGACGCGAAGACCATCGCCGGGATCTTCCTGGGCAAGATCACCGTGGGAACGACCTGCCAGATCGCCTCCATCAACAAGGACGCGAAGCTGCCGGACGCCAACATCACGGTCGTCCACCGCTCCGACGACTCGGGCACCACGGGAACTTCCTCCGAGTACGTCGACGGCGAACTGCGCCGGCGACGTCTGGACCGAAGAGCCCAGCCAGACCTACCCGTACCAGGTCGGCGACAGCGCCAAGGGCACCTCGGGCGTGGCCTCGGCCATGGCCAGCGCCTCGAACGCGATCACCTACATCGACGACTCCGGCGCCGGTGACCTCGACAAGGCCAAGCTCATGGTCGGCGACAAGGCCACCGAGATCTCAGCCGAGGGCGCTGCGAAGGTCGTCTCCGACCCAAGGTCGTCGAAGGCCGCGCGGACAACGACCTCGCGATCGACATCGACCGCAAGGACACCGCCGACGGCGCATGGCCGCCGTGCTCGTCTCCTACGCGATCGCCTGCCAGGAGTACAAGGACGCCGACAAGGGCGAGCCGTGAAGGGCTACCTCGACTACGTCGTCGAGAAGGACGCGCAGGAGGCAGCCGCGAAGGAGGCCAAGTCGGCCGCCCTCACGGACGACCTCTCGGAGAAGGCCGCCAAGGCCGTCGCCTCCATCAAGTAAGGCACCCTGATCGCCCGGACGCCGGTCCCACCCACCTGACCGGCGTCCGGGCGCTCGGCCGTCACAGCCCCGACGGTCGCACCACCGGACACACCCCACCCGACGCCTCCCCCGGCGTTCCTCCGACAGGAGGTCCTACGACGACCGCACCGGCCCAGCCAGTGGCCCCCGTCACCCCGAAGCCGAAGGCCGTCGTCCGTGTCGGCGACCGGGTCTTCTCCGCCGCCTCGGTCATCGCCGGCGGGCTGATCCTCTTCGTCCTCGTGCTCGTCGCCGCCTTCCTGGTCTGGCAGAGCATCCCGGCGTTCACCGCCAAGGTCGGCGAGCTGCCGAACCAGGCCACCAACTTCTGGGACTACGTCGGCCCCCTCGTCTTCGGCACCGTCTGGTCCGCGCTCATCGCGCTCGTGATCGCCGTGCCGCTGTCGCTCGGGATCGCCCTCTTCATCTCGCACTACGCACCCCGCCGCATCGCCCCGGTGCTCGGCTACGTGATCGACCTGCTGGCCGCGGTGCCGTCGGTCGTCTACGGCCTCTGGGGCATCGTGGTGCTGGCGCCGTTCGTGAAGCCCTTCTACGGGTTCCTCAACGAGTACCTCGGCTGGATCCCGTTCTTCTCCGGGCAGGTGTCCGGCACCGGCCGCACGATCCTCACCGCGTCGATCGTCCTCGCCGTCACGGCCATCCCGATCATGACCGCGGTCATGCGTGAGATCTTCCTGCAGGCACGCGCCGCCTCAACGAGGAAGCCGCCCTGGCCCTCGGCGCGACCCGGTGGAGATGATCCGGATGTCGGTCCTGCCGTTCGCGAAGTCCGGCATCGTGTCCGCGATCATGCTCGGCCTCGGCCGCGCGCTCGGCGAGACGATGGCGATCGCGCTGGTGCTGTCGGTGTCCACGAACGTCACCTTCCAGATGCTCACCTCGCTGAACCCGTCGACGATCGCGGCGAACATCGCCCTGCAGTTCGCCGAGGCGTCCGGCACGGCCTTCAACGCACTCATCGCCTCGGGTCTGATCCTCTTCGTCATCACCCTGGTCATCAACATGCTGGCGCGCTACATCGTGCGTCAGCGGGTCTCCCTGAGAGGTCACACCCGATGTCCCTCGCCCTCCGTCCCACCGGCATGACCGGTAACGCCTACGCCAACGGCAAGCTGCACAAGTCGGTGCCGTGGCTCCTCCTCGTCGGCTCCTGGGTCGCCCTGGTCCTGGTCTTCGCCCTGCTGAACGCCGGCGGCGCCGTGAAGGACTTCAACGTCGTCGCGGCCCTGTTCCTCGGCACCGTCCTGTTCGACGTCCTCATCGTCGTGATCTCGCGCATCGTCGAGGGCGGGCGCAAGGCGGTCGACCGTCTCATCA
Organism: Curtobacterium sp. AC273; assembly: GCF_979253735.1. Taxonomy (NCBI): domain Bacteria; kingdom Bacillati; phylum Actinomycetota; class Actinomycetes; order Micrococcales; family Microbacteriaceae; genus Curtobacterium; species Curtobacterium sp. AC273. The sequence continues at coordinate 241,602 of NZ_CEEDDU010000014.1, read as the reverse complement.
CGTCGCTGGTCGTCACCGCGTTCGTCATCGCGGTGCTGCCGCTGGTGTCGCTGCTCTGGACGGTGCTCGCCGACGGCCTCGCCCGCTTCGACGCGAACTTCTTCACGTACTCGATGCGCGGCGTCATCTCCGAGGGTGGCGGCGCCGTGCGCGCCCTCATCGGCACGCTCGAGATCACGCTGTTCGCGGCGCTCATCTCGGTGCCGATCGGCCTGCTCACGTCGATCTACCTCGTCGAGTACGGCAAGGGCGCGCTGGCGAAGGGCATCACGTTCTTCGTGGACGTCATGACCGGCATCCCCTCGATCGTCGCCGGTCTGTTCGCCTACTCGCTGTTCGCACTGTTCCTCGGCCCCGGCGCCCGCTTCGGCCTGGTCGGCTCGGTCGCGCTGAGCGTGCTGATGATCCCGATCGTCGTGCGCTCCACCGAAGAGGTGCTGAAGATCGTGCCGATGGAGCTCCGCGAGGCCTCGTACGCCCTCGGCGTCCCGAAGTACCTCACCATCCTGAAGGTCGTCCTCCCCACCGCACTCGCCGGCATCACCACCGGCGTCATGCTCTCCATCGCCCGCGTCATCGGCGAGACCGCACCGCTGCTGGTCACGGCCGGCTTCACCGCGAGCATGAACTACGACCTGTTCAAGGACCCGATGATGACGCTGCCGGTGTTCGCGTACACGCAGTACTCGCAGCAGGGCGCCAACCCGGTGCCGTTCGTCGACCGGGCCTGGACCGCGGCGCTGCTGCTCATCATCATCGTGATGCTGCTCAACCTGCTCGCCCGGTTCATCACCCGCCTCTTCGCCCCCAAGCTCAGCCGCTAGTCCCCGCCACCCCCGGCCAGCGTCACCACCCACCCCGAAGGAATCCGTGTCCAAGCGCATCGAGGTCGACGGCCTCAACGTCTACTACTCGAAGTTCAAGGCGGTCGAGGGCGTCGACATCACGATCGAGCCCCGCACCGTGACCGCGTTCATCGGTCCGTCCGGCTGCGGCAAGTCGACCTTCCTCCGCACGCTCAACCGCATGCACGAGGTCATCCCCGGCGCCTACGTCGAGGGTTCGGTCAAGGTCGACGGCGACGACCTGTACGGCCCCGGGGTCGACCCGGTGCTCGTCCGCCGGCAGGTCGGCATGGTCTTCCAGCGGCCGAACCCGTTCCCGACGATGTCGATCAAGGACAACGTCCTCGCCGGCGTGAAGCTCAACAACAAGCGCATGTCCCGCTCCGAGGCGGACGACGTGGTCGAGCGGTCCCTGCAGGGCGCGAACCTCTGGAACGAGGTCAAGGACCGCCTCGACAAGCCCGGCATGGGCCTGTCCGGTGGGCAGCAGCAGCGCCTCTGCATCGCGCGGGCGATCGCCGTGCAGCCCGACGTGCTGCTGATGGACGAGCCGTGCTCCGCGCTCGACCCGATCTCGACCCTCGCCATCGAGGACCTGATCGAGGAGCTCAAGAAGGAGTTCACGATCGTGATCGTGACCCACAACATGCAGCAGGCTTCTGCGCGTCAGCGACAAGACGGCGTTCTTCAACATCGCCGGCACCGGACACCCGGGCAAGCTCATCGAGTACGACGACACCGCGACGATCTTCTCGAACCCGTCCGTGCAGGCCACCGAGGACTACGTCTCCGGTCGCTTCGGCTGATCGGCGCGCGGTCCGTCTCCTGACGCTCCGCCTGGAGGCCCGGTGCACGTCCGCCACGGACGGCGCCGGGCCTCGTTGCTTGCGTCCAGTGCGCGCGGCACCGTTCGGTCGGCGGCCGACGTCGGGGGCGTCGCAACATGCACACGCACCTTCCGACACCACACTCGACGATCGACGCGTGGATCGTCGCTCCATGCACGCGCACACAATGCATGCGCATCGGACGACAGAGCACGCGTCGATCGACAGGCGGGACGTCGGAACATGCGCACGCACAAGCACCCGCACGGCCGCCGACCCGCGTCACGCGCCGCGCCCCGCGCCCGCGCCCGCGCCGCCCCGCGCCCGCCCGACCCCGCGCCGCCCCTACGCGCCGCCCGCGCCCGCGCCCGCCCCACGACACTTTTAACCTCCCCCCGCGGATCGTGCCACGCGAGGGAGAGCGTCGTCCGGCCGTCCGGCCGTCAGGCCGTGGTGACCGCCATGATCGGTGTCGTCGTCGGCTGCTTCGAACCGCCCTCGGGCTCGACGGTCATGCCGATCGTCACGTCGCGCGACCGACACCTGCGAGCACCGCGGCGTTCACACCGTTGGTCGTCCCGTCGAGCAGGCCGGCCGCGGTGATCTTCGCCGCCGGTGCCCTCGGAGCCGATGTACCAGAGCTGGTAGGTCTTGCCCTTCGGAGCCTGGGCGACACCGTCGAGGGTGACCGCGGACTTGCCGAGGTCGTTCGACCAGACGACCGTGGCCGTCCCGCCGCCGGCGACCTTCGCGGTGCTCCGCTTGAAGTCCGACGCGGCGTAGATCCGGTCGAGTCCGCTGCTCGCCTGCGTCGTGCCCGGACCGGGTCGTTCGACGGGGTGAAGGACGTGCGACGCCGAGTCCGACGCCGAGGAACACGACCGCGACCGCGGCTGCGGCGGAGAGCGCGCAGCCGGACGCTGGAACCAGCGGCGCTGCGCGGCGGTCTTCAGCCCGACCACGACGAGTGGTGACCGACCGGCGGGGGGAACCGCGCCTCCTGGCCGGCGTCACCGTCCGTCTCGGCGACGGGAGCGGACAGCGGAGGAGCAGTCATAGTCGACGTCGTCGACGGTGCGGAAGCCGCCGGAGCCGAGGTGAGCGGCGGCGGCCTGCGGCATCGACGCGATCTGGGCCATCAGCGAGGCCTTGAGCGACGCCGGGGCCTCGATCGGGTCGACTGCGTAGGCGAGCTGGAGCGCGATCTCGCGGAGCGAGTCCGTCCTCGGCCTGCAGCTCCGGTGAGGAGGACAGCGTGGCCTCGAGCAGCGCGCGCTCGTCGTCCGACAGGGAGTCGAGGGCGTGCGAGCCCGTGAGCAGTGCAGGATCGTCGTGGTGCTCGGTCATGATGTCACCCCCATTTCGTCGCGGAGTCGGATCATCCCGTCACGGAGACGGGTCTTGACGGTGCCGATCGGGACACCGAGGTGTTCGGCCATCTCGCTGTGCGAGTAGCCGCCGTAGTACGCGAGCTGGACCGCCTGGCGCTGGAACTCGGTGAGTTTCCCGAGCGCCCGGCTGACCCGTTCGTGCTCGATCCGGATCTCGACCGATTCGGGGACCTGGTCGAAGCCGGCCTCGAAGTCGCGGATGCCGATCTTCGTGTCGCGGTCGTGGGAGGACTGCGAGGCCCGCACTCGGTCGACCGCTCCCGGCGGTGCGCCATGGTGAGGATCCAGCTCGCCGCCGTGCCGCGCCAGCGGTCGTAGCGGGTGGCCTGTTGCCAGACCTCCAGGAAGACTTCTTGTGCGACCTCTTCGGACTGCGCGCGGTCCCGGAGGAGGCGCGTCACGAGACCGAGGACCCGCCCGGACAGCACGTCGTACAGTTCGGAGAAGGCAGCCTGGTCGCCGTTCGCCACCCTGGACAGGAGGTCGTCGGGCGACGCCTGAGCCGGCTCGGCTGAGCTCCAGCTCTCGGTGTCGCGTTCCACGAGTGCAAGCATTGCAGGTTTCCCTCCTCCCGGTTGCGATCGACCTGTGAGTTCCGCTCTGACCACGCATTCGGGTCGCGTGGTCAGAGCAGGACGAGGGCCCGTGTGACCCGCAGGGAATTGACCGCCAGGGAGCGGACCGGGTCGCACGGGGCCCTCGCATGTGGCTGGCGGTGATGCCTGCCACGGTGATGATTCGGCACCCTCGGGCCGTCGGATTGGAGGAGTTCTCGAACTCACTCAGGCGCGGCGTCCCTGACCGGGTCCGAGGCGCGGTCGTGGCGCTGCGCGGGGCACGGTCGTGGTGTTGTCCGGGGCGCGGTCGTGGTCTTGTCCGGGGGCGCGGTCGTGGTCTTGTCCGGGGCGCGCCCGACACCCCGTCGTGTCCACCAGAGTGAACACGGGTCGTGCGCACGGCCGACGTCTCGTAGAATCGATCTCGCCGGGCCGCAGCAAGCCCCGGGCTCCAAAATTCGCCGCTTCGAGCGGCCTCGCGCCGAGAGGCGCTTCTGCGGCCCGGTTTTTCTCTGCCCGCTTCCGGCTGGTCTGCCCGCTTCCGGCTGGTCGCTGCGGCTGCTGCCTGGTCTTGCGGCTTCTGCCTGGTCTTGCGGCTTCTGGCTGGTCTTGCGGCTTCTGCCTGGAGGCGCGGTGCGGGTCCGCCCCGCCGCTCGCTCAGTCCAGGCTGTCGCGACGCCAGGCGCCGCCGCCTCGGTGAGGTCGGCCGCCAGCTCCGTCAGACGGAGTGCCCGGGTCGTCAGCTCGCTCGCCCGGTCGTCTGCGGTCAGGTCGGAGTCGTCCGCCACCGAGGTCGCCCCTCACCGCGGTGAGCCGGCAGAACGCCGCACCGCGGTCGAGCGCCACCGCGAGGTCGCCCGTGTAGAGGCCGTGCAGGATCCGGTCCGCCAGCGTGAGGATCTCGGCGGGCCCCGTCGGCTCCTCGGCACCCGCGACCGCCTGGTCGATCGTGCCGATCCGCTGCGCGCCGCGTTCGAAGAAGTACGCGATCTCCGTCGGGTTCTGCCGGATCACGGTCCGGACGAGGTAGATCCGCCACAGCGCCCCGGGCAGGGTGTGCGCCCCGACGCGCGCCCACAGCTCGGCGATCGCGTCGATGCCGTGCACGTCCGTGTAGGTGACCAGGCGCTCGACGACGGCGGGGTCCGGTCCTGCCGGACGCGGCGGGCAGGGCGTTCGCGGTCTCGTGCGCGACGCGGTTCACCACGGCAGGGTCTCCTCCTTCGCCGCCCTGGATCGCGGCAAACTCCTGGTCGGTGAAGTGGACTGGACGGTAGTGATCGCGAGGCACCGCGTCAGTGTAGGCACGGCCGGTGACGTTCTCGTCTCCCGTTCGCCGAGAGAACGCAACCGGCCAGATCCGGTACCATGCAACCGTCGCAGGGAGGCACTCCTCCCGGACGTGAAGAAGAGGACCCTCCATGAACGCCCTGCTCATCATCCTGGCCGTGATCGCGGTCGTCCTGCTGTTCGTCGGTGGTTTCACCGCGAGCCTGAAGTTCCTGCTCTGGGTCGGGATCGTGCCGCTCGACCAGGTCGCGGTGATCGTCTGGCTCCTGCGCACCCTCAGCCGCGGGTCGACGCAGCTGACCCCAGGACAACGGTTCCGAACTGGTAGCCCCTCCACCCGCTAGCCTTGCGGGTGAGGGCCTCTAGCTCAGCTGGTAGAGCACCGGACTTTTAATCCGAGGGCATCGTGGGGCCCGAGCCCCACGGGGCCCACAGTTCCTCCCTGAAACCGCGGCTTTTCATCCGAGTGGTCGTGTGGGTTCGAGCCCCCACGGGGCCCACAGTCTCCCCTGAACCGCGGCTTTTCATCCGAGGGTCGTGGGTTCGGAGCCCCACGGGGGGCCCACAGTCTCCCCTGAACCGCGGCTTCCCCTCATCCGAGGGTCGTGGGTTCGAGCCCCCACGGGGCTCCACAGTCTCCTGAACCGCGGCTTTTCATCCGAGGGTCGTGGGTTCGAGCCCCACGGGGCCCACCGCCTCCTGAACCGCGGCTTTTCATCCGAGGGTCGTGGGTTCGAGCCCCACGGGGCCCCACAGCCGCCCGTTCGTCGGGCAGCCAGCGGCAGCGGGACGATCCCCCGCGACCCCCGCGGGAACGTCTGCGAGCACCGCCTCGGGGATGTTCAGGGTGCTGCGACACCATTGCGCGACGGCGGCAGGTGGGCGAGCCAGTTCGCGAGCGAGATCTCCTCCGGGAACGTGGTTCGCTCCGGAACGTCTCGATGATCAGCGCCGGCTCTCGTGCCGGTGTTCTCCACGTAGTGCCCGAGGTTCCGCTTCTCGACCCCGACGCCGCCGGCTTTGAAGTCCACGGTGTTCGCGTGGGGCCCGGTGTTGAACACCGTCATGCGCGCCTGCCCCTTCAGGTAGTACTGCCACTCGTCGGCGTTCGGGTGCCAGTGCAGCTCCCGCATCGACCCGGGCTGCACGACCGTCAGCGCCGCGGCGACCGTCTTCGCCGCCGGGAAGTTCGTGCTGTCCGCGATCCGGATGCTGCCGCCGCTGCCCTCGACAGTGCGGCGCCGTGCCAGGCCATCCGGAAGATGACGGGGTCTGCCGCCCCACTCGACGCCCGCGGCGAGCTGGTCCTGCTCGAGGTCGCCAGGGACCTCGCCGGGGAAGATCCAGAGGTCGTGGAGCGGCAGGTCCAGCGAACGCCTCCTGCGCGACACCGAAGTTCTTCGCCAGCACGTCCGGCGGGGTGTGGGCGAACCCAGTCCGTCATCAGCAGGAGGGTGGTGCTCTCGGACTGCTCGCCGCTGTCGAAGGCGAGGACGAACCCGGCGCCGTCCGGCCCGAGGCCCTGGCAGGAGTGCGGGAGGCCGGCGGGGAAGTACCATCCGAGGTCGCCCTCGAACACCGTCCTCCAGCGTCACCGGTGCAGCCCCTCGCGGCCCAACGTAGTGACACGGCAGGCCCCGGGGTCATCAGCGCCCACTCCGCGGTCTGGCGCCAGTGCAAGCTCTCCGGATGCTCCTCGGCCTCGAGGTGCATGTTCACGCCTGGGCGATCTCGTCTTCGGAGAGCAGCGAAGTCGGACTGGGTCAGCTCGCGCGCCCACCCGCCGCGCCGGGACCCGTCGGGGCGAGATGTTGAACGAGGACCAGAAGAAGGCCTGGGTGCTGATGTCCGTCGCCGGCGCGTTGAGCTGGCTCGGGAACTGCGTCGCGAGCGTCGGGTTCTTGCGGCCTCGTCATCGCGTCGGCGGCGCTGTCGTCCGCGATGTTGACCAGTCCTTCTCCTGCGGGAGGTCGGGGTTCCCGGACGGCAGGTATCTCGTGGTGCGGAGAGGTGGGTTCGTCCGGCATCGTCTGCTCCTTCGTGCTGGTGGTCGCGTCAGCACCATCGGAACAGGTGGCGGGGACCGTCCCCAAGCGTCATCCGACTCGGTCGCGCGGATCGGCGGCCCGCTCGTCGGACGTGGCGACGGGCTCCACGGCCCGTGGCGCTCTCGGCCTGCTCGGCGATCGCCTCGGCGAGCACGTCGGCGAGGAACGTCGACCCCGCCTACGCGGACGATGAAGGCGCGGTCTCGACGGTGCGAGCCCCTCGCGGTGCACGGCGTCCACGACGATCTCGCGGATGGCGGCCTCCTGCCGACCCCGTGGAGCGCCGCGAGCTCCCGGTCGGCCCGCTCCAGTCGTTCGGTCTGCATGTCGAAGGACGTTAGGACGGATCGCTCTGCCTCGGCTCGTCGGTCAGCCCGACTCGGATGTGCGCGGCGGTGCGTCACGCCGTCGCAGGCTCGCTAGCCAGACACGAGCGGCGCGCCCTCGGCGGAGTGCCGGGGCGCGCTCTTCCAGGACGGCCTGGCTCAGCTCTTGAGGAAGGCGAGGATGTCCGGGTTGATGACGTCGGCGTGGACCGTCAGCATGCCGTGCGGGTAGCCCTCGTAGATCTTGAGGGTCGCGTTGGGCTGAGGAGTTCGGCCTGCTTGATCGACGCAGCCTTGTACGGCACGACCTGGTCGTCGTCGCCCTGTGTGACGGCGGACCGGCACCGGAGATGGCCTCGAGGTCCTCGGTCTGGTCGGTCTCGGAGAACGCCTTTATCCCCTCGTAGTGCGCCAGCGCGCTGCCCATCATCCCCTGGCGCCACCAGTTCGCGATCACCGGGGCGGAGAAGTCGGCACCGGCCCGGTCGAAGCCGTAGAACGGCTCCTCGGCGACGGCCTGGTAGAACTCGGCCCGGTTCGCGGCGAGCGCGCTGCGGAACCCGTCGAGCACCGAGATCGGCGTGCTCCTTCGGGGTTGGCGTCGCTCTGTGCAGCATGATCGGCGGCACCGAGGACACCAGGACCGCCTTGGCGACCTCGTCCCTGCGGCTCGCCGTACTGCGCGACGTACCGTGCGACCTGTCCACCACCGGTGGAGTAGACCGATGGGATCGCGTTCTGCAGGTCGAGGTGCTGGACCAGCGCGTCCAGCGTCGGCCGCGCAGTGGTCCACGTCGTGACCGGTGCCGATCTGCGACGACCGTCCGTGCCCGCAGGCGGTCGTGCGCGATCACCCGGTAGCCGTTCGCCAGGAAGAAGAGCATCTGGGCATCCCAGTCGTCCGCGGACAGTGGCCATCCGTGGTGGAAGACGATGGCTGCGCGTCACGCGGCCCCCAGTCCTTGTAGAAGATCTCCGCACCATCGCTGACAGTGACGAACGCCATCCTGAACCTCCATGAGTGTCTGCTCCACCTCGAACGCGGGCGTTGCCGCTGCCTCCCTGTCGGCGGAAGGATCGGAGCAAGGCTCCAACGTAATCGAGGGCCGTGGCCGACCGCCTGCGTCATCCGTCCCGATCTGACGACCGTGCCGCGTTCAGGGACACCGAGGCGGTCACCTGCCGTCCGGACTGCACGCGTAGAATCCCGGCCGTGGCCCGACGAACCGACGGCGGATGGCCGGACGGTCCCCGTTCGCTGCCGCTCAGACGACGACGCCGGAGGCGACGCCTGATGCCGGCGGTCGCCCTCGGCGCGATGAGTCTCGGCGTCGCCGGGTTCCTCGTCATGCTGCCCGCCGTCTCGGACGCCTGCCAGTCGGTCCCGGGGACGGCGAACGTGTCCGCGACCCGAGCGGCCTCCGCCATCGCCCGCGGATCGGACGTGCTCATCGTGGGTGACTGCACGACCTGGTCGCGGCTCGTACGACGGTACGCACGGGTGGGCGCAGGACCTCGTGGCGGACCGCGGGTGGGACGCCACCATCGACGGAGTGCCGGGCAGGGGGTACGTGAACACCGGTGCGACCAGCTCGACGCGCTCGAACCACGTCTCGCGGATCGAGCGGCGGGCAGCCCTCGACCCCGCGCTCGTGATCGTGCAGGGCAGCCAGAACGACTGGCTCGTCAGCGCGGACGCCCTCGAGGCCCGGGTCGATGCGGACCCTCGCGGACGGCGAAGCGGCATGGCCGGACGCCGTCGTCGTCGCCATCGGTCCCTCCGCCCTGCAGCCACGGGCGGAGACCACCGCCGGCATCTCGGCCGCGGTCGCCGCCGGTGCACACGCAGCGGGCGTCCCGTTCGTCGACGCGCTCGACCGGCAGTGGTTCACGAAGATGAACAGTGGAGCACGCCGCCGGCGACGGGCAACACCTCAACGACGACGGCTACCGGTACCTCGCGGCGAAGATCGACGGTGCCCTCGAGGAGCTCGCGACCCACCGCGCGGCGAGCAGTGCGCCTGACCGCCTGATCGACCGACCGGTACAAGTCCCCCCTCAGCCAGTTCATGGGCGTTCCACCGCACAGCCCAGTCAGCGTTCAGCGGACTGTTGGCGTGACGCCGATAGTGTCGTTCCCGGATCCGATCGCCGGGTCCGGCACCACCGCACCATCGCAGAACGAACGGGGTACAACGATCGAGCCCATCGAAGCCACGCCGACCAGCAGCACCGGTGACGCGCGCCGCATCGTCGAGCTCGCGACCGCGACCAACACGACGATGAGCAACGAGCTCCTGCTCGACACGCTCCGCCGGAACGCCCAGGTCACGACCCGCCACATCCGCAAGGACTTCGCCGAGGTCGCCACGGCCACCGCGGTCCTCGGGTACGTGTGCCGCCAGCGCAAGGACTTCATCGCCCTCCGCGGCGACGACCCCGCTTGGCGGCGCACGAGGTGGAAGGCGCTACGCGTCCGAGTCCCTCGCGGTCGAGGCGCTCCGCATGCGCCGCGCCTGACGACCGACGGACACACGACGAAGGCCCTGCCGGAACACCAGCGGCGGCGCCTTCGGTCGTGCCGCATGCGGCGGAGCGACCGGGTCGGGACCAGACGCGGCGGATCCCCCACGAGCCGGTCCACGACTCGTCCGGCTCGAGCCAGCGCAGGCCCTCGCCGAGTTGAGCGCGTTCGCCGGTGCCGTCATCGGTTCGACCGCCACCGCCAGCCCCGTGCCGTCCCCGCGTGGGAACTCGCGCGACGAACACCTGCACGTACGGGAACGACTCGTCCTGCCAGAGCTCGACACCGTCGCCCTCGGGCCCGTGCAGCGTCGTGCGGCGGACACCCTCAGCGTCAGGGGTGATGTCACGGTACGCAGTGTCGAGGTCGAGTCCCCCGCCCGGCGGCCCCTGCCGGAGGTCGTACCGTGCCGTCCACCGGCACCGAGCCGTTCGGTACCTTCTGCTCGTCCACCGTGAACGCGGTCGCGGCGTCGAGCCGGACGACGAGGTCGTCCGCGGGGGTGTCGCCGGCCGGAGGTACGGATGGGCGCCGATCGCGAAGGGCGCCCGCACGCCCGAGCGGTTCACGACCTCGTGCGTGACCCGGATGCCGTCGTCGACGAGTTCGTGGTGCACGCGGGTCTCGAGTGTGAAGGGCCAGCCGTGCTGCGGGTGGATCGTCGCTTCCTGCACGACGCCCGACTCGGTCTGGGACACGACCAGGTAGGGCGCGAACCGGAGCAGTCCGTGCGAGGCGTTGCCGTACTTCGGCTCCGAGACGTCGAGCTGCTGCCGCTTGCCGTCGAGCTGCCAGACGCCGCCGGCGACCCGGTTCGGCCACGGTGCGAGCACGATGCCGTTCGCTCCCGGCGGCTGCTCCGAGACGGGGAACGGCTCGGTCAGGTCGAACCCGGCGACCCGCAGCTCGCGGATGCCCGCGGCGACCTCGGTGACCACCGCCTCGACGACCCCGTCGGGTCCGGCGTGGCGGAGGTGGTACTGGCCACCGGTGGGTGCTGCTGCGGTCATGGGATCTCGTTCCTTCCGGTTCCTGCTGCCGTGTCGCGGTCGCTGCCGTCGGCCACCACGACCTCGACGCCGGCCGCCCGGATCGGGGCGACCGCTTCCGCCGTGGTGTCGGCGGTGACGACGACGTCGATGTCCTCGAGCGAACGGACGACCCCGAGGTGGGCCCGGCCGAACTTCGACCCGTCCGCGACCACGACCGTACGCCGAGCGGTCGCCGCGAGCATGCGCTTCGCCTCGGTCTCGGGCAGGTTCACGTTCGTCAGTCCGTGCTCGACGTCGACCCCGGTGCCGCCCAGGAACACCACGTCCGCGGCGATGAGCGGCAGCAGCGTGTTGTTGAACGGCGCCACGAGGGAGTGCTGCAGCGGCCGCAACGTGCCGCCGGTGACGACGACGGTGAACCGCGGTACCGCCCGTTCGAGTGCGAGGGCGGTCGTGAGGAAGTTCGTGACGACGGTCAGGTCGACCAGGTCGGCGCGGGCGACCAGGGCCTCGGCGACGGCCGCCGGGGTGGTGCCGACGTCGAGCACGACGCACTGGCCGGAGCGCACGAGCGCCGCGGCCGCACGACCGATCGCCGCCTTCGCGACCTGGTGCTCCACGGCGGTCTCCTCGAAGGGCCGCTCGCCGGAACCGGCCCCGAGGCGGACCGCACCGCCGTGCACCCGCCGGATCCGCGCCTCCAGTTCGAGCGAGGCGAGGTCCTGCCGGACGGTCACCTCGCTGGTTCCGAGGGCTGCTGCCAGGGCGGCCGTCCGGACCATGCCGGGCGCCCCCTCGACGATGGAGACGATGCGGTCCTGGCGCAGCGGCGCGGGGAGCGAGCCGGCCAGGAAGGAGAGGTCGTCATCCGTCACGAGGATAGTTTCGCTTGCTTCGGACCCTTTCGCAATGCTTCGGATGCGCGCTAGGGTGGTCGGGTGATCACCAAGCGCGTGACGAAGCTCGCGGACGGCCGCGACCTCATCTACTTCGACGACGCCGACTCGACGCTGCCCGCCGAGCGCAGCATCGACGAGCGCGTGCTCGACCCGCGACCGGAGACGGCGCGGATGCGTCAGGACGTCCTGACGGGCGAGTGGGTGTCCATCGCGGCGTCGCGGCAGAACCGCGTGTTCCTGCCGCCCGCCGACCAGGACCCGCTCGCGCCGCAGACCGCGGCGAACCCGTCCGAGATCCCCAGCCGGTACGACGTCGCCGTCTTCGAGAACCGGTCGCCGTCGTTCGGCCCCCTGCTCGAGGCGGACGACGCCCCCACGTCGCTCGAGTCCCTCAGCGACGTCGGCCTGAACCGCCAGCTCCGGTCGGTCGGCCGGTGCGAGGTCGTGTGCTTCTCCCCCGAGACCTCGGGCTCGTTCGCGTCCATCTCCGAGTCGCGCGCCCGCACCGTGGTCGAAGCGTGGGCGGACCGCACGGCCGCGTTGTCGGCGATGCCCGGCATCCAGCAGGTGTTCCCGTTCGAGAACCGTGGCGAGGCGATCGGCGTCACGCTGCACCACCCGCACGGGCAGATCTACTCGTACCCGTACGTCACCCCGCGCACGCAGCGTCTGCTCGCGTCGATCGAGCGCTTCGGCCCGGACCTGTTCGAGCAGCACCTCGCGAACGAGCGTGCCTCGGAGCGCGTCGTCCTCTCCGGTGAGCACTTCACCGCCTTCGTGCCGTTCGCCGCGCGCTGGCCCATCGAGATCCACATGCTGCCGCACCGCCACGTGCCGGACTTCGCCGGGCTCACCGACGCCGAGAAGGACGAGCTGGCGCACATGCACCTCCGGCTGACGCGCGGTCTCGACGCCCTCTACGGCGACCCCACCCCGTACATCGCCGCGTGGCACCAGGCGCCGGTGCACACGGCCCGCGACACGGTGCGGCTGATGCTGCAGATCACCTCGCCGCGTCGCGCGGCGGACAAGTTGAAGTTCCTGGCCGGCAGCGAAGCCGCCATGGGCGCCTGGATCGGGGACCTCGTGCCCGAGAAGGCGGCCGAGTTCATCCGAGGAGGGATCGAACGAGCATGACGTTCCAGCAGGTCTACGGGTACGAGCCCGCGGTGCGGTACTCCGCCCCGGGTCGGGTCAACCTGATCGGCGAGCACACCGACTACAACGACGGCTACGTCCTGCCGTTCGCGATCGACCGCCGCACCACCGCGTCGATCGCCCCGCGCGAGGACCGGGTGATCCGGGTCGCGTCGGCCTTCGACGAGGCCGGCGGTCCCGTGTCGCTCTCGCTCGACGAGCTCTCGCCCGACGCGATGAACGGCTGGTCGGCGTACGTGTTCGGCATCGCCTGGGCGCTGCGCGAGCAGGGCGCCGACCTCACCGGCAAGTCCGGGTTCGACGTCTTCATCGACTCCGACGTGCCGGTCGGCGCCGGGCTGTCGTCCAGCGCCGCGATCGAGTGCGGCGTCGCACTGGCGTTCAACGACCTGTGGGAGCTCGGGCTCGACCGCAAGACCCTGGCCCGCGTCGGCCAGTACTCCGAGAACCACGACCGTCGGAGCACCGACGGGCATCATGGACCAGTCCGCGTCGCTCCTCGGTGAGCAGGACGCCGTCGTCTTCCTCGACTGCCGCACGCTCGACACGGCGGTCGTCGACCTCGCGCTGGAGGCGAACGGTCTCGAGGTCCTCGTGATCGACACCCGCGTCGAGCACGCCCACGCCACCGGCGGGTACGCCGCGCGCCGGGCGTCGTGCGAGAAGGGCGCCGAGGTCCTCGGGGTCGAGGCGCTCCGCGACGTCACGGTCGAGGACCTCCCGCGTGCGCAGGAGCTCCTCGACGACGAGACCTTCCGCCGCGTCCGGCACGTCGTGACCGAGGACCAGCGCGTCCTCGACACGGTCCGCACGCTCCGCGAGCAGGGGCCCCGGGCGATCGGATCCCTGCTCGTCGCGTCGCACGAGTCGATGCGCGACGACTTCGAGATCTCCGTGCCGGAGCTCGACCTGGCCGTCGCGACGGCGGTCGAGCACGGTGCCGTCGGTGCCCGCATGACCGGGGGTGGTTTCGGTGGTGCCGCGATCGCGTTGGTCGACCGGGAGGCCCGTGGTGCGATCGCCGCGGCCGTCACCGCCGCCTTCGCCGCGGCCGGGTACCGCGAGCCGAACGTCTTCACCGTGCACGCCGCGCAGGGCGCCCGGCGCGACTGACGCTCGCGCTCGGCGCGGGCAACGCCTGCGCCCGGCGCGGAATTTCGCGCCGAGCGACACCCTCACGCGCTCGACGGGCCGTGAAGTGTCGCTGAGCGCGGAAACGACCGGCGGCGGGACCTGTCGGGACCGGGCGTCGCAGCGGGTTCAGCCGGTGTAGTCCGCGTACCGGACGTGCTCCACGACGTTTCCGAGGACGAACGGGTGCGTCCGACCGTGCTCGACGGCCCACTGCAGCCACGCCATCTGCGCCGGCATGAGCAGCCAGACGAGCACGGTCGTCCCGAGCACGCCCGCGAGGGCCAGGCCCATCACGGTGTGCTCGTCGAACCGACGGGCTCCGCGGCGGGCGATCGCCACGACGAACCCGACGACCGCGAACCCGACCGTCAGCATCGTCCACCCGAGCGACGGGTGGGACACGAACGAGTACTGCTGCCCGGCGTGCTGGACGTCCAGGCTCCAGGTCGACCCGGGCTGCTGGAACACGATGCACAGCAGCACGATGACGACGAGCCACCGGGCGTCCTTCGTCAGCTGCGACGGTTCGGGTCGCGGTCGCAGGACCGGCTCGGTCAGCAGTCGTTCTTCCCCCATGGCGAGACCGTAGCACCAGGCCGAGACTCGGTGCGGCGTCGGCGAGATCGGACCGCGGCCCGCGCGCTACTTCAGGTGGCGCTCCGCGGCCTCGACCACGTTCTTCATCAGCATCGCCCGCGTCATCGGCCCGACGCCACCGGGGACCGGCGACATGAAGCCCGCGACGGACGCCACGGCCGGGTCGACGTCCCCGCGGAGGCGAGCCTTGCCGGTCTCCTCGTTCACGATGCGGGTGATGCCCACGTCGATGACCGCGGCACCGGGCCGCACCCAGTCCGGCTGGACCAGGCCCGCGACCCCGGCCGCCGCGACGACGATGTCGGCACGTCGGCACTCGGCCGCGACGTCGGCGGTCAGCGAATGCGTGAGCGTCGCCGTGGCCTCGAGGCGGGTGAGCAGCAGGCCGAGCGGGCGCCCGACGGTCAGGCCCTGCCCGATGATCGTGACGTGCGCACCCCGGATCGGGATGTCGTACGCCTCGAGCATCGCGACGATGCCGCGCGGGGTGCACGGCAGCGGGGCGTCGATCGTGCCGGCGCCACCGGGCACGGCGAGCACGAGCTCACCGAGGTTCGTCGGGTGCAGGCCGTCGGCGTCCTTCGCCGGGTCCATCAGCTCGAGCATCGGCGTGGGGTCGATCCCCTGCGGCAGCGGGAGCTGGACGATGAACGCGGTGACCCGGGGGTCGTCGTTCATCTGCAGGATGGCGGCACGGATGTCGGCTGCGGACGCGGTGGACGGCAGGTCGATCCGGTGCGAGTCGAGCCCGATCTGCGCCGAGTCGCGGTGCTTGCCCGCGACGTAGGACAGCGACCCGGGGTTCTCGCCGACGAGGATCGTGCCGAGCCCCGGCCGGATGCCGTGCTCGTGCAACCGGTCGATGCGGACGCGGAGCTCGTCGAGCGTCCGGGCGGCGAGGGCGGTGCCGTCGATACGGACGGCACTGCCCTCACCAGCCCAGAGGGAACGGGGGAGCGCGCCGCTCACGCGTAGAGCGGGAACGCGTCGGTCAGGGTCTTCACCCGGGCCGAGAGCGCCGCGATGTCGGGGTTCGGCATGAGCGTCAGCGCGATGATGTCGGCGACCTCGGCGAACTCGGCGTCGCCGAACCCGCGGGTGGCCAGCGCCGAGGTGCCGATGCGGACACCCGAGGTCACCATCGGCGGACGCGGGTCGAACGGCACGGCGTTGCGGTTCACGGTGATGCCGACCTCGTGGAGCAGGTCTTCGGCCTGCTTGCCGTCGACCTCGGACGTCCGCAGGTCGACCAGCACCAGGTGCACGTCGGTGCCGCCGGTCAGGACGTCGATGCCGGCTGCCTTCGCGTCGTCGGCCGTCAGACGCTCGGCGAGCGCCTGCGCGCCGCGGATGGTGCGCTCCTGGCGCTCCTTGAACTCCGGCGTGCCGGCGAGCAGGAACGCGGTGGCCTTCGCGGCGATCACGTGCATGAGCGGACCGCCCTGCTGGCCCGGGAACACGGCCGAGTTGAGCTTCTTGAACAGCGACTCGTCGTTGGACAGGATGATGCCGGAGCGGGGGCCGCCGAGGGTCTTGTGCACCGTCGAGGAGACGACGTGGGCGTGCGGCACCGGCGACGGGTGCAGGCCGGCGGCGACGAGGCCGGCGAAGTGCGCCATGTCGACCCAGAGCTTCGCGCCGACCTCGTCCGCGATCTCGCGGAACTTGGCGAAGTCGAGCTGGCGCGGGTAGGCGGACCACCCGGCGATGAGGACCTTCGGCTGGTGCTCGATGGCCTTCGCGCGGATGTCGTCGTAGTCGACCTCGAACGTCTCGGGGTCGACGCCGTACGCGACGGCGTTGTAGATCCGGCCGGAGAAGTTGAGCTTCATGCCGTGGGTCAGGTGGCCGCCGTGCGCGAGCTCGAGGCCGAGGATCGTGTCACCGGCGCTGGCGATGGCGTGCAGGACGGCGGCGTTCGCCGTGGCACCGGAGTGCGGCTGCACGTTGGCGTACTCGGCACCGAAGAGCGCCTTGGCCCGGTCGATGGCGAGCTGCTCGGCGACGTCGACGTACTCGCAGCCGCCGTAGTAGCGCTTGCCCGGGTAGCCCTCGGCGTACTTGTTCGTCAGGACGGAGCCCTGCGACTCGAGCACGGCGCGCGGGACGAAGTTCTCGGACGCGATCATCTCGAGGGTGTCGCGCTGGCGGCCGAGCTCCTGCTCGAGGACGCGTGCGATCTCGGGGTCGACCTGGCTGAGGGGGGCGTTGAAGGTGGTGGTGTCGGCCGCGGGGGGCAGATCGGTGATGGACACGGGACTCCTCGTTGTCTGTCCGTCGCGCACGTGCACGACGAGGTGGACGGTGGGGCGCGGCCCAGGCGTACGGCCGCGCACCGTGTCAGGTGTCGCTTCCCGATGGTGACCCATCCAACGCCAGTCGCGACCCCACGATCGTACCGAGGCCGCCCGTTCGTGTCACCCTGGTTCCATGACCATGCTGACGCCCGACGTGGACGAGCGCACGAGCGTCCGACCGGACTCCCCCTGGGTCGCGGTCGTGTGGGACGACCCGGTGAACCTGATGTCGTACGTCACCTACGTCTTCCAGCGGTACTTCGGGTTCCCGCGCCCGAAGGCGGAGCGGCTGATGCGGCAGGTGAACGACGAGGGACGGGCGATCGTCGCGACCGGCCCGCGCGAGGCGATGGAGGCCCACGTCGAGGCGATGCACGGCTACGGCCTGCAGGCCTCCGTGGACAAGGCCCCGACCACGTGATCCCGTTCGTCCGCCGCGCCGACGGCGTCCACCTCGGCATGTCCTCCGGCGAGCGCTCCGTCCTCACGTCGCTCACCGAGCAGCTGCAGCAGGTCCTCGCCGGCGACCTGGCGTCGGACCCCGTGGCGATCCGGATGTTCCCGGACGCGTACCCGCAGGACGAGGACGCGAGTGCCGAGTTCCGCCGGCTGACCGAGTCGGACCTGGTCGCGCAGAAGACCACGAACGTCACGACGGTCCACGAGTGGCTGACCGGTGCGCGTGACGGTGCGTTCGGTGCGGAGGACGAGCAGGCCTGGCTCCGCTGCCTGACCGACCTGCGCCTGACGATCGCGGACCGGCTGGGCATCGTCGACTCGGCGAGCGAGGAACGGTCGTACCGGTCCGACTCGGGGTCGGGCTGCGGGACGTCTACGACTGGCTCGGGTACGTGCAGGAGCATCTGATCGAGACACTCACCGCCGTCCGCTGACGTGCGTCCGGTGAGCCAGCGGCCTGGAGGCACGACTCGCCTCCTGGGATCGGCTCACCAGATCGACAGGAAGCCTTGCAAGTTCTCCTGCTGAAGTAGTACCGTCGCGGTATGGCTTCCCCGAGCGCACCCGACCTCGCCAGCGACCTGCTGACGATCTACGGGCGCGTCCGCCGGACACTGCTCACCGGCAAGTCCGACGAGGTCACCGCCTCGCAGACCGCCGCGCTCGGACGACTGCTCCGGCACGGCGAGAGCACCACCGCCGACCTCGCGCGGGCCGAGGGTGTCCGTCCTCAGTCCATGGGCGCGACGATCCAGGCGCTCGTCGACCTCGGACTGGTCGAACGCCGGCAGGACCCCGCCGACGGCCGACGCACCCTGGTCCGTGCCACCCCCGCGGGCGCCTCCGCCCGCGAGGACGCGTGGGCCGCGCGCAGCCGTGTCCTGACGGAGCTGCTCGGCACGCTCTCCCCCGAGGACCGCGAGACCGTCGCGCGCTCCCTCGCCATCCTCGAAACCCTCGTCGAACCGTGACCACCCGGAGCGGCGACCCGCGCACCTGACGCGAGCCGCGCCTCCAGGCCGTCACGACGCGACCACGTCGCAAAGGCAGCACACCACGTCCACAGCAACCACCCCGACACCCGTCGTCCCCTCCGGCAGCACGGGGAGCGGCTTCGGCCCGAAGCTCCTCGTCCCCGTCCTGGTCGGGCCGCTCCTCAACCCGATCAACACGACCATGGTGTCCGTCGCGCTCGCCCCGATCTCCCGTGATCTCGGGATCGGTGCCTCGCAGGCGATCTGGCTCGTCGCCGCGCTGTACCTGGCGAGTGCGATCGCGCAGCCGACGATGGGCAAGCTCGCCGACCGGTTCGGGCCGAGGAAGGTCTTCCTGATCGGGCTCGTCATCGTCGGGATCGCCGGCGTGGTGCCCGAGTTCCTCACCGGGTTCGGCGGCGCGGTGTTCGCACGGGTGCTCATCGGCATCGGGACCTCCTCGGCGTACCCGGCGGCGCTCACGACCCTCCGGCAGCACTCGCTCCGCATCGGGAAGCCGACGCCGTCGCTCGTGCTCGGGGCCCTGTCCATCACCTCGCTCGTCTCCGCCGCAGCCGGACCGCCCCTCGGCGGCGCGCTCATCGCCGCGTTCGGCTGGCACGCGATCTTCCTGGTCAACGTGCCGCTCGCCGTGTTCGGGATCGTCGTCGCCGCGCTGTGGCTGCCGTCCGACCGGCTGCGCCCACGCCCCGACGAGGGCCTGCCCGTCCTGACCTCCCTCGACCCGCTCGGCCTGCTGCTGATGACCGGCACGGTGTCGGCACTGCTCGTGTTCCTGCTCGACCTGTCGGCGGGCCTCTGGTGGTTGCTCGGCATCGCGGTCGTCCTGCTCGTCGCGCTCGTGCTGTGGGAGCTGCGCGCCGTGAAGCCGTTCATCGACGTGCGGATGCTCGCGCGCAACGGCGCCCTGTCGCGGACGTACGTGCGACTCTTCCTGGCCTACGTGCTGGCGTACACGGTGACCTACGGCTTCTCGCAGTGGGTGCAGGACGTCGCCGGGTACTCGAGCGACGTCGCCGGGTACCTGCAGCTGCCGGCGGCGATCGTCGCCGGCGTCGTGTCGTTCCTCGTCGCGCGGAAGACCGCCGTGCGTGGGCCGCTCATCGTCGCGGCCGTCGTGCCGATCGTCGGCGGGGCGCTCCTGCTGCTGCTCCACGCCGGGTCGCCCGTCTGGCTGTTCCTGCTCGCGCCGGCGCTGTTCGGGGTGCCGCAGGCCCTGGCGTCCGTGTCGAACCAGGCGGCGCTGTACCGGGTGGTGCCCGCGGAGTCCATCGGCACGGCCGCTGGGCTCTCGCGCACGAGCGTCTACATCGGGGCGATCGCGGCGTCGTCGTTGATCGGCGGCGTGTTCGGGCAGGCTCCGACGACGCCGGACCTGCACGTGCTCGCGTGGGTGATCGTGGGGGTCGCGGTGCTGCTGAGCGTGCTGACCATCGGGGACCGGGCGTTGGGGCGGCGCGCGGCGTAGCGCCGCGAGTTGCCCGCCGGCCCGCCCCCGCCGCCCGTCGCCCCGTCGCCCGCCGGCCCGTCGAGGGAGCAGGAATCGTCGGGTCCACACGCCGCACCCGACGTTTCCTGCTCCCTCGACCGCGCGACTCCGCTCCGCGCCCCGCCGCACCGCCCCACCCCGGTACCCTGATCCGGTGACCGACCCGACGCCCGCGACCTCCACGCACTGGACCCTCACGCTGGTCTGCGACGACCAGCCCGGGATCGTGCACGCCGTCTCCGGAGCGGTGGTCTCCGCACAGGGCAACATCACCGAGTCGCAGCAGTTCTCGAGCGTCGACACGAACACGTTCTTCATGCGCCTGCAGGTGATGGCTCCCGTCGACCGCGCCGCCTTCGAAGAGGCCCTCGCGCCCGTCACCGAACGCTACGACGCCCGCGTGCAGCTCGACGTCGTCGGCCGACCGCTGCGCACCCTCGTGCTCGTGTCGAAGGCGGGCCACTGCCTCAACGACCTGCTCTACCGCCAGCGCGGTGGCCAGCTGCCGATCGAGGTGCCCCTCGTCCTGTCGAACCACGCCGACCTCGCCGAGCTCGCGTCGTTCTACTCGGTACCGTTCGAGCACCGTCCGGTCACCGACGCGGAGTCGAAGCGGCAGATGGAACAGCGCATCCTCGACGCCGTCGAGGAGCACGACATCGAACTCGTCGTCCTCGCCCGCTACATGCAGATCCTGTCGCCGGAGCTCTGCGCGGCGCTCGAGGGTCGCGCCGTCAACATCCACCACTCGTTCCTGCCCGGCTTCAAGGGCGCGAACCCGTACCGGCAGGCGCACGCCCGCGGGGTGAAGCTCATCGGTGCGACGGCGCACTACGTCACGAGCGACCTCGACGAGGGGCCGATCATCGAGCAGAACGTGGTGCGGGTCGACCACACGAAGGACCCCGCCGACCTCGTGTCGATCGGGCAGGACGAGGAGTCCCGCACGCTCACCCAGGCGGTGCGCTGGATCGCCGAGGACAGAGTCCTCCTCGACGGCGCCCGCACGATCATCTTCAAGTAGGACCCGCATGTCAGCACCACAGTCCCCCGTCGACTGGGGAGAGACCCCGGACCCGCACGCGATCCGTCCGCGCCGGCTCGACGGCTGGCGCGTGCTCCGCATCCTGGTGTGCACGTTCGGCCTGCTGTCACTGGCGACGTGGGGCTACTTCGCGTGGCCGTTCCCGATGCCGGCGATCCTGTTCATGATCGGTGCGCCGGTGTTCGCGGCGCTGGTCTGGTACTTCTTCCGCTCGCCCGCGTCGCCGATCGAGACCGACGTGGTCGGGAAGACCATCGTCGAGGTCGCCCTGGTGGTCGCCGCCGGTGGCTGCTGGATCTCGATCGGGCACCCCGTCGTGGGGCTCGTCTTCATCGTGGTCGCGGCCCTGTCCGGTGTGGTGCAGTTCCGGAAGGAGACCCGGTGAACGGCCTGGAGGCACGCAGCACCCTGATCCGGTCGGCCCACCTGGTCGACGGGGCCGGGTCCACGGCGGACGGCTGGGTCCTCGTCGCCGGTGACACCATCCGCGCGGTCGGCACCGGCGCCGATGCACCCGCGGCGGACCAGGTCGTCGACCTCGGCGACGCGGTCCTGACGCCCGGGTTCACCGACCTGCACGGGCACGGCGGGGCGACCGAGGCGTACGAGGACGAGTCCTTCGCCGACTCGCTCGCGATGCACCGGTCGCACGGCACGACCCGCTCGGTGCTGTCGCTCGTCGCGAACCCGATCCCCGCACTGACGGCGTCGCTGCGACGGGTCCGTGCCGTGATGGCCACCGACCCGCTCGTGCTCGGCGTACACCTCGAGGGGCCGTTCCTCTCCCCGCACAACAAGGGCGCCCACAACGAGTCGTTCCTCGTGTCGCCGACGCCGGCCGCCGTCGACGCCCTGCTCGAGGCCGGCGAGGGCGTCATCCGCCAGGTCACCATCGCGCCCGAGCTGCCGGGCGCGCTCGACGCCATCCGTCGCTTCGTGTCGGCGGGCGTGGTCGTCGCCGTCGGGCACACCGTCGGCACGTACGACCAGGCCCGCGCCGCGTTCGACGCCGGCGCGACGATGCTGACGCACGCGTTCAACGCCATGCCGGGGCTCCACCACCGGGCGCCCGGGCCGATCGGCGCCGCCGTCGCCGACGACCGCGTCACGCTCGAACTCATCCTCGACGGCGTGCACGTGCACCCCGTCGTCGCCTCGACGCTGATGCGCGCCGCACCGGACCGGGTCGCCCTGATCACCGACGCCATGGGGGCCGCCGGTGCTGCCGACGGCTCCTACCGGCTGGGCTCGCTCGACGTCACGGTGACCGACGGCGTCGCGCACGTCGCCGGGACGGACACCATCGCCGGCTCGACGCTGACGCAGGACGTGGCCCTCCGGAACGCGGTGACGCGTGCGGGGCGGACGCTACCCGAGGCCGTGGCCGCCCTGACGAGCGTGCCGGCCGCTGCGTTGGGGCTCGGCGACCGTCTGGGCCGTCTGGTGCCCGGGTTCGCCGCCGACCTCGTGGCGCTGTCGCCGTCGCTCGAGGTGCAGCGCGTCTGGGGCGCGGGACTCCCGCTCACCTGAGGCCGATCAGAGCGGCCGCGCGAAGCAGATCGAACCGGCCTGCTCGCGGTAGGGGCCGAACGGCCGGATCCGCTGGAACCCGTGCCGCAGGAACAGCTTCACGGCGTGCGGTTGCAGGACCCCCGTCTCGGCCACGACCGCCGGCGCCTGCAGTTCCTCCGCCTGCGCGAGCAGTTCGAGCAGCAGGGCGTCGCCGATGCCCCGGCCCCGCCGGTCCGGCCGGACGAACAGCCGCCGGATCTCGAACACCCCGTCGCCCGCGGCGGTGAGCGACCCGGTGCCGAGCGCCGTCCCCGTCGTGTCCCGCGCGAGCACGTGTGCGGCGGCCGTGGCCTCGGTGAGCGGCCGACCGACGTCGGCCGGACGGCCGTAGATCCGGTCGACCTCGATCCGGGCAGCAGCACGGAGCCGCACGGCGTCGTCGTGGTCGAACCGGTCGGCCGTGACCGAGAACGGCAGGGGCTGCATCGTGGGACGTTCCTCGCTGACGGTGCGTCGTCGCACTGCCGAGTGGGTCGGTGGGTGGTCGTGGTGGAAGCGTGCCGCCGCTCGAACCCGACGAGCGGCGGCACGGGTGCGCGATGTCACTCGAACCCGAATCGAGTGGTGTCGCGCGCAGACGGCGAGCGCCTGCCCTCGGACAGCCCTCCTGTCCGTGGTCTGTGTCGTCGGGCTCAGCCGACGGAGTCGAGGTCCCACACCGGGGCGACGTAGGTCCGCGACCACCCCTCGCGGAGCCGTGTGACCGCACGGTCGAACGCCTCGAGCAGGTCCATGTCCGGACGGACCATGGACTGCAGTTGCAGCCCCTCGTAGGTGGCGAGCAACTGCTCGGACCCGCGCGCCGGCTCCATCGTCCGCGGCTCCCGCCCGAGCAGGACGTCCCGCTCGAGGGAGTGCTGCACGAACGCGTGGAACCGCCGCCACCGAGCGTGCAGCATCGGCGCCAGGGGGTGCTCCGGCGACGCCGCGATGTTCAGCGTCGCGGTCAGGAACCGCATGAGCGAGGGGTCGGCGATGTTCGCGGTGACGATCGCGCGGAGGAAGGGGACGGTGCCGTGCCGCTCGGCGAGGGGCATGAGCGGTGCGGTCCGCCGGTCGTTCCACCGGTCGATGGTCGCGAGCAGCAGGCCGTCCCAGCTCGGGAACGTGCGGTCGACGACCTCCACCGGCTCACCGGCTTCGGCGGCCACGACGGCCGGGGTCACCTCGTGCAGCGGACGGGTCCGGAGCGCGTGGATCATCCCTTCCACGACCGTCGATCGGAGGGAGGCTGCATCCGACGGGTGCGGCGGCGATTCGATGTGCATGCACTCATACGACCAGCGGGTCAGAGCAGAGAGGTACCCCCAGAACGGGAACGATCGTTCTCTGGACAGACACCCCGCACGGCGCACGGCTTCTCGGCGTCGGGCGTCTCGATCAGGGCGTACTGTTCGCAACATCCAGCCCGGACCCCGCTGACGTCGGGACGGGTCGGCACCGCACGGGTTCGTGGCCCGCCTCGAGCTCGCTCACTCGTGGCCGCAGACGCCGATGCCGGCCGCGGTCCTCGCCACCCGACCCGATCACGGCGATCCGGGTCGGCCGCTCGGCTCCACCAAGGACCGGCCATGCACCACACGCTCGTCACATCACACGCGCTCGACACCACCGCGGTGCTCATCATCGTGGCGGCGGCGACCAGCGGCTGCACCATGCCAGCGACCGAGGACACGCTCGCGACGCCGGAGTCCTCCGGCGCCGGACCACCGACGGCCGCGTCGACGGCCCCGTCCGCGTCGTCGGCCCCGTCCGCGTCGACGGCCCCGTCCGCGTCGTCGGACTCGTCCGCCGAGCCGCGCCCCACCCCGGGAGACCCCGCTCGGCCGCGAAGCCCCGGAGCGGCCGTCCTCGAGGGCGCCTGGCGCACGGAGCTCTCCCGCCAGGACCTCGGCTTCGCCCCCCTCCGGCCGTGCCACACCGCCGCGGAACCGGAGCGGCCTCAGCGAGGCGCCCGAGTGGCGCGTGCTCGTCTTCCACGGATCGCGTCTCACCGTGCTCGGCGGCACGGGAGTGGACCCGACCAGCATCGAGGAGATGACGTTCCGCGTGCGCGGTGCGGTCCTCACGATCCAGTCGGAGGGCGCGTCTTCCGCGTCCGCTGGACGGTCTCCCTGGACGGGTTGGTCCTCACGCCGACGGCGGACGGCCCGGTGCCCCCGGCGGTGCTCGTCCTGCACACCTTCGCCCGCGTCCTCGACTGACCGCGGCCGGACGAGGTACGCCGGGTCAGGCTCCGGCGCGCGCCGCGACCTGGTCCACGAAGGCCCGGACGCGAGCGCGGAACGCCGGGTCCGCCGCCGCGCCCCGCACCGGCACGACGTGCAGCCGCCGGTCACCACGACGGAGTGCCGGTCCGACGAACACTCCCTCGGTGACGTCCGGTGCGGTCGCCGACCAGAGCGTCGAACGAGCGCCGTCCGTGGCGGTCCGGGACAGGCTGCGGGCGACCATGCCGCCGAGGCGCTGCGTCAGCGTCTCCGCCTGGCCGTTCATCCCCGTCGCCGCGATGCCGGGGTGCGCGATGACCGACCGGATGTCCGAACCGGCAGCACGGAGTCGTTCCCCGAGGTCGACGCTCAGCGCTGCAGCCGCGGTCTTCGAGTCCGTGTACACACCGAACTGCGAGTAGTCGGCCGGGCTGTCCACCCCTCCGGGGCCGGGCACACGGCGGGTGCGCTGCGACAGGTTCGAGCCGACGAGCACGATGCGCGGGGACGACCCGCCGAGCATCAGGAGCACCGCCTCGGCGAGCACGGCCGGCCCGACGACGTTCGTCGCCCAGGTGCGCTCGATGCCCTCGTCGGTGCGCCCGAACGTGCCGAGGGTCGCGCCGGCGTTGTTGACGAGGGCGTCCACGACGATGCCGTCCTCGGCGAGCTGCCGGGCGAACGCCGTGACGGACGCGACGGACGAGGTGTCGACGAGCCGCGCCTCCAGGTCGAGACCTGCGGGGAGGACGCGAGCCGCCTTGTCGAGGTCGCGCACACCGGCGACGACGCGCGCGCCGGCCGACGCGAGGGTCGTGGCGACGACGAGGCCGAGCCCACCGGTCGCGCCGGTGACCACGACGGTCCGGCCCTGCTGGTCGGGCATCGCTGCCGGTTCCCACTCGAAGCTGTCCATCGTCGCCTCCTGCTCGTTCGCCGTATTCGGATGATTCATCCGGAACGCTAGCACAAGCGGATAGAGTGTCCACATGACGATCGCGATGGCCCGACCCGAGGCGCTGCGCTCCGATGCCCAGCGCAACCGGACGGCGCTGCTCGACGTCGCACGCGCCTTCGTCGATCGGGGCGAACCGGCCCTGCTCAACGCCGTCGCGCACGAGGCCGGCGTGGGGGTCGGGACCGCCTACCGGCACTTCCCGAGCCAGCAGCACCTGCTCGAGGCGCTCGCGATCGACGCGCTCGAGGACATGCTCGACCAGGTCCGCGACGCCGTCGTGCTGCCGGAGGCGGCCGATGCGCTCCGCGGGGTCGTCACGGCCGCGTTCCGGAGCATGGTGGACGACGCAGCGCTCGGCGACCTGCTGACGAACGGCGGGTTCTCCTGCGCCGACACCGCCGCCCTTGCCGGCGACCTGGTCGTGTCCGTCGACGGGCTGCTCGCACGGGGCCGCGCGGAGGGGATCGTCCGGGCCGACGTCGACGCCGACGACCTCCGCCGACTGCTGTGCGGCCTGCGCGAGGCCGCCGTCGCGGGCGGCACCCGGGTCGACGATCCCGAGCGCTACGTCGAGATCCTGCTCGCCGGGCTCCGTCCGGCCTGACGACCGGCACTGCCGCGAACCGGCGACCACTGTCAGGATGGTGCGGTCGAACGTGCGGTCGTCCGGACTCGACCTCAGGGATCAGGGCTCAGGGCTCAGAGCTCAGAGCTCAGAGCTCAGAGCTCAGAGCCAGGCGGCCACGCCTCCGTGCCGTGAGCACGTCCCGCTGCGCGACTGGCTGAAACTGTAGGTACCGTCGCCGCACTTGGCAGTAGCACCGCTCGGAGCACTATCCGACACTTCGGGGCGACAGACCGTGTTGCCCGCGCTGTTGACGTACGTGCCGTTCGTGCAGGTGGACTGCGCAGGAGCGGGCGGGGGGTGCGACGTACGTGCCCACGGAGGTCACCTGGGCGGTCGGCGGCGTCGTGACCGTGTCGCTCACGAGGGTGCGGCCGGTCTCCACACCGTCCGTCGTGGTGATTCGCCAGGTCTTTGTCTGGACGCCCGTGCGGCCCGGAGTCGTCACGACCGACGTCCCCCTGGCACGGGTTGCGTCCTGGACGGTCTGTGATGCAAAGGGCACGGAGACTGTCTCGGTCACCGTCTTCGTCACGACCACCGGGGTGGGCGTCGGCGTTGGCGTCGCTGTCCGGGTCGGGCTCGCGGTCGGCGTGCTCGGCGACGAGGGCGTGCGGCCGGCTCGACGGCGTGCTCGTCGACGCGTGGGTGGCGGCTGCCACGACGGGCTCCGACAGCGTCGGGTGCGTCGCACCGAACGCCGAGCCGGAACCGATCATCACGACGAGCGCGACACCTGCGCCGATCGCTGCCGAGGACCGCTTCCGCGGAAGCCGGAGCCACGTCGTCCGCCGGAAGACAGCACCGTAGACGGCGGTCAGGAGAACGACCAGCGAGACCAGCATCACCGTTCCCCAGAAGCCGTTTGATGCGAGCCCGATGAGCACGAGGAGCGCAGTCGCGATGATGCCGACCCACGTTCCGACCGGGATACGCCGCCGTGGTCGGGTGTCGGACGACTGGGGTGGCTGAACGGACAACGGCGCTCCTTCGGGTCGAGAACTGCGTCAGTCTGCGACGCAGTCCTCTCGGCGCCCAACCCCCTGTTCACGGGGGAGCACCCGATCAAGGCGGTGTCCACGGGCCCAGCGGCGTCAGGAGTCCGAGGAATTCGCGTTCTACGGCTCGTACTTTTCCGCGCGCACCGGACAACGGCTGCGAGGATGGGCGCATGAGCGTCATGGTCTCCCTCTTCGATGCACGCCGCACCCGCACCAGCGAGAAGTACACGGCCTACCCGCCGGACGTGCTGCCGATGTTCGTCGCCGAGATGGACAGCATGCTCGCCGAGCCCGTGCGGGAGGCCCTCGTGGCGGCCGTGACGAACGGGGACACCGGGTACGTCGGCCACGGCCGCGCCCTGCCCGAGGCGTTCGTCGACTTCGCCGAGAGCCGCTGGTCGTGGCGCGTCGACCCCGACCTCGTCCGGACCACCACCGACGTGTCGGTCGCCGCGGTCGAGACGCCCGCCGGGTGATCGAGCCGGGCGACCAGGTCGTCATCATGCCGCCGGTGTACCCGCCGTTCTGGGAGTACGTGACCGAGGCCGGCGGCTCCGTGACCGAGGTGCCGCTGCTGCCGCCGTCCGGGCCGGTCGACCCGTTCGACACGACGGCCGGGTGGCGGATGGACCTCGACGGCCTCCGCCGCGCGTTCGCCGAGGGCGCCCGGACCGTGCTGCTCTGCAACCCGCACAACCCCCTCGGGCTGGTGCACGACCGGCAGTCCCTCGCGGCGCTGGCGACGCTCGCCGCCGAGTGGGACGCCGTGGTCGTCTCGGACGAGATCCACGCGCCGCTCGTGCACGCCGACGCGACCTTCACGCCGTTCCTCGACTCCTGCCCCGAGGCCGCGTCGCTCGGGGTCGCGCCGACGAGTGCGAGCAAGGCGTGGAACCTCGCCGGCACGAAGTGTGCGCTGATGATCGGCGCCTCGGACCGCGCGCGGGCGTGGTTCGACGGGATGCCGACCGAGGTCGTCGAGCGCACCGGGATCCTCGGCTACACCGCGAGCATCGCCGCGTTCAGCGAGGGCGGTCCGTGGTTGGCGTCGCTCCTCACCGAGCTCGCCGCGAACCGGCGCACGCTCGCCGAACGCCTCGGCGACGTCCTGCCCGGCACCGGCTACCGGCAGCCGCAGGCGTCGTACCTGGCGTGGCTCGACCTGCGCGCGCTGCCGTGGGGCGACGACCCCGCGGCACTGCTGGTCGACGAGGCGAAGGTGGCGCTCGGCAGCGGACCGGACTTCGGACGGCAGGGTGCCGGGTTCGCGCGACTGAACTTCGGGTGCTCGGCGGAGACCCTCGAGGAAGGACTCAGCCGCCCGCACGCCGCGTGGTCGCAGCGGGCAGACGGCTGATCGGTCCGGCTGGCGGGACTACTCGAACAGCTGCCAGGCCGGCTTGTTCGCGTACGTGTAGCGGTAGTAGTCGGCGAGCTGCAGGCCGGCGGCGGCTTCCTCGTCGACGACGACGGTCGCGTGCTCGTGCAGGCTGCAGGGCGGACCCGGGGACGAACGAGCTGAGCGGCCCCTCGACCGCGGCGGCCACGGCGGCGGCCTTCGACGGACCCTGCGCCACGAGGACGAGCTCGCGGGCGTCGAGGATCGTGCCGAGGCCCTGCGTCGCGCAGTGCGTCGGCACCTGGTCGAGCGAGTCGAAGAAGCGCGCGTTCGCCTCGCGCGTGGACGGCGCGAGGGTCTTGATGCGCGTGCGGGAGGCGAACGAGGACGTCGGCTCGTTGAACCCGATGTGCCCGTTGGCGCCGATGCCGAGGATCTGCACGTCGACCCCGCCGGCGGCACGGATCGCGGCGTCGTACTCCTTCGCGGCGAACTCGAGGTCGTCGGCACGGCCGTCCGGCACGCGCACACGCGACGGGTCGAACCCGAGCGGTGCGATGACGTCGCGGGCGATGACGCTGGCGTAGGACTCGGGGTGCTCGAGCGGGATGCCGACGTACTCGTCGAGGGCGAACGCGCGGGCCTCGGCGAACGAGATCTCCCCCGCGTCGACACGACGCTGCAGGTCGGCGTAGATGCCCTGCGGGCTGGACCCGGTGGGCGACTCCGATGACGGCGGACGGCTTCTTCGCGACGACGGAGGCGATCTTGGCCGCGGCGACGCGACCGACCTCAGCCGGCGTGGGCAGGATGATGATCTCCACGCCACCACCCTACTGGTCATGACCAGTCCGCGACAGGGCCGGGTGTGGGTAGCGTGGCGGCATGCCCACGCCCGACTTCGTCCTGTCCCTGCGTTCGAAGATCGGGACCGATCCGCTCTGGCTGACGGGGGTCACCGCCGTGGTCACCCGCGGGACCGGGGCCGACCGTGAACTGCTCGTGGTGCGTCGGGCCGACAACGCCGCGTTCACGCCCGTGACCGGGATCGTGGACCCCGGCGAGGAACCCGCGGTCGCCGCCGAACGCGAGGTCCTCGAGGAAGCCGACGTCGTCGCCGTCACCGAGCGCCTGGCGTGGGTGCAGGTGCTGCCGGAGATGACGTACCCGAACGGCGACCGGGCGCAGTACCTCGACCTCGTGTTCGCCTGCCGGTACGTGTCCGGCGATCCGTTCCCGGCCGACGGCGAGAACACCGAGGCGTTCTGGGCGCCCCTCGACGCGCTGCCCGAGATGCCGGCGAACATGCTCGCCCGCGTCGAGGCAGCCCTGTCCGACGAGCCCGCGGCGCGCTTCCAGCGCTGACCCCACCGGTCTGGAGGCGCGGTGCCAGGCCGCCACGGGCCTCCCGTCCGCGTCCCCTGACGTTTCGGGCACAGCGACAGTCCACGCATCTGGTCGCGCGTGAACTGTCGCTCAGCGCGAAACCTCGTCGCGGCTACGTGAGCGGGGCGACCGCGACGGGCGCGCCGAGCAGGCGGACGGCGACGGCGTCGCCGGCCGCGCGGCGGTCGCCGACCTCGTGCTGGACGGTCACGACCGTGTCGTCGTCGAGCCGGACCGTGGTGCGGCGGATCGACCCGAGGAAGCTCGACGAGACGACGGTGCCGGTGACGCCCTCCGCGGCGAAGGCGACGTCCTCCGGGCGGACGTAGGCGAGCACCGGTCCGTCGGGCACGGCGCCGTCGAGGGCGGGCACGCGGAACCCGTACACGAAGACGTCGTCACCGCGCAGGTCTCCGCGCAGCCGGTTCGACTGGCCGACGAAGTCCGCGGTGAACGCCGAGGACGGGGAGCGGTAGAGCTCCTCGGGCGTGCCGATCTGCTCGATGTCGCCCGCGTTCATCACGGCGATGCGGTCCGAGACGGCGAGCGCTTCCTCTTGGTCGTGGGTGACGAACACGGTCGTGATGCCGAGGTCGCTCTGGATGCGCCGGATCTCGTCGCGGAGGGACACCCGCACCTTGGCGTCGAGCGCGGACAGCGGTTCGTCGAGCAGGAGCACCCGGGGGCGGGTGACGAGTGCGCGGGCGAGGGCGACGCGCTGCTGCTGGCCTCCCGAGAGCTGGTGCGGGTAGCGGTCGGCGAAGTCGGCGAGGTGCACCATGTCGAGCGCGTCGATCACGGCGTTCCCGACGCGCGGCCGCCGGGACCTTGCGCATCTCCAGCCCGAACGCGACGTTCTGCCGCACCGTCATGTGCGGGAACAGCGAGTACTGCTGGAACACCATGCCGATGTCGCGCTTGTCCACCGGGGTGGCGGCGACGTCCTGACCGTCGATGCGGATGGCGCCGGCGTCGATCGCCTCGAGGCCGGCGAGCGCCCGGAGCGCCGTGGTCTTCCCACAGCCGGAGGGGCCGAGGAGCGACACGAACTCGCCGGGTTCGATGCGGAGGGACAGGCCGGCGAGGGCACGGTGGGCGCCGTAGTGCTTCTCGACGGCGTCGAGCTCGACGGTCGCGCCGGTGCTGGACAGCGACGACGGGGCGGCGGGGGCGGTGATGGTCATGCGGGGTCCTTCGGGGTGCGCGGGCGGCGGCGTCCGATCCGGCCGATGACGACGAGCAGCACGAAGCCGAACACGAGCGCACCGAGCGAGAAGATCGCGGCGACGTACGGGTCGGTCTGCTGCACGAGCACGAGTGCCGTCTGGAACGTCGTGCGGGAGAGGAACGAGGCGAGGGTGTACTCGCCGAGGACGACCGTGATGGTGAGGAAGCACGCGGCGGTGATCCCCCGGCGGAGGTTCGGCAGCAGCACGCGCCACGTCACCGTCCACCACGAGGCGCCGAGCGAGCGCGCTGCCTCGGTCAGCACGGCCATGTCCATCGCGGTGATGGCGGCAGCGATCGGCCGGAACGCGAACGGCAACGAGATGATGCCGATCGCGAAGGCCAGCGTCCACGCCCCCGAGCCGAAGACCTGCGCGACGACCTGGTACACGGGGATGAACCCCACGACCAGCACGACGACGGGGACGGTGATCGGCACGATGCACACGAACTCGAGGAAGCGGCGGAGGCGCGGGTACCGGAGCGCGGTGATGATCTGCGCGGGCAGGAGGACGAACAGCACGATCGCCACCGTGATGAGCGCGATGAGGAGCGAGGCGCCGAGGCCGTCGAACACCG
Organism: Curtobacterium sp. AC273; assembly: GCF_979253735.1. Classification (NCBI taxonomy): domain Bacteria; kingdom Bacillati; phylum Actinomycetota; class Actinomycetes; order Micrococcales; family Microbacteriaceae; genus Curtobacterium; species Curtobacterium sp. AC273. Next base: position 209,832 of record NZ_CEEDDU010000014.1, on the reverse strand, counting down.
GCTGGTACGTCGCCGCGTTGACCGGGTCCGCCAGCGCGCTGTAGTGCGCGAGCGTCAGGCCACCGTCGGTTCCCTGACGGAAGGTGAACTGCGCGAGGGCGACGAGGGGGACGGCGAACACGAGACCGATCACGATCAGGACGATCGCGGCGGTGACCCGCGACGGGGCCGCGCCGAAGCGGGGGACGCGAGTCGCGCCTCCAGGCCGTGCCGACGTGGTGCGCACCGGACGCGAGCCGGCGGCCGCGCTCATCGCTGCCACCTGGCGGCCCGGCGCTGCAGCAGCGAGTACCCGGCCATGACGACCGCCATCACGACGACCATGCCGAAGGCGAGCACGCCCGCGACGTTCTGCAGGCCGATGATCGTCTCGCTCGTGAGTTGCGTGCGGATCGTGAGCGGCACGATGCCGCCCTGGGAGATGAGCGCCGCGGCGGTCGCGAACGACGAGAAGCCGTTCGCGAAGAGCAGGAGCAGCGAGCCCCAGAAGGCGGGTGCCAGCACGGGGAGACCGATGCGGCGCCAGTACGTCAGGCGGGACGCACCGAGGGTGGCGGCGGCCTCGCCCCACTGGGTCTTCACGCCCTCGAGGGCGGGCATGAACGTCAGGACCATCAGCGGCACCTGGAAGTAGACGTAGGGGATGACGAGCCCGGGCACCGTGTAGAGGAAGGCACCGTTCGCGTTGAGGTCGACGTGGAAGGCCGAGACGAGCCACGTGGTGACGAGTCCCTGCGCGCCGATCGTCGCGATGAACGCGAACGCGAGCATGACGCCGCCGAACTGGGCGAGGACGCTCGCGGCGGAGTCGATCATCGACCGGACGATGCCGTCGGGGCGCAGGGCGGCGAGCGCCCAGCAGGCGACCGCTCCGATGACGGCACCGATCACGGCGGAGACGGCGGACAGCGCGAAGGAGCCGCCGAACGCGCGGAGGACCGACGGGTCGGCGAACGCCGCGAGGTTCGCGAACGTGAATCGTCCTGATCCGTCGAAGAAGCCGCTGCCGACCGCGATGACCGCGGGGACGGCGAGGAAGAGCAGGACGTACGCGGCGAACGGGGTGAGACCGAGCCACGCGACGCCGCCGCGGCGCCGGACACGGGGTCCGGCGACGCGGCGGGCGGTGGCATCGGCGGCCGCGGCGCTGGTGGCGGCAGGCCCCGCGGTGCGGGGGTCCCGCCGTCGCCGTCGCAGGTGCTGCGCCGGGCGCGGCCGGTGCCGATGCGGTGGTCATGCTGGTCAGGACCCCATCGTGGCGGACCACTTGGCCGACAGCACCTTGGCCGCGGCCGCGACCTGCTCGTCGGTCAGCTCGACGTAGTCCTTCGGCGCGCCACCGGCGGCGTCGAGGGCGTCCTGGTCCACCTTGCCGGACTTCTCCAGCGCCGTGAGGGTCGACGGGAAGGCGCCGGCCTGCAAGTACAGGTTCTGCACCTCGGGGCTGGCGATGTACTCCTGCCAGAGGCGCGCGGCCGCGGGGTGCGGTGCGTCCTTGCTGATCGCCTGCGAGTAGTACGAGCCGAGCGCCTGCCCCTTCGGGACGACGGTCTTCCAGTGCTTGTTGCCGGACGCACCGGCTGCCGGACCCCACGCGAGGTTGTTGTACGACCACTGGACGACGACGGGGGTCTCGCCCGAGGCGACCGTCGCCTGCGTCGGCAGCACGTTCTGGAAGTTGCCGGCCTGCTTCAGCTTGCCGAAGTAGTCGACACCCTTCGTGATGTCGTCGGCCGAGCCGCCGTTCTCGAGCGCGGCGAGGTACACGGCGGACGCGGCCTGGTTCGCCTGCGTCGGGTCGCCGGCGATGGAGACCTTGCCCTTGTACTCGGAGCCGAGCAGGTCCTTCAGGTCCTTCGGCGCGTCCGAGATCTTCGAGGAGTCGTACCCGATCGACATGAGGCCGGTGTAGTCGCGGGTCCACGCGCCTTCTCGTCCTTCAGCGTGTCCGGGATGTCCGACCAGTTCGCGACCTTGTAGTCGGTCAGCAGGTCGAGGTTCTCCTGCAGGACCGCGTTGCCGAGGTCGAGCACGTCCGGAGCCGTCGACTGGCCCTTCTGCGACTTCACCGCGGCGACCTCGTCGGCGCTCGAGCCGTTCGGGTTCGCGGAGTTGACCTTGACGCCGTACTTCTTGGTGAAGCCGTCGATGATCTTGCCGTAGTTCGCCCACGACGGCGGCAGGGCGATGACGTTGAGCTGTCCCTCGGCCTTAGCGGCCTTGACGAGGGCGTCCATGCCACCGGCCGACTCGGCGCTGGTGGCGGTCTTCCAGTCGGTTTCGCCGTCGGAGCCGGCGGTGGCCGAGCTCGTCGCCGAGCATCCGGCGAGGGTGACGATCGCTGCGGCGGCCAGGGCGAGGCCGGCCAGGGTGCGCTTGTGCTGCACGGGGTGTGCCTTTCGGGTGCTTCGGGTGCTGCGGGAATTCGGCCCGGGGTTCGGGTTCTGGATGATCGTGGACGCGCCCGGTTTCCGGCCCGTGCTGCGGTGGTGAACGGTGACGGAACAGCGGGTGCGGCTGTACGGTTTGCTCGGTTCTGGTTTCGCTCGGCTCTGGAGGCGCGGATGCGGTTCACGACGACGGTCCTGCAAGCACGGAAGACGGCTACCGGCCTGCCGGTCCCGCCCGCCGTCATCGAGGCGCTCGGTTCCGGGAAGCGCCCGTCCGTGGTGGTCACGATCAACCGCGGGTACACCTACCGGTCCACCGTCGGCGTGATGAACGAGCAGTTCCTCGTGCCGCTCTCCGCCGAGCACCGTGCCGCCGCCGGGGTGGCCGCCGGGGACTCCGTCGAGGTCACGCTCGAGATCGATGCGCTGCCGCGGGTGGTCGACGTGCCGGACGACCTCGACGCGGCGCTGACCGCGGCGGGCGTGCGGGCGGCGTTCGACACGCTGTCCGGGCTCACGGCAGCGGGCGCTCGTGGACCCCGTGGAGCAGGCGAAGGCGCCGGAGACTCGGGCCCGGCGCATCGAGAAGGCCGTGGAGGCGCTGCGCGGGTAGGTCCGGCGGGGTCTGGCGGGGTGGGTGCGTTGTGGTTTCGGGCGTACTTGGTCGAATCGGGCGTACCCGGTCGGAAGTTCCTGGTGAGTACGCCCGATTCGACCAGGTACTCCGGTCGCTCAGGCCCCGAGTTCGACGAGGACCCTCGGGATCTCGGTCACGAGTTCGCTCGCCAGGTACCCGAGCGGCCCGACCTGCACCGCCAGTCGATCGCCGGCCGCCGCGTGGACGTACGACGCCCAGGCCACGGCTTGCGCCGGCTCGGCACCGCGGGCCAGCAAGCCGGTGACCGCGCCCGAGAGGACATCACCGCTCCCACTGGTCCCGAGGCCCCCGGAACCGGTGCCCTTGAGCCATGCCCGACCCCGTGGCGTCGCGATGGCGTCGCCGAGGGCCACGACCGCACCGAACCGCTGCGCGATCGCCATCGCGTCGGCCAGGGTGTCGTCGCCGCACTCCCGTCCGAGCAGCCGTTCGGCCTCGCCGCTGTTCGGGGTCATCACCAGCCGGTCGCGCAGCGGCTCCAAGCGGTCTCGGACGTCAGCGGCCACGCCGAGCGCGAAGGCGTCGAGCACCACGGTCGTCTGCGGACCGACCACGTCGGCGAGCCCGGCCACGAGGTCGCGCGTGCCGTCCGGCTCGTCCAGCCCGGGCCCGACGAGCACGGCATCGGCACTCGACGCCGAGTCCGCGATCCCCTCGAGCGCGCCGACGGCGACGTGGCCGTCCTGGTCCTCGTCGAGGGGTTCGACGCCGGACTCCGGCAGGGCGACGGCGACCTCCCTGGCCACGCTCCGTCCGACGGCCAGGGTCGGACGGCCAGCTCCGACCCGGAGTGCGGCGGAGGCCGAGAGCATCGCGGCGCCGGGCGTCCGCGCTGCCCCGCCGATGACGAGCACCTGCCCGCGTCCGTACTTGCCGGCGCCGACCTCGGGGAGCGACCAGTCGCGGAGGAAGTTCGGGGTGATGGCGTCAGCGGGCATGTTCGTCGTCCTTCCGGCCGGTGTGTTCGGTGACCTCGTCGTCGTCCAGGTGTCCGACGGCGGAGAACTCCTCGAGCGTCCACGGGGCGCCGACGCCGTCGCGGCGCAGTCGGGTGAGCGACGCGTTCGCCACGAGGTGGGTCCGCGCGAACTCCATCAGCGCCGGTTCGTCGAGGTCCAGGCACACGGCGACCGTCATCGTGACGACGGCGTCGTGCGCCGCGATGACCACGCGCTCCGCACCGTCGAGCCGGTCCACGTCGACGAGCACCGAGCGGAGCCGCAGCATGACGTCCGCCCACGACTCTCCGCCCGCGGGCCGGTGGTAGTACTTGCCGAGCCACTGCCGGCGGCGTTCCTCGTCCGGGTACCGGTTGCGGACGCCCTGCAGCGTGAGGAGGTCGAGGACGCCGAGCTCACGGTCGCGGAGTCGCTCGTCGACCCGCCGCTCCGGTTCGTCGAGGCCACCAGCGTCGAGCGCGATCTCGATCGTCTGCTGCGCCCGGAGGTAGGGCGAGACCCACAGTGCGACGGGCACGTCGTCGACACCGCGGTCGGCGAGCTCCTGACCGAGCGACCGCGACTGTTCAACCCCCAGCGGGCTGAGCGGGACGTCGGCATCTCGGTATTCGACGTCGATGAGGTCTGCACCCGCCGCTTCGGCTCGGGCCGCTGCGACGTTCGCGACCGATTCGCCGTGACGGACGAGCCAGATCTCCTGCACTGCCATGCCGCCACGCTAACCACGCTGGGCTGTACCGGCTCACCGACGTCCTCACGATGCTGCGGGACGGGCGCTCCGCAGTGGCCGGGCAACGCAGGGCAGACCGGCAGCACGGAGCCGGAACGCCAGGGTCTCGAGATCCCACAGGTCGCGCCACTCGAGCCGGACGACCACCCGCACGCCGGGCACCGTCAACAGCCCGGCGTGCCGTCGCTTCTCCTCGAGGAAGACCTCGGTGGGGCTCCGACCCCGCAGGTACCGCTCTTGCGTGTACTTCGCCCGGCCGTCGATCTCGACGACGACCCCCTCGTCCGGGAACCAGAAGTCGACGACGGCACGCCGACCACCGACGACGAACTCCTGCTGCAGGACCGGGACGGGCAGTCCGAGCTCTCGGAACACCACCCGGGCGAGCGACTCCGCCGGCGAGCCCGAGCGCCCGTCCGCCGACTCGAGGACCTGGGCGGCGATCGCACGTCCTCGAGCGCCGGGATGGATCGCCCGCCGGAGGGCGCGGGCGCTGATGCCCTGACGGAGCGCGGCGTCGGCGGCGACCACCCCGGCGCGCAGGTCACCCTGCATCGCGATGTCGACCACGGTCCGGGCGACGGCGGTGACGGTGATGCCGCCGACCTGGACGCGTTCGGCAGCGGACACCGGTCGGGTGTGCAGGACGAGCTCCGCGTTCCCGGCGCGGTACATCGACTGGGGCACCGTCGCGTGCACCGGGACGTCCCAGCCGCCGAGCGCAGGGAGGCCGAGCACTTGCCGCAGCGGACTGGTGCGACGCCGTGGCACGTGTGCCGAGTCGTCCGAGCCGCGCGTACACACGGGTGACGTAACGCTGACGTGGTCCGGCCGCGTCCCACGCCGCGCCCTCGACGAAGGCGTTCGGTCCGGCCCGGACGAGGCGACCGGGGCCGTGGAGTCGGGTGCGGCGGCGCAGGGTGGTGGCATCGAGTCCGGTCTCGCGCATGGCCGATGACCGGAGGATGGGAAGCGGTTCGTTCATGCCCGCGACGATGCCCGCCCGGCCACGCGCGCACGGGCCCGGCGACGGAAACTGTGGACGCGCCTCCAGGCAGTACGCCATGTGGAGGACGGACGTTCCTTCCCATAACGGACGCGATGGAAAGTGGAATCGGGCGTACCCGGTCGGAACTTCCGACCAGGTACGCCCGTTTTCGGTGACTACGCCCGAAACCACCCGCCCAGCCCCGCGCAACACGGCGCCGGACGGAACGCACCCGTGTCCCGTCCGGCGCCGCGGTCTCCCCGGCGGGCCCGCTGCCTCAGGCCCGTCGTACCCGCAGTGTCACGATCTCGAAGGGTCGGAGCGTGAGCACGACCGGCTCCCCGACTCCCACTGATCGCCGAGCGGGCGTTCCAGCAGGTCGACCGCCGCCACCGAGGCGACGTCGAACCCGAAGTCGACCCCGACGTCCGACGCGCGGCCGCCCGAGGGCCTCGTAGAGCCGCACGACGACGTCGCCGGAGCGGTCCTCGGCGAGCTTCACGGCCTCGACGAACACCTGCGGCGACGACACCACGACGAGCGGCTCCACCGTGGTCGCGCCGGCCACCGAGCGCACCGGCAGGTTGAGCCGGTACCGGAGTCGGCAGCGTCCAGCACCGAGGAACCGACGCGCAGCACGGTCTGGAACACGTGGTGTCCCTGGTCCGCCGACGGGTCGGGGAACGTCGGTGCGCGCAGCAGCGACTCACGGACGAGCGTCGTGGTGCCGCCGTCCGGACGGGTCGAACGGGTGATGTCGTGCCCGTACGTCGGAGTCGTTCGCGACGGCGACCCCGAAGCCGGGCTCCGCGACGTGCACCCAGCGGTGAGCCGACGTCTCGAACCGGGCCATGTCCCACGAGGTGTTCTGGTGCGTCGGCCGGTCGATGTGCCCGAACTGGATCTCGCTCGAGGCCGAGGCCGCACGCACGTCGAGCGGGAACGCCAGCTTGAGGAGCTTCTGCTTCTCGTGCCACTCGACCTCGGTCTCGATGGTCAGCTCCGGCTGCCCGGCGACCGCCGAGTACCGCGTGGTGATCGACGACGACCCGAACGGCCGGGTCCGACGAGCTGGTCACCGGACACCTCGACCGACGACGCGTCGAGCACGGTGCCGCTGCGCTGGTACGCGCGGTCGATGTCCCACGCCTCCCACTGGTTGGGGGTGTCGCGGAACACGGTGTACTGCGCGGCGACGGCGCCGGGCGCGACGGCGTCGCGTCCGGTCGCGTGGTCGACGAGGGACACGACGTGCCCACCCGCGTCGATGGTCGCGGTGACGACGCCGGTGTCGAAGACGAAGCGGTCGCCGTTCCGGACGGGAGGCACGGGTCGCGTCGCGTCGACCGGCGCACCACCCAGCCCGGTCACGCCGTTTGCCGAGACCGGGGACGCGTTGAACCGCACGACCGTGCCGACGGTGGCGCTGCCGCCGACGGTGCTGCCGCTGCCGGATGCGTCGGACGGGGCGTCGAGCAGCGCACTCCCACCACCGGCGACGGACGTCGAGGACGCCCCGACCCCGGCGAGCGCCGCGGCCCCGCCGTTCGCGAGCGCGCTGGTGGCGTTGCCGATCAGCCCCTCGAGCACCCCGGCGACGCGGGCGTAGTTCTCCTCGGCGTTCTCGTAGACCCAGGCGATCGAGGAGCCCGGTAGGATGTCGTGGAACTGCTGCAGGAGGACGGTGTGCCAGACCTCCTCGAGTTCCTCGTACGGGTAGTCGAGCCCGAGCCGCACGGCAGCCGTGGCCGCCCACAGTTCGGCCTCGCGCAGCAGGTGCTCGGAGCGCCGGTTGCCCTGCTTCGTGCGGATCTGCGACGTGTAGGTGCCGCGGTGGAACTCGAGGTACATCTCCCCGACCACACGGCGGGTGTCGGGAGCGCTGCCTCGAGCTCCTCGAACACCTCGGCCGGGGTGCCGAGGTCGACCCGCGGCGAGCCGTCGAGGTCGTGCTGGCGTCGGGCCGCGGCGACCATCTCGCGGGTGGGCCCGCCGCCGCCGTCGCCGAAGCCGTACAGGAGCATCGAGGTGTTCGCGACACCGCGCTCCTTGTTGCCCCGTTCGCCGCGGTGCAGGTCGGCGGGTGAGACGTCCGAGTTGTAGGTGTCCGCCGGGGGCAGGTGGGTGAGCACCCGCGAGCCGTCGATGCCCTCCCAGTGGAACGAGGTGTGCGGGATGACGTTCGTCTCGTTCCACGACGGCTTCTGCGTGACGAACCACTTCGAGCCGGCGGCGCGGACGATCTGCGGCAGGGCGCCGGTGTAGCCGAACGAGTCGGGCAGCCAGGCTTCCGGGGCGTCGATGCCGAACTCCTCGAGGAACAGGCGCTTGCCGGCGACGAACTGCCGTGCGAGTGCCTCGCCGCCGGGCAGGTTCGTGTCGGACTCGACCCACATGCCGCCGACCGGGATCCACCGTCCCTCGGCGACGCGCTCCTTGATCCGTGCCCAGATCGACGGGTAGCCGTCACGTATCCAGGCGTACTGCTGCGCGGACGAGCACGCGAACGTGAAGTCGGGGTCGCGGTCCATCAGGTCGAGCACGTTCGAGAACGTGCGGGCGCACTTGCGGATCGTCTCGCGGACCGGCCAGAGCCAGGCGGAGTCGATGTGGGCGTGGCCGACGGCGACGGCGCGGTGGGCGGCGGCGCTGGCGGGGACGGCGAGCACCGGGGCGAGGACCGCGCGGGCGTCGGCAGCGGTGCCGGCGACGTCGTCGGGGTCCACGGCGTCGGCCGCTCGCTCCAGCGCGCGGAGGATGTCCGCGCCCCGGGTGCCGTCGGTGGGCAGTTCGGCCGCTCAGGCCGCGCAGGACCCAGAAGTCCTGCTGGAGCTCCCACACGGTGTCGTCGCGCTCGACGAGCTCGAGCCGGTGCACCTCGTAGATCGGCTTCGAGCCGGCGGTGGAACGCGACCCGAGCGGCGTCGCGCCCTGGAACCCGTCGCCGCCGATGTCCGGGTTGGCCGCGGCCTCGACGTAGAGCTCGAACGACTCACCCGGACCGACCTCGAGCGGCACGGTGTCGTTCTTCGGTTCGATGCCCTTGATGGTCGAGCCGTCCGGACGCCAGGCGAGACCCTCCGCCTGGAACCCGGGTGCCGCTTGGTGAACCCGAGGTCGACCAGGAGCTCGGTGGTGGTGCCGGGAGCGGTCCCGAAGTCCGACGGCACGGTGCCGCGGATCCGGAACCACGTGGTGCCCCACGGCCGGCCACCCCAGGACGACCCGACCTCGAACGGCTCGTACGCGGCGTCCACCGCGACCGCGAACGGGACCGGTTCGTCCGGCACGGTCCAGGCCGCGATCTCGACGGGCGCGGACCTGCGGTGGACCGCGGGGTCGATGCGGTCCCGGACGAGTCGGGCGATCCGGGCTTCGACGAGTGGTTCGTCGTGGTGCATGGAGGTGGTTCCTTTCCAGCGGGACGGTCAGTGAGGACGGTCAGCGGGGACGGTCGGCGGGACGGTCAGCGTGTCCGGGCGTCAACCCTTGATGCCACCGGCGAGGGCGTTGCCGCCGCCGAGGCCCCGGGACACGAGGACGTAGAGGGCGATGACCGGCACGGAGTACACGATCGAGAACGCGGCGAGCTGCCCGTAGGCCACCGCCCCGTTCTGCCCGAAGAAGTTGAAGATGCTCACCGCGGCGGGCACCTTGTCGGGCGAGAGCAGCAGGACGAACGGGACGAAGAAGTTCCCCCACGCCTGGATGAACACGAAGATGAACACGACGGCGATGCCCGGGCGCATGAGCGGGATGACGATCCGCCACAGCGTGGTGAACATCGACGCGCCGTCGGTCCAGGCCGCTTCCTCGAGGGAGATCGGCACCGAGTCCATGAAGTTCTTCGCCATCCAGATCGCCATCGGCAGGCTCGTCGCGGCGAGGAAGAAGATGCAGCCGTAGATGTTGTCGATGAGGTTGAGCGAGACGAACAGCGCGTAGACCGGCACCATCATCGCCGTGATCGGCAGACCGGTGCCGAACAGGATGCTGTAGAGGAACGGCTTGTTGACGCGCATCTTGTAGCGGGACAACGGGTACGCGGCGAGGATCGCGACGACCACCGTCACGATCGCGGTACCACCGGACAGCAGCAGGCTGTTGCCGAGCGGGTATGAACGACAGCTCCGGGGTGAGCACCTTCGCGAAGTTGTCGAGCGTGAACTGCGACGGCAGCTTCACCGACAGCGAGGCCTGGGCGTCGAGCGAGGCGAACACCAGCCAGAGCAGCGGCACCGCGAAGCAGACCGCGATGACGAGCAGCACGACGTTCGCCACCCACCGCATGGTCCGGCCGCGCGGCGAGGTCATGTGGAGCGACCCGGGAGCGGTGACCGAGCGGGTCGTGGTCGGGTCGAGGGACGGGGCTGTGATGGCCATCAGTCCACCTCCGGCTTGAGCGCGCGGATGTAGATGATCGAGAAGACCGCCCCCACCACGAGCAGGATGGTCGCGATCGCCGTCCCGAATCCGAGCTGCGAGAACTTGAACGCCTCCTGGTAGGCCAGGATCGGCAGGGTCGACGAGTTCGTGCCCGGCCCACCCCGGTCATCACGAAGATGAGGGTGAACACCGACAGCGTCTGCAGCGTCGTCAGCATGAGGTTCGTCGAGATGCTCCGGCGGATGACGGGCAGCGTGATGTACACGAGCCGCTGCCAGCCGGTGGCGCCGTCGACCTCGGCGGACTCGGTGATCTCCTCGGGGACCTCCTGCACGGCGGCCGAGTAGACGAGCATCGAGAACGCGGTGCCGCGCCAGATGTTCGCCAGGATGATCGCGAGCATCGGGTACGTGTAGAGCCAGTTCGGCCCGCTGATCCCGATCGACTTGAGGAACTCGTTGAGCGTGCCCTCGTCGTTGAAGAAGGCGTAGGCCGCGAACGAGGCGACGATCTCCGGCAGGACCCACGCGGCGACGACGAAGGTGCCGACGATCGAGCGGACGACCTTGTTCGCGGAGCGCATGAGCAGCGCGAGGCCGAGCCCGAGCACGTTCTGCCCGACCACTGCGGAGGCGAGCAGGAACACGATCGTCAGGATGACCGACTTCGGGAAGTCCGGGTCCTGGACGAGCTCGACGTAGTTCTTCAGGCCGACGAACTGCTGGTCCGCAGCGCCGGCGCCGGTCAGGGCGGAGTTGGTGAACGACCCGTAGAACGACGAGATGACGGGGCCGAGCAGGAAGATGACGAGGAGGACGAGGGCGGGGAGGAGCGGGACCGCTCGACCCACGTTCCGCAGCGGCTTCCGCTTGCGCGGAACCGGCGGGTCGGTGCGCTTCGGCGCACCGGGCGCCGACAGCGTCGGCGCGAGGGGGGTGGTGGACAAGGTGGTTGCCTTCCGGGTGCTCCAGGGGGTTCCGAGGTGGGGTGGACGGACGGGAGGCGCGTGACGGCGCCGCCACGCGCCTCCAGTCCGTCACTGGTTCCGTCAGTTCGCGGAGACCGTGTTCTTCTTGCCGACCGTCTGGACGACGGCGGTGTCGTAGGCCGCAGCTGCCTGCTTCGGTGTCTGCTGCCCGGTCATCACCGCCTCCATCGCGACCTGGATGGCGTTCGAGACCTGCGAGTAGTCACTCGTCGCCGGGCGGAAGTTCGTGTGTTCCACGAGCCCGGAGAAGAACTTGAACGTCGGGTTGGCGTCCGTGTAGGCGGGGTCCTCGGCGACGTCCTTCCGGACGGCGATCTGGCTGTTCTCGGTGTCGTACTTCAGCGAACCGTCCTTGTCGAGGAAGTTCGTGATGAAGTCGAACGCCGCCTGCGGGTTCTTCGAGTTCTTGCCCACCGCGAGGGTCCAGCCACCGGACATCGAGTTGTAGCCCGGGTCCTGACCGTTCTGCGTCGGCATCGGTGCCTGGCCCATCACGTCGTTCCACTCCGGCCACGGAGCGGTGCCGGACTTCAGCCAGGTACCGGACTGCCACGAGCCGTCGAGATCGATCGCGAGCTTGCCCTGCGGCAGCCACGTCTGGGCGATGGTCGTGCCGACGTTCGTGTCGAGCGCCTGCTGCGGTGTCGGGCCGAGGCCGCCCTGGTAGACGTCCTTCACGAACTTGAGCGAGTCCTCGAACTGCTTCGAGCCGGTGACCCACTTCTTGTCCTTGTAGAGCGTGTTGCCGGAGCCGTCCGCGCCGTACAGCAGCATCTCGAAGCCCTGCATGGTCGAGGCCTCACCCTGCGCCTTGCCGGAGTAGATGTTGAACGGGATGACGTCCGGCTGCTTCTCCTTGATGGTCTTCGCCGCCGCGAGCACGTCGTCCCACGTCTTCGGCTGCCACGGGACCGGCAGGCCGGCCTTCTGGAAGATGTCCTTGTTGTACCAGAGCGCACGGGTGTCGGTGCCCATCGGGACGCCGTAGGTCTTGCCGTCGACGCCCTCGCCCGCCTGCTTGGCGTTGTCGTAGAACTGGTCCCAGTCCTTCCACTTCGCCGTGTACTTGTCGAGCGGCAGCAGGTACCCGGCCTGGGCGTCCGCCTTCACGAGGAAGGTGTCCTCGTACATGACGTCCGGCGCGGTGGCGGGCGCCTTGTTCATCAGCGCGAGCTTCGTGTAGTAGTCGTTGCCCTGCGCCTGGATCGGGACGAGGGTGACCTTCTTGCCCGGGTTGTCCTTCTCGTACTCCTTCTTGACGACCTTCATCTGGGCGTCGAGCTGCTGGAAGGCGCCGAACTTCTGGTACGCGATCTTGATGGTGTCACTCGAGGCGGACCCCGAGCTCGAGCAGCCTGCCAGACCGACCGCGGCGACGGCCACGGCTGCGAGTCCGGCGATGATGCGGGTGCGTTTCATCGGTGCTCCTTTGCACGGGTGACGACCGCGGGCTCCATCGCCCGCGCGCACAGTTAGTCCACCGTATTGACTTAATGGTGTCAAGGGTTTTCCGTGTCGGTACGGTCACGGTTCGGGTACCGGTCGTTCCGGGCGTGCCTGGTGTTTCCGGGCGTGCTCGGTGTTTCCGGGCGTGCTCGGTGTTTCCGGGCGTAGCGACACGAATCGGGCGTACTCGGTCAGAAGTTCTGACCAGGTACGCCCGATTCGACCTCCCATCGCAGACGTGATGGGAAGGAACGTCCGTGCGTCAGCGGACCGGGGTCGCACTCCCCGTCACCGTGATGCCTCCCGACGCCGGCACGTCGACCAGCAGGATGCTCGGCCGCCCGACGTGCCGCCCCTGCCGGATCACCACACGATCGCCGGGCTCGACGGCCCCGACCTCGCGCAGGTACGCCCCCGTGGACGCCGCAGCCGAACCGGTCGCCGGGTCCTCGGTGATGCGGCCGGCCGGGAACAGGTTGCGCGCCTCGTACTCGAGCGCCGCCGTCCGGTGCAGCACCGTGACGGTGCCGAACCAGCCGGCCTCGGCCTTGAGCGCGGCGAGGGGCGCCGGTGCGAAGCGGAACTGGTGGAACAGCTCCTCGTCACGGAGCACGATCACCGGGTGCCAGTTCCCCGCGAAGGACTCGAGCACGGGGAACCCCTCGGCGACGTCGTCGAGGGAGAGCCCGAGCAGTGCGAACAGCCGGTCGCGGACCTCCGGGTCGATCGGCCGCGTCGCCGGCTCGACGCTCGTCATCGCGACCTGCACCCCGCCGTCCGGACCGCTCGTGGCGTCGAGGGCCACCTCGCCCGCAGCGGTGGTGAAGACCCGGCGGCCGAGGCCGTCCCGCTCCGCGAGCACCACGGCGGCGGTGGCGATCGTCGCGTGCCCGCAGAACGGCACCTCGGCCGCGGGCGAGAAGTAGCGGACGCGGGGGCCGTGGGCGTCTCCCCGACCACGAACGCGGTCTCGGGGTAGGCCACCTGTCGGGCGATGTCGAGCATCTCGTCGTCGGCGAGCCCCGCGGCGTCGAGCACGATGCCGGCCGGGTTCCCTCCCCCGGGCTCGGAGGCGAACGCGGTGTACCGGAGGATCTCGATGCTCACCCGTCGACGCTACCGCCGCCGCCGGTGGCGCTGTGGTGCTGGTACTCGTCGAGGGAGCAGAAATCGTCGGGTTGCTGAGTCGGCCCGACGATTTCTGCTCCGTCAACGGGATCGACGCCCCGGCTACGCGGTGCGGGCGGTGCGGCGGCGGCGACGCACCACGAGCACCCCGGCGCCGGCGGCGGGAGCAGCAGCGCAGCCGCGATCCCGGCCGACAGGTCAGCGCCCGTGAAGGCGAGTTCCCCGGTGACCGGGTCGATCGCGATCGTCGTCCAGCCCAGCACCGTGCCGTCGGCTGCCGTCACCACGATGCGGTGGAGCCCTGCCGGGGCGTCCTGGGGGACGGTCGCCGAGACCGTGCCGTCCGCGGCGACCGTCACCGTTCCGAGCAGCGTCGGGGTCGAGAACATCCACACGCTGACGCGGTCACCGGCGTACCGGGTGCCGACGCCGATGGTGATCGTCGCTCCCGGGCGGGCCGAGGCCGGCGCGGACACCGAGCCGCGGTTGCCGTCGGTGAGCGACGACTCCGAGGGTGCGACCGGCGCGGACGGGGACGTCGGAACCGGGGTCGTCGGCGAGCCCGACGGCACGGGCGCGGGGGTCGGCACCGGCACCGGCGCGGGGGTCGGCTCGGGCGTCGGGCCCGGCGTCGGGGCAGGCGTCGGCTCCGGCGTCGGGCCGGGCGTCGGGGCAGGCGTCGGGCCGGTGCCCTCGTCCGTGCACGGTACAACCCCGTACGCAGCGAGAAGCCGTCGGTGTCGTTGTCGTCGGCGTAGAACGTGGCGCGGACCCCGTCGGTGCAGACGCCCGAGATCGCGAAGCCCTCGTTGGCCAGGGTGCGGACGGCCGGGGACGGCGCCTCGTGCACCGTCGTCGCCGTGAACGCCCCGTCCGTCACCTCGAACAGCGCCGTGCGGCCGGAGCACGCCTCGTCGCAGACCACCCAGAGCGCGTCCAGCGTCGGATCGAACTGCACGTCGGCCACCAGGTCGAACGGCGTCGCGATGGTGGCGACCCGCTGTGCGGAGCCGTCGTCCATCAGGGCGTAGGCGTACACGCTCGCGGTCCCCCGACCCCGACGAAGAACAGCCCGTCGCCGTGCCCGGCGTAGGTCGAGGGCACGTACGCCGCTCCGGTGTGCTCGTCCGCGAAGCCGTGCGCGGTGAGCCACGAGTCGGGGATCCAGGTGACGCCCTCGAGGCCGGAGTTCGCGCCGAGACCGGGGAAGTCCGCCGCGAGGTTCCACTCGTCCGTGGCGTTCAGCGTCGTCTGGGAGCCATCGGTCGTGGCGAAGCGCAGGACCGATGGGCGGCTCGTCTTCGACACGTCGTTGTCGCGCTCGGTGGAGACGTAGACCTGCACCGGGGTCGTCGGCCGTGACGGTCACGCCCTCGGCGTCGGGCGTGCCCGATCCGTCGGCGTAGTGCAGTTCCGTGCCGGCGGCGTTCGCCGGGCTCCAGCCGCCCTTCCCGTCGGAGGCGATGCGGTAGAGCAGCCCGTCACCGTTCTGCACGGCCCACAGCTGCCCGTCGGCCGAGGTCGGCGAGGTCGTCCAGTCGAGGCCGCTCAGGTCGCCCGTGAAGGTGTCCTCGTCGTCGAGCACGGTCTCGTCCGGGCCACCGGGCCAGGGCTCGGCGGTCACGACACCGGCGAAGCGGTTCGCCGTGCCCTGGTGGGCTCGGCGGTCTCGGCGAAGGCGCCGGTGCCGTCCGGGTTCCGGCCGTACGTCGTGGCGGCGTGGGCGGTCCAGGAGGTCGAGTCGACGAGCTCGCCCGCGCGGGTCGAACAGCCGCGCCGAGTCCGCCTTGCCGAGCCCGAAGCCGAAGTCCGCCTCGTCCAGCACGGTGAACGCACCGGGCGCCACCGTGGTGCCGGTCGGGATCGTGTACGCGTGGTCGGCGGTGTCCTCGCTGTCGCGCAGGACGTACCCGGCTAGTGACACCGCGGTCGTACCGGTGTTCGTCAGCTCGACCCAGTCGCCCGGGGTCCCGTCCTGCGACTCGACCTCGTTGATGCGGACCGGCGAGGAACAGTCGTTCGCCGCGCCCTTGGTCGAGGCGGTAGTGTCGACCAGCACGCCCGACCCGTCCGGGCAGCTGCCGTACGTCAGCGCGGCGTGCGCGGTCCACGAGTACCGCAGCGCCAGGTCGCCGTCGCGGTCGTACACCCGCACGGTGTCCGCGCCGCCGAGCCCGAAGTCGAGCCCGGGGGCGGTCGCCGACACCTGGTCGATCACGAAGTACCCGCCCGCGGCGATGCTCGACCCGGCCGGCAGGACGTACGCGTCGTGCGAGCTGTCGTCGTCGAGGAACGCGTACCCGGACAGGTCGATCGCGACGGCGCTCGTGTTCCGGAGCTCGACCCAGTCGGTGTCGTCGGCGTTCGACTCGACCTCGTTGACGACGAGGCCGTTCGCGTCGGTCGTCCCGACGGTGGGGTCGTCGTCACCGACGGCAGCGGTCGCGGGGGAGGCCGACATCACGCCGGCGGCGACGACGAGGCCGACCGCGACGGAGGCGACGGAGCGCAGGGCAGGGGAACGCATGCAGAGTCCTTCTCGGGCAGTTCGGGGGGGGGACCTGCACGACTGTTCAGCATCCGGGCGTCCGGACGGTGGCGTCGAGGTGAACGACAGGTGCTGCGCACGGCCGCCGGGAGGCGCGGCGCAGCCCCGCCCCGCAGGTCCGGTTCGACGGTGGTCGGGTCCACCGCGCCGCGGCGGCTCCCGGCTTCAGCGCCGGATAGGCAGGGCGCTCGCGCGCGGCGACAGCGCTGCGTCGAGCACGAGGCACGCCGCACCCACCGCGGCGACGTCCGCGCCGCGGTCGCTCTCGTCGACCACCACCGGGTGCTTCGGCACGAGCAACGGCGAGTCGACGATCGCCGCCCGTGCCGCGGGCAGCGCGGCACTCGACACCCGCGACCAGAACGGACCGCCGAACACCACGCGGTCCATGTCGAGCAGGTTCACGATGAGGACGACCGCGTTGCCCATGACCGCCCCGGCGTCCTCGGCGAGCCCGATCGCCGTCGGGTCCCCCGCGTCGATCGCCGCCGCCAGCTCGTCCCACGCGCGGTCGACCTCGGCCACCCCGTCGCCGGTGTCCGCGCCGGACAGGGCCAGTCCACGTGACCGGCCGATCTGCACGAGCCGGTCCGGCGCGACGGCGGCCCCGACCTCGCCGCGGGTCCCGGCGCTGTCCGGGGTCCCCGCGAGGGCGCCCTGGTCGACCATGATGTGCCCGGCGTCGCCCGCGTTCGACCCGACGCCGCGCACGGGCTCGTGGTCGACGACCAGGCCGACGCCGAACCCGGTGCCGAAGTACACGAAGGCGAAGTTCCGCGCCGAGGACTCCCCCGCCAGGAACATCTCGCCGACGACCGCGGCGGTGACGTCCTTCTCGAGCAGCACCGGGTAGCCGGTGGCCTCGGCGAGCGCATCGCGCAGGGACGTCCCGCCACCGCGGCAGGAACGGCGGATCGAGCACCACGCCGGCGTCGACGTCGATCGGGCCGGGGCTCGCGATGCCCACGCCGAGCACCGCGTCGACGTCGATCTCGGCGTCGGTGACGAGCCGGTCGACCGCCGTCGCGATGGTGCGGACGACCTCGGACGGGTCGTCGGCGGTGGGCGTCGAGGTCGTGGTCTCGGCGACGACGGTGCCGGCGAGGTCGAGCAGCACGTAGGTGACGACGGCCGGGTCGACGTGCACCCCGACGGCGTAGCGGCTGCCGGCCTCGAGCCGGAGGATGGTGCGGGGCTTGCCGCGACCGGACACGACCGTGCCCGACTCGGCGATCATCCCCGCCTCGATGAGGAACCGCGTGACGTTCGACACCGTCTGCGCGCTGAGGCCGGTGCGCGACGCGAGCTCCACGCGGCTGAGTCCGTCGGGCGAGCGGCGCACCGCGTCGAGCACGACGGTGCGGTTGAACCCGCTCGATCGACGGGAGGTTCGCCCCACGCCGATGTTCTGCCATGTCGCGACCATACCGCGCCGTCGGTGCAGCAACGGTGCGGTATCGGTCTCCCCGTCGCGCTGGCCCCGGACGGGTCGCACCGTTAGCCTGAGCGGCATGACGGACCTCCGCCTCGAAGAACTCTCCTGCCTCGACCGCTGCCGCGGCCAGCTCCCTCACGCTCAAGCCCGGGCAGGAGCAGTTCGTGCAGCCGACGACCTACGGCGTCGCGGAGTCCGACGTGAAGCCGAGCTCCGCGTGGACCCGTGTCGTGCTCGACGGCGACGACGTCGTCGGCATGATCATCGGCACCTTCGACCAGGACAACTCCGAGGAAGAACTGCGCAGCGCGATCTGGCGCGTGAACGTCTCCGCCACGGCGCAGGGCCGCGGTGTCGGGCGCTTCGCCGTGCACGGGCTGGCGGACGGCGGCGCAGCCGCGGGCTCGAGCGCCTGACCGTCGTGTACGAGCCCGGTGGCGACGACAGCCCCGAGGCGTTCTTCCGTGCCGTCGGGTTCGAGGTCGTCCGCGAGACCCAGTACGGCGACCACTTGCGTGGTCCTGACGCTCTAGCGGTGTCCGAGGACGACCCGGCCGACTTCGGGGCCGCCGTCGCCGAGGTCGTGCGGCTCATCCCGGCCGGACGCGTGATGACCTACGGGGACCGTCGCGGCAGCGCTCGGCTCCCGTGCGTCGCGCGCCGTCGGCAAGGTGATGGCCCACGAGGAGCCGACCTGCCGTGGTGCGCGTGGTCCGGTCCGGCGGACTGCCCCCCGGTCCACCACGAGGGCCGGGCGCACGAGCACTACCGCGCCGAGGGCACGCCGCTCGTGCAGGGGCCGTCGGCCTGGAGGATCGACATGCGTCGCGCGCGCTGGTCGCCCGCCACGATGCGGACGACCGTTCTGACCGCTCACGGATCGACACGGATCGGATCGACCCGGATCGGATCGACGCGGATCAGGCGTCGAACCGGGCGCCCTTCGGGTTCGAGGGCAGCAGGAACATGACGAACAGCACGAGCGATCCGATGCCGACCAGGATGTGCAGGAACTGCCAGAAGCCGGACAGGTTCGCGTCGTGCAGGCGTCGGGCGCCGAGGGCGAGCGAACCGATCAGGGTCACGAGCACCCACAGCATGAACAGGTAGGAGCCGACCGGGTTCTCGAGCACCGGGGTGTTCGGCGTGAACGCCTGCGGCACGAGCTGCAGCACGAGCCCGATGGCGAACGAGGTGATCCACCACCACCAGAACTCGGAGCGGGACGCCCGTCCGGTGAAGACCGTGTACTTCCGCCAGAACCGTCGGACGGCCTCGGCGAAGGGTGCCCCGTAGAAGGGGTCGCGCAGGGCGACGCCGCCGGGCTGCACGCTGTCGTTGCTCATGGGGCAAGCCAACCACGTCGATCGCGTGCATCGCGCCCGGACACGAACATCGCGCCCCGTGGTGACGGGGCGCGATGTTCGTCGCGGGTGCGGCAGGGCGGTCGTCCGAGGCGTTACACGAGCGAGTCGCGCCAGGCCGCGTGCAGCTGGGCGAACCGACCGGTGCCGGAGATGAGGTCCTCCGGTGTGCCGTCCTCGACGATCCGGCCGTACTCCATCACGAGCACCCGGTGGGCGATCGCGACGGTGGAGAGGCGGTGCGCGATGATCACGGCCGTCCGGTCCGCGAGCAGGGTCTCCAGGCCCTCTTGCACGAGCCGCTCGGACGGGATGTCGAGCGACGCCGTCGCCTCGTCGAGGATGAGCACCTTCGGGTCGGCGATGAACGCCCGCGCGAACGAGAGCAGCTGCCGCTGACCCGCCGAGACCCGACCACCGCGCTTGTTCACGTCGGTGTCGTACCCGTCGGGCAGCGCCATGATGAACTCGTGCGCGCCGACCGCCTTCGCCGACGCCTCGATCTCGGCGCGGGAGGCCCCCGGCTTGCCGAGCGCGATGTTGTCGGCGACGGTGCCGGAGAACAGGTACGCCTCCTGCGTGACCATGACGATCGCGCGGCGCATGTCCTTCGGGTCGATCTCGCGCAGGTCCACCCCGTCGAGCTGCACGGACCCTGCGAGGGGTCGTAGAAGCGCGCCATGAGCTTCGCGAGCGTCGACTTGCCGGCACCGGTGGACCCGACGAGCGCGATGGTCTGCCCCGCCGGGATGTGCAGGTCGAACTCGGGAGCACGACCTTGCCCTTGTTGTAGGCGAACACGACGTCGTCGAAGTCCATCTTGCCGGAGGCGTCGGTGACCTTCACCGGCTTCGCGGGGTCCGGCACGCTCGGCCGTTCCTCGAGCACGCCGGAGATCTTCTCCATCGCCGCGGACGCCGACTGGTACCCGTTGTAGAACATCGCGAGTTCCTGCGCGGGGTCGAAGAAGCGCTTGGCGTACAGCGCGACCGCGAGCAGCGCGCCGACCTCGAGCGTCCCGCCGACGATGCGGAAGCCGCCGACGATGACGACCGCCGCGAGCGTGGCGTTGCCGATCAGGACGAGGACCGGGTCGAACGTGCCGAACAGGTTGAACACCTTGGTGTTCGCGACCCGGTAGTCCTCGACGAAGCCGCCGTACTCGTCGCGGTTGCGGGACTCCTTGCGGAACGCCTGCACCGCCCGGATGCCGGTCTGTCTCGACGAAGTGCACGATCACGCGCGCCGAGGTGACCCGGGTGGCCCGGAACAGCGTCTGCGAGTTCTTCTGGAACCAGCGGATCAGGAACCAGGCGGCACGAGCGACACCGCGAGCACGAGGCCGGACGTCGGGTCGAGCAGCACCAGGGCCACGGCGGTGAACACCATGTAGAGCACGCCCTGGATGAGCTGGTTCAAGCCGGAGTCGAGGAGCTCCCGGATGGAGTCGAGGTCACTCGTCTGGCGGGAGATGATCCGACCGGACGTGTAGGTCTCGTGGAACTCGAGCGACAGCCGCTGCGTGTGCAGGGACACCCGCTTGCGCAGGTCGAACAGGATCGCCTGGCTGATCCGCGCCGCGAGCCACGTGTACCAGGGCGGTCGAGCACCGCACCGAGGACGGCGACGACGATGTGACGTCGCGACGACCGCGAACGCCGGCACCCATCGTTCCGGTCGAGCACCGCCGGCAGGGCGTTGTCGATCCCCACGCGATGAGCGCCGGCCCTCGCGACGGTACCCGCCGTGGAGACGACCACGACGATGCCGAGCAGCACCAGGCGCAGCTTGAGCGGGGCCGCGAGGGAACCGAGCAGGGCGAGGGAGCCGAGCGCCGCAGGCGCTTTTGCTGCCTCCGCCTTGGTGAAGTCCTCACGCTCCTCGCCGCGCACGCCCAGGGTGGTGATCGATGCAGTGACGGGCGCGGCAGAGGCGTGTCGGCGATGTCGTCGACGACGGGATCCGCGCCTCCAGGCCCGGCCGACGTGTCGACCGGCAGGTTCTTCTCCTGCTGGCTCATGCCATCGCCTCCTCTCGTGCGGTGGCGTCGTCCTCGTCGAGCGACGAGATGACGTAGCGGTAGTGGTCGTTGGTGGCCATCAGCTCCCAGTGTGGTGCCGACGCAGACGGTGACGACGCCGTTCTCCACGAGTGCGACGCGGTCCGCGGGCGATCACCGTCGACGGACGGTAGCGCCACGATGAGCGACGTGGTCTCGCGAGGACGCGGCGGAGACCCGCCTCGACCCGCGCCTCGGTGTCGACGTCGAGCGCGGACAGCGGGTCGTCGAGGACGAGCACCGACGGCCGGGCCGCGATCGCACGGGCGAGGGTGCGAGTCGCTGCCGCTGCCCACCGACAGGGACAGTCCACTCTTCCCCGACCCGGGTGTCGACGCCGTCGGGCAGGTCGTCCACGAACGAGGCCTGCGCGATGTCGAGCACCTCGCGCATCAGGGCGTCCGCCTCGGCACCGGTACGTCCGGGCGACCGAGCAGCACGTTCTCACGCACCATCGTCGAGGAACAGGGTGGCGTCCTCGAAGGCGACGCCGACGTGGCGGCGCAGCTCCTCGCGGGTGAGGTCACGGATGTCGACCCCGTCGATCGTCACCGAGCCCACCGGTCACGTCGTGCTGCCGCGGCAACAGCGACAGCAGCGTGGTCTTGCCGCAGCCGGTGAGTCCGATAGGCGCCATCGTCTCGCCCGGCTCGACTGCCAGGCTCGACCCCGTTGATCAGGTCGGGGTACCTGCGGCGCGGAGTCCTGGTACCGGAAGTGCACCGCGTTGAACGACAGCGCACCGTGCGGCTCGGCGATCGTCTTCGGGTGCTCGGGGTCCGTGATCGTCGTTCTCGGAGTCCATCACCTCGAAGAAGCGGTCGACCGCCGTGCGGGTGTCGAACGTCATCGAGAGCAGGAAGCCGATCGACTCGATCGGGAACCGCGGCACCGTCGCGGTCGCGAAGAACGCGAACAGCTTGCCCACCACGGACAGCTAGCCCTGCGACGCGAGGTAGATGCCCGCGAGGAGACACAGCGCGAACGCGACGTCCGGCACGAGCAGCAGCCACAGCCAGATGCTCGCGATGGCCTTCGCCTTCTTGATCTCGGTGCCGCGGAGCGCCTCGGCCTGCTCGCTGAACTCCTCGAGCTTGTGGCCGCCGCGACCGAACGCCTTGAGCACGCGGATGCCGTGCACCAGCTGATCGACGGACGCTCGTCGAGGTCTCCACCTGGTCCTGGCTGGGGCGGCGCGCGACGACGGAGTACCGGCGTTCGAACAGCAGTCCCGTTGATCCAGAGCGGGATCTGGGCCGCGATGAGGAAGATCAGGCCGAGCAGCCACCCGAGGTGAACAGCACGACGAAGCCGACGACGATCGTGACGATGTTGACGACGAGCAGGACGACGCCGAACGCCAGCCAGCGGCGGATGAGCGACAGGTCGGAGACCGACCGGGACAGCAGGCACAGTTCCGACTCCCAGCGGTCGTGGAACGCCACCGGCAGGTCCTGGCAGCTTCGCGTAGAACGCGTTCCCGCATGCTCGTCTCGATGCGGCTCGACGGGCGCATCACCGTGCGGCGGCGCGAGGCGATGAAGAACGCCTCGAGGATGCCGAGGGCGAGCACGCCGAGGCCGGCCGGCCAGATCTGCGCGGAGTCGCTTCGAGGACAGCGGGCCGTCGACGAGCCACTGCAGGACGTGGCAGGGGATCGCGAGCGCGACGAAGAGGGAGGCTCCCATCGCCGCGGCCATGCCGGCGATGAGGCGGCCCTTGTAGGGCTTCACGTAGGTAGGAATCTGCGCGATCGCGCGGAAGGTCGATGGGCGGTCGGTGGACGGGCGCGCCTGGTCTGGCGTCTTGGACATGCGGTTGCGTCCTCGTGCGTCGTGCCGGGAGCCTGCGGCCGGGAGCCGCTGTCGCGGCAGGTCCGGTCTGGAGGCCGGTGTCCGTGCGTGGTGGTCGTCGGCCGAGAGGTCAGGTCGGGCGCGACCCGGGCCGGGGCCCACCCTGGTCGGAAAAGCGCTGCGGTCGCGTCGCGGTCGCCCGCCGCCGCTGGTCGAGCGGCGTCGGTTCGGTCGGAGTGTACCGGGAGACAGTCGTCCCCCGGTTCAGGCGTGGGCTCGCGCGGGCCCGTGGCTTCCAGTGTCGTCGGCCGAGCCGGCGATCGGCCGTCCGGTGGCTGTGAGACAGCCTACGCGGACAGCGGTGCCGTGACGGCGGGCGCACCCCGGTACGGGTGCGGCGGACGGCCGGCTCGGCCGGGGCGGGTCTCGTGTGACGAGCGCACCCCCGAACGGTCGTGCATCAGGAGCGGTCCCCACGAGGGACACGACATCCGCACGGGCATCCGTCGCCACGATTCCGGTCGTCGTGTTCATCGTCACTCCAGTCGTCGTCTTCGTCACCGTTGTGTCCGCGGTGCCGCCGACCCGTGGTGTTCCTGTGGTGCGGGGCCGTCGGCGTGCCTGTCGCGGAGCCTTACAGACTATTCACAGTGACTCTCAACGCGCAATAGGGTGCCGGACATTCCCACAACGGATGGACGAAATCCGGAGCGCCCGACCAGACGGCCGGGTCGCCGGAGCCACCGCCCACCGGCCACCGGCCACCGGCCACCGCGTCCAGTGGAAAAGTGCCACTCGCCCGTGAAGTACATCGTCACGCCCGCTGCCGTCGCGGCGGCGATGACCTCGTCGTCGCGGACGCTGCCACCCGGCTGCGCCACCGCGCGGACCCCAGCGTCGAGGAGCACCTGTAGCCCGTCGGCGAACGGGAAGAACGCGTCCGAGGCGGCGACGCTCCCGCGGCACGCTCGCCCGCACGGGTCACCGCGAGGTGGCACGCGTCGACCCGGTTGACCTGCCCCATGCCGACCCCGACGCTCGCGCCCTGGTTCGCGAGCAGGATCGCGTTCGACTTCACCGCACGGCTCGCCTTCCACGCGAACGCCAGGTCGGCGAGGGTCTGGTCGATCCGCCGGCTCGCCAGCGACGAGGTTCCACGATCGACTGGTCGAAGCCGGTGAAGCGGTCGGCACGTCCTGCACGAGGCGGAAGCCACCGGAGATCTGCTTGACCTCGCGCGGGGCGAGGGCGAAGTCGGCGGGCAGCGTGAGCAGGCGGATGTTCTTCTTGCGGGACAGGATCTCGACGGCCTCGGGGTCGAACGCCGGCGCGACGACGACCTCGGTGAAGATGTCCTTCACCATCTCGGCCATGCCGACCGTCACCGGCGGCTCGGCCGCGATCACGCCACCGAAGGCGGACAGCGGGTCGCAGGCGTGGGCCGAGGCGTGCGCCGAGGCCGATCGGGTCGACGGCGTCCGGCGGACGCGATCGCGATGCCGGCACGGGTTGGCGTGCTTGATGATCGCGACGGCGAGGCCGTCGAAGTCGTACGCGGCACGGACGGCGGCGTCGGCGTCGACGTAGTTGTTGTACGACATCTCCTTGCCGTGCAGCTGCGTCGCCTGGGCGATCCCGGTGCCACCCTCGCTCGTGTAGAAGGCGCAGCCGCCTGGTGCGCGTTCTCGCCGTAGCGGAGCGTGCTGGACAGGTCGGCGGTGACGGCAAGGTGCTCGTCGAAGGCCCCGGGCGTCTCGATGTCACGCACCTTGGTCGTCGGCTCGGCGGCGGCAGCGGCGACCACGTCGCTCGCGAAGTACGACGCGACCGCGTTGTGGTACGCGGCGGTGTGCGCGAAGGCCTGCGCGGCGAGGCGCTTCCCGGAGCTCGAGCGTGGTACCACCGGCCGGACGGCCTCGACGACCTCGGCGTAGGACCCGGGCGACACGACGATCGCCACGTTCGGGTGGTTCTTCGCCGACGCGCGGACCATCGCCGGGGCCGCCGATGCCGACGTTCTCGACCACGGTCGCGGTGTCGGCGCCGGCGGCCACCGTCTCGACGAACGGGTAGAGGTTGACGACCACCGAGCTGGAACGGCTCGATGCCGAGCTCGCCGAGCTGCTGCTCGTGCGACTCGAGACGGAGGTCGGCCAGCAGCCCGGCGTGCACCGACGGGTGCAGCGTCTTCACACGGCCGTCGAGGGACTCCGGGAAGCCCGTCACGGAAGCGACGTCGGTCACCGCGAACCCGGCGTCACGGATGGTCTGCGCCGTGGAACCGGTCGACACGATCTCGACACCGGACTCGGCGAGTGCCAGGCAGCTCGAGCAGCCCGGACTTGTCGCTCACCGAGATGAGCGCCTGCCGCACGGGGACGGTGTCCCGGTCGCGGTACAGGCTGGGGTCGGCTGCGTGCACGCTCATGCGCTCGGGGGTGCCCTTCAGGTCGGTGGTGCCGTTGGCGATGTCGAGGATGGTCTGGATGAGCAGGGCGTCGCTCGACGGGCTTGATGCGGTCGTGCAGCGTCGACTCCGGAGTCGCCCGGCAGCACCGGGACGCGTTCCTGCGCCAGGATCGGGCCGCTGTCGACGCCGTCGTCGACCTTGATCACGCTGGCGCCGGTCTCGTTCACCCCGGCCGCGAGGGCGTCCCGCACGCCGTGGGCGCCGGGGAACTCGGGCAGGTACGCGGGTGCGGGTAGTTGATGATCGCGGGGCCGAACTCGGACCCACCACCGCGGGCGGCAGCAGGCGCATGAGGCCGGACAGCACCAGGAGGTCCGGCGTCCACGGTCGGATCTGCGCGGCCAGCTCGCGGCCCCACTCCTCGCGCGAGTCGAACCGCGAGAACGGCACCGTGAAGGTCGGGATCGAGTACTCCTCGCCCAGCTGGAGCCCCTCGGCGTCGCGGTCGGCACCGATGGCGACGACCCGGGCGGGGTACTCCGCGTCGAGGGTCGCGTCGAGCAGGGCCCGGAGGTTCGAGCCGGCACCGGAGATCAGGACGACCAGTTCGAGCACGGGACCAACCTCTACCGGGCCGGTCGTCGTGCGACGGCGGTTCTGCCGATCGGCGCTACCGGTCGCCCTTCCGGACGCCGCCACCACGGCAGTTCTTCGTCAGGGATCTGGTCGGTCGCGTCCCACTTCGGAGTCCCGACGGCGCGGCCTGGGGGCGCACGCGTCCGGCTCGGGAGCGTCCTCGTCCACGTCGTCGCGTCCCGCCACGAACTCCTCGGTGCTCCACGGGAACGCCGGCTGCGCCTCGGTGCCGGGAGCGGTCGGCAGGAGGTTCCGCGTCAGCGGGGCGGTGGTCGTCGCGTTCGGCGTCGGCACCGGTCACGCGGTCGCGGAGCTTCACCGAAGCCCGCTCGCGCACCCCGTCCGCCGCGCCGCGCAGCCGGTCGCGGATCGCGCCGGCCGGTTCCGCCACGTGCGGGTCGCGGGGCATCGGCGACGCGGTCCGCCGCCACGACGTCGGTGCGCGCCCAGTCCGGCAGGGCGACGTCGGCATCGGGATCGGCATCAGCACCAGCGCCCGCACCGGCACCGGCACCGGCGTCCGTGTCGGCGGTCGGCCTGGAGGCACGGCTCGCCTCCCGACCGCTCGGCGGGCTCCGCCACGCGGCCGGTCCCGGCGGCGATCGGGACCGCCCGGCAGGTCGCGCCCCGCCCTTCGGCACCTCGGGATCGTCGTCATCGCCGATCGGCTCGGTGGGCTGGTCGACGGTCGTCGGCGACCCTCGTCGCGCGGCCGGCTCGGTCGCGCCGTGGGTCTCCTCGACCACGAACCGGTGCACGTTCGTCGTCCGACCGGCCCCGGCCTGGTCGAGCGCGGCGAGCAGCGATCCTCGTGCTCGGCGACCGCGTCGTCGGTCTCGTCCTCGGACTCGTGCCAGCGCTCGCGGCCCCAGCCGCGTTCGGGCATCCGGACCAGGTCGCTCCCGGCAGCGAGCGCCACGACCGCCGGCAGCCCGACCTCGAGGGCGGCGAAGGCCCCCACCACGAGCGCGTACGGGCCGACGTCGGCGAGCCGACCGGGGCCGAACGAGCCGGAGGTGAGCCAGGCGACGAGGCCCGCGAGCACGCCGGCGACCAGACCGGCGGCGACGCCACCGAGCGCCCGGTGCAGGGCCGAGTTCGCCCTGCCGAGGGCCGCCACGAGCAGCGGGCGCAGGAGACCACCGGCGGCGAACCCGGCGACGACGGGCACGAGCACCCAGACCAGCCCGAACGTGTGGCCGGACGCCGGCAGTGCGCCGAACACCGGCAGGCCCGGGATCGGCCCGAGGATGGTGCCGATCGGGGACACGCTCGACCCGGTGCCGATCGTGAAGCCGGGGCCGACCAGCCACGAGGTCGCCCAGCCGACGAAGTCCGGCAGGAACGCGAGCTGCCCGACCGTGAGCGCGATGCCGCCGACGATGCCGGCGTGCGACCGCTCGTAGAGCGAGATGACCTCGGCGAACGAGGTGAAGAGCAGGAGCGCGACGACGACCCCGGCAACGGCGACGACCGCCGCGGTGGCCACGGTCCTCGCGCGGAGTCCGAACGCCGCCACCGCGCGCCACGTCGCCGGGACCCGGTCGAGCAGGTCCAGCACGCGCTGCGTGAGCACGTCGGCGGGCAGGCCGCGCCGACGACGGCAGGAACCTCGGAGGTCGCGAGCGCCGGGATCCCGAACCAGAGCGCCGGCAGGACGACGGCCAGCCAGGATCGTCGGCTGCGTGGCCGCGGACCGGGTCGACAGCGCGACCAGGAGCCCGAGGGCCGCGACGACCACCGTGCCGACCAGGAGGCCCGTCGTCCGGTGCTCGGTCTCTGGCGAACCGCTCGGCCGGCACGTGGCGGCGAGCCAGGCCGTCACGATCGCGAAGCCCAGCGCCGCGAGCGTGACGTGGATCGGGTCGGCGGCAACCGCTCACCCCGGAGGACTTCGCCAGCGCGGCCCCGAGCAGGAACGACACGTCGACGCCGTGCCCGACGAGCCAGACGCTGCCCGTGGCCTTCCAGAAGACGTCCCAGTCGATCTGCAGGCCGTACTCGAAGCCCCAGAGCAGGGTCAGCGGGACCAGGGCGATCCAGAGGCCGACGCCGACCGTCACGACCGCCTCGATCGCGGCGAGCAGTGCGGTTCCCAGGCGGTTCATCGCAGCGAGGATTACGTGGCGGATGCGCAGCGCCGGGGTGAGCCGCGCGGTGTCACCGCAGGACGGTCGTGTCCTGCACCTCGATCTCGTCGCGCATCCCCCAGCCCGTCCGGACAAAGGTGGCGATGGCGTACCAGCGGAGCACGCGGAGCACCGTCGAAGCCCCCAGACGGCCGCGAACGGCGCGGTGGCGAGGGTCAGCACCCGCTGCGCTTTGCGCTCTGGTCCGGGAGCGCACGACCAGGGCGTACCGCAGCACGGCGGAGACGTACAGCGCGACCGCCGCGGCGAGTCCGCTGCGATCATCCTCCAGTCGAACAGCGTGCCGTCGACGACGAGGGCCACGAGTGTCGCGGTGACCAGGGCGTAGAGCACCCACTCGACGAGTTGCAACCAGTACGCGGCCCGGTCGAGCGGCAGGTAGCGCATCCGCCAGATCGACCGGATGATCGAACCGCGCATCCACCGGAGCTGCTGCCGGACGTGGTAGTCGAAGCCGGTCGGCATCAGCGTGAAGGCGAAGCAGTCCTCCCGTTGGACCCACGTCCCGGCGGAGCGCGAAGAGGGTGAGCATGCTGTCGTCCGAGAACTGGACGGGACGACCGAGGATCGTCTCGCCGAGGTACGCGTCGACGTTGTCCCGGACCACGGCCGCCCGGTACAGCGCGCACCCGCCCGAGTTCACCATGACCGCACGGAAGCGCGAGGAAGGCCGATCGGCTCGAACAGCTGGAGACCGAGACACGAGACGTCCATCCACCGGGCGAGCAGGCTGCCGCGGTAGTTCGTGGTGAGGATGAGCGCTGCGACGGACTGCACCTTCGGGTCCGCGCGAACGGCACGGGCCCGTTCCGGACGGCTCGGCGGTCGAGGATGCTGTCGCTGTCCACCGTGATGACGATGTCCGCCTCGCCGGCCATCTCGAGCCCGCGGACCTGCGCGTGACGCTAGCCGCGGTTCTCGGTCCGGGTCCACAGTCAAACCGACATAGGCCGCTGCAGCCGTGGCGCTTGAACCAGTCCCGGACGTCCGCGTAGTCCGCCGCCGTGGAGCCGTCGTCGACCACCGCGACGACGTCCGGCCGACGGGTCTGCTCGAAGAAGGAGCGGAGGCATCGCCGGAGGGCGGCGGGGTCCTCGTTGTAGACGGGCACCAGCGCCACGACGACTTGGTGTTCGGTGGCACCCCCCGCCCGACGTTGCAGACGCCGGTCGGGGATCATCCCGCCACACCAGTTGCGCGAGAGCGTGGCGATCGCGATGGCGGCGAACACCGCGCGCGGGAGTCCAGGCCACGCCCGAGCACCCACGTCCCGGTACGGCGAACGCAGACGGCCAGGACGAGGACGTTGCCGACGACGCGGGCCAGTTGCGCCCGCGCGTCGCGCCGTCGGGAGCGACTCGTCGGTCGTGGCGGTCACGAGCCGGACCGGGGGCCGGCGACGCCGTCGTCGCCCGGCCAGCGACGCGCGATGCAGCGGATGAGGACGGCGGCGACGCCGAGGGCGGCCGGGGCAGCGATGATGATCGCGGAGATGTACTGGGAGCACGCGGCAACGTTAGCCGATTCGATATGTTGCATATCGCTTCCAGTTGCGAGGGCAAGCACCCCATGGCCCGCCGCTGGGACGCTCTGCAGGACCCTCAGGAGAGCGAGTCGACGTACCCGCGCTGAAGCGCCTGCCAGCGCGGCAGCCACCGTTTCGGGAACCCGCCCGCGAGCACGGTGCCGAGGTCCTCCACGTGCACCTGCCACCCGGCGCCGTGGTCCGCCACCTCGTCGGCGCGGAACCCGCGTTCCTCGAGCACGAGCCGGGTGTGCCCGTCGTCCACGGCGGTGAGCCAGGCCTCGGTCACGGTCGTCGCGCCGCCGGAGGTCATCGTGACGCTGACGTGCTCGGGGCGGTCGCACGTGTCGATGCGGACGGTGCCGTCCCAGTGGCTGGTGAACTGCGCGTGCACGGTGGCGCCGAGCGCCGGGGTGCCCTCGAGCGACACCACGAGCCACCGCGCCAGTCGATCCGGGACGGTCATCGCGTCCCAGAGGTCGTGGATCCCGGTCGGGTAGACCCGGTCCATCTGCACCGTCCCGGTGCCGTCCTGCTCGATCCGGACCGTGCCGGACGTCGTCGTCGTCATCCTCGTGCCTTCCGTTCGTGTCGGCCACGGGCCACCTCGGTGTCCAGCGCGTCGAGGCGCTGGTCCCACCGATCGCGGTAGGGCCGCAGCCACTCGTCGATCTCGGTCAGGGGCTCGGTCCGGGCCGGTACACCCGTCGCTGCGCGTCCGGTTCGGCCTCGGCGAGGCCGGACTCGCGCAGCACGCGGAGGTGCCGGGAGACGCCGGGCCGCGCGATCGGCACGAGGTCGGCGAGTTCGTTCACCGTCATCGGCCGGTCGCGCAGCGCCGCCGAGCATGGTCCGCCGGTGTCCGTCGGCCAGTGCTCCCCAGATCGCGTCCATGCACCATGTGTACCACTCGGTTACGTAACCGCAAGGGTACGGACAGGTGGCGCAATCGACGGGAGGCACGGTGCCAGCTGGCACCGTGCCTCCCGTCCGACTGCTCCCGGGTCGTGAGCGCTACTTGCTCGCGACCACCTCGCGCAGCAGCGCGGCCGTCTCGGACGGCGTCTTGCCGACCTTCACGCCGGCCGCCTCGAGCGCCTGCTTCTTCGCCTCGGCCGTGCCGGCGGAACCGGACACGATCGCGCCGGCGTGGCCCATCGTCTTGCCCTCCGGCGCGGTGAAGCCCGCGACGTAGCCGACGACCGGCTTCGTGACGTGTGCCTTGATGTACTCGGCCGCGCGCTCTTCCGCGTCGCCACCGATCTCACCGATCATCACGATCGCCTCGGTCTCGGGGTCGGCCTCGAACGCGGCGAGCGCGTCGATGTGGGTCGTCCCGATGACGGGGTCGCCACCGATGCCGATGGCCGTCGAGAAGCCCAGGTCACGCAGCTCGTACATCATCTGGTAGGTCAGCGTGCCCGACTTCGAGACGAGACCGATCGGCCCCTTGCCGGTGATCGACGCCGGCGTGATGCCCACGAGGGACTCACCGGGCGTGATGATGCCGGGGCAGTTCGGGCCGATGATGCGGGTCTTGCCGCCGAGGGCCTTCGCGTGCGCCCAGAACACCGCGGCGTCCTGCACCGGGATGCCCTCGGTGATGACGACGACGCGGGGGATCTCGGCGTCGATGGCCTCCATCACGGCGTCCTTCGCGAACGCCGGCGGGACGAAGACGATCGAGACGTCGGCACCGGTGGTGTCGATGGCTTCGCGCACCGAGCCGAACACCGGCAGGGTGACGTCGTCGTGGGTGACGGTCGTGCTGGCCTTGCGCGCGTTCACGCCGCCGACGACCTGGGTGCCGGCCTTGAGCATGAGCGCGGTGTGCTTGGTGCCCTCGCCGCCGGTGATGCCCTGGACGATGACCTTGGAGTCCTTGTTGAGGAAGATCGACATGTTGCTTCCGCTCCTTACGCCGCTGCGGCGAGCTCGGCGGCCTTCTCGGCCGCATCGTCCATGGTCGCGACGACGGTGACGAGCGGGTGTGCCGCCTCCGCCAGGATCGCGCGACCCTCTTCCACCTTGTTGCCGTCGAGGCGCACGACGAGCGGCTTGGTGGCCGCGTCGCCGAGGATGCCGAGCGCGGCGACGATGCCGTTCGCGACGGCGTCGCGGGCGGTGATGCCGCCGAAGACGTTGACGAAGACGCTCTTCACCTGCGGGTCCCCGAGGATGACGTCGAGGCCGTTGGCCATGACCTCGGCCGAGGCGCCGCCGCCGATGTCGAGGAAGTTCGCGGGCTTCACGCCGCCGTGGCGCTCTCCGGCGTAGGCGACGACGTCGAGCGTCGACATCACGAGACCGGCACCGTTGCCGATGACCCCGATCTCGCCATCGAGCTTCACGTAGTTCAGGCCGTGGGCCTTCGCCTTGGCCTCGAGCGGGTCCTCGCTCGCGGTGTCCTCGAGTTGCTTGTGTCCCTCGTGGCGGAAGTCGGCGTTCTCGTCGAGCGAGACCTTGCCGTCGAGCGCGAGGATCCGGCCGTCGCCCGTGCGGACGAGCGGGTTGACCTCGACGAGGGTGGCGTCCTCGCCGGCGTAGACGTCGTAGAGCTTCACGAAGACGTCGGCGACGGCGTCCTGCAACTCGGACGGGAAGTTCGCCTGGGCCGCGATGTCGAGCGCGGCCTCCTTGTTGATGCCGGTGAGGGGGTTCACCTCGACACGGGCGAGCGCCTCGGGCTTCTCGACCGCGAGCTGCTCGATCTCCATGCCGCCCTCGACGCTGGTGAGCGAGAGGTACGAGCGGTTCGCCCGGTCGAGCAGCACCGAGAAGTAGAACTCCTCGGCGATGTCGGCACCCTGGGCGACCATGACGCGCTTGACCGTGTGGCCCTTGATGTCGAGGCCGAGGATCGCCTGCGCGTGCTCGAACGCCTCGTCGGGGGTCTTCGCGACCTTGACGCCGCCGGCCTTGCCGCGACCGCCGACCTTCACCTGCGCCTTGACGACGACGACGCCACCGATCTTCTCGGCGGCTGCCCGTGCTTCTTCCGGGGTGTCGGCGATGATGCCCTGGAGGACGGGGACGCCGTAGGACTCGAAGAGGTCCCTGGCCTGGTACTCGAAAAGATCCACGCTGTTCTTCTTCCCGCACGGTTCGTGCGATCAGCATCGGTTTCCCGGTCGCGCACTCACCATCGAGGGTCGCTCGATGTCGAGACAACACGGCCGGACCCGGGCCTGGCGCTAGTCGGTGGACGTCCGGTGCGCGGACGCCCCGGTCCGGTGCGGACGGGGAGGGAAGCGCGGGTCGGCTCCGGTGGGCGCATCGGCCGCTGCGCGCGGCGCCGGTGTCCCGCCCCAGCGTCCGATTCGACGCTGAGTGGATCGGTGATTGACGCTCTCCATACCCACACCGCCGACGTGTTCCGCGACTGGCACCTCCGCGCCGACCAGGAGTCGGTGATCGACGCCGTGCTCGGCGGACGTGACGCCCTCGCCGTGATGCCGACCGGTTCGGGGAAGTCCGCGATCTGCAGGTCGCCGGCCTCGACTCGAGGGCGTCGTCGTGGTCGTCTCCCCGCTCGTGGCGCTGCAGGAGGACCAGGTCGTCGGACTCGAACACCACGAGCACGCTCCCCGCGCCGTCGCGATGAACGCCACGCGGAAGGCACGGGACGTCGCCGAGGCCTGGGACGCGGTCGCGGCGGGCGAGGTCGGCTACGTGTTCCTGGCGCCCGAACAGCTCGTGAAGGACGACGTGATCGAACGACTCCGCGACGCCGGCGTCGCCCTGGTCGCCGTCGACGAGGCGCACTGCATCTCGTCCTGGGGGCACGACTTCCGCCCCGACTACCTCGCGCTCGGCGAGGTCGCGGAGCGTCTCGGCCGCCCGCCGGTGCTCGCGCTGACCGCGACCGGCTCCGCCCCGGTGCGCGACGACATCGTCGAACGGCTCGGCATGCGCGACCCGTTCGTGCTCGCCTCGGGCTTCGACCGCCCCGGCATCCGGCTCGAGGTGGTCCGGCACAGCGAGGACGCCGAGAAGCGAGCGGCCGTGGTCGACCAGGTCGCCGGACTCGACGAGGCCACCGTCGTCTACGTCGCCACCCGCGCCGCGACGACGGAGTACGCCGATGCACTGGTCGCCCGCGGTCGTCGGGCGCGGCCGTACCACGCCGGCATGCGGGTGCCGGAGCGCGAGGGCGTCCACACCGGCTTCCTCGACGGCGACGTCGACGTGGTGGTCGCCACGAGCGCGTTCGGGATGGGCATCGACAAGCCCGACGTCCGGTTCGTCGTGCACGCCGACGTGCCCGAGTCGGTCGACGCCTACTACCAGGAGATCGGACGCGCCGGGCGGGACGCCGAGCCCGCCGGCGCGACCCTGCACTACCGCGCCGAGGACTTCGGCCTGCGCACGTTCTTCGCGTCCGGTGCGCCCCGACCCGCATCGGTGCGGGCCGTGTTCGACGCCGTCCCGGCCGCCGGCACGATCTCGCGGTCGGCGCTCGCCGAGGCCTCCGGCCTGTCCTCCCGCACCGCCGGCCGCGCGCTGAGCGCCCTGCTCGACGCCGGTGTCCTGCACGACGACGTCGACGGTGTCGCCCGGGTACCGGACGGTCCGGACACCGCGGCGGACGCGGCGCGTGCCGCGGCGAGACCGTGCGGCAGAACGCGAGACGGGTCGAGAAGTCGCGGATCGCGATGATGCGCGGAGCTCGCCGAGACAGACCGCGTGCCGCCGGCAGTTCCTGCTCGGCTACTTCGGCGACGAGCTGCCGGAGCCGTGCGGCAACTGCGACACCTGCTCGTCGGGGACGGCGATGGACCGGGCAGCCCACGTGGCCGACGGTGCGAACGACGACGTCTGGCCGCCGGACGCCCACGTCGAGCACGCCGAGTGGGGCACCGGCGTCGTGATGAGCACGGAGGAGGACCGCATCACCGTCTTCTTCGAGTCCGCCGGGTACCGCACGCTCGGCCTCGCCGACGTCGCGAAGCGGAAGCTGCTCACGCGGGTCTGAGCCGGGCGGGGGTCTGAGACCCGGGCGGGCCTCAGGCCGGGCGGAAGGCGCGGTCGCTCGACCGCCGTCTGGCGACCCGCTCCACCCCGAGCACGGCGAGTGTGCCTCGTCGGTGTGACCCGGAGGTGACCGCCAGGTGAACGGTGTCCGCCGCACGACCCGAACGTCCCAGCAGCCCAGCAGGGCGGACGGGACTCCCCGAACGACAGGAGCGCGCGGTGAGCGACCCCGGCATCACTGAACGACGGAGACCGACGAGTTCCACGGCGACGACGTGGACACCGAGCACACCGGCCCGTACAGGAGGACGACCGCGAGGAAGCCTCGAGACCGTCACCAACGACGCGGTCGCCGGCGAGACCGTCGAACCGCAGCCGGGCGACGGCACCGACGACGGCCCGACGGGTGGGGCCACCCGCGAGGGCTCCCCCGACGCGTTCGAGCACGACAGCGACGAGGACGGCCGCAACCTCGCGACCGAGGACGGCTCCGGCCCCTCCTGACGCGGGGAGGGGCTGACCACGGCCTCTGCGGAGCACGGCTCGATATCCATCGGGCCGTGCTCCGCCGTGTCCACGCCAGTGTCCGCCGCATGCCCGCGGCGGCTCGGCTCATCGCGATCGCGGCGCTCCTGCTCGTCGCCGCCGCCGCCAGCCTGGCGGCACGGTCCGAACCGGTCGGCCGCTGGCTCCCACTGCTCGTGGTCGCGGTCGCGGGAGCGGTGGTCGCGGGCGCACCCCACCAGACTGTGGCCGCTCCCGGCGATCTGGCTCGTCGCCACACTCCTGGTCACCACCACGGGCGTCCCCGTCGACGCCGCCGCCCTGGTGCCGTCCCTGGTCGCCGGTGGGGTCGCGCTCGTCGCAGCCGTCGCCGTCGACGTGTTCCCGTCCTGCGCGACCGTCACCGACGGGCGCGGACGTGACCCGTCCACAGCCTGGAGGCACCGCGCACCACCGCCACCGCGCCTCCAGTCCGGCCACCGGTCGACGTCGCAGACCGCGGCCTGCGTCGGTTCCTGGCCGACAGCGCGCCCGTGGCCGCGGGCGGCCGTGCCATCCTGCTGCAGATCGCCGACCCGGTCGTCGCGGCGGGGTCCGGCGGCACTCCCGACTTCGCGCGGCGGCCGCAGCAGCGGCTCGCCCACACCCTGATGTTCGTCTACGCCGTCGTGGTCGGCACCGACTCGGACGCTGCCGTCGCGGCGTCGTTCGTGGAGCGTGCGCACCGACCGGTCTCCGGAGCCGACGACGTGGACCGGCAGCTCTGGGTGGCGGCGACCCTGTTCGACTCGGCACGACGCGCGCACGACCTGTTCGGCGATCCGGTCGACGCGGTCCGGGCCGAAGCCGTGCTCGCCGCGTACGCGCCGATCGGCACCGCCCTGCGGGTCCCCGCAGACCGCTGGCCGACCTCGGTCACCGAGTTCGACGCGTACTGGGCGACGACGCTCGAGACGCTCGTGGTCACCGGCGACGCACGCGGTGTCGTCCGCGACCTGCTGCACCCGCAGTTCGCGCCGCTGTGGGTGCGCGCGGCGATGCCGCTCGTCCGCATCGTGACCGTCGGCATGCTGCCGGCGGATCTGCGCACGCAGTACCGGTTCCCGTGGGGGCCGCGCGAAGAGCGGCGCTTCCGCCGAGCCGTGCGGCTCGTCCGCGCCGTCCGAGCGGTCGTGCCGGGGTGGGCGCTCCGACTGCCCGGGCCGCTGCTGCTCCGCGCGATGCGCCGGTACGCGCACCGCTGAGCCCGCATCCTGAGCGTCGCGGTCGGACGCGCGGTTGGCTGGGCGCATGCCCTCCGCCCCGCTGTCCGGCGACACGTCCTTCTCGTTCCCCGAGTTCACCGACCCGCCCGCGTCCCCGTTCGCCGTCGCCCGGTCGTGGATCGACGCCGCGCAGGACCGCGACGTCGCCGAACCGCTCTCGATGACCCTCGCGACCGCCGGCGCCGACGGCCGGGTGAGCGCCCGAACCGTCGACGTGAAGCGGCTCGACGACGCCGGCCTCGTGTTCGGCACCTCGACCGGGAGCCCCACCGGACGCCCAGCTCGAGGGGAACCCGCACGCAGCGCTCCAGGTCTACTGGCGGGAGACGATGCAGCAGCTCCGCTTCGAGGGCCGCACGGTCCAGCTCTCCGACGACGAGTCGGACGCGCTGTTCGCCGACCGATCGCCGAAGTCGCGGGCCGCCACGGCCGTCGCCGACCAGTCCGCCGTGCTCGAGCCGCGCACGCCGCAGGACCTCATCGACGACGCGAACGCCCTGCTCGACGAGTCGGGCGACGACGTGCCGCGGCCGACGGGGTGGGTCGCGTGGCGGCTCGAGCCGGACGTCGTCGAGTTCTGGCCGGCAGCCGCGACCGCATGCACCGCCGGCTGCAGTACCGGCTCGGCGACGAGGGGTGGACCGCCGACCACCTGCAACCGTAGCGCCGCGCGCTGCCGCGGGCGTCGGCGCGGGCACGGGCGTCGGCACGGGCGTCGGCGCGGGTGCGTCGAACCACGGAACCGACGTCGAACCGAGCCGCCCCACCGGTTCGATGTCGGTTCCGTGGTTCGTCACGTCACATCACCGTCCGAGCGCCCCGATCGTTGGCGCGGCCCGGCCCGGTCTGAGAGCTTCTCGATCGGCGCGATCTTGATGAGGAGCTTCTTGCGGCCCGCCGAGTCGAACGCGATCTCGGCGATGCGCTTGGCGCCCTGGCCGGTGACCGCGGAGACCGTGCCCTCGCCGAAGTCGACGTGCTTGATGCGGTCGCCCGCCACCAGCTCCATGTCGCCGTTGTCGCGGACCTGCCCGGACACCCGGTTCGCCCACTCGGTCTTCGGGCGGGTCTTCGCCGCCGCCGTCGCGCGGTCGTACGAGCCGCCGCCCCAGCCGCCACCGCCGCGGTAGCCACCGCCACCGCCGGAGCCGCCCGCACCCGAACCACCGGGGCCGCCCGTGCCACGACGCGCGTTGATCGCCCGCGGTTCGGTCCCGCCGCGACTGTTCGCCATGCCCGGGGACTGCTTCCACTCGATGAGCCCCTCGGGGATCTCCTGCAGGAAGCGCGACGGCATCGCCACGTTGACGTCACCGAACTGCGCGCGGGTCATCGCCAGCGACAGGAACAGCGACTTCTTGGCGCGGGTGATGCCGACGTAGAACAGCCGGCGTTCCTCGGACAGGCCACCGGGCTCGTTCGCCGACATCCGGTGCGGCAGCAGGTCCTCTTCCACGCCGGTGAGGAACACCGCGTCGTACTCGAGGCCCTTCGCCGTGTGCAGCGTCATGAGCGACACCGTGCCGGACGAGTCGTCGAGCTCGTCCGCCGCGGCGACGAGGGACACCTCGGTCAGGAAGTCGGAGAGCGTGCCCTCGGGGTTGTTCTTCTGGAACTCCCGCGTCACCGCGACGAGCTCGTCGATGTTGTCGGCACGGGCGGCGTCCTGCGCGTCCGGCGACTTCCGCAGGTTGTCGAGCAGGCCGGAACCGTCGAGCAGCTGGGTGAGCGTGTCGACCACGGGCTGCGTCGTCGCCTTCTCGGACACGGAGTCGAGCAGTTCGGCGAAGGCGGTGATCGCGTTCCGCACCTTGCAGGGCCGAACCCGAGCTCGCCGGCGTGCCGGAGGGCGTCGCGCATGGTCGTCTCGTGCTCGTCCGCGTAGCGCTGCAGCGTGGTCTCGGTGACCGAGCCGATGCCGCGCTTCGGCACGTTGAGGATGCGGCGCAGGGCCATCAGGTCGGCCGGGTTCGCGACCGTGATGAGGTACGCCATGGCGTCCTTGATCTCGGCGCGCTCGTAGAACTTCGTGCCGCCGAGCACCCGGTACGGGATCGCGGCGCGGATGAAGATCTCCTCCAGCGCGCGGGTCTGCGAGTTCGTCCGGTAGAAGACGGCCATGTCGCGGTAGGACATGCCGTCCTCGTGCAGGCGCTGGATCTCGTCGGCGACGAACTGCGCCTCGTCGTGGCCGGTGTACCCGGTGAAGCCGACGATCTTGTCGCCGGCGCCGACATCCGTGAACAGGTTCTTCGCCTGCCGGTCGAAGTTGTTCGCGATGACGGCGTTCGCGGCGTCGAGGATGTTCTGCGTCGACCGGTAGTTCTGCTCGAGCAGGATCACCTTCGAGTTCGGGAAGTCCCGCTCGAACTCGACGATGTTCCGGATGTCCGCGCCGCGGAAGGCGTAGATCGACTGGTCCGAGTCACCCACGACGGTCAGCGACGCCGGCGCGATCGAGCCGTCCGTCTCGCGCATCCGGGCGACGTGCTGGCCGGAGTCCTCGAGCTTGTCGACCTGCTCGACGGGGACCGGCCGGGTGAGCTCGCGGATGAGGGCGTACTGGGCGTGGTTGGTGTCCTGGTACTCGTCGACCAGCAGGAACCGGAAGCGGCGCTGGTAGAGCGCGGCGACGTCCGGGAAGGCACGGAACAGGAACACCGTCTGCCCGATGAGGTCGTCGAAGTCGAACGCGTTCGCCCGGCGCAACTCGTTCGTGTACCGGCGGAAGACCTCGGTGAACATGACTTCTTGCGGGTCGTTCACGTTGATGTTGCGCGCGTAGGTGTCGATGTCCTGCAACTCGTTCTTGAGCTTCGAGATCTTCGACGCCGCGGCGCCGACGGTGAGCCCGAGCGTGTCCGCCTCGAGCTCCTTGATGATCCGCTTGAGTAGCGCCCGCGAGTCGGCGGAGTCGTAGATGGTGAACGACTGCGGGAAACCGAAGCGCTCGGCTTCGCGGCGGAGGATCCGCACGCACGCCGAGTGGAACGTGGAGATCCACATGCCGTCGGACTCCTGCCCGACGAGGGCACGGACGCGCTCGCGCATCTCGGCGGCGGCCTTGTTCGTGAACGTGATCGCGAGGATCTGCGACGGCCAGGCTTCGCGGTTGGCCAGCAGCAGCGCGATTCGACGGGTGAGCACGCTCGTCTTGCCGGAACCGGCACCGGCCACGATGAGCAGGGACTCGCCGCGGTACTCGACGGCTTCCTTCTGCTGGGGGTTCAGACCCGCGGTGAAGGGGTCTTCGTAGGCACGGGAACCCGCACCCTGGTCGGGCGCGGAGTCGAAGGGGTCCAGCACGATCGTCATGTCCGCGACGGTCTAGGCCGGGCCCCCGACAGCCGAGCGGGCGAGGACAGCCAGGTCGGTGTGGTCCGCGAACACGCCGTCGAGACCGGTCCGGATCACCGACGTGAACCAGCGCTCCCAGTCGCCGAACGCCGCGACCTCGCCGCCGCGACGGAGCGGTGCCGGCAGGAACCGGTTCTCCGGTCGGAGCGTCCACGTGTACACGGCCAGCCCGACTCCGTGCGCCCGGTCGACGATCGCGCTCCGCACCGGGGTCGGGTCCTCGAGCGCGACGCTGTCCACCCCGGCCATCAGCGTGCCGAGGTCGACGCTGATCCCGTGGAACTCCGTGGCGAGGGACGCGAGCGCGTCGTCGGAGCGTTCGGCGGCGTACGTGGGAGCCAGCGACCCGTGGGAGGCGACCTCGTCCGCGGCGCTGCCCCGCGCCTCCTGGAGGTACACGAAGGCGACCGCCCACCCGACGCTCGCGCAGGTCGCGGAGCACGCCCTTCTCGAAGCACTCGATCGTGAGCCGCTCGTCCCCGCGCCACCCGGCGGCACCGAGCGCGCCGTCGACGAGCTGCCCCATCGGGAACCCGGCGCGGTCGAAGAAGTCGGCGTGCTTGACCTCGGCCACGAGCCCGACGGGGCGCGGCGCGGCGTCGAGGATCGCGAGCAGGTCCTCCAGTCGCAGGATCGGCTCCTCGCCGTCGTGCTCGGCCGACGACGGGCGGAGGGCCGGCAGCCGTTCCCGCGTCCGGAGCGTCACGCTAGTTCGGCCCACGTGAAGTCCTCGGTGAACCAGCCCGTCAGCGTCTGCCCGTCGATGGTCTTCGTCGTCCGCAGGTGCCGGAACTCCGGGTGGTCCGCGACGTCCGTCGTGCCCGACACCTCGTTCTCGTGCCGGAGGACCAGCACACCGTCCTTCGTCGGCACCAGGTCCGGTTCGATGGCGTCGGCGCCGAGTTCGACGGCGAGCTCGTACGCGCTCCGCGAGTGCTCGGGGCGGTAGCCGGACGCGCCACGGTGGGCGATCACCAGGGTCATGGGGCCGACCCTACTGTCCGCGCATGACGACCCGGAGTGGTGTGTGTCCCGAGTCACATGCGGGTGTTCGCGGGCCCCGGTTCCCGGCCGCCGCGGCGACGATCACCCCATGACCGCCCGTTCCCTCTCCACCGCCGTCGAGCACCGCATCGACCGAGCCGCGCGACGGCTGCTCGACGCCGGCCACCAACCGCACCGGCCCGTCCGGCTGTTCGTCACCGAGTTCCTGGTGTTCGGCGCGAAGCAGGCATGGGCGTGCACGTTCGGCGCGCTCCTGCTCGCCACGATGGCGGTCGTCCACCTGACCGTGCCCGTCGACGCCCGGAACGACGTGCTCACGATCGCGGCCGTCGTGCTGCAGGTCGGCATGCTCGTGTTCGGCCTCGAGACCGTCCGGGAGCTCCGCGTCGTGCTGCTCTTCCACGTCGTCGGCACCGTCATGGAGGTCTTCAAGACCCACGCGGGCTCGTGGACCTACGAGCCGTCTGGTGTCCTCGTCGTGCTCGGCGTCCCGCTCTTCTCCGGGTTCATGTACGGCGCCGTCGGGTCGTACCTGGTGCGGGTGTACCGGCTCTTCGACCTGGGGTTCGACCGGTACCCGCGGCAGTGGCTGCTCGCCGTGGTCGCGGGTGCCGTCTACCTGAACTTCTTCGGGCACCACTTCGTGTGGGACGCCCGGTACGTGCTGCTCGCCGCGGTGGTGGCGCTCTTCGCTCGGACGACCATGCACGTGCGGCTGCACCGTGCGACGCTCCGGATGCCCGTGCTGCTCGCGATGGGGCTCGTCGCAGTCTTCATCTGGTTCGCCGAGAACGTCGCCACCTGGGCCGGAGCGTGGTCCTACCCCGCACAGGCGGCGGCGTGGCAGCCGGTCGCCCCCACGAAGATCGTCGCCTGGCTGCTGCTCATGGTCATCTCGGTCGCGCTGGTCACGTGGCTGTACCCGCCGGTCGGCCCGGCAGGTCGGGTCGCAGCCGACGGGCCTGGAGGCGCGCATCGCCCCCGTCCGGCCCGCACCGTCCGACGGTCGGCTGGTTCTCGACGACTTCGCGGCGTGCGCGCAGCGGATCCCCATAGGCTCGCGGAGTCGAGGTCCTCCGGGGCCGCTTCCGCTCGCCGCGAATCCTCAGCCTTCCGCGACCGGGCGCCCCTAGGCTGAGAGGACTCGAATCTCCAAGGAAGAGGACACCATGGCCTTCAAGCCCGGTTTCGACCAGTCCCCCGCCTTCAACAACCAGGGGCCCAACACCTGGGGGTGGGCGCGGCGCTGGTCAGCAGCGAAACCGGCTGGGGACAGACCCCGCAGCAGGCGCAGGGCGGCATGACCCCCGACCAGCTGCAGTACACTGTACGACCGTCCGGCAGCCAGCACGGTCGACACCGACCGCATGTCGTACGAAGACACCATCGTCAAGACGCTGCTCGCGTTCGGCGTGCTCGTGATCGGTGCGGTCGCCGGCTGGAACGCCCCGATGATCGTCTGGATCATCGGCGCCGTCGCCGGGTTCGTGCTGGCGCTCGTCAACACCTTCGAAGAAGCCGTCGCCGGGCCTGGTCCTGGCGTACTCCTTCGCACAGGGGCTGTTCGTCGGCGGTATCTCGCACTACTACCAGGACGCCTTCGGTGGCATCGTCGTGCAGGCGGTGTTCGGCACCCTCGGCGTCTTCGCCATCACGCTGGCGCTCTTCAGCTCCGGCAAGGTCCGCGCGACGCCGAAGGCCACCCGGTTCTTCCTCGTCGCGATGGTCGGGTACCTGGTGTTCTCGCTCATCAACCTGGTCCTCATGTGGACCGGCGTGACGAGCACGGCGTTCGGCGCCCTCGGCATCGAACTCTTCGGCATCCCGCTCGGCGTGATCATCGGCATCTTCGTCGTCGTCATGGCGGCCTACTCGTTGATCCTCGACTTTGACCAGATCCAGACGGGTGTCCGACGCGGCGCCCGCGGATCTACGCGTGGACGGCGGCCTTCGGGCTCATCGTCACCATCGTGTGGCTCTACCTCGAGATCCTGCGCATCCTCGCGATCATCGCGAGCAGCCAGCGCAACTAGCGACACCGCGCGACAACGGCTCCGACCCGAAGGGCCCCGGCGAACACGCCGGGGCCCTTCGTCGTTCGCGGCGTGGGCTCGGCGAGCGGGGCGGCGCGGGCGGGGCGGCCGAGCGTCGGAGGGCGAGGTGTCCGGCGCGAGGTCGCACAACACGCCGCATGCGAGACGCCGAGGTCGCACGAAGTGCCGCCGAACGACGCCAAGAGCGACCGATTGTGCGATCTCGGCGGGACGCCAGGTGCCGGTGGGGAGCGGACGGCGCGAGCGGCTGGCGCGGGCGGGGCGGCGCGGGCGGGGGGCGGCGCGGGCGTCGGAGGGCGAGTGTGCGGCGCGAGGTCGCACAACACGCCGCATGCGTGACGCCGAGGTCGCACGAAGTGCCGCCGAACGACGCCGAGAGCGACCGATTGTGCGATCTCGGGGGCGTGGTGGGCGGGCGTCGGGCGGGGCGTCGGAATCGGCGGGCGAGTGTCGGGCGCGAGGTCGCACAACACGCCGCATGCGAGGCGCCGAGAGCGCACGAAGTGCCTCCGAACGACGTC
Organism: Curtobacterium sp. AC273; assembly: GCF_979253735.1. Taxonomy (NCBI): domain Bacteria; kingdom Bacillati; phylum Actinomycetota; class Actinomycetes; order Micrococcales; family Microbacteriaceae; genus Curtobacterium; species Curtobacterium sp. AC273. The sequence continues at coordinate 166,559 of NZ_CEEDDU010000014.1, read as the reverse complement.
GAGAGTGACCGATTGTGCGATCTCGAGCGGGGCGGGGCGCGGACGCGGAGAGGCCCGGCACGCGAGATGCGTGCCGGGCCTCGTCAGCGCGGGAGGGTCACTCCCCACTCGATCGTCCCCGGCGGCTTCGACGTGACATCGAGCACGACACGGTTCACGTCGGGCACCTCGTTCGTGATGCGGTTCGAGATCTTCGCGAGGGTGTCGTACGGCAGACGGGTCCAGTCGGCGGTCATGGCGTCCTCCGACGAGACCGGACGCAGCACGATGGGGTGCCCGTACGTGCGACCGTCACCCTGGACGCCCACGGACCGGACATCGGCGAGCAGGACGACCGGGCACTGCCAGATCTCCTCGTCGAGGCCGGCCGCGGTGAGCTCTTCACGCGCGATCTTGTCGGCCGCGCGGAGCAGTTCGAGGCGGTCCTTCGTGACCTCGCCGACGATGCGGATGCCGAGCCCCGGGCCGGGGAACGGCTGGCGACCGACGATGACCTCCGGCAGCCCGAGCTCACGACCGACCGCACGGACCTCGTCCTTGAACAGGGTGCGCAGCGGCTCGACGAGCTCGAACGTCATGTCGTCGGGCAGTCCGCCGACGTTGTGGTGCGACTTGATGTTGGCCGTACCCGCTCCGCCGCCGGACTCGACGACGTCGGGGTAGAGGGTGCCCTGCACGAGGAACTTGACCTCGGCATCAGAGTCGGAAGCCTGGGCCTCGAGCACCAGGGCCTCGGCCGCGCCTTCGAACGTGCGGATGAACTCGCGCCCGATGATCTTGCGCTTCTGCTCCGGGTCGCTGACCCCGGCGAGGGCGTCGAGGAACTGCTGCTCGGCGTCGATCGTGATGAGCCGCACACCGGTGGAGGCGACGTAGTCCTCTTCCACCTGCTTGCGCTCGTCGGCACGGAGGAGCCCGTGGTCGACGAAGACGCAGGTCAGCTGGTCGCCGACGGCCTTGTGCACCAGGGCTGCGGCGACGGCGGAGTCGACGCCACCGGAGAGTCCGGCGATGACCCGCGCGGACCCGACCTGCTCCTTGATGCGGGCGACCTGCTCCTCGATGACGTTCGCCGAGTTCCAGTCGCCGGGGAGCCCGGCGGCACGGTGCAGGAAGTTCTCGAGGACGGCCTGGCCGAACACGGAGTGCTTGACCTCGGGGTGCCACTGCACGCCGTAGAGCTTGCGCTCGTCGGACGCGAACGCGGCGACCGGGGTGGAGGCGCTCGATGCGAGGGACCTGGAAGCCCTCCGGCGCCTTCGCCACGGAGTCGCCGTGCGACATCCAGGTCACCTGCGTCTCGGGCTGGCCGCCGAGCAGGACGCTGTCGGTCCCGGTGACGTCGACGGACGTCGAGCCGTACTCGCGGAGGCCGGTGTTCGCGACCTCGCCGCCGAGGGCGGTCGCCATGGCCTGGAAGCCGTAGCAGATGCCGAGCACGGGGACACCGAGCTCGAGGATGTCGCCGTCGAGCGCGGGCGCCCCGGTCTCGTACACGGACGACGGACCACCGGACAGCACGATCGCTGCCGGGTCCTTCGCGCGGATCTCGTCCGCCGTGATCGAGTGCGGGACGATCTCGCTGTAGACGTTCGCTTCGCGGACCCGACGCGCGATGAGCTGCGCGTACTGGGCTCCGAAGTCGACGACCAGGACGGGACGCTGTTCGGTCTCGCTCACCGAGCGGCCTCCTTCTCACGCTGCTGGGCAGCGGTCAGCTCGTGGTAGGTGTCCATGGCCTTCTGCTGCATGCGGTGCTCCACCACGAAGGACATGAACGGGATGATGCCGCCCAGGGCGATGAGCAGGAAGCGGGACGGCCTCCAGCGCATGATGCTCCAGAGGCGGAAGTCGGTGAACAGGTACAGGACGTAGAGCCAGCCGTGCGCGATGAGGATCGCGATCGACAGGTTGAACGTGCCCGGTGCTTCACCGGCGGTGCCGTTCGGCACGAAGAACGGACCGTTGCCGAGCTGCATCTCGAGCTGGAGCAGGGTGTACTTGATGATGACCTCGATCACGAGGGCCAGCAGCAGCACACCGGTGATGTACGCGGAGACGCGGTACCACTTCACCGCGCCCGGGATCTTCGGGATGTCGCGGGTTCGGACGGTCAGAGCCATATCGGCCATCCTACCGTCGGAGCGCAGCGGCTTCGGCGGCGAGGGCGGCATCGCGCTCGTCCTCTTGCTCGCGCTCCCAGGCGTCCTTCACGAAGCGGTACCAGAGGAAGACGGCGAACCCGGCGAACACGACCCACTCGATCGCGTAGAAGAGGTTGAGCCAGTCGAACTGGACCTCGCGCGTGGGGGCACGGTCGGCGATGGTGCCGAGGTCGGCTGCCTTCGCGGTGGCGCCGTCGGCGACCACGTACCCGAGGTACATCCGGTCGTCGAAGGACTTCCACGTGTTCACGAACCGCGCGGGTGCGACCGCGGAGTATTCGCCCTTGTCGTAGGTGTCCTGGTCGGGTGACTCGGCCGGGTAGTAGCGCCCCTCGACGGTCATGCGCGCACCGTCGGTCAGACGATCCCCACCGGCGACCGCGTCGCTCCGCCGATCGGACCAGCCGATGACGACCGGCAGGCTCGCCCCGCTGCCGGCATCGACCAGGTGCCCGACGGTCTGGTAGGTGCCGCCCCCACTGCGCCCGGTCAGGACGGTGGTGTCACCGGCGACGAAGGTGCCGGTGACGGTGACCTTCTGCCCGGCGAGCGTCTCCGTCGCGGGCTGCATCGGCTTCGTCACCGCGTCGAGCGTCTTGCGGGTCTCGGTGGTCGCCGGCAGCGGTTTGCCGTTGGCGATGCTGCGCTCGAGCTGCCACTTGCCCAGCCCCGCGAACACCGCCGCGAGCACGAGCGCCAGCAACAGCAGCGCGATCCACCTCGGTCGTCGGGCTACGGCCACATTCGTATCAGTACTCCGGATCGCGCTGTCGCACCGGGCGTTCGGGACGCTCGGCGGGGATCTCGACGGACGACGTCACGGGTTCGTCGTCCGGCTCCGGTGACCCATTGTCGCGGTCTTCCCTGCCCGCTGCCTCCACGAGGGCGAACTCCTCGGCGAACTGGCGGTCCCGCTCGGCCCGACGGGCGGCGGCCGCGGCGTCCTGGTCGGCGACGCCGGCCTCCGCAGCGGTGTCGACGGCCTCGTCGAGGGCCGGGCCGGCCGGCAGCGTGACGCTGGACCGACCGAGCCGGGCGCGCAGTCGGGAGCGCAGCCGCGAGACGCGCGCCGGGCGCACGACGAGGCGTCCGATGCGGTCGGAGTTCACCGCGAGGAGCGGCCCGAGGATGGCCATCACGAGGACGTAGAGACCGGCGAAGGCGGTGATCCGCGCTTCGAGCCCGGCGGCGGCCGAGGGCGTCGCGAGGATCAGGGCGAACTCGCCGCGGTTCACCAGGATGACCGCCGTGTTGATGCCCTGCTGGACGTTGAAGCCGTTCATGCGCGCCACGATCTGCCCGGCGACGGCGTTCAGCACGACCGTCATGCCGATGGCGCCGAGCACTGGCCAGAGGACCTCGCCGAACGTGGACAGGTCGAGCCCGAGGCCGAAGTTCACGAAGAAGAACGCGGCGAAGACGTCGCGCATCGGGAGTGCGAGCTGTTCGATGCGGTCGCGGTAGCGCGTGGCCCCGCAGAGCAGGCCGATCACGAACGCGCCGATCGCGTCGGTGACCCCGAGCAGGTCACCGATGCCGCCGAACATCACCGCGAGGCCGAAGAACAGCACCGTGAAGAGCTCGTCGTCGCGGGTCGCGAAGATCTTCGACACCCACTTGCCCGCGAACCGGGCGAGGGTGAACATCACGATGAGGAACCCGAACGCCAGCCCGAGCTTGCCGACCACCGCCCAGATGTTCGTGTCGCCGGAGAGCACCACGGAGACGATCGCGAGGTAGATCGCGATGAAGACGTCCTCGATGACGGTCACGCCGAGGATCATCGGGGTCTCGTCGTTGGCGAGCCGTCGCAACTCGATGAGGAGCTTCGTGACGATCGCACTCGACGAGGTGGCGGTCATGCCGGCGATGATCAGGGCCTCGCGGGTGCCCCACCCGAGCGAGAACCCGAAGGCGAACCCCACGCCCATGTTGATCGCGACGTAGGTGCCGCCGGACACGAGGAGCTTGCCGGCGTTGCCGTAGAACTCCTCTTGGTCGAACTCCAACCCGAGGTTGAAGAGCAGCAGGATGAGCCCGAACGTCGCGATGAGCTCGATCGTGTGCGACTCGACGCTCAGCCCGATCCACGGGGTGTGCGGACTCGCGATGAGTCCGACGATCATGTAGATCGGGATCGCGGGCAGGCCGATGGTCTTGCCCAGTCGTCCGAGGACGTAGGCGATGAGGAACAGGCCGCCGATGGTCAGCAGCTCACCACCCAGGTGCACCGGGGTCAGCTCCTGGGCGGCGCCTCGGCGGCCGCGGCCGCGAGCTGTCCGCTGCGGTAGAACGAGAACGCCTTGGCGACCTTCTCCGGGGCACCGGCGACGACGATCGTGTCGCCGGGGAAGACGACGAAGTCCGAGGACGGCGCCGGGTTCGCGCTGTCGCCGCGGACGACCGCGACGACGGTGAGGCCGATGAAGCCCGAGTCGTGCAGGTCGCCGAGGGGCTTGCCCGCGATGGCGTCGTCGTAGTCGACCGAGAACCAGTCGATCGACAGACCCGGGATCTCGTCGAGCTTGTCGAGGCCCTCGGTGATCCGGGTGCCGCCGAGCAGTTCGGCGAGGGTGTGCGCTTCGTCCTCACTGAGGCGGAGCGAGACCTTCTCGGACTTGTCCGCGCCGTCGGAGACGTCGGCGAACGAGATGAGGTCGGAGTGCCCCGACCGGTGCGTGATGACACCGCACTTGCCACCGTCGTCGGTGTAGAAGCTGTGCAGCACGCCGACTCCGGGGAGTTTGACGCGATGGACGTCGACCATGATGGCTCCCTTTTCGAGTACCCCGATGATAACCACCAGGACCGCCCGCGCATTCCGCTCACTAGAGTTCTGTGGATGGGGAGAACACGGATGGTCGTGGCCGTCGTCGGGGTGCTGGTCGTGACGGTGTACGCGGCCTTGCTCGCGGTGCAGCAACTCGTGCTGGATCCGCTCGCCGCGGTGCCGGGCACCTCGCTGGGCGCGATCCACGCGCACCTCGAACGGCAGGGGTTCGACGTCCGCGGTGACGTCGTCGCCGTCCTCGTCACCGCGGCGATCGGTGTCGTGCTGGCGATCGTGGTGGCGACGGTGACGCTGTGGCGGCGCGTGGAACCGCACTTCGTCGTCGCCTGGATGCTCGGGATCATCGCGGCGGGTGCGGTCCCGTTCTTCGTCGCCGGCTTCCAGCTCGGCATGGACGTCGCCGACGGCTACGGGGTCAGCGGCGGCGCCCACACCGCCTGGGCCGGCGTCCTGTACGTCACGAGCCTGGTCGCATTGCTCGCGATCCCGGTGGTGATCGTGTTCGGCGAGCGGCGGCGCGCCCTCCGGGCCACGTCGGGACCGCGGGTCGCCTGACGGACGCGGGTCGCACCTCCAGTCCGTTCGTCAGCCTGGAGGCGCGACACCCGTCGTCGACGCCGGTCGCGTCCGACCGGGGTCGGCCCTACTCCGGTTCGGTCGTCTTCTCGCCGACCACCTGGTCGTCGGACGCCTTCGCGCCCTCCGCACCGCTCAATCGTCCGCCACCGACGACCACGTCGTCTTCGTCGAATCCGAACGCGATGTCCGGCGCCTCGAGCCGCACCCGGTCGGCGGACTCGTCGTCCGGCTGCAGCTGCGACTCCCGCTCGGCAGCGACCCGCTTGAGGTAGTTCGACACCTCGTTCTCGGTGGTCTCCTGGTCCCAGCCGAGCACGTCGGCCATCAACCGGGCGGCGACGGGAGCAGCGGACTCGCCGCGGTCCCACGCCTCGATCGAGATGCGGGTGCGGCGGGCGAGGACGTCCTCCAGGTGGAGGGCACCCTCGTGCGAGGCGGCGTACACGACCTCCGCACCGATGTAGTCGTCGGCCCCGGGCAGCGGCTCGGCGAGGGACGGGTTCTGCTGGACGAGCTGCGGACCTCGGTCGCGAGGGTGCCGTACCGGTTGAGGAGGTGCTCGATGCGGACCTTGTGCACGCCGAAGCTGCGCGCGGTGCGCCCGCGGCGGTTCCACGCGGCCGGGTAGCCCTCGGCGCCGAGCAGCGGGATGTCCTCGGTCGTCGAGCCGGGGATCTTGCCGTCCATCGCGGCGACGGCCTCGTCGATGGCGTCCTTGCCCATCACGCGGTAGGTCGTCCACTTGCCGCCGGCGACCACCACGAGCCCCGGCACGGTGTGCGCGACGACGTGCTCACGGCTGAGCTTCTTGATCGTCTGCTCGGACTCCCCCGCCAGGAGCGGTCGGAGTCCCGCGTAGACGCCCTCGACGTCCTCGCGCGTGAGCGGCACCGCGAGCACCTTGTTGACGTGCTCGAGGATGTAGTCGATGTCCGCTGCCGTGGCCGCCGGGTGCGCCTTGTCGAGGTACCAGTCGGTGTCGGTGGTGCCGACGAGCCAGTGCCGGCCCCACGGGATCACGAACAGCACGCTCTTCTCGGTGCGGAGGATCATGCCCGTGTTCGACTGGAACCGGTCGCGCGGGATCACCAGGTGCACGCCCTTCGACGACCGCACCTTGAACTGCCCGCGGGTGCCGATCATGGCTTGGGTGTCGTCGGTCCAGACGCCCGTCGCGTTCACGACCTGCTTCGCCCGGATGTCGAACTTCTCGCCGGTCTGGATGTCGTGCGCGTGCGCCCCGACGACCCGCTCCCCGACCTTGATGAAGCCCTCTATCCGGACCCGGGCCGCGGCGTGCGCGCCGTACGAGGCGGCGGTGCGGACGAGCGACGCGACGTAGCGGGCGTCGTCGACCTGGGCGTCGTAGTAGGTCATGCCGCCCACGAACGCGTCCTTCTTCAGGCCCGGCATGTTCTTGAGCACCTGGGTCCGGCTGAGGTGCCGGTGGTGCGGGACCCCGGCGGGCGTCCGCCGCTCCAGCTGAACACGTCGTACATCGCCATGCCGATGCCGATGTAGAACCGCTCCCACACGCGGTGGTTGAGCGGGTACAGGAAGCGCACCGGCTTCACCAGGTGCGGCGCGATCCGTTGCAGGAGCAGCCCGCGTTCGATGAGGGCCTCGCGCACGAGCGCGAAGTTGAGCTGCTCGAGGTAGCGGATGCCACCGTGCACGAGCTTCGACGACCGGCTGGACGTGCCCGAGCCCCAGTCGCGGGCCTCGACGATGCCGACGCTCAGACCGCGGGTCACGGCGTCGAGCGCACTGCCCCCGCCGACGATCCCGCCGCCGATCACCAGGACGTCGAGCTCCTTGGTCTTCAGCGCCTCGATCGCGGCGTCGCGTTCGTCCGGGCCGAGCTTCGCCGAGGGGTCGAAGCCGACCCCCGGTGCGGGTCCCGCCGGCCGCGCGGGCCTGGTCGCGCTGGACGTGCTGGTGCTGCTGGTCGTCGCCATCGTCGCCTCCGTGTCAGCGTCGGCGCCGAGGCGTCACCCGTGACGCTGCACGGGTGCCACCGTCAGTGCTGGTGGTACGGCGCCACGACCACTTCTACTCGCTGGAACTCCTTGACGTCGGAGTATCCGGTCGTCGCCATCGACCGACGCAGTGCGCCGACGATGTTCGCGCGGCCGTCCCACGTCGGGGTCGGGGCCGTGCAGGACGTTCTCGAGCGGGGCGATCGTGCCCACCTCGACCCGGCGGCCGCGGGGCAGCTCCGGGTGGTGCGCCTCGGCACCCCAGTGGAAGCCGCCGCCCGGCGCCTCGGCCGCACGGGCCAGCGCGGTGCCGAGCATGACGGCGTCGGCGCCCATCGCGATCGCCTTCACGACGTCGCCCGCGGTGCGAGCCCGCCGTCGGCGATGACGTGCACGTACCGGCCGCCGGACTCGTCCATGTAGTCGCGGCGAGCGCCGGCGATGTCCGCGACGGCCGTGGCCATCGGGGCGTGGATGCCGAGCGCCGCACGGGTCGTCGAGGCGGCGCCACCGCCGAAGCCGACGAGGACACCGGCGGCACCGGTGCGCATGAGGTGCAGCGCCGCCGTGTAGGTGGAGGCACCGCCCACGATCACCGGGACGTCGAGCTCGTAGATGAACTTCTTGAGGTTGAGGGGCTCGGTCTTCTGCGACACGTGCTCGGCCGACACCGTCGTGCCGCGGATCACGAACAGGTCGACACCGGCGTCGACGACGGTCTGCGAGAACTCCTGCGTGCGCTGCGGGCTGAGCGACCCGGCGACGGGGACCCCGGCGGCACGGATCTCGGCCAGGCGCGCGGTGATCAGCTCGGCCTTGACCGGCTCGGAGTAGATCTCCTGCATGCGCTTCGTGACGTTGCCGTCGGTGAGCGCCTTGATCTCGTCGTAGTAGGGCGCCGGGTCCTCGTAGCGGGTCCAGAGCCCCTCGAGGTCGAGCACGCCCAGCATGCCGAGCTTGCCCATCTGGATGACCGTGGCCGGCGAGGCGACGGAGTCCATCGGGGCCGACAGGATCGGCGACTCGAACGTGAACGCGTCGATCGACCACTGCACGCTGACGTCCTGCGGGTCCCGCGTCCGTCGCGAGGGGACCACCGCGATGTCGTCGAACGCGTACGCCCGACGTCCGCGCTTGCCTGCACCGATCTCGACTTCACTCACCCGGCAAGCCTAGCGGTCGTGTCCCCCGGGTGACACGGGCGGCCGGTACAGCGCCGGGGTCGGCCGACGGGGTTCAGCGCGGCGGGCGCGGACGGGCCCGGCGCTTCCGTAGCGCCCGGAGCACCAGGCCGAGCAGGAGCGCCAGCACCACCAGGACCCCGAGGAAGGCGCCGCGACCTTCCACCAGGAGTGCGGCACCGACGAAGAGCGCGGCGAACACCAGCCAGACGAGGGCGTCGAGCACGAGGGGGCCGGGGTGCGCACGTCCGGAACGATACCGACCCTGCGGGGGCGAGCCGCGCCTCCAGGCCGTCAGCAGCCCACCAGAGGCGGGACGCTGCGTGAGGAGGAGGGCCGTGCGGCGCTGAGCGTCAATCGCACGACCCTCCTCGGTGCGGATGTCGCCCCCACAGCGGCACCCACTGGTCGACTCCGACCGCTCAGCGAGCGGAGTCGACGTCCTTGGCGAGCGTCCCCAGGTAGAGCTCGATGACCTTCGGGTCGTCGGCGAGCTCCTTCCCGGTGCCCGAGTACGCGTTCCGCCCCCTGGTCGAGCACGTACCCACGATCGCAGATCTGCAGACAGCGTCGCGCGTTCTGCTCCACCATCACGATCGACACACCGGCCTTGTTGATCCGGCGCGTGCGGATGAACGTCTCGTCCTGCCGCACCGGCGACAAACCGGCCGACGGCTCGTCGAGCAGGAGCACCTTCGGGTCCATCATCAGCGCGCGGGCCATCGCGACCGACTGCCGCTCACCGCCCGACAGCGACCCGGCCCGCTGGCCCTTGCGCTGCCCGAGCACGGGGAACAGGTCGTAGATGACCTCGAGCCGCTCGGCGAACTTCTTGGGCCGCAGGTACAGCCCCATCTGCAGGTTCTCCTCGATGGAGAGCGACGGGAAGACGTTGTTCGTCTGGGGGACGAAGCCGACGCCGGCCTGCACGAGCTTGTTCGCCTTGAGGTTCGTGATGTCCTCGCCCTGCAGGGTCACCGATCCCTCGCGGACGGACACCAGGCCGAACAGCGCCTTGAGGAGCGTCGACTTCCCGGCACCGTTCGGACCGATGATGCCGATGAGTTCGCCCGGGTAGCAGTCGAGGTCGCAGCCGTTCAGGATGTTGACGCCCGGCAGGTACCCGGCGGTGAGGTTCTTCGCGCTCAGCACCGGCTCGCGTTCCAGGGTGGCCGTGCCGGCCTGCGCCGCTTCCGGACTGGAGGCGCTGCTCGCGTTCGTGGGGTCCGTCGCGTCCGTCATCGGGTCGCCTCCTGCTCGTCTTCTTCGGCTACTTCCTCGGCGAGCTCCTCGTAGGTCTCCTCGTTGAGGAGCGAGTCGTCACCGAGGTCGGTGTCGTGGTGCGCACCGAGGTACGCGTCGATGACCGCGCGGTCGTCCATCACCGTGTCGGCCGGACCCTCGGCGACGACCTTGCCCTCGGCCATCACCACGACCCAGTCCGAGATGTGCCGGACCATGTGCATGTCGTGCTCGACGAACAGCACGGTCATGCCGTCGTCGCGGAGGGACTTGATGTGCCCGAGGAGCGACTGGGTGAGCGCCGGGTTCACGCCCGCCATCGGCTCGTCGAGCATGATCATCGTCGGGTCGGACATGAGCGCCCGGGCCATCTCGAGGAGCTCCGCTGCCCGCCGGACAGCGACCCGGCGTAGTCGTCGGCCTTGTCGTCGAGCTTGAAGCGCGCGAGGAGTTCCTCGGCCTTCGCGGTGATCTCCCGCTCGCGCTTCGCCCACACCGGCTTGATCAGCGCGGCGAAGAAGTTCTCGCCCGGCTGGTCACGGGCACCGAGCAGCATGTTCTGCATCACCGTCAGACGGCTCAGGGCCTTGGTGAGCTGGAACGTGCGGACCATGCCCTTGTTGGCGATGTGGGTCGCGCTCGTCTTCTGCAGCGTCGCGCCGTCGAAGCGTCGTCTTCGCGCCGGGGCTCGGCTTGTCGAACCCGGTGAGCAGGTTGAAGAACGTCGTCTTGCCGGCGCCGTTCGGGCCGATGAGGGCCGTGATCGAGCCGCGCTGGACCTCGAGGTGGTCGACGTCGACCGCGGTCATGCCGCCGAAGTGGCGGGTGACGTCGTCGACCACCAGGATCGGGTCGGCCTTGGGGTGGCTGTACTCAGACACTGAACGTCAGCTCCTTCTTGTTGCCGAGGAGTCCCTGTGGACGGAACACGATGAGGAGCATGAGCGCGACGCCGACGAGCACGTAGGAGAACTGCTCCGCCTGCTGCGCGTTCATGATCGAGTTCGGGATGAAGTCGCCGGCCAGGGTGCGGATGAGGAGCCGGAGCACGAAGAAGAGCACCGAGCCGAGCACCGGACCGAAGACCGTCGCGGCGCCGCCGAGGATGAGCGCCGTCCAGATGAAGAACGTCATCGAGCGGCCCATCGCGTCCGGCTGCACCGAACTCGGCAGGACGTAGATGATGCCCGCGATCGCGCCGAGCGCACCACCGAACACGAGCGCCTGCATCTTGTACGAGTAGACGTTCTTGCCGAGGGAACGGACGGCGTCCTCGTCCTCGCGGATGGCCTTCAGGGACACGGCCCCACGGGCTGCGCATGAGCAGGAACAGCACGAGGGTGAACAGGGCCACGAGACCCCAGGCCGCGATGCGGATCCACCAGCCGTTGACCCCGTTGTTCGAGTACGTGAACCACAGGATCGTGGTGGTGCCGTCGGGCAGCGGGCTGAGGGCGTTGAACGGGTCGCGGTAGCTCGACCCGGTGATGCCGTTCGAGCCGCCGAGTCGTCGAGGTGAGCAGACTCGAGCGACCCACCATGCGGATGATCTCGGCGCCGGAGATCGTCACGATCGCCAGGTAGTCGCCGCGCAACCGCAGGGTCGGGATGCCGAGGATGATCGCGAACACGATGGCCACCAGCAGGGCGACCAGGACCGCCATCACGAACGGCAGCCCGTTCGTGATCGAGATCGCGAAGCCGTAGGCGCCGAGCAGCAGGAACGCCGCCTGGCCCATGTTGATGAGACCGGTGAGTCCGAAGTGGACGTTCAGGCCGATCGCGGCGAGCGCGAACGCGGCCGTCGTCGGGGCGAGTGCCTCCTGGGTGAGCGAGGACAGCAGGTTGAGGATGTAGTCCATGGCGGCGCTCCTTAGCCGATCCGCTCGGCGCGACCGAAGATGCCCTGCGGCCGGAACAGCAGGATGAGGATGAGGATCACGAGGGCGGTGGCGTACTTGAAGTCACCGGGGAGCACGAGGTTCGTGAGCTCGACGACGATGCCGATGATCATCGAACCGACGAGCGCGCCGTACGCGGTGCCGAGGCCGCCGAGCGTGACCGAGGCGAACATGAGCAGCAGCAGCTGGAGGCCGGTCTGCCAGTTCACGCCGTTCAGCACGAGGCCGAGCATCACGCCGGAGAGCCCCGCGAGGCCGGCGGCGAGCGTCCACACGAACCGGATCACGCGGTCGACGTCGATGCCGGACGCGCTGGCCAGGGCCGGGTTGTCGGACACCGCCCGGGTCGCGCGGCCGAACCGGGTCTTCGCGAGGAACAACCCGGTGGCGACGAGCACCACGAGTGCGATCGCCATCGCCACGTAGGACTGCACCGTGAGGGTGATTCCCGCGAACGGGACCGTCTCGGGGTTGCCCTGCTGGATGCGGACCGTCGAGGCGCCGAAGAAGTACTGGAACGCGTACTGGGCGGCGATCGACAGGCCGATCGTCACGATCATGAGCTGCGTCAGGCTGATGCGCTTGCGTCGCAGCGGCCGCCAGATGCCGGCGTCCTGCAGCCACCCGGTCGCGGCGCACGGCAGCGTGACGACGATGCCGGTCAGCCAGATGTTCCAGCCGAGCTGGTTCGCGAACAGGTAGGCGAGGAGGCCACCGAGGGTCACCTGCTCACCGTGCGAGAAGCTCGACAGGCCCGTGGTGCCGTAGATGAGCGAGAGTCCCACCGACGCGAGGGCGATGAGGAGCCCGAGCCGGATCCCGGAGACGAACTGCTGCCAGACGCGGGCGGCGCTGACGCTCGAGGTCGCCTCGGACGTCGTCGCTCCCTGCTGGTCGGACAGCTGGAAGATCTGCCCCGAGTTGGCGTTGAGCGACGCGTTCACCGTGCGGTCGGCGTCCTCGGCGTCCGTCAGGTACTGGCCCTTCGGCAGGCTGTCCTGGTCGACGCGCACCGTGTAGCGGCCGGCCTCGTCCACCCGGACCGACCAGCGGCCGGCGTCGGTGGTCGTCGCCGTCTGGTCGAAGCCCCCGGGACCCGTGACGTCCACGTCGACGCCCTCGGCGGGCTTCCGCTCGAGTCGAGGATCGTGCCCTGGATGCACCCGTTGGTCGGGCTCACCGTGCAGGGCTGCGACGACGCCGGGGCGCTGCTGCTGCTGGCGGACGGACTGCTCGTCGCCGCGTGCGCCGCGGGCGCCACTGCCCAGTCGATCGCGAAGGTGGCGAGGAAAGCGAGGAAGAGTACTGCGGCGAGGACCAGGCGCTTGCGACCTGGCGCTCCTCGGCGGAACCGGCGCCGCAGCACTGATCCCGGCGGAGTGATGGAACCCACGGATGAGCCTCTCGTTCGGATAGTCGAGGAACCTAGGGGTTTTTTGTGTCCCCCGTGTTTCCATCACGTTCCCTGGAGAAATCGTGCCGCAACCGTGATCCTCCTCAGGAAGCGCGGTCCCGGATCCACTGGGTTCCGCCCGTCCGGTCGGTGCAGCAGGCTCATCCGGTGAGCGCGCTCGTCGCGCGCTCGTCCCGCTCTCGCCGCGCGCTCGTCGCCGCGCTCGTCCCGGTCTCGTCCCGCTCTCGTCCCGAGGAATGGCGGGGCACCTGGCCGCGTTAGCATGTCCTATCCGGAAACCCGTCGTCGCGTTCTCGGTGCAACCACTTCACCTCGCCCACGAAGGGGACCCATGGACCAGCCGGATCCGTTCGGATTCATCGGACTCACGTACGACGACGTCATGCTCCTGCCGGGGCACACCGACGTCATCCCGAGCGAGGCGTCGACGACGTCCCGGCTCACCAAGCGGATCTCGGTCAACGTGCCGCTGCTCTCCGCCGCCATGGACACCGTGACCGAGGCCCGGATGGCGATCGCCATGGCCCGTCAGGGCGGCATCGGCATCCTGCACCGCAACATGTCGATCGACGACCAGGCCGCATACGTCGACAAGGTGAAGCGCTCCGAGTCGGGCATGATCACGAACCCGGTCACGACCCGTCCCGACGCCACCGTCGCCGAGGTGGACGCCCTCTGCGGGCAGTTCCGCGTCTCCGGCCTGCCGGTGGTCGAGCGCGACGGCACGCTCGTCGGCATCATCACGAACCGCGACATGCGCTTCGTCGCCCCGTTCGAGATGGCGACGACCTTCGTCCGCGACGTCATGACGAAGGCCCCGCTCATCACCGCGATGGAGGGCATCGACCCCGAGGAAGCGGTGGCGATCTTCGCGCAGCACAAGATCGAGAAGCTGCCACTGGTGGACGCCGACGGCAAGCTCCGCGGCCTCATCACCGTGAAGGACTTCGACAAGAGCGAGAAGTACCCCGACGCCACGAAGGACGACGAGGGCCGCCTGCGCGTCGGTGCCGCCATCGGGTTCTTCGGCGACGCCTGGCAGCGTGCCGAGGCCCTGCTCGAGGCGGGCGTGGACGTGCTCGTCGTCGACACCGCGAACGGCGAGAGCGAGGGCGTACTCGACATGGTCCGTCGCCTGAAGGCCGACCCGCGCTTCGACGGTGTGGACGTCATCGGCGGCAACGTCGCGACCCGTCAGGGCGCACAGGCGCTCATCGACGCCGGTGTCGACGCCGTCAAGGTCGGCGTGGGCCCCGGTTCGATCTGCACCACCCGCGTGGTGGCCGGCGTCGGCGTCCCGCAGGTCACCGCCGTGTACGAGGCATCGCTCGCCGCTCGGGAGGCCGGTGTGCCGGTCATCGCCGACGGCGGCCTGCAGTACTCGGGCGACATCGCGAAGGCCCTCGTCGCCGGTGCCGACACCGTCATGCTCGGCTCGCTCCTGGCGGGCACCGACGAGTCCCCGGGCGACCTGGTGTTCGTCGGCGGCAAGCAGTACAAGGCGTACCGCGGGATGGGCTCCCTCGGCGCACTGCAGACCCGCGGCGAGAAGACCTCGTACTCGAAGGACCGGTACTTCCAGGCCGACGTCCCCTCGGACGAGAAGCTCATCCCGGAGGGCATCGAGGGACAGGTGCCCTACCGCGGCTCGGTCGCGAACGCCGTGTACCAGCTCGTCGGCGGCCTGCGGCAGTCGATGTTCTACGTCGGCGGCCGGACCGTGCCGGAGCTCAAGGCGCGCGGCAAGTTCGTCCGCATCACCGCGGCCGGGCTCAAGGAGCGTCACCCGCACGACATCAAGATGGTCGTCGAGGCGCCGAACTACCGCGGCTGACCCGGCTGGCTCCGCCCTGCCACCCCCGCAAAACGCAACGTCGGCGGTTTCTCGCAGCGTCATACCGCTGCGAGGAGCCGCCGACGTTGCGTTTCAGCGGGCCTCGGACTGGGAGCGCAGGAGTTCTCCTACAGATCGCCACCTGTGGCGCCGTGCCGGCCGATGCGTCGAGCACGCTCGTCGCATGGACGCACCACCACGACTCATCCTGCTGACCTCGGACGACCGGCACTCGCAGCACGCGGTGCGACGCGGTGAACTCGTCCGCGTCACGCACGGTGTCGCCGTCGACCAGTCGGCGTGGCACGCGGCCTCCGTCCAGCAGCGAGCACGCATCGAACTGGAGGCAGTGGTCACCTCGATCGGTGAGTGGCGCGTGCTCTCACACCGATCGGCTGCGCTGCTGTGGGGACTCCCCGACGTGGATCGCCCCGACCGCCGCGTGCACGTCACGGATCCCCTCCTGAGCACCACGCACTCCGGTCGCAGAGTGGTCCGTCACGCGGCACCGCTCCTCGCTGACGAGATCGTGGTGGTCGATGGTCGACGCGTCACGTCCCTCATCCGGACCGTGGTCGACACCGTCCGGGCACGTCGTTCGAGAACGCCGTCGCCGTCCTCGACCACGTCCTGCGCGAACGACTCTCGGACGTCGACGAGATCCGCCGCGCGTTCGCCGCGTGGCCGTCCCCGCGCGGTATGACGAAGGGCCGACGGGCACTCCGGTTCGCCGACCCGCTCGCGGATTCACCCGGAGAATCGGTGAGCCGCGTCCGACTCGACGATGACGGCTTTCCACCGCCGGTGCTCCAACAGTCGTTCGGACCGTTCCGCGTCGACTTCTGGTGGGCACGTGCGGGGATCATCGGCGAGTTCGACGGACTCGGGAAGTACGAGGACGTGGACGCGGTACGCCGAGAGAAGTCCCGCGAACAGTCGCTGCTCCTGCGCCCCGAGGTCCGTCGCGTCGTCCGCTGGGGCTGGACCGAGGTCCGGACGCCCGGTCGCTTGCGGGCAGTCCTCCGCGCAGCGGAGCTTGCCGACCGGCGCGTGAGCGCAAAACGCAACTCGGGCGGCTCTCCGCAGCGCTGTACCGCTGCGAGAAACCGCCCGAGTTGCGTTTTGCGGGGACCCCGGCCGAGGCGCGCCGCCCTACGCGCTCCGCCAGTCGTCCGACGTGATGTGCGAGCCGCCGTGCGGTCCCATCTGCAGCATGCCGCCGTCGACCGGCAGGGACACCCCGGTTATGTACGACGACGCGGGCGACGCCAGGAACGCCACCGCCGCCGCGATCTCCCACGCGTTGCCGGGTCGGCCGAGCGGGACCCCCGGACGCGCGATGGTGTGCGGGTCCTGGTCCTCGGCGCCGGTCATCCGCGTGGCGATCTCCCCCGGCGCGACGGCGTTCGCCGTGATCCCGTGCTCGGCGAGCTCGATCGCGATGGTCTTGAGCAGCCCGCCGAGCCCGTGCTTCGCGGCGTCGTAGGCGGCCGATCCGTACCGGGGCTGGTGCTCGTGCACGCTCGTGATCCCGATGACCCGACCACCGGTGCCCTGCGCTACCATCCGTCGGGCGGCCGCCTGGATGGTGACGAAGGCACCGTCGAGGTCCGTCGCGACGGTGTGCCGCCACTGGTCGAGCGTGAGGTCGAGGAACGGCGCGTTGTCACCGGTCCCCGCGTCGGCGACGATGACGTCCACCCCGCCGAGCTGCTCGGCGAGGCGGTCGATCACGGCGCCGGCCTGGTCGAGCTGCGTGACGTCGATCTGTTCGACGAAGACGCGGCGGCCGGCATCGCGCACCTCGGCCGCGGTCTGCTCCGCGCGCTCGGGCTCGGACAGGTACGTGATGCCGACGTCCATGCCGGCGGCCGCGAGGGCCACGGCGGTCGCTCGACCGATGCCGGACTCGGCTCCGGTGACGATCGCGCGCGTGGGGCGGAAGGTGGTGGTCGAGGTCGGTTCGCTCATGTCCGGGGACCGTACGCGGAGGCCTCCGCAGCGTCCGTCAGCTTCCGCGCGCTCCGGTCAGGCGGCGCCGGTGACCCGCTCCGACCGTCCGGTCGGTCAGCTCATCAGGGGTTCCGTACGTCTGTACAGATTCATCACGGGTCTGTAACGAAACACCCAGGGGTGGATGAACGACACACGGGCGAAACACATCCGCCCTAGCTTTCTCGACATCCCACGTGGAGGACGCCGCGCTCGACCCGATGCGGCTCGGCCTCCGCGCAGAGAAAGGGCTCCACGGATGATCAGAACCACCCGTGCCACCACGGCACTGGCGGTGGCGGGAGCGGCAGCGCTCCTCCTCGCCGCCTGTTCCACCACCTCGGGCGACACCTCGCCGTCCTCGTCCGCCTCGGGCGGCGCGAAGAAGGACCCCGCCGCCAGCTGCAAGGCCCTGACACCCCCGGCACCGACGCGCTGAAGATCGGCACGATCCTGCCGCTCACCGGCTCGCTCGCGTACCTGAACCCGCCCGCCGAGTCCGGAGTCGGCCTCGCGGTGCAGGACATCAACGCGGCCGGCGGCGTGCTCGACAAGGACGTCACGATCGACCCCGCCACCGACTCGGGCGACAGCAACGACATGACCGTGTCGAGCTCGGCGGCGACGAAGCTCGTGAACGCCAAGGTGCCGGTCGCGATCGGCGCCGAGTCCTCGAGCGTCACGCTCAACGTGATCGACCAGCTGGACGAGCAACTGCATCGTGGAGATCTCCCCCGCCAACACGGCGGCGGACCTGTCGGGCTACTCGTCGTACTACTACCGGACCGCTCCGCCGGACTCCGTGCAGGGTTCGGCGCTCGGCCAGCTCGTCACGGGTGACGGCAACGCCAAGGTCGCGTTCCTGGTCTTCAACGACACCTACGGCACGGGGCTCCGCAACACCGTGCAGAAGGCCGTCGAGGACTCGGGCGGCTCGATCGTCTACGGCGGCAAGGGCAAGGGCCAGGAGTTCCCGCCCGGACAGACCACGTTCTCGTCCGAGGTGACGGCCGCGCTGGCCGCGAAGCCCGACGCGATCGTCGTCCTGGCCTTCGACGAGACGAAGTCGATCATTCCGGAGCTCGTCTCGCAGGGGAACAAGGCGAAGATCTACATGTCGGACGGCAACACCGCCGACTACTCGAAGGACTTCGACAAGGGCACGCTGACCGGCGCGCAGGGCACGATCCCCGGCGCCTCGCCGAAGGACGAGTTCAAGCAGCAGCTCGCCGCCTTCTACAAGAAGTCGTCCGGCAAGGACCTGGCCGACTACTCGTACGCGGCCGAGTCCTACGACGCCACCGTCCTCGCCGCGCTGGCGGCGGTGAAGGCAAGGGCACGGACTCGGGCACCATCCAGGCCAACATGGCCAAGGTGTCCGGAGCCGACGGCGGCACCGAGTGCTCGACGTTCAAGGACTGCGTCGCCCTGCTCGACAAGGGTGAGGACATCCACTACACGGGCCCGTCGGGCATCGGTCCGTTCGACGACAACAACGACCCGTCGAGCGCCTACATCGGCATCTACAAGTTCGACGGCGACAACAAGCCCGTCTACCAGAGCGCCATCCAGGGCTCGATCAAGAAGTAGAACACCAGAACCACCTCTCGAGAGCGACAGTTCTCCGCGGAACCCCCGTGGAGAACTGTCGCTCTCGCGGTGCGGGCGGGCGGCCTGGAGGCGCGGCTCAGCCCCGTCAGACCGGCTCGGCGGGCGCGGATGCGAGCGCCCGGCGCCGCGACGCCCGAGCCGCCGCGAAGGAGTCGACGGTGAGGATGACCAGCGCGAGCCACACGATGCCGAAGCCGAACCACCGCGCTCCCGACATCGGCTCGTGCTGCACGACCACACCCACCAGCAGCTGCATGATCGGCGCGAGGTACTGCGTCAGCCCGAGCGTAGAAGGCTTCACCCGCCGCGCCGACGACGCGAACAGCAGCAGCGGCACCGCCGTCGCCGGCCCGGTCAGCAGCGTGACGAGGACGTGCACCCAGCCCTCGCTCGTGAACGTCAGTCCGCCGCCGAGGCCGGTCATGCCGAGCACGACGAGCGCCACGACCGCGATCGGCAGCAGCCACACGGTCTCGATCGTCAGGCCGCTCAGGGCGTCCACGGTGCCGCCGACCCGCTTCTTCACGAGGCCGTACAGGCCGAACGAGAACGCCAGCGCCAGGGAGATCCACGGCATCCGCCGTAGCCGACCGCGATCACGACGACCGCCACGACGCTGATGCCGACGGCCGCCCACTGCGCTGGCCGCAGCCGTTCGCGGAGCACCAGCACGCCGAGCGCGATCGTGACGAGCGGGTTGATGAAGTACCCGAGCGCCGCCTCGACCGTGTGGCCGGTGGTCGTGGCAGCGACGTACACGGTCCAGTTCACCAGGATGAGCACCGCGGCCAGGCCCATCACGAGCATCACCCGGCGCTGCGCCATCAGCGTGCGGGTCCGCAGCCACGAACGGGTCACGGCGATCGCGACCGCGCAGAACACCAGCCCGAAGACGATGCGCCACGCGACGATCTCGAACGCGCCGGCGGGGGCCATCGCCGCGAAGAGCAGCGGCATGAGTCCCCAGAGTCCGTACGCGACGATGCCCTGGACGACACCCACGGATGCCTCGCTGCGGGGCGGACGCGCCGGACTCGGTTCACTCACGGAACCATCCTAGGAAGCCGGACCGACGCTGCGGGCGGGCACCGTGCCTCCCGGCCGCCGCGACGTGACCACCGACCGGACGCGAGAACGCCCCGCCGGCCGGAGCCAACGGGGCGTTCTCGGTGAGTACTGGACTCAGTGCTCGATGACCGCGAGGACGTCGCGGGCCGAGAGGACGAGGAGGTCCTCGCCCGAGTACTTGACCTCGGTGCCGCCGTACTTCGAGTAGATGACCTTGTCACCCACGGCGACGTCGAGCGGGACGCGGTTGCCGTTGTCGTCGATACGACCCGGACCCACGGCGACGACCTCGCCCTCCTGGGGCTTCTCCTTCGCGGTGTCCGGGATGACCAGACCGGAAGCGGTGGTCTGCTCCGCCTCGACCTGGCGGATGACGATGCGATCCTCGAGCGGCTTGATGCTGACGGCCACGGTGACCTCTTCTTTCTCGGTAGAGACTCGGTACTGATGAAAACCGGGTTGGCACTACGCACAGGAGAGTGCCAACGCCAACTCTAGGAGGTCGTTGGCACTCGGTCAATCCGAGTGCCAACCCAGGTCGAGCCTCTCGGCGACCTGGGAGGATCGACGCGTGGAAGCCGCCGACCTCGCCCAGTTGCTCACCCCCGCGGGGATGGCCCTGCTCGACCGTACCCCCGCCGTCTCGGACGGCGGTGAGATCGTGCGGGTCGTCGCTCGGCTGCGGGCCGAAGGGCACGATCCCGGGCTCGTGGCAGCGGTCCTGACGCAGGCGAAGCTCCGGCAGAAGGCGCGGGGGAAGTTCGGCGACTTCGCGGCCCGCATGCTCTTCACCGAGGCCGGCCTCGAGCAGGCCACCCGCCTGCAGGTCGCCGCACAGCACGCCGGACGCTTCGCAGCCGCAGGGCTGACCCGGGTCGCCGACCTCGGCTGCGGGATCGGCGGGGACGCGTTGGCGATGGCGGCGCTCGACCTCGACGTCACCGCCGTCGACCGCGACGAGGTGACCGCGGCCGTCGCCACGCACAACCTCGCTCCCTGGCCGAACGCCCGGGTCGAGCTCGGCGACGCGGCGTCGTTCGACGTGTCCAGCGTCGACGGCGTCTGGATGGACCCCGCACGACGCACCTCCGGCCACTCGGACACCCGCCGCCTGGCGGACCCGGACGACTGGTCGCCGTCGCTCGACACCGTGTTCGCAGCCGCGAGCGATGAACCCCACCGGTGTGAAGCTCGGTCCGGGCGTCGACCGCGACCTGATCCCGGACACCGCCGAGGCGCAGTGGACCTCCGTCGACCGCGAGGTCGTCGAACTCGCCCTGTGGTTCGGCCCGCTCGCCCGACCGGGCGTCCGCCGCGCCGCGACCGTGATCGGGGTCGCACGGCATCGCCGAACTCGTCGGGGCCGCCGACGCCGAGGACGTGGAGTCGGTCCCTCGGCTCGTACCTCTACGAACCCGACGGCGCCGTCATCCGGGCTCGGCTCATCGGCGACCTCGCACGGTCCCTCGACGGCCGCATGCTCTCCGAGGGCATCGCGTACGTCACCTCCGACCGGGCCGTCACCACCCCGTTCGCGCAGGGGTTCCGCGTGCTCGACACGATGCCGCTCGACGTGAAGAAGCTCGCGGCACGTCTGGCGGCCGACGACATCGGCACGGTGGAGATCAAGAAGCGCGGGGTCGACGTCGACCCGGCGCAGTTCCGCAAGCGGCTGCGGTTGCGCGGCAGCGGTCGCGTCACGCTCGTGCTCACCCGCCTGGAGGGACGGCACACCGCGATCCTGTGCGAGCGGCTCTCCGAGACGGCCGGGTAGGGCGCGGTTCGAGCCGGGCCGGCCGGGCCGGCCGGGCCGGCCGGGTCAGAGGATGAAGGCGCCCGAGTCGTAGCTGTTGTAGTCGTAGTCCGACGAGTACGACCCGGAGATCGCCCCGAGGACGACGATGAGCCCGACGATCAGGATGAACAGGCCCGTCAGGGCCCATCCGCCGATGACCCCGGCGAGCGCCAGACCGCGGCCGCCCTCACCGGTCTGCTTGATCTTGCCGAGGGCGATGTGGCCCATGATCGCGCCGGCGGGGCTGGTCAGGATCACGAGCGGCCAGATGATGATGCCGCCGAACGCGAAGACGATCGAGAGGATCGCGAGCGTGTTCGTCTTCGGACGCTGCGCGTACGGCTGGTAGCCGGCGGGGGCGTAGGGGTTCTGCTGGCCCGTCGCGTACGGATTCTGCGGGGCGCCGTAGCCGGGCTGCCCGCCCTGCTGGCCGTACTGGCCGCTCTGCTGGCCGGGTGCGGCGTACGGGTTCTGCGGGGCGCCGGAGCCCGGCTGGCCGATCTGCTGACCGTACTGGCCGTACTGACCGCCCGGCTGGCCGTACTGCCCGCCCTGGCCGTACTGGCCGCTCTGCTGACCAGGTGCGGCGTACGGGTTCTGTGGAGCCGCGTACCCACCCGAGACGCCCTGCGCCGCCGATCCCTGGCCGGACTGCGCCCACGGGTCAGTCGGCGCAGGGGCGGGGGCGGATGCCGGGGCTTCCGGGGCGGAGGCACCGTACTGCTGCGACTGGCCGCCGTCGGCCTGCCCACCGTCGTACTGCCCGGCGTCAGGCTGTCCGGACGTCGGCTGCGCGCTCTGCTCCGGCTGGTTCGCTGACGCGCCACCCTCCGGCGTCGTCTCGCCCGGCTTCGGCCACTGGTTCTGATCGGACACCGTCCACCCCTCTCGGCACCTCGGTCGTCGGTGCCTTGTGAATACTCCCACAGACGACTTGCCACCGCCCCGGACGCGAACCCGGACGGCGCCCGTCGTCAGACCTGGACGGTCGTCACCGGCAGCGTCGAGTCCGCAGCGATGCCGAGGTCGCTCGGCGCGCGCCCCTCCGCGACCAACCGCGCACCGATGGCCGCGATCATCGCGCCGTTGTCGGTGCAGAGGTCGAGCGGCGGGATCCGGAGCTCGACCCCGGCCGCCGCACAGCGTTCCTCGGCCACCGCTCGGAGCCGGGCGTTCGCCACGACACCGCCGCCGAGCAGGAGTCGGTCGACCCCGGTGTCCCGGCAGGCGTTCAGCGCCTTCGTGATGAGCACGTCGACCACGGCCTCGCGGAAGCTCGCGGCGACGTCGGCCACCGGGACCTCGCGACCTTCGTCACGGCACCGCTCCACCCAGCGTGCGACCGAGGTCTTCAGCCCGGAGAACGAGAAGTCGTAGCGGTGCGCGGCCAGGTCCTTCGGCAGCGTCAGGCCGCGGGGGAACCGGATCGCCGTCGGGTCGCCGTCAGCTGCCGCCCGGTCGATCTGCGGTCCGCCGGGGTACGGCAGCCCGAGCAGTCGTGCGACCTTGTCGAACGCTTCGCCTGCGGCGTCGTCGATCGTCTCGCCCAGGAGTTCGACGTCCCCGACCAGGTCGCGCACGAGCAGCAGCGACGTGTGCCCGCCGGACACCAGCAGCGCCACAGTCGGCAGGTCGATCTCGGTGCCGTCCGCCCGCAGGACGTCCGCTCCGACGTGTCCGACCAGGTGGTTCACGCCGTACAGGGGCTTGCCCGTCGCCACGGCGAGGGCCTTCGCCGCGCCGACGCCGACCATGAGTGCTCCGGCCAGGCCCGGGCCCGCGGTCACCGCGACGGCGTCGAGCTCGTCGAGCGTGACGCCCGCCTGGTCGAGCGCGGCCTCGAGCGTCGGCGTCATCGCCTCGAGGTGTGCGCGTGCGGCCACCTCGGGCACGACGCCGCCGTAGCGCGCGTGCTCCTCCATGCTCGACGCGATGACGTTCGCGAGCAGGGTGCTCCCGCGCACGATCCCGACGCCGGTCTCGTCGCAGCTCGTCTCGATGCCGAGCACGAGTGGTTCAGCCATCGAGGGCCTCCTGTCCGATCGGTCCCGGGCCGTCCGTGGCACCGTGCGGGAGCTCCGGCGCGCATCACCCACGCGTCGACGCCGTCCGGCTGGTAGTAGCGGGGACGGACCGCGATCCGCTCGAACCCGAACGCGGTGTACATCGCCTGCGCGACGGGGTTGTCGGCGCGGACCTCGAGGAACACCTCGTGCACGCCACGGCGTCGGGCCTCGTCGAGGAGCTCGGTGAAGAGCACCCGGCCGATGCCCTTCCCCCGCTGGTCGGCGGCGACCGCGATGGTCTGCACGTCCGCCACCGGGTTGCCGGCGAGCGACGAGAGCCCGGCGTAGCCGACGACCGTCGGCGCACCGCCCTCGGTCGTCTCGACGACGACGTAGTACCCGTGCGGCGAGTACAGCTCACCGGACATCTGCGACGCCGACCACGCGTCCGTCGGGAACGACGCGTGCTCGAGCCACATCACGTCGTCGAGGTCCTGCGGGTAGGCGCGCCGCAGGCGCAGGCCGTCGGGCAGGGTCACTTGCTTGACCCGCTTCGGCGCACCCGGCATCGTCACGTCGGGATCACGCAGGTAGAGCGGGGTGTCGTCGGCGAAGGGCGCACCGGACGCGAGCCGGTCCACGGCGAGCGCCCCGAGCCTCCAGGCCGGGATGGACGCGACGGTCACGCGGTCCCAGCCCACCGCTTCTGGCCTGGAGGCGCGGATCGCCTCGTCGAGGTCCGCCGGCTTGGCGAGTCCGGGGCCGGCCACGCGGACGCCGTCGGCGTCGCAGGCGCTCCAGTAGACCTCGCGGCGGCGGGCGTCCGTGAGGACGACGAACGGGCCGCTCTGCGGCTGGTCGGCCGCGACCGCGTCGTGGCTGACCAGCGGGAGAAGGGGACGCCGCGTGCCGCGGCGAAGGTGCGGGCGGCGGCGATGCCGACGCGGAGGCCGGTGAACGGTCCGGGGCCCATGCCGGCGACGACACCGGTGACGTCGGCGCCGGCGAGGCCGGCCTCGTCGAGGACCTCGGCGAGGAAGGGGCCGATCACCTCGGCGTGCCGACGGCTGTCCTCGGTGTCACGGGTCGCGAGGGCCTGACCGGTCGTCGGGTCGACGACGGCGACGGAGGTCCCGGCGGAGGTGTCGATCGCGAGCAGCACCCGTCCATCGTAGGCGTGGCGGACGGTCCCTACTGCGGCACTCAGTCCTCGGCCAGGCGGCCCGCGACTGCCTGCCAGATCTCGTCGGCCCGCCACCGCTCTCGTCCGCCGCGGCCGGCGCGTCCGAGGGACCGCACCCAGCCGTGTTCTTCCGCACGGCGGAGCAGCGAGGACGCCGTCGGCTGCGAGACGTCGAGCGCTCGTCGCACGGAAGCCACCGTGAGGACCGGTCAGGAGTTCGGGTTCCTGCACGAGTTGCCGAAGGCCGGCGAGGCGACCGATGGCGATGTCGGCGCGGGACACCGCAGCGTCCGTGACCGCTTCGAGCGAGAGTTCCCTCGGGATCGGCGACGGGAGGAAGTACGCGTGCGGCCACTCGGAGCAGCGGGCGGGTCGTCAGTGCGCCGAAGCGTTCTGACCGGAAGTCTTCTCGGCGCATGCCGACGTCACAATCAAGAGGGCATTCTGCTTATAACTTCGCGAAGAAGATACAACTCTGCGGCGGAGCGGGGCGCGCCGGGTCAGAGGACGGCGTCGGCCCAGCGGGGACCCGTGCCGGTGACGACCACGCGGCGGGGCTCGTCGGGGACGTCGTCCGGGTCGAGTTCGTCGTCCGCGGTCGCGTCGGCGCCGGTCGCGCGGATGATCTCGACGTCGAGGACACTGTCGGCGATGCCGTCGACGAACCCGCGCCCCCACTCGACCACGACGATCGAGGCGTCCCAGTCGAGGTCGAGGTCGTCGAGCTCGACCGGATCCGACAGGCGGTAGGCGTCGACGTGCACCAGGTCCGGGCCGGCGGTCGTCGGGTGCGTCCGCGCGAGCACGAAGGTCGGGCTCGACACCTGCCCACGGGCTCCGAGCGCCGCGCCGAGGCCGCGGGTCATCGTGGTCTTGCCGGCGCCGAGCGGCCCGGTGAGCACGACGAGGTCACCGGCGCGCAGGACCGCCGCCAGCCGGGCCCCGAGGGCGCCCATCTCCGCCGTGGTCGCCACGGTGGTGTCGAGCAGGACGCGGGACTGCTCGGTCACGGCTGCTCGCCCCGGAGGTACTCGGCGACGTGCCCCTCGACACGGTGGCCTTCGTAGACGCGCGGCACCCGGGCACCGATCCGGCAGACGATCTCCTCACCGATGGTGCCGAGCGCCTGCCCCCACTCGAGGACGGTCATCTCGTCGTGCTCGCCCGTGCCGAAGAGCACCACGGCGTCGCCGACCTGCACGTCGTCGTCACCGACGTCGACCAGGAACTGGTCCATGGCGACCCGACCGGCGATCGGGTAGCGGGTCCCGCCGATGGCGACCTCGATGCGCCCCTGCGCCAGTCGCGGGACGCCGTCCGCGTAGCCGACGGGCACGAGGGCGAGCGTCGTCTCGGCGAGGGTCCGGTACGTGTAGTCGTACGAGACGCCGGTGTCGACGGGCACCCGCTTCGTCTTCGCGACCGAGGCCGTCAGCGTCATCACGGGTTCGAGTCCGAGGTCCGACGCCGAGACGCCGTCCGCCCCGGGGATGCCGAACAGGTTCGCGCCCATCCGGACCATGTCCTTGCGGAACTCCTTGCGCTCGAGCCCGGCGAGCGAGGCGGCGACGTGCTCCGTCGGCACGTCGAGCCCGAGGTCCTCGGCCTGCTCGACCGCGGCGTCGAACAGCGCGACGGCGGAGGCGTCGTCTTCGTCGGAGGACTCGGCGAGGTGCGTGTACGCGGCGACGACCTCGATGCGTCCGGCGCGCTGGGCGTCCACGGCGAGCGCGACGAGCGCCGGCCAGGCCTCGAGCGTCGCGCCGTCGCGGTGCAGCCCGGAGTCGACGCCGAGGTGCACCCGCGCGGGGCGCTGGTCGACGGCGTCGACGACCCGCTGCAGCTCGGCGACGTTCGAGACGCCGAGGTCGACGGCGGAGTCGATCGCGTCGCGGAAGTCGAGCGCGGGGTCGTGCTGCCACGTGAACAGGTGCACGTCCTCGCCGACGCCGATCGACCGAGGCGCAGGGCCGCGGGGACCGTCAGCACGCCGATCCAGCGGATGCCGGCATCGACCGCGGCGAGCGCGATCGGTTCGAGGCCGTGCCCGTAGGCGTCGGCCTTCATGATCGCCATCACCTCGACGGGGTCCATCCACTCGCGGACCAGGTCGAGGTTGGCGCGGTAGGCGTCGAGGTCGATCTCGGCCCGGCGCAGCGGCGCGTTCACGTCGTCCTCCGTTCCACGCTGCGGCCGACCCGCGCGACCACCTCGTAGTTGATCGTGCCGACCGCCGCGGCCCAGTCCTCCACCGCGGGGTCGCCGTTCGCCGGGTCGCCCCAGAGGACGGCCTCGTCGCCGACCTGCACGTCGGCGTCGCCGATGTCGACGTGCATCGCGTTCATCGCCACGCGTCCGACGACCGGGAACGTGCCGTCGCCGATCCGGACGACGACGCGGTTGCCGAAGTCGCGGTCGAAGCCGTCCGCGTAGCCGAGGCCGATCACCGCGAGCCGGGTGTCCGTCTCGGCGCGCCAGGTGTAGCCGTAGCTGACGCCCTCGCCCGCGCGCACCGGCACTGTGCGGAGGACCGCGGCCGTGACGCGCATCGCGGGGCGCAGCCCGAGGTCGGCCGAGGTGCGGTCGGGGAACGGGCTGAGCCCGTACAGCGCGAGCCCGACCCGGGCCAGGTCGTGACGGGTCTCGGGGACGGCGATGCTCGCGGCGCTGGCGGCGAGGTGCACCACGTCCGGCACGATGCCGTTCGCAGCGAGGCCGTCGAGCGCCCGCTGCAGGGCGGCGTCCTGGTCGAGGTCGTCGGCACGCGACGCGTTCGACAGGTGCGACATGAGCCCCTCGACCCGGGTGCGGGCACCGCTCCGGGCGAGACGGCCCGCGGTCGCGAAGAGCTCGGCCCACTCGGACTCGACCGCACCGCTGCGACCGAGGCCCGTGTCGACGCAGATGTGGACGGCGGGGACCTCGGAGTCGGCGGCGGCGGCCAGCTGCGACACGCTCGACACCGCCGGGGTGACACCGTGCCGGGCCGCACGGCGGAAGTCCTCGTCGGGGGCGTGCAGCACGCGAGGATGCGGACCCCCCTCGTCGATGCCGGCCTGCCGGAGCGCGAGCGCCTCGTCGATGTCGGCGACGCCGAGCCACTCGGCCCCGGCGTCGACGAACGCCTGCGCGGCCTCGGCCGCGCCGTGGCCGTACCCGTTGGCCTTGACGACCGCGATGACGCCGGACGGGGCCACCCGTTCGGCGACCGTCGCGTAGTTGGCGATGAGCGCCTCCCGGTCGACCGTGATGCCGGTGAACGCGCTCATGACGCGACCCCCTCGGCGGTGAACGCACTCAAGCCGATTCCCCTGTTCCTTCCAACACCACGAAGGCCGTGGCGATCCCGCCGTCGTGCGACAGCGACAGGTGCACCGACCCGACGCCCCGCGTCTCGGCGACCTGCTGGGCCCCACGCCGCAGCGTGAGCGACGGGTTCCGCTGGTCGTCGGAGACGACCTCGAGGTCCTGCCAACTGAGCCCCACTCGACCCGAACGCCTTGATGAGCGCTTCCTTCGCGGCGAACCGCGCCGCGAGCGACGCGATCGGACGGGGCTCCCGTCGCGGATCAGCTCCGCCGGCGTGAACAGCCGCGTGCGCATCGCCGGCGTGCGGTCGAGCACCAGCTCGAACCGCTCCAGGTCGACGACGTCGACACCGATGCCGATGACATCGCCGTCTACTCGACGGTGACCGACTTCGCGAGGTTGCGCGGCTGGTCGACGTCGAGGCGCCTCCGCCGCGGCGAGCTCCATGCCGAACATGTGCAGCGGCGCCACGGCGAGCAGCGGCTCGAACAGCGGCGTCGCGAGCGGGATGCGCAGGACCTCGTCGGCGAAGGGCAGCACGGCGGCGTCGCCCTCTTCCGCGATGGCGATCACCCGGGCGCCGCGGGCGCGGATCTCCTGGATGTTCGACACCACCTTCGGGTGCAGCGACCGGGGGTCACGCGGGGACGGCACGATCACGAAGACGATCTGCCCGGGCTCGATGAGGGCGATCGGGCCGTGCTTGAGCTCACCGGCGGCGAAGCCCTCGGCGTGGATGTACGCGAGCTCCTTGAGCTTCAGCGCACCCTCGAGCGCGATCGGGTACCCGACGTGCCGACCGAGGAACAGCACGCTCCGGGTGTCCGCCATCCAGCGGGCGAGGTCCTTGATGCCGGACGCGTCGTCGATGGTCTGCTGGAGCTTCGGGGCGAGGCCTCGAGCTCGGCGACCTGCTCGGCGATCTGCTCGGCCGTCAGCGTGCCCCGCAGCGTGGCGAGGTGCAGCCCGAGCAGGTAGAGCGCGACGCCCTGGGCGATGAAGGCCTTCGTCGACGCGACCGCGACCTCGGGGCCGGCGTGCGTGTAGATGACCGCGTCGGACTCGCGCGGGATCGTGGCGCCCTGGGTGTTGCAGATCGACAGCACCTGCGCGCCCTGCTCACGCGCGTACTTGACGGCCATGAGCGTGTCCATGGTCTCGCCGGACTGGCTGATCGAGACGACCAGGGTGCGCTCGTTCAGCACCGGGTCGCGGTAGCGGAACTCGTGGGCGAGCTCGACCTCGACGGGGATGCGGGCCCACTGCTCGATGGCGTACTTGCCGAGGATGCCGGCGTAGGCGGCGGTGCCGCAGGCGATCACGATGACGCGGTCGACGGTCGCCAGGCGCTCGGCGATCGGGTCGAGGTCGTGCAGGGTGACGGCGCCGTCGTGCACGCGGCCGAGGATCGTCTTCGCGACGGCCTCGGGCTCCTCGCTGATCTCCTTCGCCATGAAGGAGCTCCAGCCGCCCTTGTCGGCGGCGGAGGCGTCCAAGTTCACCTCGAACTCGCTCGGCGCGGCCGGGGTGCCGTCGAAGTGGATGACGTCGACGCCGTCGGGGCGGATCGTGGCGATCTCGTCCTGCCCGATCGACAGCGCGCGCTGCGTGTAGGCGACGAACGCGGCCACCGTCCGAGCCCATAAAGCTCTCGCCGTCGCCGAGGCCGACCACGAGGGGGGAGTTGCGACGGGCACCGACGACGACACCGGGCTGGTCGGCGTGCACGACGAGGAGCGTGAAGGCCCCCTCGAGCCGCTGCACGGCCTGCTGCATGGCGGAGGTCAGGTCACCGGTCTCGCGGAACGCGCGTGCGACGAGGTGCGCGGCGACCTCGGAGTCGGTCTCGCTGAGGAACTCGACGCCTTCTGCCTTGCAGCTCGGCGCGGAGCTCGGAGAAGTTCTCGATGATGCCGTTGTGGATGAGCGCGAGCTTGCCGCCGTCAGCCAGGTGCGGGTGCGCGTTGCCGTCGGTCGGGCCACCGTGGGTCGCCCAGCGGGTGTGGCCGATGCCGGTGCCGCCGTCGGCGATCGGGTGCGACTCGAGCTCGTCGACCAGGGCCTGGAGCTTGCCCGCCTTCTTGGCGGAGGCGAGTTCCTGCGAGCCGTCGACCACGGCGATGCCCTGTCGAGTCGTAGCCGCGGTACTCGAGACGACGAAGACCACCGAGGAGCACGTCCTGGCTGCTGTTGCTGCCGACGTAGCCGACGATTCCACACATGGGGACGATCCTACGGTCTGCCTGGGCACCGACCCTGCGAAGGCGCAGGGCTGGGGATAACGTTTGGGACATGGGACGCTTCGACGACATCGCCATCACCACACTGCACGGCGAGGACACCACGTTCGGCGCCTACGCGGACAAGGCGGTGCTGGTCGTGAACGTCGCGTCGCGGTGCGGTCTGGCGCCGCAGTACGAGCAGCTCGAAGCCCTGCAGAAGGAGTACGGCCCCCGCGGCTTCACGGTGCTCGGCTTCCCCAGCAACCAGTTCCTGCAGGAACTCGGCTCGTCCGAGGCGATCGACGAGTACTGCTCGACCACGTGGGGCGTCACCTTCCCGATGTCCGAGAAGGTGAAGGTCAACGGCAAGGGCGCGCACCCGCTCTACCAGGCCCTCAAGGAGACCCCGGACGCCGACGGCAAGGCGGGTCGCGTCTCGTGGAACTTCGAGAAGTTCCTCGTCGCCCCGGACGGCACCGTCTCGCGCTTCCGTCCGACCACGAAGCCGGATGCTCCGCAGGTCATCGCCGCCATCGAGGCGGCTCTCCCCGCCTGACGCGTCGCGTCCTGCGGACGCGCACCGAGCACTGGACTGGAGGCCCGGTGCACGTGAGCAGACCGGCTCACGTGCACCGGGCCTCCCGTCTGTACGCTCGATCCCATGCCGTTCTCGGGGAGACCGCCGTCGCGCACCCGACCCCGTTCGTGGAGATCCCGCGAGGAGAGTGGTCGCAGCTCGCCCGAAGGAGCACTTGTCGCTCACCGAGACCGAGATCGTGCAGCTGCGCGGTCTCGGCGACCGGTTGGACATGCAGGAGGTGCAGGAGGGTCTACCTGCCGCTCTCCCGGCTGCTGACGCTGTACGCGGCCGGCGCACGGAACCTGCACGCCGAGACGAGTCGGTTCCTCGGGGAGCGCGCCGGACGCACGCCGTTCGTCATCGGTGTCGCCGGCTCCGTCGCGGTCGGCAAGTCCACGGTCGCCCGTCTGCTGCGCGAGCTGACGAAGCGCTGGCCGGACACCCCGCGGGTCGAGCTCGTGACGACCGACGGCTTCCTGTACCCGAACGCCGAGCTGGAGCGCCGCGGGATCATGGACCGGAAGGGCTTCCCGGAGTCGTACGACCGCCGCTCCCTGCTGCGCTTCGTGAGCCAGGTGAAGAGCGGGGCGACCGAGGTCCGGGCGCCGTACTACTCGCACCTGGTCTACGACATCGTGCCCGATGCCGAGATCGTGGTGCGGCAGCCCGACGTCCTCATCGTCGAGGGGCTGAACGTGCTCGCCCTGCCCGTGCACGGACGACTGGCGCTCTCGGACCTGTTCGACTTCACGATCTACGTCGACGCGAAGACGAAGGACATCGAGTCCTGGTACGTCGACCGGTTCCTGGCTCTGCAGGAAGAGGCCTTCGCGAGCCCGGACTCGTTCTTCCACCGCTTCGCCTCGCTCTCCCGCGAGGACGCGGTGGAGACGGCGACCCAGGTGTGGCGGGCGATCAACGAGCCGAACCTGATCGAGAACGTGCTGCCGACGCGCTCCCGCGCCACCCTCGTGCTGAAGAAGGGCGCGAACCACAAGGTCAACTCGGTGCTGCTCCGCAAGATCTGACGCGGGCGCGGCCGGGCGCCACCGCAAAACGCAACGAAGGCGGTTGCCCGCAGAGGAATACCGCTGCGAGCAACCGCCGAGGTTGCGTTTTGCGAGGGAGAGGGAGACTGCGCGCGGCGCAGGCGCGGCGCAGGCGCCTACGCGGCGTCGAGCGCCAAGCGCTCCTGCACGACGGCGGCGAGCTCCTCGGCGATGCGCTGGGCGTCGTCCTGCGAGGCAGCCTCGACCATCACCCGCACGACGGGCTCGGTGCCCGACGGACGGAGCAGCACGCGGCCGCTGTCCCCGAGCGCCTCGCTCGCGGCGGCGATGGCGTCCTGCACGCCCTGGTCGGCCAGCCCGTGCCGGTCGACACCACGCACGTTGAGCAGCACCTGCGGGAACACCGTCATGCACGCGGCGAGCCTTGCAGGGACTTGCCGGTGCGGGCCATCTCGGCGACGAGGTGCAGGCCCGTGAGGATGCCGTCGCCGGTGGTCGCGAACTCGTTGAAGATGATGTGGCCGGACTGCTCGCCACCGAGCGAGAAGTCGCCCTCGGTCATCTTCTCGAGCACGCAGCGGTCGCCCACGCCGGCCTCGATCACGGTGATGCCCGCGTCGGCCATGGCGCGCTTCAGCCCGAGGTTCGACATGACCGTCGCGACGAGGGTGTCGTCCTTCAGGCGCCCGCGCTCCTGCAGCGACAGCGCGAGGATCGCCATGATCTGGTCACCGTCGATCGCGTTGCCGGCGGCGTCCACCGCGAGGCAACGGTCCGCGTCACCGTCGTGCGCGATGCCGACGTCGGCACCGTGCTCGAGCACCGCGCGGGCGAGGTTGTCGATGTGGGTGGACCCGACGCCGTCGTTGATGTTCCAGCCGTCGGGGTCGGCGCCGATGAGCGTCACGCGAGCACCAGCGTTGACGAAGACCTCGGGCGAGACGCCGGCGGCGGCACCGTTCGCGCAGTCGAGTACGACGTGGATGCCGTCGAGCCGCATGCGGCAGCGTGCCGAGCAGGTGGACGACGTAGCGGTCCTCCGCGTCGGCGAACCGCGAGATGCGCCCGACGTCGATGCCCGTGGGGGTGGGTGCCGAGTGGTCGTGCATGGCCGCTTCGATGCGGTCCTCGACCTCGTCCGGGAGCTTGCGGCCACCGGCGGCGAAGAACTTGATCCCGTTGTCGGGAGCGGGGTTGTGCGACGCGGAGATCATCACGCCGAAGTCGGCGTCGATGTCCGCGACGAGGAACGCCGCTGCGGGGGTCGGGATGACCCCGGCGTCGAGGACGTCGACGCCTGCGGAGGCGAGCCCGGCCGCGACCGCGGAGCCCAGGAACTCGCCGGAGACACGCGGGTCGCGCGCGAGGACCGCGCGCGGGCGCGGTCGGCCGGACGCCCGGCGGGCGTCGGCGTGGTGTCCGTGTGGAGAACGGCCGCGCTCGCCTGGGCAAGACCCAGTGCGAGCGCGGCCGTCAGCTCGCCGTTGGCGAGACCACGAACCCCGTCGGTACCGAACAGACGCGGCATTGCGATCTTCAGCCGGTGGCGACTAGCGCTTCGAGAACTGCGACGCCTTGCGGGCTCTTCTTGAGACCGGCCTTCTTGCGCTCGATGACGCGGGCGTCACGGGTGAGGAAGCCGGCCTTCTTGAGGGTCGCGCGGTTGTTCTCGCGGTCGATCTCGTTCAGGGTGCGGGCGATGGCGAGGCGGAGCGCGCCGGCCTGACCCGAGGGGCCACCACCGGTGATGCGGGCGACGACGTCGTACGAGCCGAGGAGCTCGAGCACCTTGAACGGGTCGTTGATGAGCTGCTGGTGCAGCTTGTTCGGGAAGTAGTCCTCGAGCGTGCGGCCGTTCACCACGAAGGTGCCGGAGCCCGGCACGAGGCGGACGCGCGCGATGGCCTCCTTGCGGCGCCCGACGGCACCGCCGGAGACGTTGAGGATCTGACGGGGAGCGGCCTCGGCAGCGGCGGGTGCGCTCTCCGTGGTGAAGCTCTCCGGGGTCTGGTCGAGGGAATCAGCGATCTGAGCCATGAGTTTTCTCTAGTCCTTGGAAGTCGTCGTGGCCGCTGTTACTGCGAGACCTGGTCGAAGGTGTACGTCTTGGGCTGCTGCGCGGCGTGGGGGTGCTCGGCACCCGCGTACACCTTGAGCTTCTTGAGCTGCTCGCGGCCCAGCGTGTTCTTCGGGAGCATGCCGCGGATCGCCTTCTCGACGGCGCGGGTGGGGTCTTCTCGAGCATCTCCGGGTAGGAGGTCGCCGTGAGGCCGCCCGGGTAGCCCGAGTGGCGGTAGTAGACCTTCTTCGCGAGCTTGGAACCGGTCAGGGCGACCTTGTCCGCGTTCACGATGATGACGTAGTCACCCATGTCCATGTGCTGGGCGAAGGTGGCCTTGTGCTTGCCGCGGAGGAGTGCGGCGACGTGCGAGGCGAGACGGCCGAGGACGACGTCGGTCGCGTCGATGACGATCCAGTCGTGCTGGACGTCAGCCGGCTTCGGTGAGAACGTGCGAGTCACAGGAGTGCTGCTTTCGTGTCGAGGTGAGGAGTCCGTGAATCCCGCTCCGGTTGGGGTTCAGCGCGGCAGAAGCCGGTGGAACACCCAGGTGGAGGGCCCATCTGACTGTCTTGCGTGCGGGGCACGCAGACCAAGGTGAGAGCCTACCCGACGCGCGTCACGTCGGTCAAACGCGAGCGGACGGCGGACGGGAGGCGCGGTGCCGGCTGGCACCGCGCCTCCCGTCCGAGGAGTGGTTACGTCCGTCAGCCGAACAGGCTGCGCAACCAGGCGATGAGCGCCGCGAGTGCGGCGAGCGCGTCGGCGAGCGTGCCGCCGCCGTGACCCGGCTTCGCCATCGTGACCGGGCCCGCCACCGTGGCCCGGGTTCCCGCCGTCACCCGGGGTGGAGACGCCGGGCAGATCGATGCCGACCAGGATCGGGTCGTGGTCGCTCGCACGGTAGACGTCGTCCTGGTACAGGTCCGTGACGTTGTAGTCGTAGCGGCTGTACTCCAGGCCGACGGACTCGACCGAGTTGATGTTCCAGATGTCCACGCCCGTCACGGTCTGCAGCGCCGCGGGCGAGGCGAACACGTGGTCGAGCGATCCGCTCAGACCGCTGAACACGTACGACCACTCGGAGGCGTCCCGCGTCGGCCCGAGGTCGGTGTAGCCGGCCTGGTCGAGGACGGCCACCGGGTCCTCCTGGCTGTAGGCGTTGAAGTCGCCGAGCATGAAGACCTTGTCGGTGCCGGACTGCCGCTGCATCGCGGTCGAGAACGCGACGAGCGCCTTCGACTGCGCGACACGTGAGGCGTTCGAGGCGCCCTGCCCGTCACCCTGGTCGGCGTCCGCACCCGTGCCGGAGCCCTTCGACTTGAAGTGGTTCGCGATCACCAGGAAGGTGTCCTTCGCGGACGGCTTCGACGGCTTCCCGTTGCCCTTGCCGGGCTTCGCGGTCACCGGGGCGAAGGCCTGCGCGAGCGGCTGGCGCGCGTTCGCGAACGCCGTCGAGTCGGTGAGGATCGTCGACCCGCCGACCGGCTGCACGCGGTCCTTCTTGTAGATGAGCGCGAGGCGGATGACGTCCTCGCTCGCGGGGAGCTTCGACGGCGACTTCGCGTACGCCCACGTGTCCTTGCCGGTCGCCTGGTTGAGCGCGGCGACGAGGGTGGCCACGGCGGCGTCGCGGTCCTGGCCGAAGCGGGCCGAGTTCTCGATCTCCTCGAGGGAGACGACGTCGGCGCCGAGACCGTTGATGGCCTTGACGATCTTCACCTGCTGGCGGGCGAGGTCGTCCGCGTTCGCCGCACCGCGGGCGTCGCAGCCGTCCCGCACCGTGACGGGGTCGCCGTCGCGGTCGTTGTAGTACGTGCAGCCGGTGAGCTGGTCGCCGGTCGTCGGGAAGTAGTTCAGGACGTTGAAGCCGGCGAGGCGGATGTCGCCGCCGACGTTCTCGGGAGGCCGTGGTCCGCACGTTCGAGAACGACGCGGGCAGCTCCGCCTTGGGGGTCGCCCCGGTGATCGGCGACGTCGGCTGGAACTTCCACGAGTCGTTCCGGTAGTCGAGCACGACGGGCTTCGCGAAGGTCGCGCTGGCCCCGACCGTGACCGGGCCCTGGGTGAGCCACGACACCGGGATCGACTGGTTCGCCGCGCTGAGGAAGTTCGTGCTCGCGCCGTCGTCGAGGACGACCTTGCGGGCCGCGTTGTCCGCCGTCACGGCCGCCGCCTCGGCGCTGCCCGGGCGGGCGACCTCGGTCGGCTGCAGCAGGCGCTTCGTGCCGGACGCCAGGACGACCTCGCCGTACTGGTTCGTCGTGTAGTTGTCGGCGACCGTGTACGCACCCTGCGGCGCGACGAGCATGCTCTCGAGCGACTCCCGCTGCGCGTCGGTCCGTGGGAACGTCAGGGTGGCCGGCACGGGCTGGACCACACCGGCCGCGGGGAGCTTCGTCCAGACCGGCGGCGGTGGGCACCGTCAGCTCGGTCAGGCCGTTGAACTCGGAGACGGTGCCGGTCAGGCGGACCGCGTCGCCGATCGCCACGCTGCCCGCGGTCGCCGCCGAGTACACGAAGACGGCGTCCGACGCGGTGTGCGTCGCGAGGTCGAGCGCTCCGCCGGTGCCGGCGGTCTGGACCGTGTAGCCGCTGAAGCCGCCGGTGGCGTAGACCGCCGTGACGACGCCGTCCGTGGTGACCGCCTTGCCGGCGTACGGCGAGGCGGTGCCGGTGCCCTGCAGCTGCGCGATCGTGACCTGCTCGGCCGGGGTGCCGGGGTCGGTCGGGTCAGTGGGGTCGGTCGGGTCCGTCGGCTGGCCGGTCTCGCCCGCGGCGTTCTCGGGCGTGATCGTGGACGTGACGGTGAAGTCCGCCGCGTTCGAGTCGGTGTCCGTGGTGCCCTGGCGGGTCAGGCCGTCCGGCACCGAGTTCGCCGTGCCCGCCGTGGCGACCGCGGTCTCGAACGTGTTCGACGTGCCGTAGCCGAGCAGGTCGACGACGCCCGGGGTGCCGGTGGCGACCGCCCTTTTTTTTTTTTTTTTTTTTTTTCGCGGGCAGCGACAGCGCCGTCGCCTGGTCGGCGAGCACGAGGGTGCCGGTGGAGCCGGAGGGTTCAGACCCGTGACGGCGTCCGCCTCGGGCAGGGCCTCGCCGTTCGTGCCGTTCGAGCCCATCTGCACCAGGTACGTGCCGTGCGCCGGGACGGAGCCGCTCAGCTTGCCGACCGCGGGCGTACCGGTGCCGGTCGCGGCGCGGTACTGCACGGACCAGCCGTCGACACTGACGGCGGTGTCGGTCGGGTTGCCGAGTTCGACGAACTTGTTCGTGAAGGGCTGGTTCGCGCTGCCGCCCTTGAGGTAGGCCTCCTCGATGACGAGCCCGGTGCCGGCGGGGTTCGCACTCGCGGTGGTGACGGAGACGAGCGGGGCCGCGAGGAGCGCTGCGGCAGCGGTGGCGCACAGCAGAGTGCGCCCGACGGATCTGTGCATGCCCGCACGCTACCGAGCTGCGGCGCCGCTCAGGTTTCCGGCGGGTGAACGATCCGTTCCACCCCTGATCGGGGTGCGTGCGGGCATGGTCGTTCCGGGCGTACCTGGTCGTTCCGGGCGTCCCTGGTCGTTCCGGGCGTCCCTGGTCGTTCCGGGCGTCCCTGGTCGTTCCTTCCGACCAGGTATGCCCGATTCCACTTTCCATCGGCGCGCCGCGGCGCCGGAACAGCCTCAGGCGCTGACCGGCACCCACTCCGCACCGACACGGTGCACGGCCGGCCCGTGCCCCGGCAGCAGGATCTCGGGGATCGGCAGCGCCCGCGCCGACTCGATCGCCCGCGACTGGTCCGCCGTGAAGAACGGCGTGATCATCCGCGGCCGCGGCGACCACGACGCCGGCTGCGTGTCGTGCCGACTCACGACCGCGTCCCCGGTGACGATCGCGTTCGCCGCCGGCAGCAGGTACGCCGTGGACCCGTCGGTGTGCCCCTCGGCGGGCAGCGGCGTGATCGCCCGACCGTCGAAGTCCGCGCCGGTGAAGGCCCGCGCCGTGGGCACGGTGGTGGGCCGGAGCGCATCGGACCGGATCGCGCGCGCGAGCCACCGGAGCACCCGCGGCGACGCCAGCCGCCCGCCGATCTCCGCGGGGGTCACCTGCTGCCGGACGGGACCGCGCACGTTGTCGAGCTCGTCGGCGTGCGCCAGGACCTCGACGTGCGGGTGGCGCGCCAGGATGCCGGGGATCCCACCGACGTGGTCGACGTGCCCGTGTGTGACGTAGACGCGGCGCAGGTCGTCGAGGTCGTGCCCGGCGTACCGGACGGTGTCGAGCACGAGGTCGGTGTCGGCCGGGTAGCCCGCGTCGATGAGCGCGACCCCGTCTTCTTCCGCCAGGACGACCCAGTTCGACACGGGCCCCTCGACGAAGACCACACCGGGGGCGACGGAGACGACGGACCGGGGTTCGCGGGAGCTCATCCCTCGACGGTAGCGGAGGGTTCCTCCGCCACGCGCCGGGCGCGCGTCTGCTCGGCCCGGGCGGCGAGCTCGTCGTCGGCCGGGTACCCGACCTCGGTCAGGGTGAGCCCCTTCGCCGGCGCGGTCTTGAACGCACTCGTGCGGGTCTGCGCCGTGCGCAGCTCCTCGAGACGGTCCGGCCCGAAGCGCCCCTCCCCCACCGCGATGGTCGCCCCCACCATCGCCCGCACCATGGAGTGGCAGAAGGCGTCGGCCTGGAGGCGCGCCACCAGCACGCCGTCCGGCTCACGGTCCCAGCGGAACTCCTGCAGCGTCCGGATCGTGGTCGCGCCCTCGCGCGGCTTGCAGAAGGTCGCGAAGTCGTGCAGCCCCAACAACCGCAGCGCACCGCGCTCCATCGCCGCCGGGTCCAGCCGCGTCGGGTGCCACACCGTGTGCCCCCGCCGACGTGGATCGCGACCGGCGTCGGCGTCCGCGATCCGGTAGTCGTAGCGCCGCCAGAGCGGGGAGAAGCGCGCGTCGAACCCGTCGGGCGCGACCGAGGCCCGGGTGATGACGACGTCCCCCTCGGGTGCCGCGATGCCGTTGACGCGCTTGACCAGTCCGTCGAGCGTGGCGCGCGGTGGCCCGTCCGGTGCGGAGCGCCGGGGCCGGGTGAGGGCGCCCCACTGCTCGGCGGTGAGGTCGAGGTGCGCCACCTGCCCGGTGGCGTGCACCCCGGCGTCGGTGCGTCCGGCGACGGTGAGCTGCGGGGTTCGCCCCAGCGGGTGAAGACGGTGGCGAGTGCGCTCTCCAGCGCTTCCTGCACGGTGCGGAGCCCGGGCTGCCGGGCCCACCCGGAGAACGCGGCACCGTCGTAGGCGACGTCGAGCCGCAGCCGGACCTGCTCGTGCTCACTCACACCCCCACGGTAGCGATGTCAGTGCCGCGTCAGTGCCACGTGAGCGCCCGGCGGCACGATCGTCCTCGACATCGACGATCGCCGTCGAGTCACCAGGAGAGGATCCGCGATGACCACCACACCGCTCGCGGTCGAGGCCACCGGTCTCGTGAAGACCTTCGGGACGAACCGGGCAGTGGACGGTGTCGACCTCCGCGTGGAGGCCGGGACGGTCTACGGCGTGCTCGGCCCGAACGGCGCCGGCAAGACCACCACCATCTCGATGCTCGCGACCCTGCTCCGGCCGGACGGCGGCGAGGCCCGCGTGTTCGGGCACGACGTCCGCCACGAGGCGCAGGTCGTCCGGTCCCTGATCGGCGTCACCGGGCAGTACGCGAGCGTCGACGAGACGCTCAGCGCGACCGAGAACCTCGTCATCTTCGCGCGACTGCTCGGCCTGAGCCGGGCCGACTCGAAGCGGAAGGCCGTCGAGCTGCTCGAGCGCTTCGGCCTGACCGAGGCCGCTTCCCGACCGCTGAAGAACTTCTCGGGTGGCATGCGCCGGCGTCTCGACCTGGCGGCGAGCCTCATCGCGCAGCCGCCGCTGATCTTCCTCGACGAGCCGACGACCGGGCTCGACCCCCGGACCCGGGCGCAGATGTGGGACACCATCCGCGAGCTCGTCGCGACCGGCTCGACCGTGCTCCTGACGACGCAGTACCTCGACGAGGCCGACCAGCTCGCCGACCGCATCGCCGTGATCGACCACGGTCGGGTGGTCGCCGAGGGCACGAGCGACGAGCTGAAGTCCTCGATCGGTACGTCGTCGCTGCAGCTCCGGCTGACGGACGCACTGCGCCTCGACGCGGCACGGGCGCTCGTCCGGAACACCCTCGGCGTCGACGCGGTGGCCAGCCCCGAGGGCTCGCGGCTGACCGCCCCGATGTCCGACCCGGACCGCGTCACCGACCTGCTGGTGTCGTTCCGCGAAGCCGGCATCTCCCTCGCCGAGATGAGCGTGCAGAAGCCGACGCTCGACGAGGTCTTCCTCACCATCACGGGTGCGCCGGCGACCGCAGACGAGCCCGCCGACGCCGACCTCGAATCGAGCAACGCATGACCACCATCACCCCCTCCACGGGCACGTCCACCCCGCGGATCACCCCGCGCCCCGGCGTCGGCGGCTCCGGACTCGGCGCCACGGTCCGGCAGTCCTTCACGATGGCGTACCGGGGCCTGGTGAAGGTCCGTCGGACGCCCGAGCAGCTGTTCGACGTGACGCTCATGCCGATCATCTTCACCGTGATGTTCACGTACATCTTCGGTGGCGCGATCGCCGGCGACATCGGCAGCTACCTGCCGATCATCATCCCCGGCATCCTGGTGCAGACGAACATCACGTCGTCGATCGTCACGGGCGTCCAGCTCCGCGAGGACATGGACAAGGGCGTCTTCGACCGCTTCAAGTCCCTGCCGATCGCCCGCATCGCGCCGCTCGCGGGTGCGTTGCTCGCCGACACCGTCCGGTACGCCATCGCGACGACCATCACCTTCGCCACCGGCTTCGCGATGGGGCTCCGTCCCGAGGGCGGCGTCGGCGCGGTGGTCCTCGCCGGCCTGCTCGTCGTCGTGGTCGCCTGGGCCGTCAGCTGGATCTTCGCCTACTTCGGCGTGATCGCCCGCACGGCCTCGAGCGTCTCCGGCATCTCGAACATGGTGCTGTTCCCGCTGACGTTCCTGTCGAACGCGTTCGTCCCCGCGGACACGCTGCCGGACTGGCTGCGCTGGTTCTCCGAGGTCAACCCGATCTCGCACCTCATCACCGCGGTCCGCGACCTCATCAACCACGGCACCGTCACGGGCGACCTCTGGATCAGCCTGCTCGGCGCCGCCGTGATCGTCGCGGTGTTCGCCCCGCTCACGGTGCGGGCGTACATGCGGAAGGCCTGACGGGCAGCGGGCCCATCAGCGGGGTCCGAAGCGGAGCTCCTCGAGCAGGAGCCGCGCTCGCGAGGACGGCCTCGGCCCGGTCCCACCCGGCCGAGGCCGTCTCGGCGTCGGCGAGCGTCGACTCCCCGACCGCGTCGGCGAGCAGCGGTCGCAGCCGGCGGTGCAGCAAGACCGCGAAGTCCTGCCGCGACCCGAACCGGGTGGCGAACGCCCAGCAGCGGGCCGCGTGCTCGGGCTCGCCGGAGCGGGCAGCGGCGACCGCCAGCCCGGCCAGCGTGGTGCCGATGACGGGCAGGTCCAACCACCACGGGTGCAGGCGCAGCATCACGAGTGCCCCGACCCGGATGCGGCGAGCGACGTCCCGTTCGGCGGCCTGGAGGCGCGGTGCGGCTCCGCCGGTACGGCTCGCCGCCGCCTCGTCGACCGCCGCGATCCGCGCGGCCCCCGCCATCACGGTCCAGTGCGGCGTCTGCTTCCGGAACGGCGCCACCCACTCCCACGCCGCGGTGTACTCCGCGGCGGCGCGGTCGAGGTCGCCCTCGTACCGCAGGCACTCCGCCGAGATGGCGACGGCGAGCACCCCGATCTGCGAGCGGTCCCCGTCGAAGCCGCCACGCCCCTCCACGGGCCGCAGCCGCAGGTCGGCCGCGACGCCGCGAGCGCGTTCGACGTCCCCGGTCGAGGCGGAACACAGTCCGACCGTCCAACCGATCTCGTACAGGTCGTCGTCGGCCCCGAAGCGCTCGAGCTGGTCGCGCGCCACGTCGGCGACCACGAGCGCCCCGGCGTGGTCGCCGGTCTGGGCGAGCAGCTGGGTCATGGTGACCGCGCCGGTGCCGGTGGTCCAGGCGTCCCGGGTGGTGCCGGATAGCTCCTGCGCGCGCGTAGCGTAGCGGAGTGCCGCCGCGGTCTCGCCGTCGTTCTCGGCGAGCGGTGCGCTGAGCATGTTCGCGAGGCACGCGACCCCGGGGTCCGGGTCGGTGCGCATCCGGGCGAGGAGCGCGGTCCCCTCGGCGGGTCGGCCGAGGGTGAGCAGCAGGGCGACCTGGGCGTCGAGCACCGGGAACCCGGTCGGCCCGACGCGACGCCGCAGGTGCCGGAGCACGGAGACCGCACGGGCGGTGACCCGCCGACCCTCGAACGCGGCGGAGGCTCCGGCGACGAGGAGTCCGACCTCGGTCGCGGCGACGTCCTCGTCGGCCGGGGGCGTCCGGCGCAGCACGTCGACGACGTCGGCGGCGATCGCCACGACCTCGCCGTGGGCACCGCGCAGCGTCCAGTACCCGCCGAGGGCCGCGAACACCTGCGCCGTCGCCGGGGCGTCCTCGGCGCGCAGGCTCCAGCGCAGCAGGGTCACCAGGTTGTCCGCTTCGCGGCGCACCTCGTGGAACCGGCGGAGCTGGTCCTCGCCGGTGATGGTGAAGAGGTTCCGGTCGGCGGTGAACGTCCGGGCCCAGCCGATCATGGCCGTGCGGACCGCCTCGGTCGTCCCGCGTTCGTCGAGGCGGGCGGCGCCGAACTCGCGGACGGTCTCGAGCAGGCGGTAGCGCACCGGCTCCCCCTCGTGCTCGACGAGCTGCACGAGGGACTGCTCGACGAGCTCGGCCAGGTCGTCGAGGGCGTCGCGCCGGCGATCGGGTGCCGCGACCGCCTCGACCGCGTCGACCGCGAGCCCGTCCGGGAAGAGCGCGAGGCGTGTGAGCAGGTCCTGCGCGCCCTCGTCGAGCAGCCGCCAGCTCCACTCGATGACGGCGAGCAGCGTGCGGTGCCGTTCGGGCGCACTCCGGTCGCCACCGCGCAGGAGCGCGAACCGGTCGTCCAGCCGCCGTTCGATCTCGGCGGTGCTCATGCCGCGGATCCGTGCCGCGGCCAGCTCGATCGCGAGCGGTGACCCGTCGAGGCGCGTGCAGATGCGCCGCACGGCGTCGACCGGCAGGACGGCTCCCGGGCGCGCGGCACGGGCACGCTCGGTGAACAGGCGGACAGCGGCGCCGTCGGCCTCGACCGGCAAGGGCGCGAGGGGCGCCACGGCCTCGCCGGCGATCGCGAGGGCTGCCCGCGACGTCGTGAGGATCCGGAGGTCCGGGGCGGCGGCGAGCAGGTCCGCGGCGAAGCCGGCCACGGTGTCGACGAGGTGCTCGCAGTTGTCCAGCACGAGCAGTGTCGGGCCGTCGGCGAGCGCTCGGACGACGCGCCCCTGCAGGTCGGCGACCACGGCGTCACGCAGCGACCGTGCGGAGCGGAACTCGGCGATCCCGAGGA
Source organism: Curtobacterium sp. AC273 (assembly GCF_979253735.1). Classification (NCBI taxonomy): domain Bacteria; kingdom Bacillati; phylum Actinomycetota; class Actinomycetes; order Micrococcales; family Microbacteriaceae; genus Curtobacterium; species Curtobacterium sp. AC273. Next base: position 123,134 of record NZ_CEEDDU010000014.1, on the reverse strand, counting down.
GCGCCCCGAGTGCCGGCACGACGTCCTCGGCGGCGAGCGGCGCGAGTTCGAACACGACGACGCCGCAGGTGGCCGGCACCTCGGCGGCGACGGCCTGCGCGAGACGCGTCTTCCCGAGGCCGCCCGCGCCGAGGATCGTCACGAGCCGGTGCCGCGACAGCAGGTCGGCGACGGTGTCGAGGTCCTCCTGCCGGCCGACGAGCGTGTTCGGCGCAGCGCGGAGGCCGATGCGACGAGCGCGCCCGGTGTCGGCGGCCCCACGCCGGAGCAGGTCCGCGTTGAGCCGCACCAGGTCGGCCGAGGGATCCGCTCCGAGCTCGTCGGCCAGGCGGTCGCGGTGCGCTGCGAAGGCCGCGAGCGCCTCGGCCGTCCGACCGGCTGCGACGAGGGCCCGCATGGACCCGGCGACCGCGGCCTCGTCGAAGGGGTTCGCCCGGGCCTCCGTCGTCCAGACGTCGACGGCCTCGTCCACCTGCCCGGCGTCGAGCAGCGCGGTGCCGAGCGAACGCCGGAGCGCGCGCCGGGCTGCCGCTGCCCGTTCGGCGAGCGCGGCACCGAGGTCGCCCTCGACGTCGTCACCAGGGGTCCCCCGCCAGAGGTCGAGGACGGCACGCACCGTCTCCGGGTCGGCGTGGTCTGCCGCTGCGCGTTCGGCGCGGGCGAGGTCGACGTCGTCGGGCTCGCACCCGAGCGCGTACCCGGTGCTGGTGGACACGACGACGCCGTCCGCGACGGTGCGACGCAGCCGCGAGACGAGGGTCTGCAGCGCCGCCCGGGCACCGCGGGGCTGGTCCACCGGCCAGAGCTCGTCGATGAGCGCCTCGGTCGTGACGGCGTGCCCGCGGGCGAGCACGAGCGCGGCGAGGAACGACCGTGCGAGGGCCCCCGGGACCGGCGTCGGCGCTCCCGTCGGACCCACGACCGTCACGGGTCCGAGGACGGCGATGCGGGGCTGCTCGGGCACGGTGCGAGTCTACGGACGGACGGTGCCCGATCCGCCCACGACCGGGGTCATTCGCCCCGGTACCGCGACTGCAGCTCGGCGTACCGCGCGTCCCAGTCGAACGCGGCGACGCCGTCGTGGTTCCCGGCGAGGTCGAGCTCGAGCAGCTCGAGGTAGGTGTGCCACCCGGCGCCGTAGTCCCGGCTCCCGATGCCGGCGTGCTCGAGCCGGAGCGACGCACCGTCCGGCGCGGGTTCGACCGTGACGACGACCGTCGTCTCGTCCTCGCCACGGGCCTGCCAGGTCGTCGTGAAGGAGCGCGGCGGGTCGCACGCCGTGACGGTGCCCTCGGTGAAGGCGGTCCCGTCGTCGAACCGGGCGAGCCAGCGGCCGCCGAGCCGCAGGTCCCCCTCGTACGGCGCCATCCAGCACGAGAGGCGCTCGCGGTCGGTCACGGCGTCCCACAGGTCCTCGGGCGTGGTCGGGTAGGTCTGGGCGAAACGGAGGAGGTACCCGCCGCCGGGTAGGTCGTCGATGGTGCCGTCGGTGGTGCGCATGTCATGACTCCTCGTCGTGTCGTGGGGCGTCCGGTCGTGGGGCGCCGGGTCGGGATCCCGCGCGGCGCCCGCGTGCGATCTCGGTCGAGAGGGCGTCGAGCCGCTGCCGCCAGAGCGCGCGGTACCGTTCGACGGCGTGGTCGAGCTCCTCGACCGCGCGGGGTTCCAGCCGGTACACGCGCGACGTCCCCCGCGGTGCGGCGGACGCGAACCCGGCCTCGCGCAGCACCCGCAGGTGTCGCGACACGGCCGGCTGCGAGATGCCGAACTCGTCGGCGATGACGTCCGTCAGTGCGCCGGCGGTGTGGTCGTCCTCGGCGAGGAGCTCCACCAGCCGCCGCCGGACGGGGTCACCGAGGACGTCGAATGCGTGCACGGCCGCACTCTATAACCGAGGTGTTATGAAGTCGAGGACTCAGCCGCGCGGACGCCCGAACGCCGACGGCCCCGTCCGGGTGTCCAGGTCGACGGTCGCGCGCCGCTCGGACTCGACGATGCCCCGCAGTGCGACGAGCGCCGCCGAGGTCACCGCCACGTGCGACGGGTTCGCCCGCGACGCGTCCAGCGCCCGCTCGACCTCCGCGATAGCCTCGTCGCCCTCTTCCTCGGGGCACTCGCCACGGATCACGCACGAGAGCCGCCGCATCGCCTTCGACAGCGGTTCCGCGAACGCCGGGTCCGGCCGCCCGAGCCCCTCGGACACCGGCCCGGAGCGTGCGACGAGCTCGGTGAGGTCCGTCGTGTACCAGGCCACCCGCTCGAGCGCACGGAAGCGGGCACCGTCCTGCTGCAGCCGGGCTCGTGAGCCGCGGAGTGCCCCGCGGGGGTTGAGCCGCCGGCTCTCGTGCGCGATCGACACCCGGGAGCGCACGTCGGCGATCGCCCGGTCGAGCCGGTCCTGCTGGTGGTCCCAGGCCTTCTCGTCGCGCTTGCCCTCCTCGAGGACGTTCGCGAGCCCCTCGAGGTGGTCGGCGAGGACCCCGTTGACCGCGTCGATGCGGTGCTCCGCGTCCCAGAAGTGCAACGGCGGGAAGACGAGGAAGTTCACGAGCAACCCGACGGTCACGCCGACGGCCATCTGCACGAGGTACCCGAGCGAGTACCCCTCCGCGTGCGCCCCGCCGACGAGCAGGACGAACAACGCCGCGGTGGACACCCACGAGCTGCCCTCGCCGAGCACGCGGAACCCGCCGACGAGCACACCGATTCCGACCGCGAGCGCGACCGCGAGGAACCCGGGGTCCCCCACCCACATCGTGAATCCGGCGATGACGATGCCGAGCGCGATCCCGACCAGGGTCTGCACGCCGCTCCGGATGCCGGCGAACACCGTCGTCTGCATGGCCACGACCGCACCGAGCGGCGCGTAGTAGGGGTACTCCGCCGCGACTCCGGGCACGTGCCGGGCTATGAACCAGGCGATCACCGCCGCGGCTGCCGCCTTGGCGGCGTGCAGCAGGCGCGGCTGCGTCCCGGAGACCCGGCTCCACCGCCAGACCCGGGTACCGACCCCCGCGATGTGCTCGAACGGCATGTGTCCCTCTCGTCCTGTCGGCCGGTCACACTACGGCCGGTGGGCTGTCAGGACGGACGGAACCGCGTTCTCCGGACTGGTCCGATGACGGCCTGGAGGCGCGTGGCGGGCCCGCACCGCGCCTCCAGGCCGCCGTCCGGTCACCCCCGGAACGACAGGACGCCCCCGCGACGTGCGTCGCAGGGGCGTCCTGTGGTGGTGCTGGGTCTTACTTGTCGTCCGACTTCGCGTCGTCGGACTTCGAAGCAGCGTCGTCCTCGACCTCGGCAGCAGCCTCGGTCTCGGTCTCCGTCTCGACCGGAGCGGACTCCTCGGTGGTCTCGGTCTCTTCGACCGGCGCCTCCTCGGTGGTCTCGTCCGCGGCCGGCTCCTCGACCGGGGCAGCAGCGGCCGGAGCCGTGGTGCGGGTCACCGGGGCGGGCGTGCCCGACACCGGTTCGAGGACGAGCTCGATCGACGCGAGTGGAGCGTTGTCGCCCTTGCGGAAGCCGAGCTTCGTGATGCGGGTGTAACCGCCCTGACGGTCGGCGACCTGCGGTGCGATCTCCGTGAACAGCGTGTGCACGACGGTCTTGTCGCGGAGGGCCGCGATGACCCGACGACGGGCGTGCAGGTCGCCGCGCTTCGCGAACGTGATGAGACGCTCGGCGACGGGACGGAGGCGCTTGGCCTTCGTCTCGGTGGTCGTGATGCGACCGTGCGTGAAGAGGGCGTTGGCGAGGTTGCTCAGGAGCAGGCGCTCGTGGGCGGGGCCGCCACCGAGGCGGGGGCCCTTGGTGGGCTTCGGCATGTCAGTTCTCCAGTGGTGAAAGAGTGGTGCGCGCTACGTCAGCGGCACGCGTGCGCGTGAGCGCGAGGTCAGTTGTTGGACTCGTCCTCGTCGTACCCGCTGTAGAAGTGGGCGCCGTCGAATCCGGGGACGGTGTCCTTGAGGGACAGGCCGAGCTCGGTGAGCTTGTCCTTGACCTCGTCCACCGACTTCTGACCGAAGTTGCGGATGTTCATGAGCTGCGTCTCCGACAGGGCGACGAGCTCGGACACCGTGTTGATGCCCTCCCGCTTGAGGCAGTTGTAGCTGCGGACCGACAGGTCGAGGTCCTCGATCGGGGTCTGCAGCTCGTTCGAGAGCACCGCGTCGACCGGCGCGGGGCCGATCTCGATGCCCTCGGCCGCCGTGTTGAGCTCGCGGGCGAGCCCGAACAGCTCGACGAGCGTCCGGCCAGCCGATGCGATGGCGTCGCGCGGCGTGATGGCCGGCTTCGACTCGACGTCGACGACCAGGCGGTCGAAGTCCGTGCGCTCACCGGCACGCGTCGCCTCGACGCGGTAGGTGACCTTCAGGACGGGCGAGTAGATCGAGTCGATCGGGATCTGACCCGCTTCGGAGAACTCCGAGCGGTTCTGCGTCGCCGACACGTAGCCACGGCCACGCTCGATCGTGAGCTCGAGCTCGAAGCGCGCGGTGTCGTTCAGGGTCGCGATGACGAGGTCCGGGTTGTGGATCTCGACGCCGGCCGGAGCGGAGATGTCCGCTGCGGTGACCTGACCGGCACCCTGCTTGCGCAGGTACGCGGTGATCGGCTCGTCGTGCTCGCTGGAGACGACCAGGCTCTTGATGTTGAGGATGATCTCGGTGACGTCTTCCTTGACACCGGGAACGGTGCTGAACTCGTGGAGGACGCCGTCGATGCGGATGCTGGTGACGGCCGCGCCGGGGATCGAGGAGAGGAGCGTGCGGCGCAGCGAGTTGCCGAGGGTGTACCCGAAGCCCGGCTCGAGCGGCTCGATGACGAAGCGCGAGCGGAACTCGGAGATCGTTTCCTCGGTCAGGGTGGGGCGCTGTGCAATGAGCACTGTGGGATTCCTTTCGGCGGAGTGTCCGCTATATGACACTCGGCGGTACGACGGGGCCGACCGGGCCCCGACGGGTCTGTTGAGTTGTGATCACGCGCACCGGAGTGCGCGATCGAACGACCAGGAATGGCCGCGGGCCCTGCTCGCCCCGGAACGGACGGATCCGGTCAGGGGACGAGCAGGGCGCGGCCGGTTGCTCCCTCGCGTCAGACGCGACGGCGCTTGGGCGGGCGGCACCCGTTGTGCGCCTGCGGCGTGACGTCGTTGATCGAGCCGACCTCGAGGCCAGCGGCCTGGAGGGAGCGGATCGCGGTCTCGCGGCCCGAACCCGGACCCTTCACGAAGACGTCGACCTTCTTGACGCCGTGCTCCTGCGCCTGACGCGCAGCGGACTCGGCGGCGAGCTGCGCCGCGAACGGCGTCGACTTGCGCGAACCCTTGAAGCCCACGGCACCCGAGGACGCCCAGCTGAGGACGGCACCCGACGGGTCGGTGATGCTGACGATCGTGTTGTTGAACGTGCTCTTGATGTGGGCCTGGCCCACTGCGACGTTCTTCTTCTCCTTGCGGCGCGGCTTGCGCGCGGCAGTCTTGGGGGTAGCCATCGGGGTCTCCTATCGAGCCTTCTTCTTGCCTGCCACGGTGCGCTTCGGTCCCTTGCGGGTACGCGCGTTGGTCTTGGTGCGCTGACCGCGCACCGGGAGACCACGACGGTGGCGAAGACCCTCGTAGCTACCGATCTCGACCTTGCGGCGGATGTCGGCGGCGACCTCACGGCGGAGGTCACCCTCCACCTTGAAGTTGCCCTCGATGAAGTCGCGGAGGGCGACGAGCTGGTCGTCGGTCAGGTCCTTGACGCGGATGTCACCGGAGATACCGGTCTCGGCGAGTGCCTGGACCGCGCGGGTACGGCCGACGCCGTAGATGTACGTGAGTGCGATCTCCACGCGCTTCTCGCGCGGGATGTCGACGCCTGCTAGACGTGCCATGTGATGGCTGCTCCTGTTGTCGATGGAGGTGTGGAGCAGTACCGGTGCTCGGGCCTCCGACCCGGGGTGTCCCCGCTCGCGCGGTTCTTGGTACTGCGTTCGATGTTGAGTTGTGGTTCCTGCGCAGGCCGCCCGAGGGCGATCCGCATCAGGCAGCCAGCCGGTCCCTGTCGGGCACCGGCTCACCCGGGACTAGCCCTGGCGCTGCTTGTGACGCGGGTTGCTCTTGCAGATCACCATGACGCGGCCCTTGCGGCGAATCACTCGGCAGTGCTCGCAGATGGGCTTGACGCTGGGGTTGACCTTCATTGTTGTTTCCTCGTGCTCGCTGGCTTCGTGCCCGGCAGGCTTGCCGAGCCGTTCCTTTCCAGCTCGCGGATCACTTGTAGCGGTAGACGATCCGGCCGCGGGTCAGGTCGTACGGGCTCAGCTCCACGATCACGCGGTCCTCGGGGAGGATGCGGATGTAGTGCTGGCGCATCTTCCCGGAGATGTGCGCGAGGACCTTGTGTCCGTTGGTCAGCTCAACGCGGAACATCGCGTTGGGCAGAGCTTCGAGCACCGAGCCTTCGATCTCGATGACGCCGTCTTTCTTGGCCATAGCCTCACTGTCGCTTGGTTGGATTACCGGTGTGATCCCCGAGCCGGTCTGCGGGTCGGGCGCCACGCCAAGAAGGCATGGCACACCAAAGATCGATCTTATGTGATAGACCCAGGATTGCCAAGTGGAGACGGCGAAGTCCCCTCGTCTGGGGCTTCCCGAGCAGCTCCGCCCGAGGCAGTCTGAGTCTTCCACAGTGCTTTGACGGCGCGTTCCGGGCCGCCGCCAGTCGCCGGCCCCTAGCGTGACCGCGCAGCCTCGTCCGGCCGTCACCACGCCGGACCCCCGAACGGAGACCACGTGCCCGACGCCACCCGACGACCGCTCGCCCGCCACGGACGGCTCCCCCGCCGACGCGGGTGGACGACCGCGGCCTCGATCGTGGCGTCCGTGCTGGCCGTGGTCCTCGTCAGCGGCACGAGCGTCGCCGCCATCGCCGGCGCCCAGCTCGCGACGGCGCCGACGACCGTGCAGCTGAGCACCGACGACCAGAGCACCGCGCAGACCGCCGACATCACGGCCATCAAGGGCGGCGCGAACATCCTCCTCATCGGCAGTGACACCCGCGTCGGACAGTTCGACTCCGCCGACGACGTGCAGGGCGCCCGCAACGACGTCACGATGCTCATCCACATCTCGCAGGACCACCAACAGCTCACCGCGATCAGCTTCCCGCGTGACCTGATGGTGCCGATCCCGGCGTGCTCGAACCCCGAGACGGGCACCACGTACCCGGCGGCGACCTCGGCGCAGTTCAACACGGCCCTCGGCAACGGCGGCGTCTCGTGCGTGGTCGACACCGTCGAGAACCTGACCGGCCTGAGCATCCCCTACGCCGGGCTGATCACCTTCGACGGCGTGATCGAGATGTCGAACGCCCTCGGCGGCGTGGACGTCTGCGTCGCGGACCCGATCAACGACACCTTCACCGGGCTCCACCTGACGGCCGGGTCGCACAACCTCGAGGGCTCCGACGCACTGGCCTTCCTCCGCACCCGCCACGGCGTCGGCGACGGCAGCGACCTCGCCCGGATCAGCTCGCAGCAGGTCTTCCTGTCCGCGCTGCTCCGCAAGGTCACCGCGGACGGCACCCTGTCGAACCCGATCACGCTCTACAAGCTCGCCGGTGCGGCGCTGTCGAACATGACGCTCTCGGACGGCCTCGCGCAGACGCGCACGCTCGTCGGGCTGGCCGGGGCACTCCGGGGGATGAGCACGGCGAACATGCTCTTCGTGCAGTACCCCGTCGCGGACGACCCGGCCGACCACGCGCGCGTGATCGTCGACCAGGAGGCCGCGCACACCCTCAACGTGGCGCTGCAGAACGACCAGAAGACCTCGCTGAGCGACTCGACCACCGGCCGAGCGTCGGAGGAGTCCCCGGCCGGCACCAGCAGCGCGACCGCCGCCCCGTCCTCGTCCGCCGGGTCGCCGTCGACCGGGTCCTCGTCGGCGGGGTCCTCGTCGGCGGGGTCCTCATCAACGGGGACCGGCGCGAACGCACCGGCAGCGACGCCCACGTCGACGCCGCTCCCGTCGTCGATCACCGGGCAGAGCGCCTCCGAGCAGACCTGCTCCGTCGGCAACTGACCCCGAGACTCGGGTGCGGCCCGTGACCCGGCCGTGCGCACGGCTGGGCCGGCGGGGCGGGCGCGAGTCGGGCCTCCAGGCAGGGTGAGCCGGGAGGCGCGACCTACGGGATCGGGACCGGCGTCACACCCAGCGGGGCCAGGCCGGCCGCACCACCATCAGCAGCCGTCAGCACCCAGATGCCGCCCGCGTGGATGGCGATGCTGTGCTCCCAGTGCGCGGCGTCCGAACCGTCCAGCGTGCGGACGGTCCAGTCGTCGTCGTCGGTCGAGCTGTCGATCGTGCCGGCGGTGACCATCGGCTCGATCGCGACCACCAGGCCCGGCTTCACGGCCGGACCCGCGCCACGGACGCGGTAGTTGAACACCGGCGGGTCCTCGTGCATGGACCGGCCGATGCCGTGGCCGGTGAAGTCCTCGACGATGCCCCAGGCGCCGGTCTCGTCGATGGCGTCCTCGATGACGGCGCCGACCTCGTGGAGGTGCTTGGCGTGCGCCAGCGCGGCGATGCCGTGCCAGAGCGCACGCTCCGTCGTGTCGCAGAGCGTCTGACGCGCCGCGGTCAGCGGTGCGTCACCGCCCGGCACGACCGTCGTGAACGCGCTGTCGCCGTTCCAGCCGTCGACCTCGGCACCGGCGTCGACCGACACGATGTCACCCGGCTGCAGCACGCGGTCGCCGGGGATGCCGTGCACGATCTCGTCGTTCACCGAGACGCAGAGCGTGTGGTGGTAGCCCGGGACGAGCTGGAAGTTCGGGATGCCGCCACCGTCACGGATGACGGTCTCGGCGATCGCGTCGAGCTCACCGGTCGTGATGCCGGGGCGGACGGCGCCGCGGACCGCGAGCAGGGCCTGCTCGGTCAGCAGGCCCGGCCGCACCATGGCGCGGAGCTCGTCCGGGGTCTTGTAGATCGAGGGCTTCCGGAGACGGACCACGCGGTCAGACGCCTGCGGTCAGCCCACGCGAGGACAGGGCCGTCTGGATGCGGTCGCCCACCTCGTCGATGCCGCCGAGACCGTCGACGTCCACCACGAGGCCACGCTCGGCGTAGGCGTTCACGATCGGTGCCGTCTGCTCCGTGTAGACCTGCTGACGACGACGGATGGTCTCCTCGTTGTCGTCGCTCCGGCCCTGCTCCTCGGCACGCTTCAGCAGCCGGCCCACGAGCTCGTCCTGGTCGGCCACGAGCTGGATGACGGCGTCGATCCCGGTGCCCTGCTCGGCGAGCAGCGCGTCGAGGTACTCGACCTGACCGACCGTGCGGGGGTACCCGTCGAGCAGGAAACCGCCCTGCGCGTCGGCCTCGTTCAGGCGCGACTTGACCAGCTCGTTCGTGAGGGAGTCGGGGACGTAGTCGCCCGCGTCCATGATCGCCTTCGCCTGGACGCCGAGCGGGGTGCCCTCTGCGACGTTCTTGCGGAAGATGTCGCCCGTGGAGACGGCCGGGATCCCGAAGGACTCGGCGATGCGGCCGGCCTGGGTGCCCTTCCCCGCTCCGGGGGGTCCGACGATGATGAGACGTGCGCTCAACGGAGAAGCCCTTCGTAGTGACGTTGCTGCAGCTGCGAGTCGATCTGCTTCACGGTCTCGAGACCGACACCCACGATGATGAGGATGCTCGCGCCACCGAACGGGAAGTTCTGGTTCGCACCGAACAGCGCCAGTGCTGCCAGTGGGATGAGCGCGATGAGACCGAGGTAGAGCGAGCCGGGCAGCGTCACCCGGGTCAGGACGTAGTCGAGGTACTCGGCGGTGGGCCGACCGGCACGGATGCCGGGGATGAACCCGCCGTACTTCTTCATGTTGTCGGCGACCTCTTCGGGGTTGAAGGTGATCGCGACGTAGAAGTACGTGAAGCCGACGATGAGCAGGAAGTACAGGACCATGTAGAACCAGTTGTCACCCGAGGTCAGGTTGGACTGGATCCAGGTCACCCACGCGGCCGGCTCGGTGCCGTCGGAGGGCTGGTTGAACTGCGCGACCAGGGCCGGCAGGTACAGCAGCGACGAGGCGAAGATGACGGGCACGACGCCGGCCATGTTGACCTTGATCGGGATGTACGTGTTGTTGCCGCCGTAGGTGCGACGCCCGACCATGCGCTTGGCGTACTGGACGGGGATGCGCCGCTGTGACTGCTCGACGAACACGACGGCCATCATGATCACCAGCCCGACGAGGATCACGAAGAGGAAGAGCTCGAACGACTGCGACTGCTCGATGGCCCAGAGCGCCGACGGGAACTGCGCCGCGATCGACGTGAAGATGAGGAGCGACATGCCGTTGCCGATACCGCGCTCGGTGACGAGCTCACCCATCCACATGATGAGGCCGGTGCCGGCGGTCAGCGTGACGACCATGAGCATGATCGCGTACCAGCTGTCGTTCGAGATGATCGACGAGCAGGAGGACGAGGCGTTGGTGCCGAACAGGGCGCCGGAGCGGGCGACCGTGATCAGGGTGGTGGACTGCAGCACGCCGAGCGCGATCGTGAGGTAGCGCGTGTACTGCGTCAGCTTGGCCTGACCGGACTGTCCCTCCTTGTAGAGGGCGTCGAAGTGCGGGATGACCACGCGCAGGAGCTGCACGATGATCGACGACGTGATGTACGGCATGATCCCGAGCGCGAAGACCGAGAGCTTCAGCAGTGCGCCGCCGGAGAACAGGTTGATGAGGTCGTAGAGACCGCCGGACGACGAGGCGCTGGCGAGACAGGTCTGCACGGCCGAGTAGTCGACGAACGGTGCAGGGATGTACGACCCCAGGCGGAACAGCGCGATGATCGCGAGGGTGAAGCCGATCTTCTTGCGAAGATCTGGGGTGCGCATGATGCGCGCGACCGCTCTGAACACGAGGACTCCGAACTTCTGGGACCGGCGACCCGGACGAGGGCCGTCACCGGTGTGGTCGGCAGGGCCGACCTGGCCGGCGGACGCCGACCACTGTCAAGGAAACCGTAACGGCGGCCCGTGCGCAAACGCACGGGCCGCCGACGGGGGTTACTGGGAGACGGTGCCGCCAGCAGCCGCGATCTTCTCGGCGGCGGACGCCGAGACCTTGTCGACCGCGACCGTGAGCTTCACGCTGATGTCACCCTGACCGAGAACCTTGACCTTCTCGTTCTTGCGGACGGCGCCCTTGGCGACCAGGTCCGCGACGGTGACGTCGCCACCGTTCGGGTAGAGCTCCGCGATCTTGTCCAGGTTCACGACCTGGTACTCGACACGGAACGGGTTCTTGAACCCGCGGAGCTTCGGGGTGCGCATGTGCAGCGGCATCTGCCCACCCTCGAAGCCGACCTTGACCTGGTAACGAGCCTTCTGGCCCTTGGTACCACGGCCGGCGGTCTTGCCCTTCGAGCCCTCACCACGACCGACCCGGGTGCGTGCCTTCTTGGCACCCTCGGCGGGGCGGAGGTGGTGCAGCTTCAGCACCTGGACGCGCTCGTTCTTCTCGTCGCTCATGCGTCGACCTCCTCGACCTTCACGAGGTGCGCCACCGTTGCGACGTACCCGCGGTTCTGGGCGTTGTCCTCACGCAGGACCGTACGGCCGATGCGCTTGAGACCCAGGCTGCGGAGCGTGTCGCGCTGGTACTGCTTCTCGCTGATAACGGACTTCGTCTGCGTGATCTTCAGCATCGCCATCACGCACCTGCCTTCTCGGACGCGGCACGCAGAGCAGCGGCCTCGGCCTGGAGCAGACGGTCCGGGACGACCCGGTCCACGGGGAGACCGCGGCGGCTTGCGACCGCGCGGGGCTCCTCGAGCTGCTTCAGCGCCGTGACGGTCGCGTGCACGATGTTGATCGTGTTCGACGAACCGAGCGACTTGCTCAGGACGTCGTGGATGCCGGCGCACTCGAGGACGGCGCGGACCGGACCACCGGCGATGACACCGGTACCGGCAGCGGCCGGACGGAGGAGCACGACACCGGCAGCGGCCTCGCCCTGCACCGGGTGCGGGATCGTGTTGCCGACGCGGGGGACGCGGAAGAAGTTCTTCTTCGCTTCCTCGACACCCTTCGAGATGGCGGTCGGGACCTCGCGGGCCTTGCCGTAGCCGACACCGACGAGACCGTTGCCGTCACCGACGACGACGAGCGCGGTGAAGCTGAAGCGACGACCACCCTTGACGACCTTGGAGACGCGGTTGATGGTCACGACGCGCTCGAGGAACTGGCTGTCGCCACCCCGCCCGTTGCGGTCGTTGCCACGGCCGCCACCCTGCTGACGGTCGCGTCCGCCACCACGGCGGCCACGGTTGTCGGCGGAGTCGCGGTTGTTCGATGCCGAACCCGCAGCGGTCTCGACGGGACGCTCGACCACGGGGACCTCGGGCTCCTTGGCCGCGGGGGCCTCGGTGCTCGTGGCCTCGGCGTCGGTCGCCTCAGCAGCCTCGGTCGACTCGGTGGTCGCCGTGGCCTCGGTGGGCTCGACGGCCTCGGTCGCTTCGACGTTGGCGTCTTCGTTCGTGTTCGCGATGTCGCTCACAGGTTCAGCCCTCCTTCACGGGCACCATCGGCGATCGCGGCGACGCGACCGGCGTACTTGCTACCACCGCGGTCGAAGACCACGGCCTCGACGCCGGCTGCCTTCGCGCGCTCGGCGAGGAGCTCGCCGACGCGACGGGCCTTGGCCGTCTTGTCGCCGTCGAACGAGCGGAGGTCGGCCTCCATCGTCGACGCGCTGGCCAGCGTGTGGCCCTTGGCGTCGTCGATGACCTGCACGAACACGTGCCGCGACGAACGGGTGACGGCGAGACGCGGACGCATCTCGGTGCCGGTGATCTTCTTGCGGAGACGGTTGTGACGGCGCGCCTTGGCGGCCGACTTGCTCTTGCCTCGGATTCCGATGGCCATGATCACTTACCTGACTTTCCGGCCTTGCGGCGCACGATCTCGCCCGCGTAGCGGACACCCTTGCCCTTGTAGGGCTCGGGCTTGCGCAGCTTGCGGATGTTTGCAGCGACCTCGCCGACCGACTGCTTGTCGATGCCGATGACGGTGAGCTTGTTGTTGCCCTCGACGGTGAAGCTGATGCCCGCCGGCGGCTCGACCGTGATCGGGTGGGAGTACCCGAGCGCGAACTCGACGTTGCTGCCCTTCGCCTGCACGCGGTAACCGGTGCCGACGACCTCGAGGCCCTTGGTGTAGCCCTGGGTCACGCCGACGATGTTGTTCGCGATGAGGGTGCGGGTCAGGCCGTGCAGCGCACGCGAGCTGCGCTCGTCGTCCGGACGGGTGACGAGGACCTGGTTCTCCTCGACCTTGGCCTGGATGGGCTCGGCGACGACGAGCGCGAGCTCGCCCTTCGGGCCCTTGACCGCGACGTTCTGGCCGTCGATGGAGACGGTCACGCCAGCGGGGATGTCAATGGGGAAGACGTCCGATTCGAGACATGTTCGATCACCACACGTAGGCGAGGACTTCCCCACCCACGCCCTTCTGCTCGGCTTCGCGGTCAGTGAGCAGTCCCGACGAGGTCGAGAGGATCGCCACACCGAGGCCACCGAGGACCTGGGGGATCTCCGTCGACTTCGCGTAGACCCGGAGACCGGGCTTCGAGACGCGCTTGATGCCGGCGATCGAACGCTCGCGCTCGGGGCCGTACTTCAGGTCGATCGTGAGGGTCTGCCCGACGCGGGCGTCCTCGACCTTCCACTCGCTGATGTAACCCTCGCGCTTGAGGATCTCAGCGATGTTCTTCTTCAACTTGGAGCTGGGAAGCGAGACGTCGTCGTGGTGCGCCGAGTTCGCGTTCCGCAATCTGGTCAGCATGTCTGCGACCGGATCGGTCATCGTCATGATGGTCGTCCATTCTTCGCCTGGTTTCGACACCCGTTCCACGAATGCCGACCTGAGCGATCGGGTGATCCGGGGGCGATTCCCTGGATCGGTGTGTTCGTGCGTGCGGGCCGGAGGACGTGAATCCTCCGGCCCGCACCGCCCGAAGTATCTTAGACCGTCTGCTCGGCAGAACGGAACGGGAACCCGAGCTGGCGGAGCAGCGCGCGGCCCTCGTCGTCCGTCTTCGCGGTGGTCACGACGGTGATGTCGAAGCCACGCACGCGGTCGATGCGGTCCTGGTCGATCTCGTGGAACACGGACTGCTCCGTGAGACCGAACGTGTAGTTGCCGTTGCCGTCGAACTGCTTGTCGCTGAGCCCGCGGAAGTCGCGGATGCGGGGCAGTGCGAGCGTCACCAGGCGGTCGATGAACTCCCACGCGCGGTCACCGCGGAGGGTGACGTGCGCGCCGATGGCCTGGCCCTCGCGCAGCTTGAACTGCGCGATGGACTTGCGGGCCTTCGTGACCTGGGGCTTCTGACCCGTGATCGCCGTGAGGTCCTTGATGGCCCCCTCGATGATCTTCGAGTCACGAGCCGCCTCGCCGACGCCGGTGTTCACGACGACCTTGACCAGGCCGGGGACCTGGTTGACGTTCGCGTACCCGAACTGCTCGGTGAGGGCAGCCTTGATCTCGTTCTTGTACTTCTGCTTGAGGCGCGGGTCGACCTTGGTCGCCGGCGCGGCAGTCGTGTCGGTCATCAGAGCTTCTCACCCGACTTCTTGGCGTAGCGGACGCGGACGGTCTTCTTGACGCCGTCCTTCTCCACCTCTTCGGTGCGGAAACCGACGCGGGTCGGCTTCTTGGTCTTCGGGTCGACGATGGCGACGTTCGAGACGTGGATCGGGGCCTCGTGCTGCTCGATGCCACCGGTCTTCGAACCGCGCTGGGTCTGGCCGACGCGGACGTGCTTCGTGACGAAGTTCACGCCCTCGACGACGACGCGCTCCTTGTCGCGGAGCACCTCGATGACCTTGCCCTGCTTGCCGCGGTCGCCGCCACGCTCCTGCGTGGCGCCCGCGATGACCTCGACGAGGTCACCCTTCTTGATGTTCGCCATGGCTTACAGCACCTCCGGCGCGAGCGAGATGATCTTCATGAACTTCTTGTCACGGAGCTCGCGACCGACCGGACCGAAGATGCGCGTACCGCGCGGGTCGCCGTCGGCCTTGAGGATCACCGCCGCGTTCTCGTCGAACTTGATGTAGGAGCCGTCCTGACGACGGACTTCCTTCTTGGTGCGAACGATGACCGCCTTGACGACGTCACCCTTCTTCACGTTGCCGCCGGGGATGGCGTCCTTCACCGTGGCGACGATGACGTCACCGAGACCGGCGTAGCGACGACCCGAGCCACCGAGCACGCGGATGGTCAAGATCTCCTTGGCACCCGTGTTGTCGGCGACCTTGAGGCGGGATTCCTGCTGAATCACTGCTGTCTCCTATTCCGAAGCAGGCCGAGGCCTACTTGGCCTTCTCGAGGATCTCGACCAGGCGCCAGCGCTTGGAAGCGCTGAGGGGACGGGTCTCGCTGATCACGACGAGGTCGCCGACACCAGCGGTGCCGAGCTCGTCGTGGGCCTTCACCTTGGACGTGCGACGGATGATCTTGCCGTAGAGCGCGTGCTTCACGCGGTCCTCGACCTCGACCACGATGGTCTTGTCCATCTTGTCGCTCGTGACGTAGCCACGACGCGTCTTGCGGTAGCCGCGAGCGGAGGCGGCGGAGGTCTTCTCTTCGTTCGCCATTACTTCTCCTCGGCGGTCTCGGCCTCGGTCGACTCAGCCGGCTTCTCAGCCTTCTTGGTCGTCTTCTTGGCCTTGGTGGCGGTCTCGACGGGCGCGGGAGTGGCACGGATGCCGAGCTCGCGCTCGCGGAGGACGGTGTAGATACGGGCGATGTCGCGCTTGACGGCACGGAGACGACCGTGGCTCTCCAGCTGGCCGGTGGCCGACTGGAAGCGGAGGTTGAAGAGTTCCTCCTTGGCCTTCTTCAGCTCGTCAGCAAGACGCTCGTTCTCGAACGTGTCGAGCTCCGTCGGACGGAGCTCCTTGGAACCGATCGCCATTATGCGTCGCCCTCCTCGCGCTTGATGATGCGTGCCTTGAGGGGCAGCTTGTGGATTGCACGAGTCAGCGCCTCACGGGCGATGTCCTCGCTGACGCCGGAGAGCTCGAAGAGCACGCGACCCGGCTTGACGTTGGCGACCCACCACTCGGGCGAGCCCTTACCGGAACCCATGCGGGTTTCAGCCGGCTTCTTGGTGAGCGGACGGTCCGGGTAGATGTTGATCCACACCTTGCCGCCACGCTTGATGTGACGCGTCATGGCGATACGAGCGGACTCGATCTGACGGTTGGTCACGTAAGCGGGGGTCAGCGCCTGGATGCCGTAGTCACCGAACGACACCTTGGTGCCACCGGTGGCCTGGCCCGAACGCTTCGGGTGGTGCTGCTTACGGTGCTTGACTCGACGGGGAATAAGCATTGTTACGCCTCAACTCCTGCGCCGGCCGGCGCGTCCTGCGAGGGCCTGCTGCTGGCGTCCACCGCGGTCGCCGCCGCGGCGGTCGCCGCGCTCGCCGCCACGGGGGCCGCCACGACGCTCGGGGCGCGACGAACGCTGGTTCGCCTGCTCGCGAGCGAGCTCCTTGTTCGTGATGTCGCCCTTGTAGATCCAGACCTTCACGCCGATGCGGCCGAACGTGGTCCGGGCCTCGTAGAAGCCGTAGTCGATGTTCGCGCGGAGCGTGTGCAGGGGCACGCGGCCCTCGCGGTAGAACTCCGAACGCGACATCTCGGCGCCGCCGAGACGACCCGACACCTGGATGCGGACACCCTTGGCGCCGGCGCGCTGTGCACCCTGCAGGCCCTTGCGCATGGCGCGACGGAACGCGACACGAGCGGAGAGCTGCTCGGCGATGCCCTGCGCGACGAGCTGGGCCTCGGTCTCGGGGTTCTTGACCTCGAGGATGTTGAGCTGGATCTGCTTCTTGGTGAGCTTCTCGAAGCTCGCCACGGACGCGCTCCGCCTCGGCGCCGCGGCGACCGATGACGATGCCCGGACGCGCGGTGTGGATGTCCACGCGGACACGGTCACGGGTGCGCTCGAGCTCGATGCGGGCGACGCCGGCACGGTCGAGGGTCTTCTTCAGGTACTCGCGCACCTTGATGTCCTCGGCCACGTAGTCGGCGTAGCGCTGACCCGGCTTCGTGCTGTCGGTGAACCAGTGCGAGACGTGGTCCGTCGTGATCCCGAGACGGAAGCCGTACGGGTTGACCTTCTGGCCCATTACTTGCTCGCCTTCTTGCTCGTCGCCGCAGCCTCGACCTCATCCGGCGTCGCGAGGACGACCGTGATGTGCGAGGTGCGCTTGTTGATGCGGAAGGCGCGGCCCTGGGCACGCGGCTGGAACCGCTTCAGGGTCGTGCCCTCGTCGACGAAGACGCGGCTCACGTAGAGGTCGCGCTCGTCGAGGAAGCTGTTCGTCGAGTCCGCCTTCACCCGGGCGTTCGCGATCGCCGAGGCGACCAGCTTGTACACGGGCTCCGAAGCGCCCTGGGGGGCGAACTTCAGGATGGCGAGCGCCTCGTGGGCCTGCTTGCCGCGGATCAGCTCGATGACGCGACGGGCCTTCTGAGGCGTGACGCGGATGTGTCGCACGCGTGCGATCGACTCCACCATTTCGTTCCTCCTCTGCGTCGCCGCGTTAGCGGCGACGGCCCTTCTTGTCGTCCTTCACGTGACCACGGAAGGTGCGGGTCGGCGCGAACTCGCCGAGCTTGTGACCGACCATCGACTCGGTGACGAACACCGGGATGTGCTTGCGGCCGTCGTGCACGGCGATCGTGTGCCCGAGCATGTTCGGGATGATCATCGAGCGACGCGACCAGGTACGGATCACGTTCTTGGTGTTGGCCTCGTTCTGCGTGACGACCTTGCGGAGCAGGTGCTCGTCGACGAAGGGGCCCTTCTTCAGACTGCGTGGCATCTTCTGAACTCCTACTTGCGCTTCTTGCCGGCGTTACGGCGACGGACGATGAGCTTGTCGCTCGGCTTGTTCGACTTCCGCGTGCGACCCTCGGACTGGCCCCAGGGGCTGACCGGGTGACGACCACCGGACGTCTTGCCCTCGCCACCACCGTGCGGGTGGTCGACCGGGTTCATCGCGACACCACGGACGGTCGGGCGGACGCCCTTCCAGCGCATGCGGCCGGCCTTGCCCCAGTTGATGTTCGACTGCTCGGCGTTGCCGACCTCGCCGATCGTGGCGCGGCAGCGGGCGTCGACGTTGCGGACCTCGCCCGACGGCAGACGGAGCTGCGCGTAGGGGCCGTCCTTGGCGACGAGACGCACCGAGGCGCCGGCGGAGCGGGCCATCTTGGCGCCGCCACCGGGGCGGAGCTCGATGGCGTGGATGACCGTACCGACGGGGATGTTGCGCAGCGGCAGGTTGTTGCCGGGCTTGATGTCGGCGCCGGGGCCCTGCTCGATGACGTCGCCCTGCTTGAGCTTGTTCGGCGCGATGATGTACTGCTTCGTGCCGTCCACGTAGTGCAGGAGCGCGATGCGCGCAGTGCGGTTCGGGTCGTACTCGATGTGAGCGACCTTGGCGTCCACGCCGTCCTTGTCGTGACGACGGAAGTCGATCACGCGGTACTGGCGCTTGTGGCCACCACCGATGTGACGGGTGGTGATGCGGCCGGAGCTGTTGCGTCCACCCGGTCTTCGGCAGCGGACGAAGCAGCGACTTCTCCGGCGTCGAACGGGTGATCTCAGCGAAGTCGGCGACCGACGAGCCGCGACGACCGGGGGTCGTCGGCTTGTAGTTACGAATAGCCATGATTTATCCCTCTGGTCCTCAGCCGACAGCCGTGAAGATGTCGATCGAACCGGACTTGAGCGTCACGATGGCGCGCTTGGTGTCCTTGCGCTTGCCCATGCCGAAACGCGTGCGACGGGTCTTGCCCGGACGGTTCAGCGTGTTGATGCTCGCGACCTTGACGTCGAAGATCTTCTCGATGGCGAGCTTGATCTCGGTCTTGTTCGAACGGGGGTCCACGATGAACGTGTACTTGCCCTGGTCGATCAGGCCGTAGCTCTTCTCCGAGACGACCGGCGAGATGATGATGTCGCGCGGGTCCTTGTTGAAGCCGCTCATGCGGAGATCTCCTTCGCGGTCTTCGACGCGATGAAGGCGTCGAGTGCGCTCTTGCTGAAGACGAGCGCGTCGGCCTTGAGCACGTCGTAGGCGTTGAGCTGGCCGTACGAGAGCGCGTGGACGTTCGGCAGGTTGCGGATCGACTTGAGCGTCAGCTCGTCGTCCGACTCGAGCACGACGAGCACGTGCTTGACGGGCGCGACCTTCTCGAGCAGCGTGCGCGCGGTCTTGGTCGACGGGACCTCGGCTGCGACGAAGCCGTCGACAGCGGAGATGCGGCCACCGCGGGCGCGGTCCGAGAGCGAGCCGAGCAGAGCAGCGGCGATCATCTTCTTCGGGGTGCGCTGCGAGTAGTCACGCGGGGTCGGTCCGTGGACGACGCCACCGCCGGTGTGCTCCGGAGCGCGGACCGAACCCTGACGGGCGCGGCCGGTGCCCTTCTGCTTGAACGGCTTGCGACCAGCACCGCGGACTTCGCCGCGGTTCTTGGTCTTGTGGGTGCCCTGACGCGCGGCTGCGAGCTGCGCGGTGACGACCTGGTGGATCAGCGGGACGTTGGTCTCGACGTCGAAGAGCTCGGCGGGGAGCTCGACGGTGCCGGACTTGGCGCCCGATGCGTCGAGGACGTCGATCGTGGTTGCGGTCGTGGTGGCCATGATCACTTACCCTTCACGGCGGTGCGGACGAAGACGGAGCGACCGCGGGCACCGGGGACCGCGCCCTTGACGAGCAGCAGACCCTTCTCGGCGTCGACGGCGTGCACCGTGAGGTTGAGGACGGTGACGCGCTCGCCACCCATGCGACCGGCCATGCGCATGCCCTTGAAGACACGCGACGGGGTCGACGAAGCACCGATGGAACCGGGCTTGCGGTGGTTGCGGTGGGCACCGTGCGAAGCGGAGACGCCGGCGAAGCCGTGGCGCTTCATGACACCGGCGAAGCCCTTGCCCTTGGAGGTACCGACGACGTCGACCTTCTGGCCCGCCGTGAACGTGCTGTCCACGGTGAGCTCCTGGCCGAGCGTGTACTCAGCGGAGTCGTTGGTACGGATCTCGGTGAGGGTGCGACGCGGGGTCACGCCAGCGGCCTCGAAGTGGCCAGCGGCCGGCTTGTTGACCTTGCGCGGGTCGATCGCGCCGGCGGCGATCTGGATCGCCTCGTAGCCGTCGCGCTCGGCGTTGCGGATCTGGGTGACCACGTTCGGGCCGACCTCGATCACGGTGACGGGGATGAACTTGTTGTTCTCGTCCCACACCTGGGTCATCCCGAGCTTCTTGCCGAGGAGGCCCTTGACGGACTTGGTTGAATTCGCCATCAGTCCAGCCCCCTTACAGCTTGATCTCGATGTTGACGTCTGCCGGCAGGTCGAGTCGCATGAGCGAGTCCACGGCCTTCGGCGTCGGGTCGACGATGTCGATGACCCGCTTGTGCGTGCGCTTCTCGAAGTGCTCGCGCGAGTCCTTGTACTTGTGAGGAGAACGGATCACGGTGACCACGTTCTTCTCGGTGGGGAGCGGCACCGGGCCGACCACGGTCGCACCGGCACGGGTCACCGTGTCGACGATCTTCCGGGCCGACGTGTCGATGACCTCGTGGTCGTACGACTTGAGCCGGATGCGGATCTTCTGTCCCGCCATGTGTCTCTTTGTCCTCTCTGCGCCGCGCACCCTCGGGCCGCCTGACGCCGCCTGCGCCGTGCATTCCTGCACGACTTGGCTGTTTTCCTGAACCAACCGGCCGCATCCGCTGGGGATGACCGCTGTTCTCCTGTCAACCGCGCGGGGCGGCGTGGGCCGTCCAGCGTGGGCATGTCGCTTCCCCCACGTCCGGACACAGCTGTGGCCGGGCGCTCACGAGGGACTCGATCGTGTTCTGCTGCCTGCGGCCCAACCCAGCCCTGCTGAACAGAGGGGTTGTGCACTGCCAGAGCAGTGATCCTGCGCACGCGAAGCGCGCGGAATTCGGAACCGGACAAGTCCTCGCATAGGCACCGCCATCCGTGCAACCCGGGCGTGTCGCGATTTCATGGCGTGTCGTGGCCGGCTCACTCCCCCCGGATCCACGGGGATCACGGGCCTGGAGGCGCGGCTCGGCCCCGACACGCGACATGCCCCCCGGAGACGGTCCGGAGGGCATGTCGTGGTGCGGTCGTGCGCGCTACTCGGCGACGACCGGCGGGACGAACCACGGGGGGAAGACCGCGACCCGGGGAGCGTGGCCACCGTGGTCCTGCAGCACCGCCTTGACGGTCTGTCGGACGCGGTCGTTCGGTACGCCGATCACGGCGACGGCGGAGAACGGCACGCTCGGCCCGGCGAGGAGCTCGAGGCCGAGCATCTCCGGGTCGGTGAAGTCCGTGCGGCGGATGAGGTTCGTCGCGGCCTCGGGACCGACGGCGAAGCGGACGTCGTCGGCGTCGGCGTCCTGGTCGGCGACGATCACCGACGCACCGAACGCCGAGACGGGCACGACGAGCATGATGTACTCGGTCGCCTTGGTCCGGCGTGCCGCGTCGGACCAGCGCTCGCCCTCGGCGCCGGTGCGGAGTTCGTCCCAGCGGGTGGCGTCGGGCGAGAGGGTGAAGGGCACGTGCCCGGCGACGGACGAGCCGTCCGGGGCGGTGGCCTCGGCACGCGCCGCACGCGCGGTGGCCGACGCGACGTCGACGACCGGGGTGACGGCGTCGGACGCCAGGATGGCGCCGGACCCGACGATGTCGTCGAGGTTGTCCACGTGGGTCACGTGGTGGGCCCGGAGCGACGCGAAGTCACGCGCCTCGGGGAGGTCGGGGACCGGGGACCGCAGCGAGGACGCGGGGGTCGCGGCCTGGCCGGGGACGCTCCGGAGGAGGTGGTGATGCGGGTCCGCCGAGGGGTCGGGGCGGTGGGGATCTCCGACGCCGCACGCTGGCGCGGGGCGCAGATGTCGCAGAGCTCGGTCTCGAATCCGTGGATGCACTCGTCTGTCACGACTGGTGGGGGTCCTTCCGTGCCCGTGTGGGGGTGGTCGGGCACGAGGTCCAACGGTACGTCATACCGGCGTGTTCCGCCTCACTGCCGGTAGAGGAGGGCCCGGACCTCGGACTCCGCGGCGTGCAGACGACCGGGGTCGATGGTCTCGCCGTGGTCGTACGCGTCGAGCAACCGCGGGTCGATGTAGCTCTGCCGGCACACCGTCGGGGTGTTCCCGAGCTCCTCGCTCGCGACCTTCACGGCGTGCGAGACCGCCTTCTTCCGCTTCGCCTCGGACGGCAGCGGCCCGGTCTTGGCCAGGTCGACGGCCGCGGCCACGGTGCCGTGCAGGGTCCGGAAGTCCTTCGCGGTGAACTCCTCGCCGGCGCGCTCCTTGACGTAGGCGTTGATGTCCTCGGCGGAGAGCGGTTCCCACTCGGCACCGCGGCGTTCGCGGAAGGAGAGCAGCCGGGCGTTCGGCCCGCGCCGCTTCATCCCGACGATGACGGAGGCGAGGTCCGGGTCGTGGATGGACGAGGACCACTCCTGACCGCTCTTGCCGGGGAAGTCGAGCTCGATGTCGTCGCCGGAGACGTGGGCGTGCGCGCAGAGGAGCGTGGAGAGCCCGCGGCTGCCGTGCTCCGTGGCGTACCGCTCCGACCCGACCCGCAGGGAGCCCTGGTCGAGCATCCGGAACGCGGCCGCCAGCGCGCGCTGCCGGTCCGGCTCCGGTCGGCGGAGGTCCTGCGTGACCATCCGGCGGGCGGACGGCAGCGACTCGGCGAGTGCGAGGGCGCGGTCGTACTTGATCCGGTCCATCCGCTCGCGCCAGCCCGGGTGGTACATGTACTGCCGTCGGCCGGCGCCGTCGATGCCGGTGGCCAGGATGTGGCCGTTCTCGTAGGGCGAGATCCAGACGTCGTCCCACGCGGGCGGGATGACGAAGTCCTCGAGCCGCTGCCGGATCTCGGGGTCGGTGACGGTCTTGCCGTCCGGGTCGCCGGTACGAGAACCCGCGGCCACTGCGGACGCGGTGGTAGCCGCGACCGTTGGTCGCGGAGCGGCGGAGGCGTGTCACGTCGTCGATGCAACACGCGCGTGCCTGTGACCGGGCCAGGTCAGGGCCTGGAGGCGCGGTGCGGGCCCGCACCGCGCCTCCAGGCCGTCAGGTGGTCACGCTCGACGGCGTCGGCGCGCGACCAGCAGGATCCCGCCGGCGGCCATCGCGAGGAGCGCGAGCAGCACGCCGATCCCGAGATCGGTGGCACCCGTGAAGGCGAGCTCCGTGCCCTTCGGTGCGCTGCCCACCGGCGCGGGATCCGCCGCACGCTGCGGAGTCCGTCGGGCTGGCCGACCCGGACACCGGCGTCACCTGCGTCGTCGGGGACGCGACCGTCGCGACGTTCGTGATGCGGTCCGGGGCGTCGGACGCGACCCTCGCGGTGACCTGGAGCGCCACCGAGCCGCCCACCGCGAGCGGTCCGGTCAGCGTGCAGGTGACGGTCCGGCCGGTCGTGCAGCCGGCCGCGTCGCCGTCGTTGACGCTCACCAACGAGAGCCCCTCGGGCAGGCGGTCGGTGACCACCACGGGACCCGGGTCCTCGGTGAGGCCGTCGTTGCGCACCGTGATCGTGTACCCGACGGTCTTCCCACGCACGAGCGCACCGGTGTGCGTCTTCGTGATCGACAGGCTCGACGCGGGGTCCACGGCGAGCTCGTCGTCGGCGTCGTTGTCGGCGAGCGTCGTCTCCGTCGTGCTCGTCGCGACCGTCGCCGTGGGCTGCACGCCCGGGTACGCGTCCGCCGTCGGCGTCTGGTGGACCGTGATCGCCGGCGCGAGCGCTCCGGCGGGCAGGGTGCCGGCCAGGACGTACGAGACGGTCGTCGAGCCGTCCGCGTTCCGGACGACGCCGGTGACCGTCCAGGCCGGGTCGGCCTCGGTCGACACGTCGGTCAGGCCCTTCGGCAGCGTGTACGTGGCCGTGACGCCCGTGGCGTCGGACAGGCCGGCGTTCCGGACCTGCACCGTCTCCGGCAGGTCCTTCCCGATGACGGCCGACCCCTCGTGCCCGATGGTGATCGCGACGTTCGCGACCCGCTCGACGGGGAGCGTGCTCGTCGTCGGCTGCGCGTTCGTGCCGGTCGGGGCGGGGGTGCCCTGACCGGAGACGAGCGCGCGGTTCTCGACCTGGTCCGCGGTGGACCCGGAGGCCACCTTCGTCGTGATCCAGAGGCCCGGTGCGTCCGTCCCGGCGACGATCGTCGTCGGGAGCGAGCACGTGACGGCGCTCGGGTCGGAGGTGCCGTCGCACGTCCACACCGCACCGTCGCTCGACGCGCCGACGAACGTCAGCCCCTCGGGCAACTGGTCGGTGACGACCGTGGTGGGCTGCTCGTCGGACGGTCCCGTGTTGTGGACCCGGAGGAGCCAGACCTGCTCGGCTCCCGCGGTGACGCGCTTCGACGCGGTGGTCGAGCCGACCTTCGTCACCGGGGTCTTCGTCAGGCCGAGCGTCGCGTGGGTCGTGACGTCGACCTCGGCACCGGCGGTGTCGTTCGACGGGTCCGTGTCGGGCGTCGCGGAGGACACCGTCGCGGTGTTCGATCAACGTGCCGGCGGGGGTGCCGGACGCGATCGACGCGGTCACGTGGAGACATCGTGCTCGCGCCGGAGGCGAGCGATCCGGTCGACCAGGTCGCCGGGCCGCTGCCCTGCTCCCAGGCGTCGTCGTCGGTCGTCACCGCCGTGACGGTCATCCCGGCGGGCGGGGTGTCGGTCCAGCTGACGTCCTGCGCGTCCGAGGGGCCGTCGTTCGTCACGGTGACGTCGTAGGTGACGCTCGTGCCGGCGTCGGCGCTCGGGGCGCTCGTGCGCTGTCTTCGTGACCGACAGGTCGGCGTGCGTCGTGACGTCGACCGTCGCGTCGTCGTGCGCCGTCAGGCCGCCGGCGGTGACCGGGGACGCGGTGACCGTGTTCACGATCGCCGAGCCGCGGAGGAGACGCCGGGACGTGCACCGTCAGCACGATGGTGTGCGGGTCGGTCGCCCCGGCGGCGATGCCGTCGACGCTCGAGAGCGTCAGCACCCCGTCCGTGTCCGACACGAGCGTCCAGTGCTGCGCGATCTCGGCCGACAGCCCACGGAACTCGACACCGGCGGGGAGCGTGTCCTGCACCAGGACGCTCGGCGACACGTCGTCGCCCGCGGGCAGGTCGGACGGGCCGTCGGGGTTGGCGACCGTGATCGTGTAGGTGACGTCCTTCCCCGCGTCCACCGACTCGACGTCGGCGGTCTTCGTCACCGACAGGCCGGCGGTCTGGGTGGCGTCGCTGCGTGCCTGGCTCTGCAGGGTCGCGGCGTTGTCGGCCGTCACCACCGCGGTGTTCGTCAGCGTGCCGTGGAACGAGGACGGGGTCGTCACGGTGATGGTGAACGTCGTCGTCTTCCCGGCGGCGAGGGTGCCGTCGAGGACGCGGGTCACGTCGGTGCCGTCGCCGGCCGGGGCCGTGCACGTCCAGGCACCGTCGGTCTGCGTGATCGTGTCGGCGCCCTGCTCGAGCGGGACGGTCGGCTTGCAGGCGCGTGCCGCCGAGCAGGGTGTCCGTCACCGTGACGTTCCGGGCGTCGGCGGTGCCGGTGTTCCTGACGCGGATCGTCCAGTCGGCGGCGTCCCCGGCGACGAGGGTCGGCTGGTCGGCCGCCGCCTCCGTGCCGCCCGGCTGCTTGCCGTCGAGGACCGTCTTCGGGCCGAACCGCTTCGCGATCGTCAGCGACGTGCCGTCGTCGACCCCCGTGGTGGCCTTCGCCGAGTCGTTCGACGACGTCGGGTCGGTCGTGGTGGTCGTGTCGACCGCGACCGCGGCGGTGTTCACGATCGTCTGCGCGGCCGTCACGTCCGCGTGGACCGTCGCCGTGACCGTGATCGCCCCGGCCGCCTGGCCGTTCGCGAGCCCGTCGCGGGTGCACGTCACGGTGTTGCCGTCCGTGTCGCACGTCCAGCCGGAGTCGGTGGACGTCGCGCTCACCAGCGACACCGTGTCGGGCAGCGTGTCCGTGACCGTCACGGTGCCGCGGGCGTCGGAGACGCTCTGCGTGGTCGTGTCCTGCACGTTCCGCACCGACAGGTTCCACGAGATCGTCCCGCCGGCCGGAGCCTCTGCGGACGGACCCGTCTTCGTGATCGCGAGGTCGGCGATCGCCACCGGGGTGATGCTCGAGGTGTCGCGGTCGTTCCCGGCGTTCGGGTCGAAGGTCTGCCCGGTGCCCTGCTCGATCGTCGCAGTGTTGCGGATCGCCGTGAGCGGGGCGTCCGACGGCAGGGTCAGGGCGACGTCGAGCTCGGGGAACGACGCTCCCTTCGCCACCGTGGCGCCGTTCACGCAGGTCCAGGTGCCGTCGGCGGGCGCGCAGGTCCAGCCGGAGCCGCTGAAGGCCAGCGAGGCGCCGGCGGGCACGCCGGTGGGCGCGTCGACCACGGTCGTGCCGTGCGCTGCGTCCGGGCCGGTGTTCGTCACCGTGATGGTCCACGCCTTCGCGGTGGTGGCACCGGCGACGACCTTCGCCGTCGTGGCGGTCTTCGTCAGGGCGAGGTCGGCGGCGGCGATGCGTGCGGTCGCGGTGGCGTCCGTGCCGGCGCTGCCGTCGGCGGCCTTCGGGTAGGTCACGAAGGACCCCGTGCCGCCGTCGTACGAGGTGCCGCCTGATGCGTCGGTGACCGTCGCGGTGACGTGGTTCGTGTGGGCGACCGTGCTGCCTGCACCCGGCGTCGTCGCGGCGTCCGGGCTCGGGGACCGCGCGGTAGTGCAGGGTCGTGGTGGCGTTCGACGCGAGCGGGCCGAGGTCCGACCAGGAGAGCGTGCGGCCGTTCGTCGCGGGGTCGCTCACCGCGGTGGCGGCTCCCCCGTCACGGACGATCGTGGCGCTCCCGGCGACGTACTGCCAGTTCGCGGGGAGGACGTCCGTCGCGGAGACCTTCGTCGCGGCGCTGCCGCGGTTCGTGAACGTCACCGAGGAAGTCCGAGGCGACGCCGACGTAGGACAGACCGCCGACGGTGTCGTTCGTCTTCGCGACGGCGACGTCCGGGAACGACGGGGTGACGGTCGCGGAGTCCTCGACGGCGGCGTAGCTCGCGCCACCGGTCGCCAGGCTGCGGTAGCCACCGGTCGAGACGGTGTTGGTGAGCGGACCGCCGTTCAGCGAGACGTCGTCCGCGAGCTTCGCGGAGTACGTGTGCTGCACGGATCCGCCCGCACCACCGACGGTGGTCGTCGGCCAGGTGACCACACCGCCGCCGCAGTCCGCGGTCGCGGGGGCGGAGGACCCCGCCGTCCGAGATCGAGGCGCCGTCGACGACGATGCCCGCGGGCACGCAGTCGGTGATCGTGGTGCCGTACGCCGGCGACGCGCCCTTCGCGTTGGTCACGGTGATCGTGTACCGGAAGGTCTGTCCCGGCTCCACGGCCAGCGCGTCGCTGGTCGTCCCGAGCACCGTCGCCGTCTTGTCGATCGACAGGGACGGCGCCACGACCCTGGCGTTCGCCGGGTTCGAGGTGGCGGTGCCGTCCGTCGGCGCCGTGCCCTTCGCGGACTTGTCCCAGGCGAGGTTCGCGGTGTTCGACAGGGCGGTGCCGGCCGTCGCGGTCGTCGAGAGTCGGACCGGGATCGACACGGTGACGGTGACGGCGTCGGGCCGTCCGGTCGCGATGTCGCTGACGTCGACGCGGATGCTGCGGGTGGCGGGGTCCACGGTGCCGGTCGCCGTGACGGAGGCGTCGGACGTCGCCGCCGTGAGCAGGCCGTCCACCGACAGCCCCGCGGGGAGCACGTCGGTCAGACGGGTGTCGAAGACGGAGACGTTCGCGGGGATCGTGGCCGTCACCCGGTAGGTGGCCGCGTCACCCGGTCGGAGCGGGAGCGCGGTCGTGGTGCTCGGGTCCGTCGTCGCAGCGGCACCGGGGTGCCGTCGGTGTTCGACCACGTCGGCGCGGTGAGCTGCTTGGACACGGACGGTGACGCCACGGTGATGGTGTCGTCGGCGCTCGCGGTCTGGACGTAGGTCGCGCCGGCGTTCGTGTAGTCGGTGTCGAGGCTCGAGCCGACGACCTTCGCGGTGTTCGCGTAGCTCGTGCCCGCCGGGGCTCTTGTCCGCCAGGGTGCCGGTCACCGTGATGGTCGCCGACGCCCCGGGTGCGAGGGTGCCGACGTTCCACGCGTGCAGGGTGCGGTCGGTGCCGCAGGCACCGATCGTCGCGCTGCGCCTGGGTCAGCGAACCGGTCGCCTCCGCGCGCGACGAGCCGGTGAACTGCAAGGACGACGGGAAGCAGTCGGCGACGAACACGCTGCGCGCGTCGGTCGTGCTCGACTTGTTCGTCGCAGTGAGCGTCCACGTGACGACGTCCTGGCCGGACACGACGGCACCGTTCCGGTCGTCGGTCTTCGTGATCGCCAGGTTCGGAGCCGTCACCGCGACCACGACCCGGTTCGTCGGGGCGACGGATGCGCCCGTGACCGGGTCGGTGCTGCGAAGGTCGCGGTGTTCGTGATCGTCGACGGGGCGAACCCCGAGCCGTCTGACTTCGGGTACGCGCCCGTGCCCGCGGAGACCGCGAGCCCGGTGACCGTGACCGAGAACGTGACGTCGCTCCCGGTGGTGTTGTCGAACACCGCGGGGAAGACGAGTGCGCCGCCGCCGTTGGTGTTCGCCGTGGCGCCGCCGGTGAAGGTGTAGTCCTGCCCACCGTAGGAGACCGTCGTGTCCCCGTCGGTCATGCCCCGTGTCGCGGCGCCCGCGGCTCCGGGCATGCCCAGCGTCCAGGTCGTCGCGCTCGTCGTCTTCAGCCCGGGGACCGCGGCCAGCGGGTCGACCAGCGAGGCGGATCCGACGCTCGTGCCGGCCTTCACGGTGACGGAGTAGGTGTACGCCAGCGGCTGCCCGGGCACGGCGTTGAGACCGGACCGGTTGGTGGCGCCACCGTCGGTGCCGCCGGTCTTGGCGACGACGGCGGGCGTGATCGTCACCGTCCGCTGGTCGTTCGCGGTCACCGCGGCGAGCTGCGCGCCGGTCGCTCCGGACGCGTGCGTGCTCGTGCCGGCGACGGGGGCCGGCACCCAGGTCTGCGCGACGCCGGTGTCGGCCGTCGTGTCGAAGCGCACGACCGAGGCGGAGTTCTTGTAGGCGGTGCCGGCGAACGACTGCGCCGGGATCTGCATCGTGTAGAGCAGGTCCGCGGTCGCGCCGGACGCGATCGGACCGACGCCCGACCAGACGACGAAGGACCGCTTCGAGAAGGTCGAGGAGGCTCCGGTCGGCAGGGTGTTGGTGCAGGTGCCACCGCTGCCGGAGGCGTCCACGGCGGAGCAGTCGATGCCAACGGGCAGCGCGTCCCACACCGACACGTTGCTGATCGGGTACGAGCCCCCGGTCCCCGCCGGGTTCGTGACGCGCAGCCGGTACTGCAGCACCTGCCCCTCGGTCGTGTTCGCCGGGTTCACGTTCGCGCCGAGGCTCGAGGTGTCCTTGCCGGACTGCACGATGGTCTTGCTCAGCGTCGCCGAAGCGGGCCCGGCGACCTTGTAGTTCGCCGTGGACCGCAGGCTCGTGACGGAACCGGCCGTGTTCTGCTGGGCGAACTTCATGAGGTTCGCGGTGATGTCCGGCACGGTGGTGCTGGAACCGGCCTTGGTGATCCGGGCAGCGACGTACAGGACGACGGTCGCGCCGGTGGTGTCACCGTCGACGTAGGTGCCACCGGTCGCCGACGACCCGATCGAGAACGACGCCATCGACGCGCTCGAGCCGGTGAGCTTCACCTGGGCGGCCGGCACGGTGCTCTCCGAGCCGTAGGACCAGTCGGTGCCCTGCACCCACTGCGCCGCGGACGCCGACGTCCCCACGGGCAGCATGTCCGTGACGGTCGCGTTGCGGCTCTGCACGCCGGCGGGGAACGTGACCTGCAGGCGGAAGCAGACCACGTCGTTGAGGGTGAAGGGGTCGGCGGGCGTCGCCGACGAGTACGGACCGGTCGCCGCAGCGCAGTCGGCGGCACCGGTCACCGGCGACGTCGTGCTGCGCGGGAGCACCGACTTCTGGATCTGCGGGCTGTTCGACGTGATCGTCGCTCGCGAGTCGTCGACCACCTTCTGGGTGCCGGCGTCGCCGTGCACACCGGTGGAGGTACCGGCGATCGCGACCTTGTTCGTGAAGTCGTCACCGGCGGCCGTCGGGCCGGCGCTGCCGGTGACGGAGTAGCTCTGACGCATGAGCGCCTTGTACGTCACCGTCGGCGCCGCGTTCGTCGCCTGGTCCGCGATGTGGAACCGCACCGTGAAGGTGCCTTCCGCGGCGGAGTAGGCGACTGAGTCGATCGTGGCGCCCGTCATCTGCTGGTCGAGGGAGGCGTTCTTCGACGGGTCGCAGTCGGCGGGCAGCGCGCCGGTCGTCGGGGTCCCCGCGGGGAACGCCGGGCACAGGCCGTCCGGGAGCGTGTCGGTGAGGGCGATGCCGGCGGACGACTCGTACTCGCTGGTGCGGACGAGCAGCGAGTAGGTCGCGAGCTTGCCGGCCGCGAACGAGGTCGGGGAGACGCTCTTCGCCACGGCGAGGTCCATCGCCTCGACTGTCAGCGACGCGTCCGCCCGCTGCGCCGAGGTGGCGCCACCACCGACGGCCCCGTGTACGTGCCCTGCGCGTCCACCAGGTTGGTCTGGCCGCGGCCGTTCGAGGTGGTGTCGGCGGTGTCCTGCCGGGTCGACGCGCCGTTGTTGTTGTCGAGGTCGGCGGCCTGCTGCAACGACGTGGCTGCCGGAGTGGTCGAGCTCGTGGACGGCTGACCGGGCTGGCCTCGCGAACGACATCGTGTTCGCGCGCAGCGGGACGGCTGCCAGGTACTTGATCGTGACGGTCGCACCCTTGGCGAGGTCCCCGAGGTTCCAGACCACCTTCGTGAACACCGACGAGCCCTGGTTCGCCACGGTGTTGACGGTCTCGACGCTCTGCGGCGTGCGGCAGGCCGTCGCGTCCCACGTGCCGGTCGCCTTCGACGGGGTGGTCGCGGTGAGGGACGGTGCGCCCGGGTACTCGGCGCCCGAGGTGGTGTTGTCGATCGTTCCGCACTGCAGGAACTCCCGAGTCCGGCCGGCAGGTGGTCCGTGACGACGACACCGTTGGTGGGTGCCTGCGCGGTGTTCTTGATCGTCAGCGTGTAGACCGTCGGGTGGTCGTGCACACCACGGACGAGTTCGTTCTCGGGGCTCTGCTCGCCCTTCGTGATGCTCAGCGCGGAGACCGTCGTGGCGTTCGACTGCGCCGCCGCGGTGTTGATCCCAGCCGCTGCCGTCGGCGTCCCCGTGGCGCCGTAGGTCGGAAGGGTCCGAGCGTCCGTGCTCGCGGCGACCTGCGCGGTCCCGGTGAAGTTGGTCCCCACCGGCCAGGAGGCGTCGACGGACTGCACCGTGAACGCGATCGACTTCTGGTCGCCCGCCACCAGGTCGGAGACGTTCGACCAGACGAGGAGCGTTCCGTCGCCCTGCGCGGCGGACAGCGTCGTGATGGTGGGTTCCCCGGCCTGCGTGCCGGCGGAGCCAGCGGTGTAGGCGACGCCGACGGGGAGCCGGTAGGTGTACCCGAGGTTGTAGAGCGAGGTGCCGCTGCCGGCCGAGGTGGTGTTCTTCGCCGGCGATCGTCACGCCTGCCGGGGCTCCGTTGAGCACCGAGCCGTCCGCCTTCGCCGTGACCGTGACGAGCGAGTCCGCGGCCTGTGTGGGGGTCGCGACCGCGAACACCGACAGCAGTGCGGCGAGCAGACTCACCACGACGGTCATCGCCAGGGCGCGCGGGCGTGCAGGGAACAGGGCAGGACGCATCGGGTGTGCTCTCGGGTCGTCGTCGGATGACGCCGAGGGCAACGCAGGGGGAGTCGCACCGTGCGGGCAGGGATCCCTCGGTACGGACTGCGGCGGTGTTCGGGTCACCACGGGAGGCCGGTTCGGCCTCGCGACCCCACGGTATCGAGACCGGCGCTTCCGCCGCTGGACCCAGTGTGGGGTACACGGTGGTCCCCCACACGCACGACCGCGCCCGCCCGGCGGGAGCCGGGCGGGCGCGGTACCGCAGGTGTCGAGCGTCAGGCCGTGCCGGCGCCGTCGTTCCCGATCTTGTCGTCGAGGTCCTTCGCGGTCGTGTCGATCTGCTCGTCGAACTTCCCGCCGGTGACCTTCTTGATGCCGTCGGCCAGGCCGTGGATGATCTTGTCGGAGACCTCCTCGGCCTTGTCGCTCTTGACGGCCTCCTCGATCTTGTCCCGGTTCGCGTCGACGAAGGCCTTCGCCTTGTCGGTGACCTCTTGCGCCTTCGCGGAGACGTTCTTCTGGATGTCGTCGAAGCCGGCCATGGTGCCTCCTTGTCCGGCCGGGCGAACCGGCCGCTCGATGGCCGGACGTCCCGACCGCGTGGTCGCCATCGTGCCCGCCCGCGGGCGTCTTGTCCGCCGAGCGCGAGAGAACTCCTGGCAAACGGAAAGCGGGGCCGGACCCGAAGGCCCGACCCCGCTGTCGCAGGTAACCGGAGTTACTTGGTGATCTCTTCGACCGTACCGGCGCCGACCGTACGACCACCCTCACGGATGGCGAAGCGGAGGCCCGGCTCCATGGCGATCGGCTGGATGAGCTCGACGGTCATGGAGACGGTGTCGCCGGGCATGACCATCTCGGTGCCCTCGGGCAGCGTGATGACGCCGGTGACGTCCGTGGTGCGGAAGTAGAACTGCGGGCGGTAGTTCGCGTAGAACGGGTTGTGACGCCCACCCTCGTCCTTGGTCAGGATGTACGCGTTCGCCTTGAAGTCCGTGTGCGGCGTGACCGAACCGGGCTTGACGACGACCTGGCCGCGCTCCACGTCCTCGCGCTTGAGGCCACGGATGAGCAGACCGGTGTTGTCACCAGCCTCGGCCTTGTCGAGCAGCTTGCGGAACATCTCGATGCCCGTGACCGTGGTCTTCTGCGTCGGGCGGATGCCGACGATCTCGACCTCGGAGTTCAGGTCGAGCGTGCCACGCTCGACACGACCGGTGACGACGGTGCCACGACCGGTGATCGTGAAGACGTCCTCGATCGGCATCAGGAAGGGCTGGTCGGTGGCGCGCACCGGGTCCGGAACGGACTCGTCGACGGCGGCCATGAGGTCCTGGACGGACTTGACCCACTTCTCGTCGCCCTCGAGCGCCTTGAGCGCCGAGACCTGCACGACGGGAGCGTCCTCGTCGAACTCCTGCGAGCCGAGCAGCTCGCGGACCTCGAGCTCGACGAGCTCCAGGATCTCCTCGTCGTCCACCATGTCGGACTTGTTCAGCGCGACGACGATGTACGGGACGCCGACCTGGCGAGCGAGCAGGACGTGCTCACGCGTCTGGGGCATCGGGCCGTCGGTGGCGGCGACCACGAGGATCGCGCCGTCCATCTGCGCCGCACCCGTGATCATGTTCTTCACGTAGTCGGCGTGACCCGGAGCGTCGACGTGCGCGTAGTGACGCTTCTCGGTCTGGTACTCGACGTGCGAGATGTTGATCGTGATACCGCGGTCGCGCTCCTCGGGAGCGCTGTCGATCTGCGCGAAGTCACGGGCCTCGTTGAGGTCCGGGTACTGGTCGTGCAGAACCTTGGTGATCGCCGCCGTGAGCGTCGTCTTGCCGTGGTCGACGTGACCGATGGTTCCGATGTTGACGTGCGGCTTGGTGCGCTCGAACTTGGCCTTGGCCACTGGGGTCCTCCTCAGGACTCGGAAGCGACACCCCCGACCGGCCCGTGTTGGGCGCGGGATCGTTGGTGCGCGGTGTGTGTCTTTACTTTACTTGGTGACGAGGGGCCCGTCGCCGGGCTCCTCGCCTGTGGAGAAACGCTGGAGGCGTTACTCCCCGCGTTCTTCGCGATGATCTCCTCGGCGACCTTGGCCGGGACCTGGCTGTAGGTCTCGAAGGTCATCGAGTAGACGGCACGACCAGAGGTCTTCGACCGCAGGTCGCCGACGTAGCCGAACATCTCGGACAGCGGCACGCTCGCGCGGACCACCTTGACGCCGGACGCGTCCTCCATCGAGGCGATCTGGCCACGACGGGAGTTCAGGTCACCGATGACGTCGCCCATGTACTCCTCGGGCGTACGGACCTCGACGGCCATGATCGGCTCGAGGATCGCCGGACCGGCCTTGCGGGCCGCTTCCTTGTAGGCGATCGAGCCGGCGATCTTGAACGCCATCTCGGACGAGTCGACGTCGTGCGCCGCGCCGTCCTTGAGGGTGGCCTTCACGCCGACCGTCGGGTAGCCCGCGAGGATGCCGACCTGCATGGCGTCCTGGATGCCGGCGTCGACCGACGGGATGTACTCGCGCGGGACACGGCCACCGGAGGTCGCGTTGACGAACTCGTAGACCTTCTCGCTCGTGACCTCCATCGGCTCGAGCGCGATCTGCACCTTCGCGAACTGACCGGAGCCACCGGTCTGCTTCTTGTGGGTGTAGTCGTAGCGCTCGACGACCTTGGTCAGCGTCTCGCGGTAGGCCACCTGGGGCTTGCCGACGCTGGCCTCGACGTGGAACTCGCGCTTCATGCGGTCGACGAGGATGTCGAGGTGGAGCTCGCCCATGCCCTTGATCGTCGTCTGACCGGTCTCGGCGTTGAGCTCGACGCGGAACGTCGGGTCCTCTTCGGCGAGCTTCTGGATGGCCGTGGAGAGCTTCTCCTGGTCGGCCTTCGTGTTCGGCTCGATCGCGACCTCGATGACCGGCTCCGGGAACGTCATCGACTCGAGGACGACCTGGTTCGCCGGGTCGCACAGGGTGTCACCGGTGGTGGTGTCCTTGAGGCCGATGACCGCGTAGATGTGGCCAGCGGTCACGTTGGCGACCGGGTTCTCCTTGTTGGAGTGCATCTGGAAGATCTTCCCGATGCGCTCCTTCTTGCCCTTGGTCGAGTTGATGACCTGGGCACCGGACTCGATCGAGCCGGAGTAGACGCGGACGTACGTCAGACGACCGAAGAAGGGGTGCACCGCGACCTTGAACGCGAGGGCCGAGAACGGCTCCGTGGCGTCGGGCTTGCGGATGATCTCCTTCTCCTCGTCCTTGACGTCGTGGCCGATCATCGGCGGCACGTCGAGCGGGGACGAGGTAGTCGATGACGGCGTCGAGCATCGGCTGGACACCGCGGTTCTTGAACGCGCGGAACCGCACAGCACCGGGTAGAGCTCGCTGCTGACGGTGAGCTTGCGGATCGCGGCCTTGATCTCGGCCACCGAGAAGTCGGTGTCGCCCTCGAGGTAGCGGTTCAGCAGCTCGTCGTCGGCCTCGGCCACGCGCTCGATGAGCTTCTCGCGGTACTCGGCGGCGCGGTCGGCGAGGTCGGCCGGGATCTCCTCGATCTCGTACTTCGCACCCATCGCGACGTCACCCTTGGCGTCGCCGCGCCAGGTGAGCGCACGCATCTGGACGAGGTCGACGACGCCTTCGAACGAGCTCTCGGAGCCGATCGGCAGCTGGAGCACGAGGGGCTCCGCGCCGAGGCGGTTCACGATGGTGTCGACGGTGTAGTAGAAGTCGGCGCCCAGCTTGTCCATCTTGTTGACGAAGCAGATGCGCGGGACGTCGTACTTATCAGCCTGACGCCACACGGTCTCGGACAGGGGCTCGACGCCCTCTTTCCCGTCGAGGACGGCGACCGCACCGTCGAGGACGCGGAGCGAGCGCTCCACCTCGACCGTGAAGTCCACGTGACCGGGGGTGTCGATGATGTTGATCTGGTTGTTGTCCCAGAAGCAGGTCGTCGCGGCCGACGTGATCGTGATGCCGCGCTCCTGCTCCTGCGCCATCCAGTCCATCGTGGCAGCGCCGTCGTGGACCTCACCGATCTTGTGCGTGATGCCCGTGTAGAACAGGATGCGCTCGGTCGTCGTGGTCTTGCCGGCATCGATGTGCGCCATGATGCCGATGTTGCGGACCTTGTTCAGGTCGGTGAGCACGTCCTGTGCCACAGGGGTTCCTCCGGAAGAGTTGTAGGAGAGGTTGGCGGCCGTCCGGGCGCCGGGGTTCTTGACCACCGGCGCCCGGACGGTGCCGAGACTACCAGGCCGGACTTACCAGCGGTAGTGGGCGAAGGCCTTGTTCGACTCGGCCATCTTGTGCGTGTCCTCGCGGCGCTTGACCGCGGCACCGAGACCGTTCGACGCGTCGAGGATCTCGTTCATGAGACGCTCGGTCATCGTCTTCTCGCGACGGGCCTTGGCGTACGAGGTGAGCCAGCGGAGCGCGAGGGTGTTCGCGCGGTGCGGCTTGACCTCGACCGGCACCTGGTAGGTCGAGCCACCGACGCGGCGGCTGCGGACCTCGAGGGTCGGACGGACGTTGTCGAGCGCCTTCTTGAGCGTCACGACGGCGTCCTGCTGGTTCTTGGCGGTGACCCCTTCGAGTGCGTCGTAGACGATGCGCTCGGCGAGGCCCTTCTTGCCGTCCAGCAGGATCTTGTTCACGAGTTGGGAGACGATCGGTGCGCCGTAGACGGGGTCTGCGACGACGGGACGCTTGGGGGCGGGACCTTACGAGGCATTGGCTCAACCCTTCTTCGCGCCGTAGCGGCTACGTGCCTGCTTACGGTTCTTCACGGCCTGCGTGTCGAGCGCGCCGCGGATGATCTTGTAGCGGACACCGGGGAGGTCCTTCACACGACCGCCACGGACGAGCACCATCGAGTGCTCCTGGAGGTTGTGGCCCTCACCGGGGATGTAGGCCGTGACCTCGGTACCGTTCGAGAGCTTCACACGAGCGACCTTGCGCAGTGCCGAGTTCGGCTTCTTGGGGGTGGTGGTGTAGACGCGGGTGCACACACCACGCTGCTGGGGTTCGCCTTCAGTGCCGGCGCCTTGGTCTTGGTGACCTTCGGCGAACGACCCTTGCGAACGAGCTGCTGAATAGTAGGCAACTGTTCTCCTGGTCCTGCTCGTGCTCTCTGGCCGACGCGGTCCGCCGGCTTCCTCGTCCCACGCTGATCACCGCCCTGACGGCGGACGACGAGTGGGGGACGGATTCCGGCCGACCGAGGGTCGATACCGGTTTTTTCGGGCGCGCCTTAGGGCGCACACCCGAAGAGACTACCCGCGTCACACAGTGAAATCAATCCGGGCGCGTCGCCCTGGAGGCCCGTGGTGACCGCCCTGGGCGAACACCCGCCGTGCGGGTGCGCACCCTGCGCGCGGGGCGCGACGCCGAGACGGTTCCGCGCGTCGGCGCGGCGCCCGCCACCCGCGCGACCGGGCCGTGACCACGCGGGCGGGCGAGGTGCGTGGCGGGGACGAGCCGCGCCTCCAGGCCGGAGTGATCCGCCGGGTGGCGGACCGTCAGGATCCCGTGTCGGTCGAACCGTTGCCGATCGCGGACCGGAACGTGGCGCCCTGGTCGGTGAAGCCGGTGATGTACCCGCTCGCGTTGACGTTCATCGGACCGGCCGAAGCCGTCCGACGCCCACCGGACCGGAGATGTCCGCGGTGAACGTGGCGCGGCCGAACGTCGTCGTGGTGACGAGCCAGCCGGACGAGACCCAGCCGCCGATCGAGACGGCCGGACGGGTCTCGAGGGTCCACTTCTGGTTCGTGTAGGTGTAGGCCGGGTCCTCGCCGTAGGCGTAGAAGCTGCAGCCCTTCGGCGACGCGTCGGTCGAGGCGATGCAGCCGTTCACCCAGGCGTCCACCGCGGCCTTGGCCGACTGCTCGCCGGCTGCCGTCAGCTTCGTCGTCATCGACACCGGCGTCGAGACCTCGCCACCGAAGCCCGCGACCGTCGCCTTCGAGCCGTCCGCCTCGAACCACTTGCCGCCGTCGAGTGCGACGTCGTACGTGCCGGGCAGCGCCGGGAGCTCGGCCGTGCCGTCCTTCGCGGTCGTGACCGACTGGCCGGCGACGGTCACCTTCGCACCCGACGGCCCGCGGACACTGACGTCCACCGTGCCGAGCTTCGGCGCCTGGAGTTCCCAGACCGGGAACACACCCCAATCGGTGCCGGTCTTGTCGAGCGTGAACGTCGTCGAGACGTCGCGGCCGTCCTGCTTGAGGTAAGCGGGTGACCGTCGCGGTGTCACCGTCGTCACGGGTGGCCGCGATCCGGTACCCCGTGACGCGCCCGGTCGCCTTCCTGTACGCCGCTTCCGTGAGGAGGACGTCGTCCTTGTCGTGCTCGATGCCGGCCGCCTGCAGCGCGTCGTCGACCTTGCCGGCCGTCAGGTCGTCGAGGAACGCCCGCACCGGACGATCCGCCGAGTGCGAGGCCGTACCGACCGAGTAGCCGACGATCCCCGCGACGGCGAGCAGCACGATCGCCGTGCCGCCGGCGATGATGCCGATGAGGGCGCCGCGGCGGAGCTTGCGGCGAGGGCGGGGTGCCGGTGCCGCGGCGGACGCCGGTGCCGAGTGCGCTGCGTCCAGCAGTGCCCCGGGCGTGCCGCTGATCGTGTCGACGGTCGGGACGGCTCCCCAGCCGTCGGGCTCGTGCTGGTCGGTCATCGGTCCCCCGTCGTGGTGCTGGTGTCGCTGCCGGAAGCCTACCGCCGGGCTCCGTCATCGCTCGTGCTCGTGGTCGTCGTCGGGGCCCCCGGGGTCTTCGCCTGGTGCCGCGCCGCCGCGATGCCGCCGACCACGCAGAGCAGGACCACCACCACCGGAGCCCACGACGAACGGACCGAGGGCGTAGCCCGCCGGGAAGACCAGCAGCTCGGTGAGGTCCGACCGGACCAGGGCGTACCCGACCGCCCCGACGCCGAGCATCACGAGGTACGCGGTCGCCGCGGCGACCGAGGCCGGTGACGCCGGGGTTGCCGTCACGGGCGCCGACCGCCGTCGCGAGGAAGACCACGGTCGCGCCGCCGAGCACCATCGCCGGCCCGAGGTACGGGGTGGCGTCGGGCTGCGAGATGACCTCGACGTCGGCGAGCAGGGCTTCGAAGCCCGTCACCGCGATGACGAGCGCGATGAAGAGCACCGACGTCATCGTCGCGATCAACCACCGGGACATGCGGCGATCGTATCGCTGGGAGCGTCAGGCGCGGGTGGAGTCCGCGCGGCGCGGCTCGTCGGCGTGGTCGTCGTCCTCGGCGCGTGCTGCTCGGTCCTGGCGGTCGGCCTGGTCCTGGGCTGCCGCCACGAGGGCGAGCGCGATCGTCGCGGTGATGACGGGGATGGACTCGGTCATCGGGGCGGCGGCGGTCGTCGCTTCCGCCGTTGCTTCGGTCGTCGCGTCTGCCGTGTCGGCCGTCGCGTCCGTCGCGTACGCCACTGCCTGGAGGCCCGGGGCTGCGTCCGCCTCGTCGGTCACGTCCGGCTCGTGGTCGCGCAGCGCCGGCCCGACGATGGGCAGGACCGCGGTCGTCGCCGGCGGCTCGGCGTGCAGGACCGGCTGCTCGGAGTCGATCGGCGCGCCGTGCTCGGCGGCGCGCTTCGCCACGCGGCGGGCCTTCGCCATCTTCGCCAGGACGACCACCGCGACGATCGCCCAGATGCCGTTCACGATCGTCGACGAGGATCGCGTGGTGCGCCGCGACGTTGACCGCGACCGCGAAGGCCTCCGACGAGGTTGAACAGTTGGTAGACGGGGCCGTTCGGCAGCTTGCCCGTCGAGAAGAGAATGTAACCTGCAAGAACGGTTACGGCTCCGAACCAGCCGAGGAACTCCACGATTCCGTACAACACGCGCGACTCCGGGCACGACGACGAACGGCCGATTCGAGCCGACCGTTCGAGAGGGTGTGAGCAGCCGCGAGTGCG
The DNA here is from genome assembly GCF_979253735.1 of Curtobacterium sp. AC273. Lineage (NCBI taxonomy): Bacteria > Bacillati > Actinomycetota > Actinomycetes > Micrococcales > Microbacteriaceae > Curtobacterium > Curtobacterium sp. AC273. The sequence goes on along the minus strand of NZ_CEEDDU010000014.1, from coordinate 83,316 downwards.
GCGTCAGGAACATCGTACGCACAGCGACAGGCGTCGCGGAAGAGGGCTCGGCGTGGCGTGGGGGACCCCAGTCGGAGGGGTGTTCCGCGGGGGTGGATCAGCCGTTGTTCGGGGTGCTGCTCGTCGGCCCGGACGACCGGTCGAGAACGTAGATCGACCCGCCGAACGTCCAGGTCGAGCTGCCGGTGGCGGCGCCGTCGTCCCCGCTCTTCTCGGCGGACGAGATCGTCGTGATCAGGAAGAGCCGCTGGCCCGCCTGCACGCCCTTGACGAAGGTGAGCGCCTGATCGAACGTGCCGTCGACGGCCACGGTCACCGGGATCACGGAGAGGTTCTGGCTCGTGATGGTCGGGTCCGTGACGATGCTCGGTGCCACGGGCGCCACCGGCGCAGCCGCAGTCGACGTCGCCGGAGCGGCCGGTTCCGCCGTCGCACTCGCGGACGCCTCGTCAGTGGCGGGCTCCGCCGAGACCGCCGGCGAGTAGGCGGTTGCATCGCTCGCGGTGAAGGACGAGACCTGCATGCCAGACGCCGCCGCGATCGTGTTCAGCTCGTCGATGAACGACGAGACGCTGGCGGAGTCCGGCACCGACGCGGACAACGCGGTCAAGGTCCTCCGCATCGCCGGGGAGTTCGGCGGCCCGTGTCTTCAGCCGCGCGAGTTCGCCCCGGCTGGCGTCGTTCGACTGACTCACCGTCTCGGTCTGGGCGTGTGCCGCCGCAGTCTGCGTGAGCTGCGGTTGGACCGCGAGGAAGAACCCTCCGACGGCCACGATCGCCATCGCGAGGACGGCGAGCAGGAGACTGAGCCGGTTCCGGGACATCGATCAGCCCTTCTTCGCGTCGGCGGCGTACTTGCCGTCCAACGCCTTCTCGTTCAGGTGGATGGTCATGTTGACCGCGTACCCGCTGCCGTCGTCCGCGCGGGCGACCGAGTTGGCGTTGGCATCGACGAAACCCCGGACACCTCCGACGGCCGTGAGCCAGTCGGGGACGGACGGGAGTTCGGCGCTCTTCGCGTCGAACGTCAGCGTCGCGATGCGCTGCCCCTGGAGCGGGTCGTCCGACTGCGCGTACACCTCGGTCGCCGACGCGGAGTCCACCGTGACACCGGTGATCTGCACTCCGGCCGGCAGCTTGGAGCGCACGGACTGCAGCGTGGCCGACCAGTCGATCTCCGTCGACCCCGACCTCCTGCGCCGCTTCGAGGAGCGTGCTCTCCGCCTCGGTGCTCCTGACGTCGCGGTACTGACCCTGCTGTTGGAGGAGAGTCGTCGTCTCGCTCTGCGCCGCGGTCAGGTCCTGCTCGGCGGACATCCGGTCCATCGTCGCCCACGCAGCGACGAGGCCGACACCGACCGCCACCACGACCACGCCGGCCCAGGCGCGTCGCACCGTCCCGCGCTGGCGACGATTCGTGTGGACCTCAGCCGGCAGCAGGTCGACGCGCGGCGCCCCGCCGATCACCAGGGCACGGTCCCCTTCGGTTCGTCCGCTGTCGGACGTCGCGGGGCGCAGTCGCCGCGGTCCGGCCGGCCTTCGGGTTACGCCGACGGTTCTTCGCCGGCTTCTCGAGTGTCTCGGTCATGCTGCACGGCCTCCGACCGCGAGGCTCCAGGCGACGGAGATCGACGCCGATCGTTCGCGGAGCAGTTCCGGGGTGACACCGCGTGCGGTGCGAGCCGACACGAACGGGTCACCGAGCGCAACGGGGAGGCCCGATACGTCACCGAGGCCCTCCCGGAAGCCCGGGAGCATCGCACCACCACCGACGAGCACGATGCCGCGGACCGCCTCGTCGGGACGCGTGTTCGCGTAGTAGGTGACGGTGTTCCTGATGCTCGTCATCAGCTCGTTCACGGTCTCCCGCGTCACGGCGAGGGCGCGAGCATCGTCCAGGGTCCGGGTCGTGCCGACGATCCCGAAGTGACGCTTCACGGCTTCCGCCTCGGCCGGAGGGATCTCGAGCCGGGTCGCGATGGTCCTGGTCACGTCGTCGCCGCCGGTCGGGATGATGCGGACGAACTGCGGAACGCCGTCGTGGGCGATGACGACCGACGTGGTGTTCCCGCCGCAGTCGACGATCGCGACGGTTCCGGCTCCTGCGATACGAGGCGCGAGGACGCGTGTGAGTGCGAACGGGATCAGGTCGACACCGACCGGGTTCAGGCCCGCCAGCTCAGCTGCGCGGACGTTCGCCAGCACGGCGTCCTTGATCGCAGCGACGAGCAGCCCGTGCACGACGGGCCCGCCGTCTCCCTCTCCCTCGCGGGTCGGGTAGAAGTCGAGGATCGCATCGACGACCGGAACCGGGAGCATGTCCTGCACCTGGAACGGGAGCGATTCCCGGATCTGCGCGAGCGGCGCCCTCGGTACCGTGAGGTCACGGGAGAGCACCCGCTGGTTGCCCATGCCCAGGACGACGTCCTTGGTTCGGAACCGACCGATGGACCACAGCTCTCGGAAGGCCGTCGCGACGGTGTTGGCCTCGAGCACCTCGCCGTGCTTCGTGGCGTCCTTCGGGACCGGCACCTCGGCGACGCGGACGATGGTCGGCTGCGCCTTGTCGGCGTCGGCGACCTCGACCGCACGGATCGCTTCCGCACCGATGTCGATGCCGACGATGTTCTTCGCCATGTCGTGTTCCTTCTGGTCGCGCGGGCAGCTGGTGGTGAGGGCGGTCCGTCAGACGAGACCGAGTAGGCGGAGGTACGCGTCCCAGATCGGGGTGCCGACGAATGCCCCCACCCACGCACCGAGGAGCATCCACGGTCCGAACGGGATACCGGTCGATCGACCGGCTCGTCGGACGAGGAGCAGGACGATGCCGAAGGTACCTCCGAGGAGGAAGGCTCCGAAAGCACCCACAGCGAGGGTCCCCATCCGAGGTACGCGAGCACGAAGCCCAGCGCGCCGGCGAGCTTGACGTCGCCGAAACCCATTCCCCGGGGCACCGCGAGCGCGAGGACCAGGTACACACCTCCGAGCACGAGCAGCCCGATCACCGCACGCAGCAGCGCCACCCAGTCGCCGGTGAGGATCGTCGCGACGGCGAGCAGGCCGGCGAGTACCGGGTACATCGGGATCACGATCCGGTTCGGGAGGGTCTGCGTGTCGAGGTCGATGAGGGTCAGGGCGACACTCACCGCCATGAGGTAGAGCAAAGTGACGATCAGGACGAGGTGCCCCGCGAAGACAGCGCCGGTCGTCCCAGCGTCCGGGAGGAACCGGATACCGACCACGAGGAACAAGACCGCCGTCACCGCCTCGACGAGCGGGTAGCGCGCCGAGATCGGCTCACTGCAGTCGCGGCAGCGCCCTCGGAGCGCGAGCCACGAGAGGACGGGGACGTTGTCGACCCCTCGGATCGCTCTGCCGCACTTCGGGCAGGCCGAAGCCGGGGCGACGACCGACATCCCAGCGGGCACGCGGTACACGACGACGTTGAGGAAGGACCCGACGGCGAGGCCGAACACGCCCCCGAACGCTGCGAGCAGCGCCGCCAGGGTCATCGACTCACTCATCACGAGATCGCCGCTCCGCTCGCGTCGTACGCGGTCTTGGACTCGACCTGCGTCGCAACCCGGTAGGTGGTCACCGTCGGCTGGGGGAACTTCGGCGGCGTGTAGGTCGCCAAGCTCGAGTCGAACGTGTACGCCTTCGTGTAGCCCTGTCCGCTGGCCAGCCCGACGGCTCCGCGGAAGTTCTGTGCGATCGAGCCGCTCACAGTGAGCGTGCCACGACCCGCCGACGACCCACGGGTCCAGTTCTGCACCACGAAGGTCCCGTTGTTCGAGAGGATCGCTGCGTCGATCTCGCGGTCCGCCGACAGGATGGCGCTGTTGTTGGAGTTGATCGGGTTCCACACCCACACGGCGCGCTGGCCGATCAGACCGAGCACGGTCGACGCGCTGCGACTCGCCGGGTACTCGATGTCGCCTGTGACGTAGAGGTAGTTCTCCGCAGCGATGGTCACAGCCTTGTCGACGGTGCCCTGGACGAAGGCGTCGCCGCGGTCGCAGGCGTACGGAGCGGTCACCTTCGTTCCGTCACCTGCCGTGGGGTCCGTCTCCGAGTTGGAAGCGGACGACCCGACGTACGGGAACCCGACACCGTTCGGCTTGAAGTTCGTGGCGGTGCTGGCGTTCGCGGTCGCGTCGCAGGCCGTCGCGACGTTCTTGAGCGTCGAGTTGCCCTTCCAGTAGTTGGGATCCTGGACAGCCCCACTCGCCCGCGCACTCGGCTCGTTCTGGACGAAGATGAGGTTGTTCTTCGGGATGGCCACCCGAGCTCCGTTGGAACTCCGCAGGTCGGTGGGCGCTCCGCACTTCGACGCGGCAGCGGCGGAGTCCTGGTTCACGCCGGTGATCGACGCTCCCGGCGTCGCGGTTGCCCCGGTGACCTGCGTGGCGATCGTCAACGGCGAGCGCACGGTCATCGTGCCGTCACCGTTGAAGGTGATCTTCGTCGGGCCGGTGTAGAGGCACCCCGCCCCCTCGACGGTGCTGGTGGTGGACGTCAGGTCGGAGCGCGTGAAGTCCCGCAGGTCTCCGATCGTCGCCGGCGGCGTGAGCGTCGACGACGTCGTGGGGCTCGACGCGTACCGGCCGACGGAGCATCCGCTGCTGGAGACGCCGTACACGCTCTGCACCGTGCTCTTGAAACGTGCCCACACACCTTGATCTGGTCGTTCGAGCGCACCGGCCCTTCGAGCACGTCGCCGGAGCCGAACTGGATCTGGTCGCAGCTCGTGCTCGTCGCGACGGGACGGTAGGCCGAAGTGCAGGAGCTGGAGCTGAAGTTCGAGGCCTTCTCGTTCGTCACCGTCGGGTCACCCGACTCGTAGTTCGTGAAGTAGAGGTAGTTGGAGAAGCCGTCGGGCCGGACGTTCGCCACCACCGTGCGGGTGGTCGTTCCAGAACGCCCCGTGGACTGCAACCGGATCACGCCCTGGGACGAGAGCTTGCTGTTGTCGACGGCGTACCGGAACGAGGAGTCGCTCGCAGATCCGTCGCCGGTCGGAACCGACACCCACGGCTGCCCGGTCCGGTAGTTGAACGCGGGGTTGTCCCCCGGCCCCTTCGTGAAGGTGCTATTCGAGGTCGCGCTGAACGGTGCGCTCGACTGGCCGTAGTTGCCGTACGTGTTGTCGGCGTTGAGCCGGGACTGGTAGTCGGCCACGCCGGCGTACGCCGCAGCGATCGCGCGGTTCCAGGACCGGTCCGTCGAGGTGGCCGTCGCGCCCGACGTGGCGATGGCGACCATCGTCGCGACGAGGAGCATCACCACCGTGCCGATGCCGACCACGGCCACGAGGGCGATGCCCTGTTCGTCGTCACGCGCGCGTACTGCACGCAGCATCCGGATCACGAGGAGGCTCCCATCACGATGTTCGGCAGGCTCGCGGTGTTGGTCAGGGTCACGGCGTTCGGGTCCGTCGAACTGGCCCCGACCGTCATCGTGATGCTGACCGTGCGGATGTTGGGCAGGTCTGCGGCGGCGACCGGTGAGGTCGACGATCCGAGCGGGTTGTTGGAGGCGTCCCTGAAGGTGAAGGCGACGGTGTTCACCACAGAGGACGCGAGCGTCCGTCGTGACGTGGCGGTCGCCGACGGCGTGGGACCGGAGGCGAGGGGGAATGCGAAGTACGAGGAATTGCCCGACACCGCAGTTCCGTTCCACTTCGTCTCGGTGAGTCGTTTGGTCGTCGGGTCGAGGGTGAGCTGCACCTGGACCGGCTTCGAGAGCGTCGAGTCCAGGTTGACGTAGGCGAAGAAGCGGACGGACGTCGCGCTCGCGTACTGGAACGCGTACTGCGAGTCGTCGCCCGTCGGCACGGGATTGTCGGTCGCCGCGCGGAGGACTCGACCGATCTCGTTCATCGCGACGGACGCGGCACGGGTGTTCTGGCTGACCGACGCCGCCGTCACCGAAGCCTTCTGCGAGGCGACGAGGAACGAGCCGGCGATGGTGAGGACGATGAGCGACAGGCTCATGGCCACCAGGAGCTCGACCAGGGTGATGCCGCGCTCGTCGGAGCGAGCACGAGCAACCATTCGACGGACCGACGCGATCACGATGTCGGGACCGTCCGCGGATCGAGCGTCACGACGTTGCCGCTCGTCGAGACCTTGAGGTTCGTCACGTTCGGGTTCGACGACACCGTCTGCGAGTTCGTGCTCAAGACACCCAGGATGCTCGTCGTCCCCCGGAGCGTCCACGTTCCGAACGGCAGCGCGACCGCCGTCGCCGAGGCGGCAGACATCCCGGTGAAGTAGTACGTCGTCGACGGCGAGCAGCCCGGATCACCGTTCGGCACCGCCGCGGTGTTCTTGACCGTCGCGACCAGCACCGTGTCGAGTCCGCTCATCTTCACGTTGAACACGCCCATGGGCGCCCTCGCGGTCGCCGCGGTCGCGGTGGTCGGGTTGTAGCCCGGCGTGGATCCGTCGGAGGCGTTGAAGATGTTGGGCGACGTGGTCAGGTTCGCAGCAGTCGGCCACGCGGTCGGATCGACGCTCTTACAGTCCGCCGAATACCCGCCGGCGATCGCGGTCCACTGGTACGGGAAGAGCGTCGCGGACGTCGTCGAGACGATCCTCACCGAGTCGTCGTACCGGTAGGTCATCGGCATCGACGTCGGGAGCTTCGCCGCCACGCCGTCCTTGAGGTTCAGGGGCGGTCCGGCGGTCACCGTGACGCCCTGGTCGTAGAGGAAAGAAGCGCTGCCGACGCCGCCTGCTGTGGTGGCGACCGACGCGTCCGGCGAGGTGACACCGGCCTTGTCGACGTTGCCGGCTTTCGAGATCGACACCTTGTACGTACCCGGCGTCACCCCCACTGCGTAGCTGCAGCCGTTCGCATCAGTCGCGGCGGGCGGGTTGGACAGGCTCGTGGCGCCACCCGAAACAGGGGTGATCGTCACGGCGACTCCCGTGTTCGGGCCGCCGGTGGCGGTACGGACGCCGACGACGATCGTCGATGCCGTGGCGCTCGAGACCGCCGACGACGGAGCGATCAAGCTGTCGAGGACGACGTTCTTCTGGCGCGGGGACGTTCCGCTCGTCCACGAGACGGTGATCGCCACGCGCTTGTACGCGAGCGCTCCGGAGCCTGCGCCGCACGAGTTGTCGGAGCCGTCGGAGTTGATCCAGTTCGTGGTCTGCTTGATCGTGTAGTCCTGGTTGCCGACACGCTGCGACGACGTGTCGTCGTCCAGTGTGAAGACGTCCATGGTGCTCCGGGCCGCGTCGAGGGCCTGGTTGGCGAGGTTGAGTGCTGCCTCACGAGAGCGGTTGTCCTGGGTGAGGTACATCGTCGAGACGATCCCGGCGGCGACGCCGGCGGCGATCATCGCGAACACGGTCATCGCGACCATGACCTCGATGATCGAGAAGCCCTCATCGGACTCTCGCGCCGCGCGGGGGCGGTCGACGATGCGCAACAGCATGCTCAGCCTCTCTCGTGTGCGCGGCGGTCGTAGGTGGTGCAGAGACGGGCCGTGACGAAGGTCACGGCCCGTCTCTGGACCACTGTCAGCAGGTTGAGCCGTCAACCACGCCGGACGAGTCAGAGGCGCAGAAGGTCTTCCCGGTCGAGCTCGTCCCCACGACCTTGAACGTCGGGGAGGCAGTCGACGAACCCGCCGTCGTCGTGTAGACGAGAGGGTTGGTGTTGCCGCTGAGGCTCGCGCCGGCGCTCTTGAGATCGGCGGTGAGTGCAGTGCCGTTGGTACCGGTCCCGTAGGTCGCGGCAGCGGAAGTGAACCAGTCGACGACTGGATGGCCACGACGGCGGTCTTGAAGTTCGAGAGGTCCGACTTCGCGCTGGAGTCCTTCGCGTTGTTCTGGACGCCGAGGTACACCGGGATGGCGATCGCGGCGAGGATGCCGATGATGATCACGACGACGAGGAGCTCGATGAGCGTGAAGCCCTTTTCCTTGTCCTCGAGGAGGGCCTTGCGGCGAGCGTTGAGCTTGCCCATGAGAGCGAAGTACATGGTGGTTTCCATTCTTCTGGGATGCAATGGGGGTTTGTGCCGGGGACTGCTCCGCCGCCGCTGACAAGAGTATTCAGGGCGCTTTGTCGGCATAATCCCGAGAACGGGGTGATCGGGGGTGCGAAATGCCCCCAGTACCGGGGGTGGGCAAAGAGCTGACCACCCCCGTGAAGGGGTGGTCAGCTCTGGCAGCGCCCTACTTGACGAGCGACGAGATCTGGAAGATCGGCAAGTACAGCGCGACGATCATGCCGCCGACGACCACGCCGAGGAATCCGATGAGCAGCGGCTCGATCAGCGAGGTCAGCGCCTCGGTCGATGCCTCTACTTCATTGTCGTAGAACACGGCGATACGCTCGAGCATCAATTCCATGGATCCGGCGTCTTCACCGACCGCGATCATTTGCGCAACCATTGTCGGGAAGACTGTTTCCCGCTCGAGCGGGGCGGCGATCGATTCACCTTTTCGCACGGCTTCGGAAACTCGCCGCAATGCGCGCTCGACGACGAAGTTGTTGGACACTTGCCCGGCGATCTGCAGGGCTTCGAGGATCGGGACGCCGGCCCCGATCATGTTCGACAGGTTCCGAGCGAACCGAGCCATGACGATCTTGCGGTTGAGCTGTCCGAACACCGGCAGCCGGAGCTTGAGTGGATCGATGGCGCCGCGGACAGGATCCGTGTTCTTGTTCGCTCGCCACCAGAGCCACCCGAGGATGATCGCGACGGCGAGGACCGGTCCGACGTAGACCATCGCCTGCGAGAGCCAGACGAGCATCATCGTCGGCAGCGGCAGCTTGCCCTCCGAGGCTCGAGAACATGTTCTGGAAGATCGGCACGATGAACACGAGCATGATCACGACGGCGACCAGGGACATGCACAACACGACCACCGGGTACGTCATCGCCGACTTGATCGTCGCGCGGAGCTTGTGCTCCTTCTCGAAGTTCGTCGCGATCGAGTCCATCGCCTGATCGAGGAACCCACCCGTCTCCCCCGCCCGGATCATGTTGATCATGATCGGCGGGAAGTCCACCGGGTACTTCGCCACGGCATCCGAGAACGAGACACCGCGCTCGACGTCGTCGCGGACCTTGCCCAGGATGTCCTTGAGCTTCTTGTTCTCCGTCTGGTCGGACAGGATCGACAGCGCCTGGAGCAGCGAGAGCCCGGACGACAGCATGGTCGAGGCCTGCCGCGACATGATCGCCAGGTCCTTGAGGCCCACGCCCTTCTCGAACCCGGGGATCTTGATCTCGGTCTGCAACCCCGTGCCGGCCTTCGCCTCGGTGATGGCGATCGGCGAGACGCCCATCCCCCGCAACCGCTGGACGACGGCTCCCTCGGAGGACGCGTCGAGCCGCCCCTTCACGAGCTTGCCGGCGCCGTCGCGCCCTCGGTAGTCGTAGGCGAGCGACATCAGTGGCCTCCTGAGTACTTGTCGCCGAAGTCGATCTCGGACGCGGCGATGGCGGCGGCGGAGGAGTCGGACGGCGACTCGACGCGCTGCACGAGCCGGTCGAAGCCCTCGAGGTCGTGCACCTTCTCGAGCGCGGCCTTCCGCGTGATGGTGCCGACGTTGACGAGTTCGGCGAGGTCCTGGTCCATCGTGTGCATGCCCATGTCGCGCCCGGCCTGCATGGCCGAGGTGATCTGGTACGTCTTGCCCTCGCGCACGAGGTTCCCGATGGCCGGGGTGGTCTTCATGATCTCGGTCGCGACGACGCGGCCGGAGCCGTTGGCCTTCGGCACGAGGGTCTGGCAGACGACGCCTTCGAGGGTGGAGGCGAGCTGCGTCCGGATCTGTCCCTGCTGGTGCGGCGGGAAGACGTCGATGACGCGGTCGATCGTGCCCGGGGCGCTCTGCGTGTGCAGGGTCGCGAACACGAGGTGACCGGTCTCGGCGGCGGTGAGGGCGACGGAGATGGTCTCGAGGTCGCGGAGCTCACCGATCAGGATGACGTCGGGGTCCTGGCGGAGCACGTGCTTGAGGGCGGCGGCGAAGGAGGTGCGTGTCCGCACCGGACCTCGCGCTGGTTGATGATCGCCTTCTTGTGGTCGTGCATGAACTCGATCGGGTCCTCGACCGTCACGATGTGGTCGGCACGGGTCTCGTTGACCAGGTCGATGAGCGCCGCGAGGGTCGTCGACTTGCCGGAGCCGGTCGGTCCGGTGACGAGCACGAGCCCGCGGGGCAGCTTGGCGAACTCCACGTACTCGGGGATGCCGAGTTCCTTGAGGGTCTTGATCTTGGTGGGGATGATGCGGAACGCCGCGCCCCAGTTGCCGCGCTGCTGGTAGTAGTTCACGCGGAAGCGGTACTCCGGTGACAGCGAGTACGCGAAGTCGAGCTCCTGGTCGTGGTCGAACTGGCCGGCCTGCTCGACGGACAGCAGCGTCTTGAGCGCGGCGATCACCTTGTTGCGGGCCCACGGGCCGCCGGGGACGGCAGGCCGGAGCGACCCGTCGACGCGCACGGTGGGGGCGGCGTCCGCGGTGAGGTGCAGGTCGGACGCACCCTGGTAGACCACCTGCGCGAGCGCGGTGATGAGGTCGGGGTCCGCGACTTCGCGCGCGTGGCGCGTGAAGTTGATCTCGGCCTGACCGTCGGGTGCGGGCGCGTAGGTGGGTGCGTGGACGGCCTGGAGGACCGTGGTCGGGTCGGCGGGCACGACCGGCAGGTGCTGGGTCGCGGCGTCGGCGTACCCGTAGGACGCCGTCGACGGCGGGACGGCTGCGGGCGGCGTCGCGGGAGCGGCGTGCGGCTGCGCGACCGGCACGGCGACGGGGTCGCCGGTCGGGACGGGCCACGTCGCGGCCGGAGCCGGGACCGGGGCCGGGGCCGGGGCAGGCGGGGCCGGCCACGCGGCGGTGTCACTCGACAGGTCGTGGACCGGACCGGCCGGGGCGGTGGTGACCCGTGCCTCCAGGCCGGGCGAGGTCGGCTGCTGCGCCGCGGCGGCAGCGAGCCGCGCAGCACGACGGCCACCGACCTCGGTGCCCGGCCGTCCGGGGTGCCAGCCCGCGACGGGCTCGTCCCCGGGCACGGAGATGTCGTAGACGGAGTCAGTCATCGTTCCACTCCCACGCCTACGCGACCACGCGCAGGATCTCGTCGATGCTCGTCATGCCGAGCTTGACCTTCTCCCACCCGTCCTGGCGGAGGGTGAGCATGCCCTGCTGCTGGGCGACGCGGCTGATCTCGGCGCTCGAGGCCCGCGAGACCGCGAGGCGTTCGATCTCCTCGGTCACGGTCATGACCTCGTGCAGGGCGATGCGGCCGCGGTACCCGGTGTTCGAGCAGACGGCACAGCCGACGGGGCCGAAGAACTCGGACACGGCCGCGTCCTCGGACGCCACGAAGCCGAGCGCCACGAGCTGCGCCGGCGTGTACTGCGCCGGCGCCTTGCAGCGGTCGCAGAGCCGCCGGGCGAGACGCTGGGCGACGACGGAGTCGAGCGCGGAGCCGACCGAGGAACGGCTCGATGTCCATCTCGGTGAGCCGGGTGATCGCCGAGGGGGCGTCGTTCGTGTGCAGGGTCGAGAGCACGAGGTGGCCGGTGAGCGAGGCCTCGATCGCGATCTGCGCGGTCTCGTGGTCGCGGATCTCACCGAGGAGCACCACGTCGGGGTTGAGCGCAGGATCGAGCGGAGCGCCGACGCGAACGTCAGACCGGCCTTCGGATTGACCTGCACCTGGTTGATGCCGGCCATCCGGTACTCGACCGGGTCCTCGACGGTGATCACGTTGATCTCGGGCTTCGCGACGGCGTTGAGCGTCGTGTAGAGCGTCGTCGACTTGCCCGAACCGGTCGGCCCCGTGACCAGGATCATGCCGTAGGGCTTCGAGTAGGAGCGCTGGTACGCCTGGAAGTTCTGCTCGAGCAGGTTGGGGTCCTTGAGGGACATCGACGTGTTCGTGTTGTCGAGGATCCGCATGACGACCTTCTCGCCCCACACCGTGGGGAGGGTCGCGACACGGAGGTCGATCTGCCGACCGCCGTGGCGCACCGACATGCGGCCGTCCTGCGGCTTCCGACGCTCGGCGATGTCGATGTCGCTCATGATCTTCAGACGGCTGATGACGCCGTTCTGGATGTTCTTCGGCGCGGGCGCCATCTCGTGGAGCACGCCGTCGATGCGGTAGCGGACCCGGACCTCGTGCTCGCCGGGCTCGATGTGGATGTCGGACGCGTGGTCCTGGATGGCCTGCGAGACGAGCAGGTTCACGAAGCGGACGATCGGGACGTCGTCGAGGGCGCCGTCGGTCGGGTCGACCTGCTGCTGGGCCTGCGAGGACGCCTCTTCCTCGAGCGAGGAGGTCAGGTCGTTCAGCTCGTCGTCGGCACGCAGGTAGCGGTCGAGCGCGGCCGCGAGGTCGCGCTCCTCGACCTGGCAGCGGCTTCACCGGGCGGCCCGAGGCGGTGCGGGCGTCGTCGATCGCCAGGACGTTGGTGGGGTTCACCATGGCGAGGACGAGGACCTCGCCCTCGAACCCGACGCCGAGCACCCCGTGCCGACGGCAGAGCGCCGCGGGGAGCATCGACACCGCGGTGCCGTCGACCGGGTAGTCGGTCAGGGGCACGGTCTTGGAGTTGTGCGAGGCTGCGCGGGCGGTGATGTACTGCGCCTCGCTGACGAGCCCCTGGTCGACGAGCGATCGGATCGAACGGTCGTCGATCTCCTCGTCGCCGGTCATCGAGTCGAGGTACTCGATCGGCAGGGCTCCGTTGAGGATGAGGATCTCGGACAGCGTGGCCATGTGCCCCGGAGCCTCCTTCGGGTCGGGCGCGGGTCGTCGTGACGAGCGCCGCAGGGAATCGGCGCCCGACCACGCTACGTCCGCGCCGAAGGCCCCCCGCAGTCCCACAACGAGGGGGCGAGGGGGTGTCGGTGTCCCCAGTGCAGGGGTACCGGCCGGTACCGCCCCTCGGGCGGCCCCTCGTCAGAGGGGCGTCGAGGCCGTGACGTGCACCGCGCCCGCGACGAACCCGAGGCGCTCGTAGATGCGCCCCGCCCCGCTCGGGTTCTCGGCGTCGACGTGGAGCACCGCGGCCGACAGACCGTCGGCCCGGACGGCCCGCAGGACGGCGTCGGTGACGATCGGCGCGAGCCCCAGACCACGGGCACCGCGCACCACACCGACCCAGTGCACGTACCCGTACGAGCGCCCGCGGGCCGCGAAGCCGTCCGGGTCCACCTCGACGATGGCGAACGCCGCGATCGCACCGTCGGCGTCGAGCACCACGCGGGACAGGTCGAGCCGGCTCTTGGCCGCGGTGAGGAACCCGCGCCAGTCCGGCTCCACCATCGGCTGCGACCCCCAGTGGTCGCGGGAAGGCGTCGTTCTTGGCGATGCGCAACGGCTCGATGTCGTCCGCGGTGGCCGCCCGCACGACGAAGCCGTCGGGCAGCGCCGGGACGGCGTCCGTGGAACCGCCGGCGGCACCGTCGAGCACCGCTTCCATGTCGATCCAGTTGCGCGTCGGCTCGAACCCGAACCGTGCCGCGAGCCGCAGTGACGGAGCGCCGTCGGGAGCGCCGATCTCGATCGTCGCCGGCACGTCGACGTCGAGCGCCGCGAGCCGCTGGCGGGCGCGACCCACCTGCCACGCGAACACCCGTCGCCCGATCCCACGACCACGCAGCGCGGGGTGCACCGCCCCGTCGAGGACCGCGCGGGCGGCGGTGACCCGGGAGGGGACGTCGATGACGATGCCGTAGGCCTGCACATGCCCCTCATCGTCGACGCCGACGAGGGTGTCCCGCTCGACGTCCAGCCCCTCGGTGGACAGCGTCCGCTCGAAGTCCGCTGTGGAGGGATGCGCGTGGGGATCGTCCACGGCAGCCGCTGCGACCGCCACGGCGTGCACCGCCCCGAGGTCCTGTCGTGACCCGGCACGGAACGTCAGCCCACCGACCGGCATCGGGGGTTCGAGGTGGGCCGGGGCAGTGATCCGTTCGCGCAGCGTCGCCATCCGTCCACCCTGCCAGACCGGACTCACGCGCCAGACCGGATGGACGCACCGGACCCGGTGCACATGACGCGGCCGACGCGGAAACCCCTCGACGCGCGGGCACCACCCGGGACATGATGAGTCATGGACATCACGAGTGTGACCGTGGGGCTGCCCGTCACCGACATCGAGGCGTCCTGCCTCTGGTACGGCGCCGTGTTCGAACGTGCCGAGCCGGACCTCGAACCGGACGAGGGCATCGCCGAGTACGAGGTCGGCGGCATCTGGATCCAGCTCTACGAGGACGAGAACGCCGAGGAGAACCCGGTCAGCGTCCGCTTCGGCGTCGACGACGTCGCCGCCCAGCACGCACGCATCGGCTCCCTCGGCATCGACATCGGCCCGGTCGAGTGCGTCGACGGCGCCGTCGACTGGTTCGACGTCCGCGACCCCGACGGCAACGTCCTCAGCCTGTTCTCCCTGGTCGACGAGACCGGCCGCGGGTCCGGCCGCGACAACGGCGCCGACCGCGCGGTCTAGACGGCACCGGCTGACGGACTGGAGGCGCGTGGCGCCGCCGACCCGCGCCTCCAGGCCGTCACGTGGTGACGACACGACGAAGGCCCCGCCTCGCTTGCGGAGACGGGGCCTTCGTGGGATCACATCAGACTCAGTTGTAGGTGCCCGGCGTGAAGTCGTCCGACGAGAAGCTGTCGAAGTCGACGAAGCTCAGGTCGGCGTCCGAGAACGACGAGTCGTCCGCGAAGATGCGGTTCGGGTACCGCTCCGCCTTCGCTTCTTCCGTCGCGTTCACGTCCACGTCGCGGTACCGGCTGAGGCCCGTCCCGGCGGGGATGAGCTTCCCGATGATGACGTTCTCCTTGAGGCCGCCGAGGTGGTCCTGCTTGCCCTCCATGGCCGCCTGCGTGAGCACGCGGGTGGTCTCCTGGAAGGAAGCGGCGGACAGCCACGACTCGGTCGCGAGGGACGCCTTCGTGATGCCCATGACCTCCTGGCGAGCGGAAGCGGTCTTGCGACCCTCCTGCAGCGCCGCGCGGTTGAGCGCGTTGTACCGCGAACGGTCCACGAGCTCGCCCGGGAGCAGGTCGGTGTCGCCGTGGTCGACGACGGTGACCTTGCGGAGCATCTGGCGCACGATGACCTCGATGTGCTTGTCGTGGATCGGCACGCCCTGCGGGCCGTACACGTCCTGCACACCGTTGACGAGGTGCTTCTGGACCTCACGCACACCCTTGACCCGGAGGACTTCCTTCGGGTCCACGGTGCCGGCGATGAACTGCTCGCCGAGCTCGACGTGCTGGCCGTCCTCGATGAGGAGGGTCGCACGCTTGAGCACCGGGTAGATGAACGGCTCGTCGCCGTTGTCCGGCGTGAGGATGATGCGACGACCCTTGTCGGTGTCCTCGATCGTGGCGCGGCCGGGGGCCTCGGCGATCGGGGACGCGCCCTTCGGGGTCCGCGCCTCGAACAGCTCGGTGACACGCGGCAGACCCTGGGTGATGTCGTCGGCCGAGGCCGAACCACCCGTGTGGAAGGTACGCATCGTCAGCTGGGTACCGGGCTCACCGATGGACTGGGCGGCGATGATGCCGACCGCCTCGCCGATGTCGACGAGGTTGCCCGTGGCGAGCGAACGGCCGTAGCACTTCGCGCAGACACCGATGGCCGACTCGCGAGGTCAGGACCGAGCGCACCTTGATGCTCTCGACACCGGCAGCGAGCAGCTTCTCGAGGAGGACGTCACCGACGTCCTCAGCGAGCCTCGGCGACGACCGTGCCCTTTGCGTCCACGGCCTCGACGGCCAGGGTGCGGGAGTACACGGTGTTCTCGACGCGCGGGTCGCGGACCAGCTTGCCGTCGGCGCCCACGGTCGCGATCGGGAGCTCGAGGCCCCGGCTCGTGCCGCAGTCGTCCTCGCGGATGATGACGTCCTGCGAGGACGTCCACGAGACGACGGGTGAGGTACCCGGAGTCCGCGGTACGGAGCGCGGTGTCGGCAAGACCCTTGCAGAGCACCGTGCGTGGCGATGAAGTACTCCGCCACGGTCAGGCCCTCGCGGTACGAGTTGATGATCGGGCGGGCGATGATCTCGCCCTTCGGGTTGTTCACCAGACCACGCATACCGGCGATGTTGCGGACCTGCAACCAGTTACCACGAGCACCGGACGACACCATGCGGTTGATGGTGTTGTCGACCGGGAAGTTGTCACGCATCTCCTGCGCGATCTCGTTCGTGGCCTCGGTCCAGATCTTGATCAGGTCGGCGCGACGTTCCGCGTCGGTGATCAGACCCTTGTCGAACTCGCCCTGCACCTTGGCGGCCTGGATCTCGTAGCCCGCGATGATCTCCTTCTTGCGAGGAGGCGTCACGACGTCCGAGAGCGCGACGGTCACACCGGAGCGCGTGCCCCAGTAGAAGCCGGCGTCCTTGATCCGGTCCAGCGCGGCGGCCGTCTCGGTCTTGGAGTAGCGCTCTGCGAGGTCGTTGACGATCGCGGAGAGCACGCCCTTGTCCGTGACCTTCTGGACGAACGGGTAGTTCGTCGGGAGGGTCTCGTTGAAGAGCGCACGGCCGAGGGTCGTCTCGAGCAGCACCGGCTCGCCCTGCACGTAGCCCTCAGGGGCCTCGCCCTCGGCGAACCACACGTCGGACATGCGGATCTTGACGAGCGCGTTCAGGTGCAGGGTGTTCTGGTCCTTCGCGAGGATGGCCTCGGCGACGGAGGAGAACGCACGACCCTCACCCACGGCGCCCTCGCGGACGGTCGTGAGGTGGTGCAGACCGATGATCATGTCCTGTGCGGGCAGGGTCACCGGACGGCCGTCGGACGGCTTGAGGATGTTGTTCGAGGCGAGCATCAGGATGCGGGCCTCGGCCTGGGCCTCGACCGACAGCGGCAGGTGCACGGCCATCTGGTCGCCGTCGAAGTCCGCGTTGAACGCAGCACACACGAGCGGGTGGAGCTGGATGGCCTTGCCCTCGACGAGGCTGCGGCTCGAACGCCTGGATGCCCAGACGGTGCAGCGTCGGCGCACGGTTCAGCAGCACGGGGCGCTCGCGGATGATCTCCTCGAGCACGTCCCACACCTGCGGACGCGAACGCTCGACCATGCGCTTCGCCGACTTGATGTTCTGCGCGTGCGACAGGTCGATGAGGCGCTTGATGACGAACGGCTTGAAGAGCTCCAGCGCCATCTGCTTGGGCAGACCGCACTGGTGCAGCTTCAGCTGCGGGCCGACGATGATGACCGAACGGCCCGAGTAGTCGACGCGCTTGCCGAGCAGGTTCTGGCGGAAACGACCCTGCTTGCCCTTGAGCATGTCGCTCAGGGACTTCAGGGCGCGGTTGCCGGTACCCGTGACGGGACGACCACGACGACCGTTGTCGAACAGCGCGTCAACGGCTTCCTGCAGCATGCGCTTCTCGTTGTTCACGATGATCTCGGGGGCACCGAGGTCGAGCAGGCGGCGAGAGACGGTTGTTGCGGTTGATCACACGACGGTAGAGGTCGTTGAGGTCCGACGTGGCGAAACGGCCACCGTCGAGCTGCACCATCGGGCGGAGCTCCGGCGGGATGACCGGCACGACGCCGAGCACCATCGCTGCCGGCGAGTTGCCGGTGGCGAGGAAGGAGCTGACGACGCGCAGACGCTTGATCGCGCGGATCTTCTTCTGGCCCTTGCCCTCGGCGATCTGCAGGCGCAGTGCCTCGGCCTCGGCGGCCAGGTCGAACGCCTCGAGCCGCAGCTTGATCGCCTCGGCGCCCATGTAGGCGTCGAAGTAGATCCCGAAGCGGTCCTGGAGCTCGTGGAAGACGGCGTCCTCGGGCTTGAGGTCGCCCACCTTGAGGTTGCGGAAGTCCTCCCACACGCGCTCGAGACGGGTGATGTCCTCGTCGAACGACTTGCGGACCTGGGACATCTCCTTCTCGGCGGTGTCCTTGGTGCGGCGCTTGACGTCGGCCTTCGCACCTTCCTCTTCGAGCGCTGCCAGGTCGTCCTCGAGCTTCTTGAGGCGGTCGGCGATGATCGAGTCGCGCTGTCCCTCGAGGGTCTTGATCTCGAGACGCATCTCGTTCTCGAGACCCGGCATGTCCGCGTGACGGCCCTCTTCATCGATGTCGATGATCATGTACGCCGCGAAGTAGATGACCTTCTCGAGGTCCTTCGGCGCCATGTCGAGGAGGTACCCGAGGCGCGACGGGACGCCCTTGAAGTACCAGATGTGCGTGACGGGCGCGGCGAGCTCGATGTGGCCCATGCGCTCACGACGGACCGAGGACTTGGTGACCTCGACGCCGCAGCGCTCGCAGACGATGCCCTTGAACCGGACACGCTTGTACTTGCCGCAGGCGCACTCCCAGTCGCGGGACGGACCGAAGATCTGCTCGCCGAACAGACCATCCTTCTCGGGCTTGAGGGTGCGGTAGTTGATGGTCTCCGGCTTCTTGACCTCGCCGTACGACCACTGGCGGATGTCCTCGGCCGTGGCGAGGCCGATCCGCAGTGCGTCAAATGAAGTTGCTTCGAGCAATGTTCTTCTCTCTAGCTGGATTCGTTACGAGTACGGGCGGGATCAGATGTCGTCGACGGACGACGACTCGAACCGCGAGGAGATGTTGATGCCGAGCTCTTCAGCGGCACGGAAGACCTCGTCGTCCGTGTCGCGGAGGCTGACCGCCTGGCCGTCGGCCGAGAGGACCTCGACGTTCAGGCAGAGCGACTGCATCTCCTTCATGAGGACCTTGAACGACTCCGGGATACCGGGCTCCTGGATGTTCTCGCCCTTGACGATCGCCTCGTAGACCTTCACGCGGCCGAGGATGTCGTCGGACTTGATCGTCAGGAGCTCCTGGAGGGCGTAGGCGGCGCCGTACGCCTCGAGCGCCCGCCCTCCATCTCACCGAAGCGCTGGCCACCGAACTGCGCCTTACCACCCAGCGGCTGCTGCGTGATCATCGAGTACGGACCGGTCGAACGGGCGTGGATCTTGTCGTCGACCAGGTGGTGCAGCTTGAGGATGTACATGTAGCCGACCGACACGGGCTCCGGGAACGGCTCGCCGGAGCGGCCGTCGAAGAGCTGCGCCTTGCCGGACGAACCGATCAGACGCTCGCCGTCGCGGTTCGGGAGCGTGGAGTCGAGGAGGCCCTCGATCTCACGCTCGTACGCACCGTCGAACACCGGGGTCGCGACCTTCGTGCCGGGCGCCGCGCTGTGCGCTGCCTCCGGCAGAGCCGAAGCCCACTCCTGGATGCCCTCGACGTTCCAGCCCTGCTTCGCGAGCCACCCGAGGTGGATCTCGAGGACCTGGCCGAAGTTCATGCGGCCGGGGACGCCGAGCGGGTTGAGCACGATGTCGACCGGGGTGCCGTCCGCCAGGAACGGCATGTCCTCGACCGGCAGGATCGTCGAGATGACGCCCTTGTTGCCGTGACGACCGGCGAGCTTGTCACCCGCGGTGATCTTGCGCTTCTGGGCGATGTAGACGACCACGCGCTGGTTGACGCCCGAGCCGAGCTCGTCGTCGCCGTCCTGCGAGTCGAACACCTTGACGCCGATGATCGTGCCCTCTTCACCGTGGGGCACCTTCAGCGAGGTGTCGCGCACCTCGCGCGACTTCTCGTTGAAGATCGCGCGGAGCAGGCGCTCTTCAGCGGAGAGCTCGGTCTCGCCCTTCGGCGTGACCTTGCCGACCAGGATGTCGCCGGGGCGGACCTCGGCACCGATGCGGATGATGCCGCGCTCGTCGAGGTCGGCCAGGAGGTCCGGGCTGACGTTCGGCGGGTCGCGGGTGATCTCTTCCTTGCCGAGCTTCGTGTCGCGGGCGTCGACCTCGTACTCCTCGATGTGGATCGAGGAGAGCGTGTCGTCCTTCACGAGGTTCTGCGACAGGATCATCGCGTCCTCGTAGTTGTAGCCCTCCCACGGCATGAAGGCGACGAGGAGGTTCTTGCCGAGCGCGAGCTCGCCGTTCTCCGTCGCGGGGCCGTCGGCGATGACCTCGCCCTGCTCCACACGCTCGCCGGCCGAGACGACCACGCGGTGGTTGTAGCTCGTGCCCTGGTTGGAGCGGTCGAACTTGCGCAGGTAGAAGGTCTGCGTGCCGCCCTCGTCGAGCTGCAGGGTCACGGCGTCGGCCGAGACCTCGGAGACGACACCGGCCTTGTCGGCGGTGACGACGTCGCCGGCGTCGATGGCGGTGTAGCCCTCCATGCCGGTGCCGACGAGCGGCGACTCGGAACGGAGCAGCGGGACTGCCTGACGCTGCATGTTCGCACCGCGTGAGGGCGCGGTTCGCGTCGTCGTGCTCGAGGAACGGGATGAGCGAGGTCGCGACCGACACCATCTGGCGCGGCGAGACGTCCATGTAGTCGACCTCGTCCTTGCCGACGAGCTCGACCTCGCCGCCCTTCTTGCGGACGAGCACCTTGTCGTCCTGGAAGTGGAACGAGTCGGTCAGCGGGGCGTTGGCCTGCGCGACGACGAACTCGTCCTCTTCCGAGGCGGTCAGGTAGTCGATCGTCTTCGTGACCTCGCCGTTGACGACGCGACGGTACGGGGTCTCGATGAAGCCGAACGAGTTGATCCGACCGAACGACGCGAGCGAGCCGATCAGGCCGATGTTCGGGCCTTCCGGGGTCTCGATCGGGCACATGCGGCCGTAGTGCGACGGGTGGACGTCACGGACCTCGACACCGGCACGCTCACGGGACAGACCACCCGGGCCGAGGGCCGACAGGCGACGCTTGTGCGTCAGACCCGCGAGCGGGTTGTTCTGGTCCATGAACTGCGACAGCTGGGACGTTCCGAAGAACTCCTTGATCGCGGCGACGACCGGACGCACGTTGATGAGCGTCTGCGGCGTGATCGCCTCGATGTCCTGCGTGGTCATGCGCTCGCGGACGACGCGCTCCATGCGGGACAGACCCGTGCGGACCTGGTTCTGGATGAGCTCGCCGACGGCGCGGATGCGACGGTTGCCGAAGTGGTCGATGTCGTCCACGTCGAGGCGCAGCGAGACCGGCTCGCCGTCACGAACACCGTCGAGGTTCGTCTTCTCGGCGTGCAGCGAGACGAGGTACTTGATCGTGCGGACGATGTCCTGCACGGTCAGGACCGAGTCGCTGAGCGGCGCGTCGATGCCGAGCTTGCGGTTGACCTTGTAGCGGCCGACCTTCGCGAGGTCGTAGCGCTTCGGGTTGAAGTAGAAGTTGTCGAGCAGCGCACGCGCGGCCTCGGCAGCGACCTGCTCGCCCGGACGCAGCTTGCGGTAGATGTCCTTGAGCGCCTCTTCCTTGGTGAGGATGGCGTCCTTCTCGAGGGTCGACTCGATCGAGGCGAAGCCCTTGAACTCGTCGAGGATCTCCTCGCTCGTCATGCCGAGCGCCTTGAGGAAGACCGTGACCGACTGCTTGCGCTTGCGGTCGATGCGCACGCCCACCTGGTCGCGCTTGTCGATCTCGAACTCGAGCCCACGCACCGCGCGACGGGATCACGCGAGCGGAGTAGATGTCCTTGTCGGACGTCTTCTCCTGCTGACGCTCGAAGTACACGCCCGGGGAACGGACGAGCTGCGAGACGACGACACGCTCGGTGCCGTTGATGATGAACGTGCCGCGCTCGGTCGCGAGCGGGAAGTCGCCCATGAAGACCGTCTGCGTCTTGATCTCACCGGTCATGTGGTTCATGAACTCGGCGTTGACGTAGAGCGGGGCAGCGTAGGTCTTGCCACGCTCCTTGCACTCGTCGATCGAGTACTTCGGGTCCTCGAGCTCGGGCGACGTGAAGCCGAGCTGCATGGTCTCGCCGAGGTCCTCGATCGGGGAGATCTCCTCGAAGATCTCCTCGAGCCCGGAGTGCAGTGCGAGGTCGGTGCGACCCTGCTCCTGGCCTTCGGCGAGGCGGGCCTTCCAGACGTCGTTGCCGACGAGCCAGTCGAAGCTCTCCGTCTGGAGTGCGAGCAGATCAGGAACCGTGAGGGTGTCCGTGATCTTGGCGAACGAGAGTCGCGAGTGGTTGCGACCGTTCTTGGGGTTGGTGGATGCGTTGGGCGCAGCAGCCAAGGGTTTGACCTCCGGTAGGCCCCGTCGGGCCGGTACTGACGAGCAGCACGTAGGTGAGTGGATTGAACGCTCGGCGCACCCCTCGAAGACACGCGATCACGTGACGGCCGGTGAGCTGTGCACGTGTGCGATGATCTGGGTGAGCGGGACCCGCCGACATATACGGATCCGGCACCACCACGGCACGATCTCAGGTCACGTTCTGATGAACGTGTTGGAAGAAGGCGCTGCGTCGACCGCAATATGACGACACTGATGCCAGGGGGCGCGAACTGCCATCATAGGTCGCGCTGGACGGCGGTGTCCAGTCCTGGCTTGACCGAATTCGGCAGTGCCGTGTATAAGCCGGTGGACCGACCTGGTATTCCCGCTGTGGACCCGGCTGCTCAGCGCACGGAGCGGAGTGCCCGGACGGCGGCTTCCGGGCGACGCGTCCGCACGAACGTCCGCTTCCCGCGGTCATCGGTGAACTCGATGCCGAGTCCCGGCGTGAGGATGAGTGCCCGCACACCCCGGCGCAGTCGCAGCCCGATCCCGCCGTAGGTCGACGCGTCCGCCTCGACCAGTCGCACGTCCACGATCCGCCGCCGCGCGATCCGCCGCCGGGAGCAGCGGCCGGAAGTGGGGGGGGGGGGGGGGGGGGGGGGGGGGGGGGGGGGGGGGGGCAGCACGACGTGGTGGTCCGTCACGGTGAAGCCCGACCGGGCCACGAGCAGCAGGAACCCGACGGCGACGGCGACGAGGGCCGGCACGATGAGCGCGGTCTCGGGGCGCTTCGCCGGGCCACCCGAGCACCGCGGCCGTGGAGTCCGAGACCACCGATGAGCAGCACACCGCCGACGGCGCGCATCCACGTCGGCGCCTGCTCGTGGTCGACGAGCGGCTCGGGCCCGGCCGCGCGGGGCGTCGTGGCGCGGGCCGTGGGGACGGACCGGCTGGGGGCGAGACGGTACGTGGGGACACTCATCGGTGTCGGTCATGGGATCGGGCTCCTGCGGATTTCGTGGTCCGGCGCTGCATTCGTATTTTACATGACGAATGCAGGATTCACGGTGGCCGAGCGCGGGGCTCCGCCACGGGCGGCGCGCAGCAGGGCGGGTGGGTCCGAGCACGCCGACGACGCACACTGGACCTCGGCGGTGGGGGTGCCGAGTGGTCACGCCGCGGTCACGGCGGTGCGGAAGCGCGAGGTGTGGGGCACAGCGCGGATCGACGCACCGGGGTGACGACCGCACGACGATAACCGCCGACCCTTGGCGTCCGCTGGCCGTTCATGTGTACGCATTCAACTGCGGCACCGGCGCAGGACTGTTCAGCGCAGGACGCGGGCCACGGCCTCCGCACGGGTCCGGACGCCGAGCTTCGCGAAGACCTGGTTGACGTAGGACTTCACGGTCGGCACGGTCAGGAACAGCTCGGCGGCGATCTCCGGGTTCGACCGCCCGTCGGCGATGCGCTCGAGGACGTCCGCCTCGCGCGGGGTGAGCTCCGGGAACCGTGCACGAACTCCGGCCGCTGACGGCACGGTGGCCGGCGTCGGAGCAGCGGTGCCGCCGGCGGGTTGGGCGACCAGGCGCGCACCCACGGTGGCGTCGAAGGTCGACTGTCCGGAAACCACCGCCCGGATCGCGGTCGCGATCTCGGCCCGGCCCGCGTCCTTGGTGAGGTACCCGCGGGCACCGGCCCGGAGTGCGGTGACGATCGACTCGTCGTCGGCGAACGTGGTCAGGACGAGGACGGCGACCTGCGGGTGTGCCGCGGCGATGGACGCGGTCGCGGTCGGCCCGTCGACGCCCGGCATCCGCAGGTCCATCAGGACGACGTCCGGCGCCTCGCGCTCGACGGCGGCGATCGCCTCGGCCCCGTCGGACGCCTCGCCGACGACCTGCAGGTCCGGCACCAGGGACAGGACGGTCACCAGTCCGTCGCGCACGATGGCCTGGTCGTCGACGACGAGCACCCGGATGGTCACGACCGGCGATCCTGCGGGTCGGCCGGGGCGTCGGCGCCGGCGTCGGCCGTCGGCAGGTGCATCGCCACCACGAACTCGTCGTCCGACCGCTCGGCCTCGACCGTGGCGCCGCTCGCGAGCTCGTCGAACCGCTCGCGCATCCCGAGCAGGCCGCTCCCGCCGCCGGCGAGCGGGTTGGCCACGACGACGTCCACGGCAGCGCCCGTCCCGGATGACGGACAGGGACACGGGGCGGCCGGGGGCGTGCCTGCGGGCGTTGCTCAGTGCCTCCCGGACGACCTGCACCACGGCGGCACGGTGAGCCGCATCGAGGGCGGACAACGTGGTGTCGCCCTGCGTGACGACCATGCCGCCGAACGAGCGGTGCGCGTCGAGCAGGCCCGTCAGGCCCGCCTCGTGGTCGGTGGTCGGCCTGGAGGAACGGATCGCCGACACGGGACCGGTCGCGTCCGTCGACGTGGTCGGCTCGGCGGCGGGGGCCGACGCGGCCGCGTCGTCCGCGTCGTCTGCGTCGTCTGCGTCGCGCAGCGCGTGCACCGCGCGGCGGGCCTCGGCGAGCCCGTCGGCGGCGAGGGCGCGGGCTTCGCCGGCGCGCTGCGTGGCGTCCTCGACGCGGCCGGCCTCGAGGAGCGCCTCGACGGCGTCCAACTGGAGCACCAGACCGCCGAGCGAGTGTGCGAGCACGTCGTGGATGTCCCGCGCGGCACGGGACCGGTCCGCCAGCAGCTCGGCGCGCTGCTGCTCACGCTCGGCCTCGCGGGCACGCTCGGCGGCGACCCGGAACTGGCGCCGACTGAAACCGATGAGGACGCCGAGGAGCAGCCCGCCGCTCGTCCCGAGGACGAACTGGACCGACGCGTGCTCGATCGTGGCGGACACCGCGATCACCACGATCGCGGCCAGGGCGGCGACCGCCGAGACCCAGATCGGCAGCCGCGGGTTCGCGCCGAGGAGCACGACGCCGACGATCACCGGCACGATCATCAGCGAGTCGGTCGGCACCACGGTCACGGCACCGGCGGCGATCATCACGACACCGGCCACCACGAGGACCCGCGACGTCCGGCCGAACTCGCGGAGCGCCCACGCGGCGAGCGCCACCGCGCCGACGACCCAGACCACGCCGGGTGCTCGAGCTGCACGCCGTTCCGCACGAACCAGAACGCGACGATCACGATGCCGAGCGCGTTGAGGCCCCACGCGGCACCGGAACGCGACCGGCCCCCGGGGAGGTCGGTCTGGTCCTGGCCGGTCAGCAGGGTCACCGGACCATCATGCCGCGCGTCCGGCGGTCGCCGCGGGATCCGCTGGTCGAGGACCACCGCACGGGCCGCGCGGTTCAGCGCGAGGACGAGCAGGATCGTGCCGGTCGAGGTGAGGAGGTGGGCGCCGAAGTGGCCGCCGACGACGTCGAGGCCGATGCGGACGACGATGAGGACGATCCAGAGCCCGGCGCCGAGCCACCCGGTCCGCGACTGGATCGTGCGGCCCTTGTCGTCCGGCGTCCCGACCGTGCGGAAGCGGGTGATGCGCCCCATGGTGAGCCCGACGCCGACGGTGATGAGCGCCTCGATGCCGAGGAACACCACGTCCATGCTGGTGATCGTCGCCTTCGTCTGGGCGAGGACGACCACCCCGATGACGCCCATGATCAGCGGTCCGCGCCAGATCCGCGCCGGGTCGAGGTACTGCCAGGTCGCCTGGCGGTACGCGAGGAACGCGACGAGGGCGATCCCGATGAGGATGTTCGCGGCGAGCTGGACCGACATGGTGTGTGCCTTTCGACGGGGGCCGGCGGGGCGTTCCCGACCGGTGACACCAGCCTCGTTCGCGGGCGTCCACGGCCACACCAACCAGGGGTGGGGACGCGGGTGGTGATCGCCCGGGCCGCCGAGGTGGTGTTCGATTGGGGGCATGGCTGATGCGTTCGACGGGTTCCGGATCGGTGCGGGCTACGCGGTCGTCGAGCCGGACAAGCACCGGCCCGGGTCGTTCACGCTCGTGGTCGACGGCACCCCGCAGTCGCACGTCGACCTCGAGGACCCGACGCACCTCGCGTTCGAGTACATCCGGCGGATCGGGCACGCCATCGACCTGCTGCCCGAGGGGCCGATCACGGCCCTGCACCTCGGCGGCGGTGCGCTCACCCTGCCCCGGTACGTCGCCGTGACGCGGCCGGGCTCCCGGCAGCAGGTGATCGAACTCGAACGGGACCTCGTCGACCACGTGCGGGACGCGCTGCCGTTCCCCCGGGGGGCACTCGATCCGGGTGCGCTACGGCGACGCGCGCGAGGTGCTGGAGCGGCTGCCGGCCGGACTGCGCGGCTCGGTCGACCTGGCCGTCGTCGACGTGTTCGGCGGATCGCAGATCCCGGCGCACGTGACGAGCGTCGAGTTCTACCGGTCGGTGGCGTCCTTCCTGTCGCCGACGGGGATCGTCGCGGTGAACGTGGCGGACGGCGCGGGGCTGGCGTTCGCCCGCGGCCAGGCGTCGACCCTGCAGTCGGTGCTGCCCTCGGTGGCGGCGGTCGCGGACACCGGGATGCTGAAGGGGCGGCGGTTCGGGAACATCGTGCTGCTCGGCTCCCCCACCGACCTGCCGGTGGCGGAGATGCCGCGGCGGTACTCCTCTGATCCGATGCCGGCGAAGGTCGTGCACGGGGGCGGAGCTCAAGGCCTTCATCGCGGGAGCGCCGATCGTCACCGACCAGACCGCGGTGGCGTCGCCGGAGCCGAACCGGAGCGTGTTCGGCGGCTGATCGCTCCGGGCGCAGGAACGTCGACCGGAACGACACCGCCGACCCCGTCCGACTTCGGCGCTGTCGCCCGTTGCGGACGCAACCGCGTCCGGGCCTGGAGGCGCGGGTCGGCGCCGACCCGCGCCTCCAGGCCGGCAGACGGGCACGTCACCGGCGCGAGGCGGCCGTGCGACGGCGAGGCGTTGTCGGGCGCTGCCGGGGCGTGGCTGCCAGGATGGACGGAACGACCGTGCAGGCGCGCGACCGACCGATGGGAATCCCCGATGACGAACGACGACCGGAGCAACGAGGACCGGACCGGCGACGGCCAGGTGCCGAGCTGGGGCGAGCCGCAACAGCAGCCGACCTCCGCCGCCGCCGACGAGCCGCGCTACGGCGAGCGCAGCGCGCAGGACGCTCCCCGCTACGGCGAGCGCGCCCCCGAGGGCGAGACGCCGCAGTACGGGCAGCAGCAGCAGTACGGGTCCGCCCAGTACGGCGAACAGCAGGGGCAGTACGGGCAGCAGCCCGCGGCGTCCTGGGGCGACCAGCACCGGACGCAGCAGCCCTACGCCGCCTCGTCGGCCCCGACGAGCGCCGGGGCGCCCGCGTGGCAGGGCCACGAGGAACCGAAGCGCAAGAAGAAGACCGTGGGGGTCGTGGCGTTCATCGTCGCGCTGCTCGCGCTGGTCGTCGCGGTCATCGGCGGGTACCTGTTCGGCGCTGCGTTCGGCGGCTCCGACGCCTTCCGCCAGTCGATCGAGAACGGCGGGGCGACCCCGAGCGACGCGGACATCATGGCGCTCACGTCCTCGTCCAGCGCGGTCATCGGCTCCGTGCTCTTCTACCTCGGTACGGCGCTCGGGCTCTGGGCGATCGTGCAGGGCATCGTCGCGGCGATCACCAAGCGTGGCCGCGGGTGGGGTGTCTTCGCGATCATCCTCGCGGTCGTCGCGGCGATCGCGTTCGTGGTCACGATCCTCATCGCGGCGGTCGCTGCCAGCGGCATGTCCTGATCCCCGGTCCCCGAGGACGGCCCGTCGTGCAGCAGCACGGCGGGCCGTCCGCGTTCTCGGCACGCGGCGTGACCCCGTGCGCGTGGCACCGCTCGCTCTCGGGGCGGCGCGGCTGCCCTCGAACCGATGTCCCTCCCGCCCGACGACCGCCAGCAGCCCGACCGCCTCGACCGCGCTCGGGAACCCCGTCATGCCGCGCCCGTGACGGCCGGTGTCAGCCCGGGCAGCACGTTCGCCCCGATCAGCCTCCGCCCCGCCGTGGACGCCGACGCGATCCAGCAGCGTCTGCGCGACCTCGGGCAGAGCCGCAGCACCGACGCGCTCGCCGAACGTGCCGAGCTCCTCCGGCTGCTCGGGCGGCTCGACGAGGCCCTCGTCATCGCGGAGGAGGTCTTCCGCCTGACGATGTTCACGGGCGAGCGTGCGGACAAGGTGGCCGCCCGCATCCGCCGTGCGCACGTCCTGCACGACCTCGGTCGCTACGAGCGTGCCGCCACCGAGTCGGCACTCGCACAGGACACCGCCCGGACCGAGGAGTGGCCGGAGCTCGAGGGCGCGGCAGCCGAGCTCGAGGGCTGGTCGCTGTTCGAGCTCTCGCGGTTCGACGAGGCCCGTTCGGCACTGTCGCGGGCGTACCAGGCCTTCCGGAAGGCCGGCGCCCCTCCGAACGCACCGAGGCACTGCGGACCGCTGTCGAGGCCGCGCTCCGCGCCTCCGTCTCGCAGCCGAAGCCCGCCGAGGACCGGCCGCGCACCGCCCGGGACATCGCCGCACGCCGTTCCGACGAGGACGAGCCCGTGACGCGGGTCGCCGAGCCGGTGAAGCAGGTGCCGCCGATCCGTCGCCGGGTGCTGGGTGCGCCGGACGCCGCGCGCACCGAAGCCGACGACCTGTGGGGCCGCATCGCCGCCCGCGCAGCGCAGAAGGGCCAGGCCGGCCGGGACGAACCGGACGACGACGGCCGGTGACCACCGAAGCGACCCACGCGACGGAGACCGCTCAGGCACGACGGGAGCGACAGGCGACGCTCGAGTCCGTCCGCGTTCGCGCCGAGCAGCTCATGACGGCGCACCTCGGCGCCGGTACGTGGTCGTTCGACTTCGACCACGCCAAGACCCGCGCCGGGCAGTGCGACTTCGCCCGCAGACGCCTCACGGTCAGCCGGCACCTGGCCGTCCGGTTCTCCGAGGCCGACGTCGACCAGGTCCTGCTGCACGAGATCGCCCACGCGCTGGCCGGTGCGCGCGCCGCCCACGGCCCCACCTGGCGCCGGACGGCCGGGCGCTCGGCTACACGGGTTCGCGCCTGCACGACGGACCGGTGGCGAGCGAACTCGCACCCTGGATCGGCACGTGCCCGGCGGGCCACGAGCACTTCCGGTACCGCACCCCCACCCGGCCCCTGGCGTGCGCACGCTGTGCACGGCGGTTCGACGCTCGCAACGTCATCACGTGGACCCGACGAGCGGACCAGGAGCGCTCGGCTACCGCATGATCGGCCCTCCGCGAGGGGCGCGCCAGTCAACCCGTTAGCCTGGGCGGATGCACACGGGGCAGCACATCCGCACGGACGCCGGTTCCACCTGGTTCTTCGACGCCGGACGGATCGCCCTCGACTTCGCCCACACCGGCGGGTTCGCCGACGACCCGGACGGTCGACGCCCTCGGGCGCAACTCGGTGAGCTCCTGATGACGCCGGCCGACCTGGACGAATGGCTGACCGACCACACCGAGCCGATCGATGTCGGTGCCGCGGCGCGCGAGCTACAGGACGCCCGAGCGCTCCGCGCTGCGATCCGCCCGCCTGGCGGTCGCTGCGGCACCCACGCCGGCGTCGACCGCGGCGGAGCGCACCGCCGTCGCCGCAGGCCTGCGCGCCGGGACCGGCCGGACGCGCCCCGCGCCCCGACGACATCGACACCGTCAACCTGTTCGCCGCCCTGCCGGACGTACCCCCGAGCCTCCCGGGTGGCCGCCGCCGAGCCGGAGCGAACCGTGTGCGGCTCGCACAGGCGCTCTCGAGCGTCGCGCGCGACGCGGTCTCGCTCTTCACCGAGGTCGGCTTCGACGACGTCGCGGCGGACGGCCAGCCGACCAGGCTGAGTCGCTGCTCAGCCGAGGACTGTGGACTGGTGTTCTACGACTCCTCGCGGGGCGGGACCCGGCGGTGGTGCTCGATGCAGCGCTGTGGGAACCGGGCGAAGGTGCGGGCACACCGGGCCCGGCGCGCGTCCGTCTGAGCACAGGGTCGCGTGGCGTCAAACACGTTCGCGCGGCGTCCGAAACCAAGGATTCGGTGCACCGAATTCTCCTGGCATGCTGGGCTGCATGACCGACACCGCAGCGCCGCCGCGCACGCCGGAGCGCTCCCGCGCCGACGCGGAGCCGGCCTCACCCTGCTCGGCCCGGCGTTCGTCGCCGCGATCGCCTACGTCGACCAGGGCAACGTCGCCGCGAACCTGACGGCCGGGGCGAAGTACGGCTACCTGCTCCTGTGGGTGCTCGTCGCCGCGAACGCCAGCGCAGTCGTCGTGCAGTACCTCTCCCGCGAAGCTCGGCGTCGTCACCGGCAAGTCCCTGCCGGAACACCTCGGGCTGCGGATGAAGCGCACGCCACGGCTGCTGTTCTGGGCGCAGGCGGAGATCGTGGCGGCGGCGACCGACATCGCGGAGGTGATCGGCGGCGCGCTCGCCCTGCACCTGCTGTTCGGGCTGCCGCTGGTGGCGGGCGGGCTCATCACCGGCGTGGTGTCGATGGCGATCCTCACGCTCCAGAGCCACCGCGGCACCCGGACCTTCGAGACCGTGGTCACGGCGATGCTCGCGATCCTCACCGTCGGGTTCTGCGCGGGCCTGCTCTTCGCCCGGGTGTCACCGGGCGACCTCGTCTCCGGACTCGTCCCGCGCTTCGAGGGGTCCGAGTCCGTGATGCTCGCCGCGTCGATGCTCGGCGCGACCGTGATGCCGCACGCGGTGTACCTGCACTCGGCGCTCGCGCGTGACCGCCACGGGGACGTCCCCGCCGGGCCGGGGCGTCGGCGGGTGCTCGTCGCCGCACGGTGGGACGTCGCGCTGGCGCTCATCGTCGCCGGCGGTGTCAACATCTGCATGCTCGTGCTCGCCGCGGCCACACTGCCGGGGGCCGCCGGGACCGACTCGATCCCCGGGCACAGCGCGCGATCGCGGAGCACGTCGGCCCGGTCGTCGGGGTGCTCTTCGCGGTGGGGCTGCCGGCGTCGAGGCTCGCGTCCACCTCGGTGGGCTGCATGGCCGGTGCGGAGATCATGCAGGGGCTGCTGCACGTGCGGATCCCGCTCCTCGCCCGACGGGTGGTGACGCTGGTGCCGGCGATCGTCCTGCTCGCGGTGAACGCCGACGCGACGATGCTGCTCGTCGTGAGCCAGGTGGTGCTGAGCTTCGGGATCGCCTTCGCGATCGTGCCGTTGGTCGTCTACACCTCACGACGGAGCGTGATGGGCGACGACGTCAACGCGATGACCACCCGCGTCGTGGCGGGGGTCATCGCGTTGGTGATCGTCGCGCTCAACGTCGCGCTCATCGTGCTGACGGTGGCCGGCTGACGCACGTGGGCGGACCCCGGCGTCCTGACGCTGGCGGGACCGCGTCGGTCGACGACGCGGACACCCTTCCAGAACGCCACGTAGCCGCTGTAGTCCTTGCCGACGCGGTCGAACGACGACGGGATGGGCGTCGGGTACGACCACGCGTTGTCCTCAGCGCCTGCCCGTCCACGTTCACGGTGAAGTACTGCGTGTCGCCCTTCCACGGGCAGTGGTACTGGGTGGGGCTCTCCGTGAACAGCTCGGACTTCACGCTCGACGGCGGGAAGTACCAGTTGCCCTCGATCTGGATGAGGTCCTCCTGCGGGGCCTCGGCGATCACGGTGTCTCCGACGACTGCCTTCATGGCTGCTCCTTCGCTTGCTCTTCGGGTGTCGTCCGGAACGCTACGCGCGCGAGGTCGATTCCCGCAGGGTGACGAGGCCGTCCTGCGCGGCGAGCGCTGCCTGCACGTCGGAGGGCTCGAGGGCGGTCCGCCCGACTCCGATGCGCTGACGGGGTGCTTCACCGCACGACGGAGTCCGTGTACGCCGCACAGGCCGCTGCCGCCTCGGGCGAGGTGTGGTCGATCCCGACCTCGGTGAGCGCGTCGACGACGGCCCCGGCGGCCAGCAGGTCCTCGACGGCGAAGTCCGGTGCGTCCGGCACGTCGGCGGCTTCGCCCGCCGCCTCGGCCGCGTCGTCGCCGGGTGCGTGGTGGCGTCCGGCGGCGACGATCGCGACGACGCACCGGTCGCCGCGTTCGGCCTGGAGGCGCGTCACACGCCCGGCGATCGCCGTCGCGTTGCCGGAGGTGGCCGAGCACCACCTCCGGACCGTCCGGCAGCTGCGCGGCGAGGGAGCGCAACGCTCGCTGGCGCTCGCGCTCGGTCACGCCCGCGGAGCCCGGCAGCGCGTCGACCCACACGAGCAGGTGGGTGTCCGGGGCGATGCGTTCGGCGCCGCCGGTGCCCCATGCGAAGCGGACCTGGTACTTCTGCTGCGTGCGTGCTGCCACCCGATCCACGATAGCCGCCGGGAGGACCCTGACCTTTTCCACAGGTGACCCTCCCGCGGGGTTCCCGTCGGGGTGGCGACCATAGGATCGGGTGCCATGGAGATCGCCCCGCACCCACCCTGACCGGCGACCGCGTGACACTCGAGCCCCTCGGGGCGGAGCACGCGGACGACCTCCGGGCGGCGGTCGCGGACGGTGATCTGTGGCGCACCTGGTACACCTCGATCCCCGCTCCGGCGCAGGTCGACGACGAGATCGAGCGCCGTCTTGCGGAGCACGCCGCAGGCCGGATGGTGCCGTTCGCGGTGCGTGACCGACCGACCGGCCGCGTGGTCGGTGCCACGACCTTCATGAACGTCGACACCGCGAACCGCCGCGTCGAGATCGGCAGCACGTTCCTCGCCCGGTCGGCGCAGCGCTCCGGGATCAACACGGAGTCGAAGCTGCTCATGCTGTCGCACGCGTTCGACGTCTGGCAGTGCATCGCGGTCGAGTTCCGGACGCACTGGCACAACCTGCAGTCCGGACGGCGATCGCTGCGCTCGGCGCCAAGCAGGACGGCGTCCTCCGGAACCACGCCGTCGGCCGCGACGGCACGCTGCGCGACACCGTCGTGTTCTCGGTGATCGCGTCGGAGTGGCCGGCGGTCCGGCTGTCGCTGGCCGAACGGCTCCGCCGGCACGACCGGGCAGGAGGGCGCACGACGCCGCTCCGCCCGGCACGCCTGACCCTGCGAGCCTGACCCTGCGCGCCTGACCCCGCGCGCCTAGCCCTGTGCGCCCCCGCTGCGGACGGTGCGGCCGTTCAGTGGCTGCGTCGGCCGGCCGTTCCCCTCGTGCGCCTCGGTGAGGGCGTCGACCTGGTCCTGCCCGAGTTCGACCGGGGTGGCGAGGACGGCCCACCGCACGCCCTCGGTGCACGGGGGCGTGGTGAGCGAGCCCTCGTAGCTCCAGTACGAGCGCTCGGCCGGCAGCATCTTCCGGGAGGTCGACCGTCGCCGGCTGGGCCGCGTCCCCGTGCGCCCCGCGGACGTACTCGTCGAAGGCCGGGTTGTCCGCGCCGACCCTGCCGAACACCCCGACGACGAGCAGGTGGCCGTCGGCGTCGGCGTGGACGAAGTGCAGCTCGATCGGCGAGCGCTTCCCCTCGACCGTGTGCTCGGAGCCCGCGTGGAAGTGCATCTGCTGCAGGTGGTAGTCGACGCCGTCGACGACCGTCGTCTCGCCGTCGCCCACGGTCAGCTGCACGGTGTGGCCGTTGTCGGCCGTCGTGCCCTCGACCACGGCGTCAGGGACGCTGAGGTCGATCGGCGCACCGGATCCGAGCCGTGGCAGGTCGATCAGGGGACTGGCGCTGCCCGGCCCCGCACGCGGCGTTCTCGTCCGAGAGCCCCGCCCAGTGCGAGGGCCCGTCGCTGCCCTCGTAGCCCCAGTGGGCCGCGGTCGGGGTCGGAGTCGGGACGGCCGTCGTCGCGCTCTGCGTGGCACAGCCGGCGAGCGCCAGCGTCGAGAGGGCGAGGACGGGAAGGACGCGAGAGAAGCGGTGCATCCTGTACATATTACATTTCACAGGGCGAACGAGGGATCGCCAGCGCGCCGGAGTAGCGTCCACGCCATGCACGTCGGCCTCCGGATCGTCCTCGACGCGCCGGTCGACGCCGTGCGCGATGCCCTGCTGTCCCCGGCCGTGATGGTCGCCGTGACGAAACCGTTCCTGGTGTACCGGTCCCGCGACCCGCAGGGTTTCCCCCTCGGTGGGTGCCCGGCGAGCCGCACCCCATCACGGCGAGCGCCTTCGGGGTCGTCCCGAGCGGCGACACCCACGTGGACCTCGACCTCTACGAGGTGCAGGGCGTCCCCGTGCAGCGGGACAACGGGGGCGGGGTCTCCGGCCTCTTCGGACGCATGACCATGCAGCACCGGATGGCCGTCCGGCCCACCCCCGACGGCCGGACCCTGCTCGTCGACCGACTGAGCTACCGGATGCGCCCGGCCGTGCTCGGTGCCCTGCTG
This sequence comes from Curtobacterium sp. AC273, assembly GCF_979253735.1. Taxonomy (NCBI): domain Bacteria; kingdom Bacillati; phylum Actinomycetota; class Actinomycetes; order Micrococcales; family Microbacteriaceae; genus Curtobacterium; species Curtobacterium sp. AC273. The sequence continues at coordinate 48,954 of NZ_CEEDDU010000014.1, read as the reverse complement.
TGGCCGGGGATGTGGGTGATCTGGCAGTGGCGGGCACTGCGGATGCGGTCGATGGCACCCCAGTGGCGGCGACACCGCCGGGCCGCCGCCTGACCGCACCGGCGTCTCCCTAGGATGTCGGGATGCACACCGCCGCGTCCCACCGGCCCGCCGCCGAGGTCGAACAGGCACTGTTCGCGTTGAACGACGGGACCCACCCGTTCGAGGTGGTCCGGAACGGCCAGCGGATCGAAGCCGTCTGGCGACACGGCGCCCGAGGTCCGGGGGGTCGTGTTCGGCTCCGTCGAGTGGCGGTACCGCGTGACCCTGCTGGGCGAGTCCGGCCAGTACAAGGACAGCGTCTTCGCGAAGAACTTCGACGACGACAACACCTACTTCGACTTCCGGTCGACGGACGTCAGCCGTCCGGTCAAGGCCGTCCTCGCCGAGCACGGGTGGGTGCACCGGCCGAACGCCTTCAGCCGGTTCTTCCGGGGCCTGCTCGGCCGCTGATCGGTCGCCGGGTGCCCGTCGCGCGTCTCGAGCCTCCCTCAGGTACACTCGTCCGCGTCGGTCCACGCTCGCACTGTCGGCCGACATCGTCACGGAGGGGGACATCCGATGAGCAGGTACGCGATCGATCCAGGCGGCGTCTCGAGCGTCCTGACCGGGGTGGACGGCGACCTCGAGAAACTCACGACCGCCGACGCCGCGGTGCTGGCAGCAGCCGAGGCGGCGTTGTCCGCGGTCGGCAGCTCGCGCGCGCGGCCCGGGCTCGAGCGACTGCTGGACGACTTCCGCAACGTCGTGCCGAACCTGCACGAGCGGATCACGGCCGCGCACGTCGCCGCGACGTCGGCCACGCAGGCCTACGTCGACGCGGACGAGGAGATGGCCGCGAAGACCCCCTCCGCGGACGACGCGGGCTCCGGACGGTGAGCGCCGCCCTCGTCGACGCCGGGGCCTTCCCGACGATCGACGCCGACGCCGAGGGGCTGCGCGCCGCCGCCGAAGGACATGCGGTCGAGCGCGAAGACCGTCCACACCGTCACCGACGCCATCGACCGCACCTGGAACGGCCTCGGGCTGTACTACCTCGCGCAGGAGACGGAGCAGCTCCTCGGCGCGACCTTGGCCCCGAAGTGGCAGGCCGCTGCGCTCGCCGAGGCGTTCGACCGGGCCGCGACGGCGCTCGAGACGTTCGCCGACGCCGTCGAGACGGCGAAGAAGGCGCTCGCGGGTGCCGAGACCGCAGCCGCGGCGCTCCGATCGGACGTCCGCACGTCGGCGTCCTCGGACGCTTCGTACGACTGGCACGACGACCCCGCCGTGTCGGTGAAGAACGCGATGATCGAGACCTCCGTGCTGCTCGCGGCGATGCAGTACGACACCGCCGCGAAGGCGTGCTCGACGACGCTCGACGGCATCGCCCGGGACACCGCCCCGGACCACGCGACCGGTTCGTCCTCCGCGCACGGGTGGCAGACGGACACGGGTGCCTCCGCGTCGGCCGACGGGCACGACGCCGAGGCAGAGGGCGCACGCTCGGGCAGGTGTCGGCGCCGAGGCCGAGGGGTCGGCCTCGAAGGACGGCGTCGGATCGGCGAGCGGGAAGTCGTCCGCCTGGGCCGGCGTCGGTGCCGACAGCAGCGCCGGAGCGCACCAGGACGGCGACGGCGTCTCCGCCGACGCGACGGCTGAGGCCAAGGCCGGGGCCGAGGCCCACGCGGAAGGCCACGCCGAGGGAACGGCATCAGCCTGGACGGGATCGCCGACGCGTTCGCGGGCATCATGCTCTCCGGAACGGCCGCGCTGAGCGCCAACAAGTACACCGGCGTGCACGGCAAGGTCGGTGTCGAGGGGTTCGCCGGGGCGAAGGCGGACGGCAGCGTCTCGCAGGAGAACGGCTTCAACGGCACGGCGATCGACGGCAACGCCCGCGCCGGAGCGGGCGTCGGCGCGGACGCCCAGTTCGACGCGGGACCGCAGGGCGTCGGCGCGAAGGCCGGCGTCGAGGGGTTCGCCGGGGCCGACGCCGGCGCCACGCTGCACCGCTCCTTCATGGGCATCGACGTCGGCATCGGCGCCAAGGCCAAGGTCGGCGCCGGCGGTGACGCGAACGTCGGACTCGTCGTCACGCCGGAGGACATCGCGTTCGACGGCAAGCTCGGCGCCGCCCTCGGTCTCGGCGCAGGGGCCAACGTCAGCATCGACATCGACCCGGAGGAGTTCGTGAAGGACCTCCAGTCCGTCCTCCCCTTCTGACCGTGCAGGAGCACCTCGTGACCACAGTCCGATCCGACACCCCGCCCTTCGTCCCGACCCCCGTCGTGGGTCTCGACGTCCCAGCGGGGGGGGAGCCGCTCGTGCTCCCCGACGCGCTCGTCGCCGTGGCCGAGACCGAGACCGAGCAGCAGGGCCCGTTCCGCGCCAACGTCGTCGTCACCGTCCGTCGGGTCGCGACGACCGCGGACGGCGGTGCGGCGCTGTCGCTCGCCGTCGAGCAGAACACCGCCGCGCTCGAGGCAGCAGAGCGCTGGGCCGAGCTCGGATCGGAGTACCGCACGGTGCTCGGTCTCGACGGCTACCGGGTCGAGGGCGCGTTCGTGATGCCCGGCGTGGGCACGGTCTTCCAGGCCCTGCAGCTCGCCACGATCGACCACGGAGCCGTGGCCGACGTCATCGCGCTCACGGCGACGTGCGGCGCGGACGAGGGCGAGCGACTCGTACCGGTCCTGCGAGCGGTGCTGGAGTCAGCCCGACTGCACTGAGCGGAGCGCTCAGTTCTTCGGCTCGTCGGCGACCTCGACGTGCACGGAGTACTTCGAGCCGGAGACGTCGCGCACCTCGACGGTCGCGTCGTACTTCGTGGCGTCCCCCGCTGCACCGATGTCGCAGTGCACGGTGTTGCCGTCCTCGAGGTCGATCGCGTCGTCGCCGCAGTCCACCTGTGGTCGCTGCCCCACGCTCTTCTCGAGCGCGTCGGCGACGACGGTCTCGAACTTCGAGGGCGAGACCGTGCTGTGCACCGACGCGGAGAACGAGCACCCGCTGGCCGCCAGGGCCACGGCCGCTCCGATCATCCCCGTCGCGAGCATCCGCCGGGAGCTCCGAGTCATGGCCATCGTCCCCTCGTTCGTGGTCATCGCGCCAGTCTGCCATGCCCAGGACGCCCCGCGGGCGTAGCCTCGTCGTGTGAGCCAGACGCAGGAGCCGGGAACCGACGACCGCGTGCACAGCACGCTCGCCACCGTGGACTGGCGGCGGATGACGTTCGACCTGTACCGCCGCGTGCGGGCGACCGGGGACCCGGAGACCGCCCACGCGATGTGGCGCGAGACGCGCGACGCGATGTTCGGGAGCACCCGGCGAGCCCGCTCCTCGACGAGGACGCGCGCGACTTCGAGTCCCTGCCCGTGCCGGACTACGACCCCTCCTGGCGCTTCCGGGCGCGCATCGAGCCGGCCGAGTCGGTCGCGATGGACGTCGAGACCGGCACCGACGGCATCGTGCACTTCGACCGGCTCGGGGTGGTCACGCTCCCCGGTGTCGGATCGCTCGACGTGTGGGCGCACGGCGGCTACGCCGGCGGGGTGTTCATCCCGGTGAAGGACGCGAGCGCCGGCAAGGCACGCGGCACCTACGGCGGGGGCCGCTACCTGGTCGACACGATCAAGGGCGCGGACCTCGGCGGCGACGACGGGGAGATCGTCCTCGACTTCAACTTCGCGTACAACCCCTCGTGCGCGTACGACCCGGCGTGGGCCTGCCCGCTCGCGCCGCCCGGCAACACCGTCGCCGTGCCGATCCCGGTCGGCGAGCAGTACGACTTCGACGAGCAGTCCGAGCACCACGACATCCAGGGTGGAACGCATGTCATCGACGAGTCTCGTGGCGCTGGACGCCGGCGGACGCATCCCGCCGTTCGAGCAGGTGCAGTCGCAGATCGCGGCGCAGATCACGGCCGGGTACCTGGTCGACGGGGAGCGGCTCCCGAGCGTCCGCACGCTCGCGGACGAACTCGGGCTCGCAGCCGGCACGGTCGCGAAGGCCTACCAGCTGCTCGAGGAGTCCGGCCTGGTGCAGACGGCACGCGGGGCCGGCACCCGGGTGATCCGCCCGGCCGCGGTCCCCGAACCGGTGGCCGATGCGGCACGTGCACTCGCTGCGGCGGCGCGGGCGGCCGGGTTGTCCGCCGACCAGGCCGCAGCAGCGCTCCGGGACGCCTGGCCCGCCTGACCCCGGCGCACCGCGCTCAGCAGTGCTCGAACACGTGGTCGTCGTCCGACGGCGTGACCAGGTCGCGGTCGCGCAGGATCGTCATCGCGGGGCGGTCGTCGTCCGCGCAGACCGAGGCCCACGAGCGGTCGGTCTCGTCCGAGTACTCGACGTCGATGACGTGCTTCCCGTAGGCCTTCGTGTACGCCGAGCACTCCTGGTAGTGCACGCACTCCTCGGCGACGACGAAGTCGAACCCCGTGGTCTTCCGGCCGGAGGCCCCGAGCTGCGGGGTGTTCTTCTGCCCACGGCGAGCCCGTGCTCGTGCCCGACCCGGACGAGCGCCGCGGCGGCGCGGGTTCCCGGACCGCGTCAGCACGCCGTCGAACGGGTCCACGAGTCGAGGTTGTCGAACTCCACCGCGTCGAAGCCCCGATCAGCGCACCGCGCGATCGACGTCGTCAGCACCTTCACGATCTCCGCGCGCTTCGCCGGGGTGCGGGTGTCGAGGAGCATCTCGTCGGGCCACCCCGGGTCGGACACGGGGTCGCCGTCCTCGTCGCGGAGCACCGCGGACGCGTGGTCGTCGAGCCAGGTGTCGGCGTCCTCCGGCTGCGTCTGGAAGCCGTTGACGTAGCAGATGCCGTACTTGCCGGGGGCCGGACGGTCGGTACTGTCCCGCTCGACGATCGTGACGCCGGCCGGCGGGGTGTAGCCACCGCCGAGCTGGTAGTCGGGGATCCCCGACGTCGGCGGGTTCGCGTACCCGGCACCCGATGACGAAGAAGAAGAAGCGGACGACGACGGGGCCGCGGCGGCACAGCCGCTCAGGCCGATCACCGCCACGGCGACGGTCGCGACGGTGAGCAGCAGGGTCCGGTCTCGCACGATCCGATCCTCCCACGCTATGATGGAGCTACTCGAGGCGCCGATCGCCTCGTGCGTCGTACGGACGCCCCGAACTCCCGACCACGTCAGCTCGTCTGAACGGTCGATGATCGAGCACCTCCCGAAGGTGCCCAGGCTTCTCTGCTGCGGCGACTGCGCCAGCCACATCCGTTGGCGCGCATCCCGCCCGCGCGCTGCCTCAGAGCGCGCCCACAGCCGGACCTCTCCGGCTCGAAGGTCACCATGACCAACGAAGACATCCATTTCTCCGACCTCGGCGTCCCGACCCCGATGGTCGACGTCCTCCTCGCCCAGGGCAAGGAGAACGCCTTCCCGATCCAGGCCGACACGCTCCCCGACTCCCTGCAGGGCAAGGACGTGCTCGGTCGCGGCCGCACCGGCTCCGGCAAGACGATCGCCTTCGCGATCCGCTCGCCGCGCGCCTGGCCGCCAACCCCCGTCAGCGCCGCGCCGGCCGCCCCCGTGCGCTGGTGCTCGCCCCGACCCGTGAGCTCGCGACGCAGATCGACGCGACGCTCGCCCCCCTCGCCAAGGCGATGGGGCTCACCACGACGACGATCTTCGGCGGGGTCTCGCAGGGCCGCCAGGTCGACGCGCTCCGCGGCGGCGTCGACGTGGTCGTCGCCTGCCCGGGTCGCCTCGCCGACCTCATGCAGCAGGGCCACGTGCGGCTCGACGCCATCGAGGTCACCGTGCTCGACGAGGCCGACCACATGGCCGACATGGGCTTCCTGCCCGGCGTCACGAAGATCATGCAGGCGACGCCCGAGCAGGGGCAGCGCATGCTGTTCTCCGCGACGCTCGACAACGGCGTGGACAAGCTCGTCAAGAAGTTCCTGCACAACCCGGTGATGCACTCGGTCGACGACGAGCACAGCCCCGTCGAGGCGATGACCCACCACCTGTTCGAGGTCGCCGACGCCGACGCGAAGAAGGACCTCGTCCGGACGCTCGCCTCGGGCACCGGTCGTCGCATCCTCTTCATGCGCACCAAGCACCACGCCAAGCGCCTCGCGAAGCAGCTCAGCAGCCAGGGCATCCCGGCCGTCGACCTGCAGGGCAACCTGTCGCAGGGTGCCCGTGAGCGCAACCTCGCGAAGTTCTCCTCCGGCGAGGCCCTCGTGCTCGTCGCCACCGACGTCGCCGCCCGTGGCGTGCACGTCGACCACGTCGAGCTCGTCGTGCACGTCGACCCGCCGACCGAGCACAAGGCGTACCTGCACCGCTCCGGCCGCACCGCGCGTGCGGGTTCGTCCGGTGACGTCGTCACCGTGACCACGCCGGCCGAGCGTCGCGACGTCGCGCAGATGATGCGTGCCGCAGCGATCAAGGTCACGCCGCAGCAGGTCACCGCGTCGTCGCCCGCCGTCACGTCGCTCGTCGGCGAGGTCGCTCCGGTCCGCCACGTCGCCGAGCAGCCGGTGCAGCAGCAGCGCCAGCCCAAGCAGCGCACGGGCGAGTCCGACACGGCCGGTGGCGGTCGTCGTCGTGGTCGCGGCGGTCGGACGGGAGGCGCGGCGCAGCCCGCGCGCACCGGCTCGGCCACCGGGTCCTCCGGTGCAGGGCGTCGCGGCGGCCGTGCCGCCGGAGGCCGGCGTCGGTGCACCCGCCGGCTCCACCGGTGGTCAGCGTCGCGGGGGCGGCAGCCGCCGCGCCTCGAGCGACACCGTCCGCGGTGGCTCCGCTCCGGTCTGGTCCTCGGAGGGCGGCTACGCCGCCGGCCGTGGTGCCGGCTCCGAGTCGGGCGGTGCCCGTCGTGGTGGCTCGCGCCGCGCCTCCCGTCCGGCCGGCTCCGCCCGCTGATCCGTCGGCCCCGGCCACAACCTTGACGCTGCCTGCGAAGGCGGCGACCGCGACGCGTAGGTTCTGTGTCACCGGAGACCGCGCGAGCGGCCGATGGGGAATCGTCCGTCGTTGAGAGGAGTGCCTATGGCTGGGATCGAAGACGTCAAGAACGCCGCTGCGAAGGCAGCAGGCAAGGCCAAGGAAGCCGTCGGCAACGCGACCGACAACGACCGCCTCAAGGCCGAGGGCAAGACCGATCAGGTCAAGGCCGACACCAAGCAGGCGGGCACGGACGCGAAGGACACCGTTCACGGCGTCGCTGACAGCCTCAAGAACGACGACAAGTAAGCCGGTCCAGTACCGCGCTGCGAAGGCCCCGGATCCGAGTGGATCCGGGGCCTTCGTCGTGTGCGAGGTGCCGTGTGCGGGGTCGGGCGGGCTACATCAGGGCGCCGACCGAGGCGAGACCGGCGCGCAGGAGTGCTCCGCGGCCGCCCTCCATCTCGTCGGCGACGGCGTCGGACGCGGCTTCGGCGGGGCTCATCCACGTGAGCTCGAGGGCGTCCTGACGGGGCTCGCAGGTGCCGGTGACGGGGACGACGCGTACGCCAGGGAGATCGCGTGCTGCCGCTCGTCGGTGTACACCGAGGCGCCGGGCAGCGGGAAGTACTCGGCCACGGTGAAGGGCGTCGGGCTCGACGGCAGCTGCGGGAAGGCCATCGGACCGAGGTCCTTCTCCGAGGTGCCGGAAGAGCGCGGTGCGGATCGACTCGCCGAACATCACGCGGCCCGAGACGAGCGTCCGGGCGATCGAGCCGCTCGAGGGAGACGCGCAGCAGCACGCCCACCTCGGTGACGACGCCGAGGCCGTCGGTCCGGACGGGGACCGCTTCGACGTAGCAGATCGGCAGTCGGCGGCGGACGTTGGCGAGCTCCTCGTCGGACAGCCAGCCGGAGTCGGGGTCGGGGGTGCGCAGCGAGGACATGCACCGTGTCTACCAGGGAGTCCGGCGAGTTCGGCGCACGGCGCGGGTGTCGGGGACGGTTAGCGTGGTCCACGTGATCGATGCGGAGCTCGTGCAGTGGACCCGGCAGCCGTCGGAGCGTGCGGGGACACCGCTGCTCGTGGCGATGCACGGGGTGGGGTCGAACGAGCGCGACCTGCTCGGTCTCGCCCCCGCGTTGCCCGCGGCGTGGACGATGGCCTCGCTCCGGGCGCCGATGCCGTGGGGGCAGGGACACAGCTGGTACCCGCTCGGCACGCCGGGCTCCCCCGCGCTCGAGCCGGTCGACGCCGCGGTCGCCGGCGTGCTCGCCTGGATCGACTCCGTCGTCGCCGACCACCCGCGGATCGGACTGCTGGGGTTCTCGCAGGGCGGCTCGATGGCGCTGCAACTGCTGCGTGCCCGCCCGGCGGGGTTCGCGTTCGCGGTGTCGTTGTCCGGCTTCGTGGTGCCCGGAGTGACCGATGCGCGTGACGAGGCCGTCGCCGCAGTCCGGCCACGGGTGTTCCTGGGGCACGGCGACCTCGACCCGGTGATCCCGGCCGAGGCCACCGCGCGGACGCAGGCGTGGGCCGCCGCCAACACGGACGTGACCGACCGCGAGTACGCGGGGTTGCCGCATGCGGTGTCGGCGGCGGAGCTGGCGGACGTGACCGCCTTCATCGCTGCGTCCTAGCGGCCGACACGTGCGCTGACACGTTGTCGAGGGAGCAGGAATCGTCAGGTGCGGTGGCGACCCGGCGATTCCTGCTCCCTCGATGCTGTGGTCGGGACCAGACGACGAGCCGGGAGGCACGGTGCCAGCTGGCACCGTGCCTCCCGTCCGCCGTGTGGTCGCGCTAGTCGGCGAGGATCTGCAGGAGGTCCTTGCGGAGCTGGTCGACCTTGGCCGTGGCGGCCTTGGTCTGCTCCTCGGTCGCGCTCGTCCGGTACATGTGCAGGACGCCCATGGTCTTCCGGAGGCCTCGAAGAACTCGCGCTGCGAGTCCGGGAGGCCGGCGTGGACTCCCACGCCGCGGCGATCTCGTCGGCCTTCGCCTCGGCCTCGGCCCTGCCGGCGTCCGTCAGCTCGAAGAGCGTCTTGCGGCCGTCGCCCGTGGAGACGACCAGGTCTTCGTCCACGAGCTGCTGGAGCGTCGGGTAGACCGAGCCGGGGCTCGGCTTCCAGGCGCCGCCGGGTGCGCTCGGCGATCGTCTTGATGATCGCGTAGCCGTTCTGCGGGCCCTCGGCCAGCAGGCCGAGGATCGCGAGGCGGACGTCGCCGCGGCGGCGCCGTTCGCGGCCGAAGCCGGGGCCGCCGAACCCGGGGCCGAAGCCCGCGCCGGGGCCGAAGCCCCGACCGAAGCCCGGGCCGCCGAAGCCGCGTCCGTGGTCGTGGTCGCCACGGTCGCGGCCGGGGAAGCCGGCGCCGTGGTGCTGCCGCGCGCCGCCGAAGCGGGGCCCGCGGGGTCGAAGCCGCGCTGATCGCGTCGGCCGTGGTCGTCGTGGGTGTGGTCGTGGTCATCGATGGGGCGCATGATGACTCCTTTCAGCTGTCTGTTCGAAGTTGGCTCGCGATGTGTTCCGGACTGTTCCGGCACTGTCGCGATGCGTTAACGATAGATCGGTAACTATCGCTCTGTCAAGGGGTGATCCCAGTTCGGCTCGCTGTCGGTGGCGACGGGCAGGATGGGACGGACCATGACGGACGTGTTCGAGCACTTCTCCCCCGCGACCGCGGAGTGGTTCCGCGGTGCCTTCGACGCACCGACGGCGGCGCAGGCCGGGGCCTGGGACGCGATCTCCACCGGGCAGCACGCGCTCGTCATCGCGCCGACGGGGTCGGGCAAGACGCTGGCCTCGTTCCTGTGGTCGATCGACCGGCTCATCAGCGCGTCCGACCGGCCGCCCGCCAAGCAGCGCACCCGGGTGCTCTACGTCTCACCGTTGAAGGCGCTCGGCGTCGACGTCGAGCGGAACCTCCGCAGTCCGCTCGTCGGCATCACGCAGACCGCCCGGCGGCTCGGGCTCGAACCGCCGGACGTCACGGTCGGGGTCCGGAGCGGCGACACCCCGTCGTCCGACCGCCAGCGGCTGCTCCGCCAGCCGCCGGACATCCTCATCACGACGCCCGAGTCGCTGTACCTCATGCTCACGTCGCAGGCACGCGAGACCCTCGTCAACGTCGACACCGTCATCGTCGACGAGGTGCACGCGGTCGCGTCGACGAAGCGCGGCGCGCACCTGGCCGTGTCGCTCGAACGTCTCGACGACCTGCTCGAGAAGCCCGTGCAGCGCATCGGTCTGTCCGCCACCGTGCGGCCACCGGAAGAGGTCGCTCGCTTCCTCGGCGGCCGGGCACCCGTCACGATCATCGCGCCGCCCGCGCAGAAGACCTTCGACCTCCGCGTGGTCGTGCCGGTCGACGACATGGCCGAGCTCGGCGCGCCCCGGTCGGCGCCGATGCCTCGGACGCACCGTCGAACGGCTCGATCTGGCCGCACGTCGAAGAGCGCGTCGTCGACCTGATCGAGGAACACCGATCGACCATCGTGTTCGCGAACTCGCGGCGGCTGGCCGAACGGTTGACGGCGCGGCTCAACGAGATCCACCAGGACCGCGTGCTCGCCGCGGCCGGCGACGGGGCGCTCGTCCCGGCCGGGGCGTCCCCGGCAGACGACGGACTCCCGGCCGCCGGTCCCCGTGCCCAGTCCCCGGCCAGGCTCTCTGCGCACGCTCGGCCGCCGGCGCAGATGATCGGTGCGTCCGGACAGACCGGTGGCGGCGGATCCGACGCCTCGGTACCGGTGCTCGCCCGCGCGCACCACGGCTCCGTGTCGAAGGACCAGCGCGCCATCATCGAGGACGACCTGAAGTCCGGACGCCTCCGCTGCGTCGTCGCGACGAGTTCGCTCGAGCTCGGCATCGACATGGGCGAGGTCGACCTGGTCGTGCAGGTCGAGGCGCCGCCGTCCGTCGCGAGCGGTCTGCAGCGCGTCGGCCGCGCCGGACACCAGGTCGGCGAGATCTCCCGTGGCGTCCTGTTCCCGAAGCACCGCGCGGACCTGGTGAACAGCGCCGTGACCGTCGAGCGGATGGTCTCCGGGCAGATCGAGTCCATCGCGGTGCCCTCGAACCCGCTCGACGTCCTGGCGCAGCACACCGTGGCCGCCGGCGCGATCGACACCGTCGACGTCGAGCACTGGTTCGACCTGGTGCGGCGGAGCGCCCCGTTCAGCGGTCTGCCCCGCTCCGCGTTCGAGGCGACGCTCGACCTGGTCACCGGACGCTACCCGAGCGACGAGTTCGCCGAGCTCCGACCGCGCCTGGTGTGGGACCGCGTGCACGGCACCCTGACGGGTCGTCCGGGGGCGCAACGGCTCGCCGTGACGAGCGGCGGGACCATCCCGGACCGTGGCATGTTCGGCGTCTTCATGGTCGGCGAGAAGGCCAGCCGCGTCGGTGAGCTCGACGAGGAGATGGTCTACGAGTCCCGCGTCGAGGACGTCTTCGCCCTCGGCGCCACGAGCTGGCGCATCGAGGAGATCACGCACGACCGGGTCATCGTGAGCCCGGCCTTCGGGCAGCCCGGACGGGTGCCGTTCTGGAAGGGCGACGGCATCGGCCGACCCGCCGAGCTCGGCCGCGCGACCGGCGCCTTCGTGCGCGAGGTCGAGGGCGCCTCCGACGAGGACGCCCGCGCGCGCGTCTCCGCCGGCGGCCTCGACGAGCGCGCCGTGACCAACCTGCTCACCTTCCTGCGCGACCAGCGCGCCGCGACCGGGCACGTGCCGAACGACACCACGCTCGTCATCGAGCGCTTCCGCGACGAGCTCGGGGACTGGCGGCTCATCCTGCACTCCCCGTACGGCATGCAGGTGCACGCACCGTGGGCCCTCGCCGTGGCCGCTCGGCTCCGCGAACGCCACGGGATCGACGGACGACGCGATGGCGGCGGACGACGGCATCGTCGTCCGGATCCCGGAGACCGACGCCGAGCCGCCCGGTGCCGACCTGTTCGTCTTCGAGCGCGACGACCTCGAAGCCCTCGTCACCGACGAGGTCGGGGCCTCCGCCCTGTTCGCCGCGCGGTTCCGCGAGTGCGCGGCGCGCGCGCTCCTGCTGCCGCGCCGGAACCCGGGGCAGCGCTCGCCACTGTGGCAGCAGCGGCAGCAGGCCTCGCAGCTGCTCGAGGTCGCGCAGAAGTACCCGTCGTTCCCGATCGTGCTCGAGACCGTGCGCGAGGTCCTGCAGGACGTGTACGACGTCCCGTCGCTGCTCGGGATCGCCGACGACATCGCCGGTCGCCGTATCCGGCTCGTCGAGACCGAGACCGAGCAGCCGTCGCCGTTCGCCCGGTCGCTGCTGTTCGGGTACGTCGCGGCGTTCATGTACGAGGGCGACACCCCGCTCGCCGAACGACGAGCGGCGGCGCTCTCCCTCGACTCGACGCTGCTCGGCGAGCTGCTCGGCCGTGCCGAACTCCGCGAACTGCTCGACCCGGCCGTCATCGCCGGAGTCGAACGCGACCTGCAACGGCTGTCGCCGGACCGTCGGGCGCGGGACGCCGAGGGCATCGTCGACGTGCTGCGGCTCGTCGGCGCGCTCGACCTCGACGAGGTCGTGGACCGGAGCTGGCTGGCCGAGTCCACCGACCGCACCGAGGCCCTCGCAACGGTGCAGGGGTCGCTCACCGCCCTCGAACGCGACCGCCGGGTCCTCTCGTTCTCGCACGCCGGAGCCACCCGGTGGGCCGTCATCGAGGACGCCGCACGCCTCCGTGACGCCCTCGGCGTGCCGCTGCCCATCGGGGTGCCGACGGCGTTCATCGAGCCCGTCGCCGATCCGCTCGGCGACCTCATCGGCCGGTACGCCCGCTCGCGCGGGCCGTTCTCCGCGCAGGACGCCGCCGGGCGCCTGGGGCTCGGCATCGCCGTCGTGCAGGACACGCTGCGCCGACTGGTGGCCGACCGGCGCGTGGTCGAGGGCGAGTTCCGCCCCGACCGACAGGGCGCGGAGTGGTGCGACTCCGAGGTCCTCCGCCGGATCCGCACGAAGTCGCTCGCGGCGCTCCGGCACGAGGTCGAGCCGGTCTCGCCCGACACCCTCGCCCGGTTCCTGCCGGCGTGGCAGCACGTGCAGACCCCGGGAACCCGCGGTGGACTCCCGTGGCGTCGACGGTGTGCTGCAGGTGATCGACCAGCTCGCCGGCGTCGCGCTGCCCGCGAGTGCGTGGGAGACCCTCGTGCTGCCCGCCCGGGTGACCGACTACGCCCCCGAGCATGCTCGACGAACTGACTGCGACCGGCGAGGTCCTCTGGTCCGGCGGCGGCACGCTGCCCGGCAACGACGGCTGGGTGCGCCTGCACCTCGCCGACACGTCCCCGACCACGCTGGCCGAACCCGCGGGTGACGACACCACCGAGCTCCAGCGCGACGTCCTCACGGCCCTGGCCGGCGGCGGCGCGTACTTCTTCCGGCAGCTCGGGCAGGCCGTCGGCAGCACCGACGACCAGGCGTTGACCACCGCCCTCTGGGACCTCGTCTGGGCCGGCCAGATCACGAACGACACCTTCGCGCCACTGCGGGCGATGCTCGGCGGCAAGGCGAAGAGCACCAGTGCACCACGGGCACGAGCGTACCGCGGGCGTCGGCGTCCGACGATGCCCGCCCAGGCCGGTCCGCCGTCCGTCGGGGGCCGGTGGTCCCTGCTGCCCCTGGCCGAGTCCGACTCCACCGTCCGGGCCGCCGCCACCTCGAACAGCTCCTCGAGCGGTACGGCGTGGTCACCCGCGGCGCCGTGCAGGTCGAGGGTGTCCGTGGCGGGTTCGCCGGGGTCTACCGGGTGCTCTCGCGGTTCGAGGAGTCCGGGCGGGCTCGCCGCGGGTACTTCATCGAGGGGCTCGGGGCTGCGCAGTTCGCGACCGGAGCCCACCATCGACCGGCTCCGGACGTACGCGCGCGACCTCGACGACGACGAGCGCGCCGATCCCCACCGGAAGCGCGAGGCACTGACCCTCGCCGCCACCGACCCGCGAGACCCGTACGGAGCGTCGCTGCCGTGGCCGACGGGGGACGCCGTCGAGGACGACGCCGATGCCCCTGAGAGCTCGACGAAGACCACGGGGCGCGGTCACCGTCCAGGGGCGGAAGGCCGGCGCGCTCGTGACCACGGTCGACGGGAAGCTCGCGGTCTACGTCGAGCGCGGCGGCAAGTCGGTGCTCACCTTCACGGACGACCCGGCGGAGCTGTCGGCAGCGGCGGCCTCCATCGCCGGGATCGTGCGGACCGGCCTGCGGAAGCTCGCGGTCGAGCGGGTGGACGGGGCGTTCGTGCTCGAGTCGCCGCTCGGGGCCGCGCTGCGCGAGGCCGAGTTCACCGCAACCCCGCAGGGACTGCGGCTCCGTGTGTGAGGCGAGCCGCGCCTCCAGGCCCGATCGCGACCACGCGCCGGAGGTGACCCGTGCCTGAGGGCGACACCGTCTACCGGGCCGCCCGTCGGCTGCACACCGCGCTGGCGGGGAAGGTGCTGACCCGGAGCGACTTCCGGGTGCCAGCGTTCGCGACACTCGACCTCGTCGGGCAGACGGTCGACGAGGTCGTCCCCGCGGAAAGCACCTGCTGCACCACATCGGCGACCTCACGGTGCACTCGCACCTCAAGATGGAGGGCCGGTGGGACGTCTACGGCCCGGGCGACCGGTGGCGTCGGCCGGCGCACCAGGCGCGGGCGATCCTCGACGCCGACGACGTGTCGACGGTGGGGTTCGCCCTCGGTGTGCTCGAAGTCGTCCCGCGCGACCAGGAGGACGAGGTCGTCGGGTACCTCGGTCCGGACCTGCTCGGCCCGGACTGGGACGCCGACCTCGCGCTCGACAACCTCACCCGTGACCCGACGCGACCCATCGGACTGGCGCTCCTCGACCAGCGCGTGCTCGCCGGCCTCGGCAACGTCTACCGGAACGAACTCTGCTTCCTGCGCGGGGTGCTGCCGACACGTCCGGTGAGCGAGGTCCGCGACTCCGCGCGCACCATCGCCCTGGCGAGCAAGCTGATCCTGGCCAACCGCGACCGCAGCGCACGCGTGACGACCGGGGTCGACCGCCCGGGCCGACGCTTCTGGGTCTACGGCCGGGCCGGCAAGCCGTGCCTGCGGTGCGGCACACCGATCCGGTACGGCGAACTCGGTGAGTCCGACCTCACGCTGCGCGACACGTACTGGTGCCCGCGCTGCCAGACCTGATCGGTCCGCCCGCGATCAGCGGTCGGAGGCCTCGACGACGCAGCTCTCCACCTGCTGCGCGGCTCCGAGTCCGCGCTGAACGAGCTCGGAGCGGGCGAGACCGAGGCTGGACTCGTCGGCGGTGGCGTCCTTCGCCGTCTGGTTCACGGCGTAGAGCGGGCCGTCGAAGTCGTCGGCGGTCGGGTCGTCGGTGGACGCCCAGATCGTGACCTCGTCGTCGTTCGGGTCGTTGCTGTCCTCGGGCACGATCGTCGCGCCGAGGTACCAGCCGCCGTCGCCCTTCTGGATGTTCGCGAACTCGGCCTTGTCGTGCGTGCCGACCGCCTTGTCGATCAGGTCGACGGCGGCGCTCGAGGCCACGTCGCACTGCGCGGACTGCGACTTCTCCTCCGACCCGGGGACCTTGCCGACCGGGTTCGGGTTCTGCGCGCCGCCGGGGTCGCAGGCGGTGAGCAGCAGGGCGATGGTGGCGGCGCCGAGCAGCGCCGTGGCGGTCTTCGCTCGCGTGGACATGCCCAGGACGGTAGGCGAGCCCTGGTGAGCGCCGTCCCAGACGAGCCACGGCGCGCGCTGCACTCGGGCGGCCGGTCCGGCCAGCGCCGCCGGGCCGCCGGGCCGGGGGCCGGGGGCCGGGCCGGGCCGGGCCGGGCCGGGCCGGGCCGAGGCCAGGGTTCGGGGGCCGCGGGCCCTGGCCCGTCTGCCTGTGTCAGGCGGCCGCGCGTGCCGCCACCGGGCGGCGTCGGAGGGTGGCGTCGAGGACGGCCGGCGGGTTGTACTGCTGGTCGAGCCGACCGACGTCGGACCCCGGTGGGACGATCTGGTCGATCCGGTCGAGCACCTCGTCCGGGAGCGCGACGTCGACCCCCTCGAGCAGGTCGTCGAGCTGCTCGATCGAGCGCAGGCCGATCAGGGCACTGGTCACGCCGGGGTGGGCGATCGCGAACGCCATGGCGAGGTGGGTCATCCGGATGCCGGTCTCCTCGGACAGGGCGACGACCTGCTCCACCGCGTCGATCCGGCGCTCGTCCTGGTTGTGGCGGAACATGCCGACGCGGGCGAGGTCGCTGTCCTGCCCCTTCCGGAAGCGGCCGGTGAGCAGGCCGCCGGCGAGGGGCTCCAGACCAGGGCACCCATGCCGTACCGCTCGACGACCGGGAGGACCTCGAGTTCGATGCCCCGGTTGAGGATCGAGTACGTGGGCTGTTCCGTCCGGAAGCGTTCGAGGCCCCGGCGCTCGGACGTCCACTGCGCCTCGACCTGCATCGACGCGGGGAAGTCCGAGCTGCCGATCACCCACACCTTGCCGCTGCGGACCAGGTCGGTGAGGGCCGAGAGGGTCTCCTCGAGGTCGACGGTGTCGTCCGGGCGGTGCGCCTGGTACAGGTCGATGTGGTCGGTCTGCAGGCGGCGGAGCGAGTCCTCGACGGCGGTCGTGATCCAGCGGCGGGAGTTGCCGCGGCGGTTCAGGTCGTCGCCCATCGGGCCGTTGAACTTCGTGGCGAGGACGACGTCGTCACGGCGCCCCTTGAGGGCCTTGCCGAGCAGCACCTCGGAACCGCCCTGCGAGTAGCGGTCGGCGGTGTCGATGAGGTTGATGCCGGCGTCGAGGGCGCGGTGGACGATGCGGATGGAGTCCTGTTCGTCCCCGTTGCCGATGCTGCCGTCGGTGCCGAGCATCATGGCGCCGAGGGCGAACAGGCTGACCTGGATGCCGGTGCGGCCGAGGGTGCGGTAGTGCATGGGAATGCCTCCCTGTCGATGGCGTCCTGGCCCGCGGTGTCGTATCGTGGTCCGAAGTGGAACGCCCTTCCGGAACTATACGGAACGGCTTTCCGTTTCCGCAGCCCCGGATGTGCGCCTGTGCCGTCCCGACCCAGGAGGACCCGTGCGCGCCGACGCCCGTCGCAACCTCGACGCCCTGACCGACGCCGCGAAGGCCGTCTTCGCCACCGACGGCGTCGACGCCCCCGCGAAGGTCATCGCCGACCGGGCCGGGGTCGGGGTCGGCACGCTCTACCGGCACTTCCCCCAGCGGTCCGACCTGGTCGTCGCGGTGTTCCGGAACGCGGTCGAGGCCTGCGCCGACGCCGCCGACGACCTCGCCGCCGCCCACGCCCCCGACGAGGCACTCGCACAGTGGCTGCAACGCTTCACCGACTTCGTCGCGACCAAGCGCCGGGCTGGCCGCCGCGCGCCCGCTCGGGACCCGGCGTTCGAAGCGCTGCCCGACTACTTCATCGGGCGGCTCGGCGACGCGCTCGGAGAGCTGCTCGACGCCGCGACGGCCGCGGGGACGATCCGGCCCGACATCGACGCCCCGCAGCTCCTGCGCGCCGTGGGTGACCTGTGCCACGGAGCGCAGTCGGCGGAGCAGAGGCCAGCTCATGGTCGGGCTGCTGGTCGACGGGTTGCGGTACCGGGCGACGGTCTGACGGGAGCGCGGCGGCGGGCGGGCGCGGGCGCTCGTGTTCCGCGCGCCGCGGGCGCGGGGGCGCGGGGGCGCGGGGGCGCGGGGGCGGGGGGCGCGCGGGCGCGCGGGCGCTCGTGTTCAGCGCGCCCCGGGCGCTCGTGTTCAGCGCGCCGGGTGGAGCCGCTCCGCCGCGACGGCCCGCACGGCCTCGGTGACCCGCTCCAGTAGCGGCGACGCCAGGTTCCACCTCTGCCACCACAGCGCGACATCCGCCCCGACGCCCCGGCGTGAGCTCGACGAGGGCGCCACGGTCGAGCGCCTCGAGAGCACTGCGCCTCCGGCGGCATCCCCCACCCCGAAGCCGAGCGAGACCGCACGGGCGAAGTCGGCCGAGGTCGGGACGAAGTGCCGCGGGCCGGACGGAGCGTGCCCGAGCACCCGACGGAGGTAGCCCTGCCTGCAGGTCGTCGGCACGGTCGTAGTCCACGAGGGGCACCCGGTCGAGCTGCCCCAGCATGCGCCGCTCCGTGTCGACGCCCGACAGGTAGCGAGCGACGAACGCCGGCGACGCCACGGCCCGGTACCGGTCGACGCCGAGCGGGACCGACGAACAGCCCTGCACCGGGTCGGCCTCGGCGGTGACGGCGGCCATCACCGTGCCCGCACGCAGGAGTTCGGCGGTGCGGTCCTGGTCCTCACGGTGCAGGTCGAACACCACCTCGGTGTCGGCACGGACCAGCGCCAGAGCGTCGAGGAACCACGTGCCGAGCAAATCGGCGTTCACCGCGAGCGGGATCGACGGCACCAGCGAGTCCCCGCCGCCGAGCGCGCGGGAGGTCTCCTCGTCGAGCAGCTGCGCCTGCCGCGCGTGCCGCAGGACGACCTCGCCGTCCGCCGTCGGCCGCACCGGGGTCGTCCGCTGCAGCAGGACACGACCGAGCTGTTGCTCCATCGACTTGATCCGCTGCGACACCGCCGACGGGGTGATCGCCAGGGCCCGGGCGGCCGCGTCGAGCGTGCCGTGGTCGACCGCCGCCAGGAGGGTCTCGAGGTGTTCACGCTGCAACTGGGCCATGCAGCGCAGCTTACGCAGCATCAGGAACGTGAGCTGTACTGCATGCGGCTCCGCGCTTAGCGTCGGAGCGTGACCGTGCTCCTCCCCTGCTCTCCGGCCTCGGCACCGGACTCGCCCTGATCGTCGCCATCGGCGTGCAGAACACGTACCTGCTCCGGCTCGCGGTGAGCGCGCGGCTCCGGGTCGTCGCCGCGGCCGTCGTGGTGTGCGCCGTGTCGGACGCCGTGCTGATCGTGGCCGGGGTGCTCGGTGTCGGGGCGGTGGTCGAACGGTTCCCGGTGGCGCTCGTCGTGGTCCGGTTCGTGGGGGCGGCGTTCCTCGTGACCTACGGCGTGCTCGCAGCGCGTCGGGCGCTCCGGCCGTCGGGTGACGCGATCCGGGTGGATGAGGAAGCGGCGGACGACGGGGTCGCCGTGGTCGCACCGCTGGTGGGCATCGCGCCCCCGCACCCGCGGGCGCGCCGTCCGTGGCGGGGCGCGACAGCGGGACGGAACCGGACGCCCACGCGGCCAGCGCAGCCAGCGCGGCCAGCGCGACCACCCCCGCAGCCCCCGCGACGGAACCGGACACCCGCGGGGCCGGGGTGACGGGGCGGGCGCGCACCGTGCCTCCAGGCCGGCAGCACGAGGTGACCATGCGCGTGGCGGTGGCCACCATGCTCGTCTTCACGTAGGCGAACCCGCACGATCTACCTCGACACCCTGGTGTTCCTCGGGTCCGTCGCGAACCAGCAGGGCGTCGACGACCGCTGGGCCTGGACGATCGGCGCGGTGGCGGCGAGCTGCCTGTGGTTCGCCGGCGTCGGGTTCGGCGGGCGGTTGCTCCGGCCGCTGTTCGCGAAGCCGCTGACCTGGCGCGTGTTCGACGGGCTGGTCGCGCTCGTGATGCTCGGCTTCGGCGCCGCGCTCGTGCTGGGGGGCGTAGGCGCGGGGGCACTGACGTCGAACCACGAATCCGACGTCGAACCGCCCTGCCGGACTGGTTCGACGTCGGATTCGTGGTTCGTCAGCGCGCGCAGCGCGCACCGCCGAGCCGCGCCCCGCTACACCAGGCCCTTGCCCACCCGACTGTTCCGGCGGCTGTACCCGAAGTAGATCGCGAAGCCGATGACGAGCCAGACGACGAAGCCGGAGCCAGGTCTCGACCTCGAGGTTCAGCATCAGCCAGAAGCACAGCACGGCCGACACGATCGGCAGCACCGGCGACCACGGCACCCGGAAGGCCCGCGGCGCGTCGGGCCGCGAACGACGCAGCACGACGATGCCGATCGACACCAGGACGAACGCCGACAGCGTGCCGATGTTGATCATGCCCTCGAGCTTGTCGACCGCGGTGAAGCCGGCGAGCAGCGCCACGACGACACCGGCGACGACCTGCACGCGCACCGGGGTCTGCGTCTTCGGGTTCGTCTGCGAGAACCAGCGGGGCAGCAGGCCGTCGCGGCTCATCGAGAAGACGATGCGGGACAGGCCGAGCAGGAGCACCATGACGACCGTGGTCAGGCCGATCAGGGAACCGATCGACGATGATGCCGGCCGCCCAGGGCAGCCCGACGATGTCGAAGGCCGAGGCGAGGGACGGCGCGTCCTCTTCCGCCAGGCGCTGGTACGAGACCATGCCGGTGATGACGATGCTGACGCCGACGTAGAGCAGCGTCACGATGCCGAGGCCGATGAGGATGCCGCGGGGCAGGGTCTTCTGCGGGTTCTCGGTCTCCTCGGCGCTGGTCGCGACGACGTCGAAGCCGATGAACGCGAAGAACACCAGCGACGCCGCGGCGAGCAGGCCGAAGACGCCGTACTGCGCGGGCTCGGCCCCGGTGGACCAGGACACGAGCGACTGGGTCCAGACGCTGCCCTCGGCGCCCTTCGTCGGCTCGGCCGGCGGGATGAACAGGGTGAAGTTCGCGGCCTTCACGAAGAAGGCACCGGCGACGATGACGAAGACGACGATCGCGACCTTGATGATCGTGATGACCGCCGACACCCGCGAGGACAGGCGGGTGCCGAAGGCCAGCAGCACCGTGAAGATGCCGACGATCAGGACCGGACCCCACGTGAAGGGGATCGGGCCGAGCTGGATCGTGTCGGGCAGGTCGACGCCGAAGACGCCGAACGCGGTGCTGAGGTAGATCCCCCAGTACTTCGCGATCACGGCACTGGCGGTCAGGGTCTCGAGGATGAGGTCCCACCCGACGATCCAGGCCAGCAGTTCGCCCATCGTCGCGTAGGTGAACGTGTACGCGGAGCCGGCGACGGGGATCGTCGACGCGAACTCGGCGTAGCACATGATGGCCAGACCGCAGGTGACGGCGGCGAGCAGGAACGAGATGATGACGCCCGGCCCGGCGAAGTTCGCGGCGGCGTTCGCTCCGACCGAGAAGATGCCGGCACCGACCGCGACCGCGATGCCCATCGCGGCGATGTCGAAGGTGCGGAGCGACCGCTTGAGCGGGCGCCCCTGCTCCTCGGAGTCGGCCAGTGAGGCCTCGATGGACTTGATGCGGAGCTTCGGTGCCATGGGGTGGTTCCCGTCATCGGCTGGCGGCGGACCACGCGAGGTAGCTGGTGTACCAGCCCGGCACGCAAACAGCCGGGATGCACGGCGCGCGGTCGTCCGCGCAGTCGGCACCGGCCTGGAGGCACGGCTCGGCTCAGACGGACCGGCGCCAGTCCGACAGGAACCGGGCTCCGGCCTCGTCGTGGATCACGCCGTCGGGTGCGGTGAGCACCGGGTACGGCGTCGCCGGCACACCATCGGCGGGACGGACGTCCACGTGCGCCACCTCGTGGCCGTGGGCGTGCAACCAGTCGGCCATCGCGTAGTCGCTCCGGGAGTCGCCCATCGTGCGCCACGCCACCGGCGGCTCGCCGTCGTGCGCGAGGAGCTCGAGCGACCGCTCGGCCCCGAGGTCCTTGCCGCTCCGGTCCGACTCCACGTCGGTCGAGATGATCGTCAGGTCGATGCGCCACTGCACGGCACCGTCGGCGTCCGAGGCGGACGTCGTCGAGGCGGCGGACACCGAGGCCACGGCGCTCGAGGGCCGCCATCGCCTTCGCGTCGAACTCCGGCTGCGCGCGCGGTAGGTCGGGTTCGGCACCTCGACGCGCTGCTCGATCGACACCATGGCGCGCTTGGTCTCGTCGAAGAACACCAGGTCCGCGTACTCGTCGCGCACCAGTTCGCGCATCTCGTCCGCGTAGTCACGGGGCAGGGCGAGGTCCTCGGCGACGGTGAGCTCACCCATCCCGCCCTCGTACTGCGGTCCGATCGAGCACCAGACGGCACCCTTCTCGCGGACGGCGTGCACGCGGCCACCGGCGGCGAGGCCCCCGGCCAGCAGCGGCCCCGACCTCGCTCCGGATGAAGGCGTCGCTGCGCCCGGTGTTGAAGACGACGGGGATGCCCTCGGCGGCGAGCGCCACGCAGGTCCTCGACGATGCTCTGGATCGCGATGGTGCGCGAGACGGGGCTGGCGATGGGTCCGTCGACGTCGAGCAGGAGGCCGAGGCGAGGTGCGTTCACCCCACCATCCTGTCAGCCCCGCGCGGCCGCCCGCGCGGCTGCCTCGATGCGGCTGCTCGTGCGGTGAAGCGGTCGAGCACGATGCCGATCGCTTCGGGCTCGGGGACGTGCCCCTGGCCCGGCAGTTCGGCGTACTCCGAACCCGGCACGGCCTCGACCACGGCGCGGCCGGCCTGACGCATCCACTCCACGCTCTCGGTGCCCGCGGTGACGAGCACGGGGACCCGACCGCCGCGGCCACCCGGTCGGGCACCGCCAGCCTGGTTGAGCACCCGGACGTCGCGGCTGAGCACGTGCGCGTCGGTGACCAGGGGCGCCAGAGTGCTCCCTTGAGCCGGAGCGCGGTGATCTGCCCCATCGGGACGCCGAGCACCTGCGCGAGGAAGGCCCGGACGGCCTGCGCCCGACGGCCGGCGGCGACGTGCTCGTCGAGGGCGTCGGCGAACGCGACGTCGTCGGCGTGCGGGTCGACGGTGGCCCGGTAGGGCGGTTCGTGGAGGACGGCGGCGTCGATCGGCACGCCGCCGGCGAGGCCGTGCAGCACGACCCCCGCGCCGACGCACATCCCGAGTGCGGTGACCGACCCGTCCACGTCGGCCACGACCGCGGCGAGGTCCTCGACCTCGCGGTCGATCGTCCACTGCCCGGCGTCGCCGCTCGCGCCGCAGCCGCGGCGGTCGTACGTGATGACGCGGTACCGGTCGCGGAGCTCGGCGGTCAGCCGCTCCACGTACGGGGTGCCGTGGTGGTCGAAGGCCCCGCCGACGACGACGAGCGCAGGACCGGTCCCCCCGTCCGAGACGGCGAGCACCGTCCCGTCCGCGGAGACGACCGTGCGGTCGACGTGCTGGTCCATGGGTTCCCTCGGAGTCGGTGCGACCGCGCGGCATCGCAGGCTGCGTCGGGGTCCATCGGGAACGGTCCTGGCGGGTCGGTCTCCTGAGCATGACAGCCGGGGGAGACCCGCGTCGACACCCGCAACCAGGGGGAGACCGGCGGGTCGGCGGTCAGCGGTCGCGGTAGACCTCTCGTCGGTGTCCGGCGCGCACGACGACCACCACGAGTCGGCCGTCGTCGATGAGGTAGATCACCCGGTAGTCACCGACGCGCACACGCCACTCGGGGCTGTTGACGAGCCTGCGCGCCGCGGGCGGACGTGGCTCTTCGGCGAGGATCGCCAGGACTCCCTCGACCAGCCGTCTGGCGTTCGGCGGGAGCTTCCGGATCGCCCGGCCAGCGCTGGGCTCGAACTCGATCTCGTAGCTCATCCCATCCCGAGTTCGCGCTTGAGGTCCTCCCACTTGACGTTCTCGCCGCCGATGCGTTCACTCTCGATCCGTGCTTCCTCGACGGCCTTCAGGTCGTCGAGGTCCTCCACCGCTTCGAGCAACCGATCGAGGACGTCCGCGTCCACCACCGCCGCGACCCGCTTGTTGCGCCGCGTGAGCCAGACCGGCTCGTGACGCGCGTCGTCGATGATCGACGCCAGCCGGCTTCGTGCTTCCGAGATCGAGCACTTCGCTCACCTGTACATTCTAGAGCGTTTTGTACAACTCAGACGAGTGCCGTGGTGCCGACCGACTCCCGTTCGAGCAGCGACCGCTTGACGTCGAGGCCCCAGGCGAAGCCCCCGAGCGTACCGTCGGTCCGGAGCACCCGGTGACACGGCACGAACAGGGCCGGGGCGTTCCGGGCGCACACGCTCGCGGCGGCACGGACGGCGTCCGGTCGGCCCATCGCGGCGGCGAACTCGGTGTACGTGAGCACCCCGCCCGCCGGGATCAGCCGCAGCTGCCGCCACCCCTCGGTGAACAGGTCCGTGCCGAACTGCCGGACAGGCACCTGCATCGCGTGCTCGACCTCGCCCGCGTAGAAGGCGTCGACGGCGTCGGCCGAGGTCACCCGTCCCTCGGTGATGCGATCCGGGCGGTGCTTGTCCGCGATGCGCCCGAGGATGCGCTCGACGTCGTCCGTCCACCCGGAGGCGAGGACACGACCTTCGGCGTCCTCGAGCACGGTGAAGGGTCCGTCTGGGGTGTCCAGGATCTGGATGGTCGCGTCGGTCATCGTTCTTCCTTCCGGAGGGCGGCTGGGGCACTGGCGGCGTGTGCGGTGGCACCCGCCGCGACTGGCGCGATCGATGATCGGCCGCCAGCAGTGCATGGTCAGGTAGCTCCGCCACGGCGCCACCTGCTCAGACCATAGGGAGAGCTCGCGCGCCGTTCCGGGCAGACCGAGTTCCTGTGCACCGTTGCGGACGGCGAGGTCGCTGTGGAGGAACACGTCCGGGTGGTGCCGCACCCGGAGCGCCACGTAGTCGGCGGTCCAGGGTCCGATGCCCTTCACGGCGAGGAGCCCGCGCGGAGGTCGTCGAGCGACTGCCCGCCGTCGACGACGAAGCGATCCGTCGGCGAGCGCCGTGGCGACGCGGATGATCGTGTCGACGCGGGCCGCCGGTCCTCGCAGGACCTCGCGGCCGCGCTCGGCGATGGTCGCCGCGTCCGGGAACAGCCGACCGCCGTCGACGAGCGCGGCCGACACCGGTGCGCCGAGGGCGGCGACGAGCCGGCTCTGCGCGGTGCAGGCCGCCGCGACCGACACCTGCTGGCCGATCAGCGTGCGGAACACGATCTCGTGCAGGTCCACGGCGCCGGGGAGCCGGATGCCAGGCGCACCCGGGCGACGACGCCGGACAAGGCGGGGACCGCACCGAGCACCGCGTCGACGGCGACCAGGTCGGCGTCGAGGTCGAAGAAGGCCCGCATCCGCGCGACGAGCGTCGGCAGGTCGGTCAGGTCCGAGACCCGGACGCGCAGGTCGATCCCGGCGCGCCCGGCCGGCCGCGTCGGGGACGGCGGCCGACGCACTGACATGGGCCGCGCCTCCAGGCAGGTCGAGCAGCCCCGCCCGTACGACGTGACCCGCCCCGTCGCGTCGAGGTCCACCTGCTCCAGCCCGGGCAGGGCGTGCAGCGCGTGCCAGTCGAGCAGTCCCTGCACGTCGAACGGCGCGCGCGCCGGCAGGTGCACGTGCAGGGCGCCGTCGGCGACGGGCCGGAGCGTGCGTCGGGAGCGGAGCTCGGACGGGGTGACGGCGAAGACCTCGCGCACGGTGTCGTTGAACTGGCGCACGCTCGCGAACCCGGCGGCGAACGCGACGTCCGCGATGGGCAGGTCCGACGAGGTCAGCAGCGTGCGCGCGGTCTGCGCGCGGTGTGCCCGGCTGAGCGCCTTCGGCCCGGCGCCGAGCTCCGCCGTGAGGATGCGGTTCAGCTGCCGTTCCGAGTACCCGACGCGTGCCGCGAGGTCCGGGGACGCCGTCCCGTTCGACGACGCCGTCGAGGACGAGCCGCATGGCGCGGCCGGCGACGTCCTCGCGCAGGTCCCACTCCGGGCTGCCTGGAGTCGCCTCGGGCAGGCACCGCTTGCAGGCGCGGAAGCCGGCGAGGTGCGCCGCGGCGCTCGTCCGGTAGAAGGTGACACCCGTGACCTTCGGCGTGCGGGCCAGGCAGCTCGGCCGGCAGTAGATGCCGGTGGAGTGCACCGCGGTGACGAACTGGCCGTCGAAGCGGGCGTCGCGGGAGGCGACGGCGCGGTGCCGTTCGGCGTGCAGCGCGTCGTGCTCCGCTGCGGTGTCCAGGGTGCTCATGGGCACAGCCTGGCACGCGCCACCGACGCACCACTGGCGGGAATCGGACAGGGCAGTGCGGCGCGCGTCGGCCGCCGGTGCGGCTTGGGCGACGGCCTGGAGGCACGGCTAGCGTGGCCTGCGTGACCCCGTGGACGACGTGGCCGGCCCCGGCGACCTGCCCTTCCGGACGGACGTCGAGATCGCGCTGCTCCTGGTGTCCCGGCGGCACCGCTACGAGGGCCGACCGGCGGACGGTGCGCTGCCCGTGCGGCCGTCCGGACCCCGACGAGCTGCGGGACCGGGTCGAGCTACGGGCCGGGCTCGGGATCGTCGGCGACCAGTACTTCGGGTCACGGGCGCACGTGCACGCCTCGGTCACCCTGATCGCACTGGAGTCGCTCGAGGCCGTGGGCGAGGCGCTCGACGTGAGCGTGGACCCGGTGGCGACGAGGCGGAACGTGTTCCTGCGCGGCGCCGACGTCGAGGCGTTGCGCGGCGAGCCCTTCTCGCTGGAGGAGTCCGGTGCGGGCGGTCCCGTCCGGTTCCGCGGGTACCGGGCGGCGAGCCCGTGCGCGTGGATGGACCACGAGGTGGCGCCGGGGGCCTTCCAGGCGATGCGCGGGCGGGGCGGCGTGCGGTGCGACCCGGAGTCCGACGGCGTGCTCGCCCTCGGCCCCGCGGTGCTCCGCACGGCTCGCCCGGTAGCACTCGGCTGACGCGTCGTTCCGCGTCGTCGTCCGCACCGCTTCCGCAAAACGCAACGGCGGCGGTTCCTCGCAGCGAGATACCGCTGCGAGGAACCGCCGGAGTTGCGTTTGCGGGCCTGCGAGGCCGGCGTGGCCGAGGCCGGCCGAACCGGCAGGGCCGGGGCGCCAGGCGCACCGGGCGTCGGGCCGTCAGGGCCCGCTCGATCGCGTCGACGAACGCCGGCAGGTCGTCCGGCGTGCGGGAGGTGATGACGCCTCCGTCGACCTGGACCTCCTGGTCGACCCACTCGGCGCCGGCGTTCCGCGTCGGTCTGCAGCGACGGGTAGGACGTGATCGTCTTGCCCGGCAGGACCCCGGCCTCGACGAGGGTCCAGGGGCCGTGGCAGATCGCCGCGACGGGCTTGCCCGCCTGGGCGAAGGCCTGCACGAGCGACACCGCCTGCTGGTCGGTGCGGAGGTTGTCGGCGTTGATCGTGCCGCCGGGCACCACGAGCGCGTCGAAGCCGGTCACGTTCACGCCGGCGATCGTCGTGTCGGGGTCGAGGGTCTTCCCCGGGTCCTTGTCACCGACGAGGGTCCGGATCGCGTCGGTCTGCTGCGCCGCCACCGTCACCGCGGCCCCGCGTTCGCGGAGCTGCTCGACCGGGACGACGATCTCGTCCTGCTCCACGCCGTAGTTCGTCGCGATGACGAGGACGTTCTTGCCGTCGAGGGCTGCCATGGTCGCTCCTTCCGCGGCCCGGGCGTTCCGGCCGCACGACCAGGGTTCTCCGGACGGGCTGGGCACGCGTGGAGGGGCCCGCCGGGTCCCGGACAGGCGCGGGGCCTGCGGGTCCCGGACAGCGCGCTGCTCAGCCGCGGATGCGGAACGCCGTTCCCTCGGGCTCGACCGTGATGCCGTCGTACGACGTGACCCGGTAGAGGCCCGCGGTGACCTCGGCCTCGAGCGGACCGACCACGACCGTGGTGGCCCCGGAGGCGATGGCCGCCTCGAGCCCGGCGGGCGCGTCCTCGAACGCGACGCAGTCGGCGGCGTCGACCCCGAGCAGCGCGGCTCCGCCAGGTACCCGTCCGGGTGCGGCTTGCCGTGCTCGACGTCCTCGGAGGGCACGAACGCCGTCGGCATCGACAGTCCCGCGGCCGCCATCCGGCCCACGGCCAGGTCCCGCGGGGCACTGGTGACGAGGGCGACCAGGACGCCGGCGTCGAGGAGCCGTTCGACGAAGGCGGCGGCACCGGGATCTCCGAAGATGCCCTCGGTGCTGGCGCTCTCCTCGTCCACCAGGGACTGGGCGACGCGCAGCTGCTCGTCGAGGTCCGAGGTCGGGCAGGAACCGCTGCACGAGGTGCTGATCGCCCTGACGCCCGTGGGAGAACGCGAGGATCTCGTCCGGATCGATGCCGTGCCGCTGCCCGAAGCGCGTCCAGGTGGCCTCGACCACCGCGGTCGAGTCGGCGAGCGTCCACGTCCATTGTCGAAGGGGACCCCGGACGCCACGATGTCGATCACGCAGGCGACCCTAGCGTGCGCGGATGTACCGGGTCAGGAGCACGTCGCCCGCGCCGCGCTGCGCGTTGCGCGGGCCGCATCCGACAGCAGCTCGGGCGAGGAGCCGCGGGTGATGCGCGGTCCGGCGCCGCCCTCGAGCGTCGGGTCGATCGTCAGGGTGAGCTCGTCGACCAGGTCCGCTGCCACCAGGGCGCCGAAGAACGACGGGCCGCCCTCGCAGTGGATCGACGTGAGCCCCCGGAGACCAGCGCGTCCGGAGCAGCACCGGGTCGACCGTGTCGTCGCCGCAGGGCACGACGTCCGCGACCGCGGTCAGCGCCTCGCCCCGCGGGGAGGCCGCCGCCGTGGCGGAGGTCAGCACGATCGGTCGCACCGGCGCCTCGGTGAACACCCGCGACGTCCGGGTCGAGTGACAGCGACCCGGAGACGAGCGCGAACACCGGGTGGTCGGGCTTCCCGTGGGCGCGACGCCACGCCACGTCGGCGTCGTGCAGCACCATCGGCCCGTAGCCCTCGTCGCGGACGGTGCCGGCCGCGACGAGCACCACGTCGGCCACCCGGCGCAGCAGGTCGAACACGCGCAGGTCGTCGGGGCCGCCGAGCGGGCCCGTGGTGCCGGCGGCCGACGCCGAACCGTCCAGCGTGGTGACGAAGTTCACGCGGAGCCACGCGCCCGACGGGACGTCCGCCGCGTACAGCGCGAGCAGGTCGTCGTCGGAGAAGCTCCGCGACCGCAGGGGCAGGACGTTCACGTGTTGTGCCTCGCTTCCACCGGGGCGCGCCACCCGAGCGTCGCCTCCACCATCCGCATCGCGTCGACGCTCTCGGCGACGTCGTGCATCCGCACGATCCGGGCGCCGAGCATCGCGCTGACCGTGGCCACCGCGAGCGAGCCGGCCAGCCGTTCGCCCCGCGGCCGGCCGAGCGACTCCCCCACGAAGTCCTTGTTCGAGACCGCCGCGAGCACCGGGTACCCGAGCGCCACGACCTCGGGCAGTCGCCGCGTCAGTTCGAGGGTCTGCACGGTGTTCACCCCCTTGCCCAGGCCCAGGCGAAGAAGGTCGTGCCCGGGGTCGACGATGATCCGCGCGTCCGGGATCCCGGCGGCGAGCGCCCGGTCGACCCGTTCCCGCAGGAAGGCCACGACCTCGCCGGCGACGTCGGCGTACCGCGGCGGGGTGGCCAGGGGTCGGCGCGGTTGCGCTGGCCGAGTGAGTGCGTGATGACGACGGTCGCGTCGCAGATCGCGACGACCGCCGCCATCCGCGGATCGGACAGGCCCGTGGTGTCGTTCACGACGCTGGCGCCGGCCTCGATCAGGCCGCCGCGACCTCCAGGCGGAAGGTGTCGACGCTGATCGTGACGTCGGACTCCTGCGCGAGCTGCCGGACCACCGGGACGACACGGTCGATCTCGTCGGCGGCGGGCAGCTCCAGTCCGGGAGCGAACTTCACCCCGCCGATGTCGACCCAGTCGGCGCCCTGGTCGGCGGCGCGGACGGCGACGATGCCGCGGTCCAGGGCGGTCGCGCCGCGGTCGTGGAACGAGTCCGGGGTGTGCGGTTCACGATGGCCATCACGGCGATGCGGTGGTCGAGGTCGAACGTCCGCCGCCCGATGAGTCGGACAAGGTCGCGCAGGTCCGGTACCACCCAGCCGGGGACCGGAGCCTGGAGGCGCGGGACCGCCCCGTCCGGTGCGTCATGCGCCCGCCTCATGGCCGGCTCCACTGCCGGTGCCGGTGCCGCCGCCGATCAGTGCGATCGCCTCGGCACGGCCGGCCGTCTCCCGCGAGGGTGCCGGTCGCCGCGACGGTCACGGTCGTCGACGCCGACTGCCGCTCGCCCGGTCGTGACGCACTGGTGCTGCGCGTCGAGCACCACGAGGACACCGACAGCACCGAGGCCCTCGGCGATCGTCGCCGCGACCTGCTCCCGAGCCGCTCCTGCAACTGCTGCGGGCGGGACGCCACCGCGTCGAGCACCCGCGAGAGCGTGCCGAGGCCGATGAGCCGGTCGCCCGGGGCGTACGCCATGTGCGCGACGGTGAACGGCAGGAGGTGGTGCTCGCAGACCGAACGGAACCGGACGTCCCGCACGATGACGAGCTGCCCGCGGTCGCCGTCCTCGGCGTGCACGGTACCGTCGCGGGCGATCGCGACGGCGTCGATGCCGATGCCGGCGAGGAACTCGGCGTACGCGTCGGCGACCGGGAGGGTGCGCACCAGTTCGGGTCGGTCCGGGTCCTCGCCGATGCGGGAGGAGTTCGCGCACGGCGGCCTCGACGCGGGCGCGGTCCATGCGTGACGTCACCTGCTCATCCAACACCAGCCGTGGCCGGAGAACGCGAGCGCCTGCCCAGCGGCACGTCCCCGGGGGAGACGGCGCCTCCCGTGCGGTCCGTCCCGTCAGCTCGCCGTCGCGTGCCGGGCGAAGGTGGTGGCCGCGGGCTTCTGTGCGCCCCACAGGCCGGTGGCGCGGTCGACGGGCACCAGCCCGTAGACGTCCTCGCCGACGGGAGCGTGCGTGAGCAGCACGGTGAGGAACACGTGGGTCAGGGCGCTGGGTGCGCGGTCGCGGAAGGCGAGGACCTCCTCGAAGATCGCCTCGACTGCACCGAGCAGGCCGCGGTCCGAACCCGCGCCGCCCTGCAGGTTGAGCTCCGTGATGAGCACCTGCTCCTGGGAAGCGTCCGCAGCCGGCCGGAGCACGGCGAGCAACTGGTCGTCGCCGGTCAGGTCGTTCTGCTCCGGTTGCACGTACCAGTTGATCGAGTTGACGTCCCAGACCACCCCGTCCTGGTGGAGTCGTTCCAGGAAGCCCGTGTGCTTCCACGCCACGTTCGCGATGGTGCGGGCTGCCGGGTCGCCGAGCCGGACGCCGTCCGGAGCGCCGACTGCGCGTTGCGAGGCGACGAGGTAGTCCGCCGTGTCGAAGTGTTCCATCCGGGAGCCGTCGACCCCGGGTGCGATCGCGATGTTGTCGAGCTCGTTCCCCCACCTGGGGCAAGTCCGTCCGGCGTACCAGCGACCAC
This sequence comes from Curtobacterium sp. AC273, assembly GCF_979253735.1. Lineage (NCBI taxonomy): Bacteria > Bacillati > Actinomycetota > Actinomycetes > Micrococcales > Microbacteriaceae > Curtobacterium > Curtobacterium sp. AC273. The sequence goes on along the minus strand of NZ_CEEDDU010000014.1, from coordinate 17,946 downwards.
CGGAATGGTGTTGTCGACCAGCGACTCGTAGGACCGTCGCCACCCACCTTCGGAGCGAGCGCACGCGGAGCAGTTCGAGGTCGAGCTGCTCCGCGGTGTCGACGACCGTGTCGTACCACCGCCAGTCCCAGTGGGACGACGCGCACAGGCTCGCGAGCACGAACCAGTCCACCCGGTAGGAGTCGCATCCGAGCACCTTCGCGAGCTGGAGCTGGTGCACGACGTCGGCCGCCAGGTACGAGAACCCGTCGACCCAGGGGTGGTGCCCGGTGACCCCGAACCGCAGGGGCCGTCCGGGGCGGGCGGTCGGAGACCTGCGTGGTCGCCGCTGCGGCGGGCGGCGCGCCGCCGGTAGCGCGAGGATCCGCCAGAGCCAGGGTCGCCGCGGCTGTCTGCAGGAGGGCGCGGCGTCGGGGCGGAGGCAGGGACGGTGAAGGGGAGTCAGCATCGTGCATGCAGCGACGATATGTGATGTTCTGGACGTGAACCTGGACGGGGCGGCACGGATGGGCCTGGGCGCTCCGTGTCCTCTACGCTTCCTCGGTGAGCACCCCGCGAGACCAGCCTCCACCACCCGGAACCGCTTCGCGTCCGTCCTCGATCAACTTCTCCCTCGATCAGCACACCGTGGATCGACCGATCCCCTTCTGAGGTCCGCGCCCGATCTCGTCCTCGCTTCGCTGACCATGGCGTACATCGTCATCCTCATTCCGCTCATCCTCGGCGGGTTCAGCCAGGACCAGGCGCCGCAGGACGTCCTCGGCGGCTGGCTGCCTGAACGCCCAGGTCGCCGCCGCGGCCAAGCGCCGTCGTCGCCGGACTCATGACGATCGCGATGGGGCTCATCGCGAACCTGCCGTTCGGCATCGCCGCGGGGCTCGGGATCAACTCGTTCCTCGCCGTGAGCATCCGTCCACCAGGTCACGTGGGGCCGAGGCGATGGGGCTCGTCGTCATCAACGGCGTGGTCATCGTGATCCTCGCACTCACCGCACGGGCATCCGGACGATGATCTTCACCGCGGTGCCGGCGCAGCTCAAGGCCGCGATCACGGTCGGGATCGGTCTGTTCATCGCGTTCATCGGGCTCGTCGACTCCGGGTTTGTCCGCACCTACGAAGAACGCGTCGCCGCCGCTGCAACTCGGCGAGGACAGCTCCGTGGCCGCGCTGCCGGCGATCGTGTTCCTGATCGGGCTCATGATCATCGGCACGCTGATGGCCCGGAAGGTCAAGGGCACCCTACTCATCGGCATCGTCGCGACCACGGTCATCGCGATCATCCTGCAGGCGATCTTCAAGGTGCCCACCTCGGTCGACTCCTCCACCGGCTGGAACCTCAACGCCCCCGGCCTGCCGAGTGCGCTGTTCGCCGTCCCCGACCTGTCGCTCGTCGGGCACGCCGACATCTTCGGCGCGTTCACCCGCATCGGCCCGATCGCCGCGTCGATGCTCGTGTTCACGCTCGTCATCACCACGAACTTCTTCGACGCCATGGGCACGATGACCGGGCTGGCGAAGGCCGCCGGGGTCGCGCACCCCGACGGCACCTTCCCGCGGCTGAAGTCGGCGCTCGTCGTCGAGGGCGCCGGTGCGATCGCCGGTGGTGGCGCCTCGGTGTCGTCGAACACCGTCTTCACCGACTCGGCCGCCGGCATCGACCACGACCCGCACCGGCATGGCCTCGGTGGTCACGGGCCTGCTGTTCCTGGCATCGATGTTCCTCACGCCGCTGGCGCAGGTCGTCCCGCTCGGGGTCGCCGCTACCGGCCTCGTCGTCGTCGGTGCGCTCATGGTCGCGCAGGTGAAGGACATCGACTGGACCGACTTCGGCGCCGCACTGCCGGCGTTCCTGACGATCGTGATCATGCCGCTGACCTACTCGATCGCGAACGGCATCGGCGCGGGCTTCATCAGCTGGGTGCTCGGCCAAGCTGCTGTCCGGCCGCGGGCGTCAGGTGTCGTGGCTGCTCTACGTCGTCGCCGCGGGCTTCCTGCTGTACTTCGCGCGTGGACCCCTGGAGCTTCGCGCCTTCTCCGGCATCGGCTGAGCCCCCTTCTCAGAGACGGGCCTCTTTCGCAAAACGCAAGGCGTCGGCGGTTGCCCGCAGCGCTATGTCGCTGGCAGCGAGCCGCCGACGTTGCAGGCGGAATCAGCTCGGCAGGTCGGCGGGCGGCGCTTCGTGGTGGCGAACGCCCCGGCGTGCGCCGGTCCTCCTTCATGCTCCGCTTCGAAGAAGGTGCCGACGGCCCTGTACGAGTTCGTCGCGCGCGATCCGCTCGAGCTCCTTCGCCAGCGCGTAGGTACCGCGTCGGTGGCGTAGTCCTCGACGACCTGGAACGTCCACCGCCCGGCGATCACGTTGCCGCCCGACGAGCTCGGTGTCGATCCAGTCCGCCAGCTCGGTGTGCCCTGCCTTCCGCAGCTGCTCGACGGCTTCGCCGAGGTTCAGGTCGGCCGTGCCGGTGAGCCGGTGGAACCCGTAGAGCAGACCGCGGGCGTGCTCGATGACCTCGACGGCGGCGAACGGCGTGCCGAGGGCCTCGACGGTGGCCTCGGACGCGTACTCCTCGGGCACCTGGTGCTGGTCGTCCAGTCCCTGCTCGTCGTGGCCCTGGGCGTCGTCGTTCGATCATGGGACCCGTCTACCGGATGCGGGCTGCAGGTGGCGCCGAGGCGCGGGTCACTTCGTCGCGTTCAGGTGGAACGTGCGTGTGCACGGCGAGGGAGGTGCACGGTGCGGGTGTCCTCGTCGACCGTGAACCAGACCCGGGCGCCGCGCTTCAGCTCGGTACTGCCGTAGCGCCCATTCGCGGCCGGAGTGCTGCGTGACCGTCCCGAGCTCGCCGCGGAGCGCGTAGCGCCAGGTCCTCGCTCGTGGGGGTCGATCGTCGGCCGGCTCCCACGCTTCGGCGACCGCGTTCCGCTGTGTCGCGACAAAGATCGCGCCAGCCCTGTTCAATGCCATCCAGAACAGCGATCGGTGTACTCGGTGGTACGCACCATTGCCGCGCAACGTCCGCGCCACCGGCCCGCCGGTCAGGGCTTCTCGACGGGGATCTGGTCGTCGAGCATGTCCGGCTCGGTCGGTCCATCCAGCAGCGATCGCCTCGGCCGAGTTGCGCCATGCCTGCATCTCGAGGAGCAGACGCGCGGCTGCCTGAGCGAAGAACGAGCCCTCGGGCGACGTCGACGATCTCCTTCGCGAACCGCTGTGGTCCTCTCTGCTCAGGAGCTTGAGCCACGGGTAGGGGATTGCGAGCCGGTCGTGCAGCGGGAGCTGCTCGTTCACGGTGACGGCCGCGATGAGCTGTGCGGCGATCTCCAGCACGGCCTCGTCGTCGTCCGAACGCTCCTTCGTCGTCAAGACCAGCGGCTTGCCGTCGCGGCGCGTGACCTCGAGCGGCTCTTCCTCTGCCGCGGCGAAGACGTCCTTCGCATGGCGCGAGAGGTCGGACGACTGGACCGACCGACGGGATCGGGCGGGAGCGAGGAGCGACATGGAGCCAGGCTATTCAGAACGTGTTCTGAACACAAGAGGAGTAGTCGGCCGGGCGCGATGCAGGTTCCGGCACTGGCCAGGTGGGTCGCGCTGCTGCGCGAGTCAACGTCAACGGGATCACGATCCGGAGCGCGGAGCTGGCGGCGCTCTTCCGCGACGCCGGGTACGCCGACATCCGGACGAGTCCTCGCCTCGGGCAACGTCGTGTTCACGGCGGACGGCGCGCTGCCCGAGCTCAAGTCGACGATCGAGTCGGCGCTCCGCGACCGGTTCGGCTACGACGCGTGGATCGTGCTCCTCCCGCACGACGCTCTCGCCGCGATCCTCGACGGCTTCCGCGTTCGCCTCCGCCGAGGACCGCCATGACTACGTCCTCTTCGGCTCCGACGACCAGGCGCTCGACGACCTCCTCGACGACCTGGTGGTCGACGACTCGGTCGACCGGGTCGCCCGCGGCGCCGGGGTCGTCTACTGGTCGTGCCCGAGGGGCTCAGCACGGACACCGTGTTCGCGAAGCGGGCCGGTGCCGCACGGTTCAAGCGGACGACGACGACCCGGAACGCGAACACCCTCCGAAGCTCCTGTGACCCGCGGCGCCCTCCACCACGTCGAGCTCCGGACGGCCGACCTCGACGTTGCCGGTCGTCGTGGGGATGGCTCCTCGAGGAGCGCGGCCACGTTCCCTTCCAGCGGTGGGACGACGGCCGGAGCTGGCGGCTCGGCGGCACCTACGTCGTGCTCGAGGCCGCGCCGATCGAGGGCACCAGACGACCGTCGACCGGGGACTCAGCCACCTGGCGTTCCATGCCGGCGACCGGGCCGAGAGCGTCGCGCGGCTAGGCGCTGAAGCACTCGCGAGCACGGCTGGCGTCGCCTGTACGCGGACCCGGCACCCGAACGTCCGGCGGCCCCGACCACCACGCCGCCTGCGCCGAGGACGCCGGAGCGGTTCAGGTCGAGCTCGTCGCCGAGCTGATCGACGGCGCCGTCGCGCTGCTCCAGGGACTTGCGGCGGCTGCCCGTTGCTCGCGGTGGTGCCGCCGTCTACGGGCAGGATCGCCCCGGTGATGAACGACGCGGCATCGCTCGCCAGGAACAGCACGTACGCGGCCACCTCCTCGGGAACGACCCCCGCGCCTCGGGGAGGGCGGCCCGCTCGGCGAACTTCGCCTGCAGGTTCCTCGTCCTCCGCACTGGTCCTGCGTGAGGTCGGTCCAGATGAGCCCCGGTGCGACCGCGTTCACCCGGACGCCGAACTGCTTGGTGTCGAGCGCCGCCGCCTTCGTGCAGTTGGTGACCCGCCCTTCGCCGCGTTGTACGGGCTCATCCGCCAGTCCGCGTCCCTCGCCGGACACCGACGAGGTGTTGACGATGGAGCCCTTCGTCTCACGTGAGGAAGAGGAACAGCGCGGCCCGGGTGCCGTAGAAGACCCCGGACAGGTCGGTCTCGATCACCGGCCCACGCCACTCGTCGGTGCTGATGTCGGTGATGTCACCCGAGCTGAACGTGCCGGCGTTGTTCACGAGGACGTCGACCCGGTCGAAGCGGTCGACCGCCGTCGAAGACGACGGTCTCCCAGTCGCCGGGGCTCGCGACGCTGGGCACGGAGCACCACCGTGCGGTCGGTCGGCATGGCGAGATCCCCCACCCCACGGACCTTCTCCTCGACGCTGTCGGTCAGCACGACCGAGGCGCCCTCGGCGATGAACGCCCGCGCGGTGGCCTCGCCGATGCCGGACCCGGCTCCTGTAGACGATCGCGACCTTGCCCGCCGAACCGGTTGCCGCAGGTGTCTCACCTCGTTGCACGGAACGTGCCCGAGGAACACCATCGGTCCAGGACGCCATCGGCCCCGACGGGCACGGCCCACCACCGTGCCCGCACCCCGCTGGACGATCAGGTCAGGGCGGTCGTCTCGTCAGGCTCCAGGTCGCGGTCGAGGGAGATCGTCGGGATCGAGGCGGTGACCACCCGAGCCGTCGGCACGGAGCGTGCCCTGGACCAGCCGCTCGTCGATCAGGCGCGACCGGTCATCCGGGGTCCGTGGTGGGGCAGCGGCACGACGGTCAGCGCACCGGCCGTGACGTCCCACTGCTGGTTGTGCACCCACGCTGGCGAAGCCCGGAGCCGGTCTCGACCGTGAAGGTCATCCGCTCTTCCTCGAGGTCGACGCGGATCCGCGACCCACGCACCGTCGAGCGGTAGGTCAGGCGTTCCCAGCCCTTCGGCAGGCGCAGGTTGAAGGTCATCCGACCGCCGTGGTCCGCATGCCGCCGAACCCGTTGTTGAAGCCGCCCCAGATGCCGCCGGTCGACGCGATGTGCACGCCGTCGGTGGTGTTGCCGTGCAGGTCGGCGAGGTCGACGTACAGCGCCGTCTGGAAGTACCGCAGCGCGAGGTCGTGGTAGCCCTCGACCTCGGCCGCCATGATCGACTGCACGACCGCCGACAGCGTGGAGTCGCCCGTGGTCAGGGCGTCGTAGTAGTCGAAGTCACGGCGCTTCTCGGCGGCGGTGAACTCGTGCCCCTGCAAGAACAGTGCGAGCACGACGTCGACCTGCTTGAGCACCTGGAACCGGTAGATCACGAGCAGGTGGTAGTGCAGCAGCAGCGGCCGCTTGCTCTCCGGAGGTGTTCTCGAGGTCCCAGAGTTCCTTGTCGAGGAACTGGGCGTCCTGGGGGTGGATGCCGCGGTGCGAGTCGAACAGGATCTCCATCGACTCGGCAGCGTGCTCCACAGTCGTGGATCTCCTGCGCCTGCCAGCCCGGTCCGCCGCACCATGCAGTCGTACTCCTCCGGAGTCGTCGGCCGCGAGCTAAACCCTGCGGCAGGCGTTCACCGCGAACCACAGGTTCGCCCGGGCCATCACGTTCGTGTAGAGGTTGTCGTCGACGACGGTCGTGTACTCGTCCGGGCCGGTGACGCCGTCGATGTGGAACTTCTTGTCGCCGGTGGAGCACCAGAACCCGAGGTCCTCCCACAGCCGGGCGGTCTCGACGAGGATGTCGATCGCGCCGCGCTTCAGGAACTCGCGGTCGTCCGAGAGCCGGACGTACTGCATCCAGCGCATGGGCGATGTCGGCATCGATGTGGTACTGCGCGGTGCCGGCGGCGTAGTACGCGCTGGACTCCTCGCCGTTGATCATCCGCCATGGGAACAGGGCGCCGTGCTGGTTGAGCTCACGCTCTCGGGCCCGGGCGGCGTCGAGCATGTTGTAGCGGAACCGCAGGGCGTTCCGCGCGCGACGATCGGCGCCGTGTACGACAGGAACGGCAGGACGTAGATCTCCATGTCCCAGAAGTAGTACCCGCCGTACCCGGAGCCGGTGACGCCCTTCGCGGCGATGCCGTGCCCGTCGGTGCGGGCGGTGGCCTGCGCGAGCATGAAGAGGTTCCAGCGGACGGCCTGCTGGATCTCCGGCTTGTCCGGCGATCTCGACATTCGGAGCCGAGCCCAGTAGTCGTCCATCCAGGGAGCGCTTTGCTTCGCCGAGGGTCTCGTCGACGCTCTCGGCGTGCGCGCGGTCGAGCGTCCGGTCGCAGCGGTCGGCGAGCTCGCGCGCCGGCACGCCACGGGAGGTGTGGTACACCACGTGCTTGACCAGCCGGATGGGCTGCCCGGCCCGCGCCTGCACCCGGTACACGTGCTTCGCGAGGTCGTCCTCGATCGACGAGGACTCGTCCCAGCCCTGTTCTCGGTCTCGAGGTGGTGCTCGACCCCATTGCCCCAGATCGTCATGCCGGAGGCTCGCCGCCTGGTAGCCGAGCAGGGAGCGCCCGCCCGTGCTGCGCTTCAGCTTCGGCCTCGGCTTGCCGCTCCGTGGAAGGCCTCGGCCTTGCGCGGGTCGAAGGCGTTCGCCGCCGCCCGCATTCCGGCGTGGTACTCGTCCTGCACGTCCTGCCGGTTGAGGATCTGGCTGGACAGCAGGGATCGAGGCGACCGCGTCGAGCACGGTCACCTCGTAGTCGATGACCGCCAGGTGCCGGTCGGTGAAGGACACCAGTCGGCGGGCGCGGATGAGCACGCGCTTGCCGGAGGGGGTCGACCACTCGGTCTCGCGGAACAGGTAGCCGCCCCGGAAGTCGAGCCGCCGGGTGTGCCGCAGGATGTCCGCCTCGGCCAGGACGAGCGGTTCGTCGTCGACGTACAGCCGGATCACCTTCGCGTCGAGCACGTTGTTGATCATCTGTCCGGTCTTGGCGAACCCGAAGGCGTCCTCGGCGTGACGGATCAGCCAGGGTCTCGTGGAAGCCGTTGACGTACGTGCCGTACTGCACACCGCCACGGCCCTCGTCGAGGGTTGCCGCGCAGGCCCAGGTACCCGTTGCCGACCACGCAGTTCGTCTCTGCGACGCCCTGCTCGTCGGGCGAGTACTCGGTCTCGACGAGCGCCCACTCATCGACCGGGTACCGGACGCGGTCGAGGGGGTCGAGGCTGATGGGGTTCATGCTGCTCCGTGGGGAAGGAGGGAGAGTGGGGTGCGGGACTGCCTGGAGGCGCGGATCGCCTCCGTCGTGCGGCCTACGTCGTGCTCGTGGTCGGCGCCCCGACCGTCGACGGGGGCAACTGGTCGACCAGCTCGTCGAGGTCGCGCACGACGACGTCGGCGCCGTGCTCGAGCAGTGCGTCCGCGCCCGCGCCTGCGGTCGACGCCGATGACGAGCCCGAACGCGCCGGGCCCGGCCGCTTCGACACCGCTCGTGGCGTCTTCGACGACGACGCACTGGGCCGGGGTGAGCCCGAAGCGGCTGGCGGCGTCGAGGTAGGTGTCGGGAGCGGGCTTGCCGGCGAGGCCGTCCTCGCGCGCGACCGAGACCGTCGACGATCACCGGGAAGCACTCGAGGATGCTTGCGGTGCGGAGCACCTGGGTGGCGTTCGCCGGAGCTGGAGACCACCACGCACGGCAGAGCCCGGCGTCGATGGCGGCGACGAGGAACCGGAGCGACCCGGGGAGCAGGAGCTCGACGCCGTGTTCGGTCAGCTCAGCGGTGAACTCGGCGTTCTTCCAGTTGCCGAGCCCGCAGACGGTGTCGTCGTCGGGGCCGTCGTCCGGGGTGCCCTATCTGGCGCAGGTCGATGCCGCGCGACTCGGGCAGGGGCGGACCCGTCGTACCGGGGGCTTGCCGTCGATGTACGCGAAGTAGTCCTGCTCCGTGTACGGCACGCGACGCCGTGCGCGGCCAGGTACGGCGCGTGAACAGTCGACTCCACGCCCGCATGCAGACGTCGGCGGTGGGGGCGAGCTCCCCGTCGAGGGTCGAACGGCAGGGCTCGCTGGTCTGCGAGTCGCGCGAGGGTGCGCCGGTCCGGCGTCGTCATGTGTGCAGCCCTTCTGGCATGGGTTCGTCGTTCGCTTCCGGACGAGTCTAGGACCGCTCCAGGAGCAGTGTTCGGGCGCTTGCCGTCCCGGCTGTGGAAAGAGTTCACCGAGCGCTTCCCTGTGGAGGCGGATGTCCCCGCGCAGCTGCTGAAGGAGGACTCCGAGGCCGGCTCGGTCAACCTGGCCGGGACGGAAGGCACCACCATGACCAGCGACACCGCAGCCGCCGAGGGCCAGCGCACCGAGGGCCGAAGCTCAAGCAGGCGATCACCGGCCCGCTCCTGCACCTGTTCATCCTCGGCGACGTCCCTACATCGCCCTGCCCCGCGCCTGCGGCGCCAGCGCGGCTCTACGCTCCTGATGGGCACGCTGTCGAAGGACGTCGGCGGCGCGCTCTGGGCGCACCGCATCGTGCTGGCGCTGCTGCTGGCGCTGCTCACCGCCGGGTCATACGCCGAGCTCGTCACGAAGTACCCGAAGGCCGGCGGCGCCGCGGTGTTCGCCGAGCGCGCCTACAAGTCGCCCATCGTCTCCTTCCTGGTCGGCTTCAGCATGCTGGCCGCCGGCGTCACGCAGCGCCGCCGGCCTGGCCGGCTCACCTTCGCCGGCGACTACCTCGGCACGTTCATCGACCTGCCGCCGGTGCCGGCGGCGATGCTCTTTCCTCGCGCTGATCGCGTACCTGAACGCCCGCGGCATCTCCGACTCGCTCAGGAGCAACGTGGTGGTGGCGATCATCGAGGTGTCCGGCCTCGTCGGCGTCGTGATCGTCGTCGTCGCCGTGATGCTCGGCGGCGGCGGTGGGCGACGTCTCGCGCATCGGCGCGTTCCCCGCCGAGGCGAACCCGGCGCGCTCGCGACCCTCAGCGCGGCGATCGACCGCTACTACTCGTTCGTCGGGTTCGAGACCTCCGCGAACATCGCCGAGGAGGTCCGCGAGCCCCGCCGCGTCTACCCAGGAGGCCGCTCTTCGGTGCGCTCGCCGCCGCGGGCGTCGTGTACGTGCTGGTCGCCCTGGCGGGCGCCATCGCCCTGCCCTCGTTCGAGCTCTCCGAGTCGTCCGGGCCGCTGCTCGCGGTCGTCTCGGCGACCGGCGTGCCGATCCCGGACTGGGTGTTCAGCCTCATCGCCCTGGTCGCGGTGGCGAACGGCGCCCTCCTGACGATGATCATGGCGAGCCGTGTCACGTACGGCATGGCCGAACAGCGGCTGCTGCCGCCGTGCTCGCGAAGGTCCTGCCGAACAGGAAGACCCCGTGGACGGCGATCGTCGCGACCACCGTCGTCGCGATGCTGCTGACGCTCGTCGGGGACGTCGGGGTCCTCGCCGAGACCGTGGTACTCCTGCTGCTGTTCGTGTTCATCAGCACGAACGTCGCCGTCCTCGTGCTGCGGAAGGACCGGGTCGACCACGACCACTTCCGCGTCTGGACCTTCGTGCCGGTCCTCGGGGTCGCCTCCTGCATCCTGCTGCTCACGCAGCAGAGCGGGCAGGTGTGGCTCTACGCCGCGATCCTCCTGGCCGTGGGCGTGGTGCTGTACTTCATCGCCCGGTTCACGGGGCGCCGGTCGGGTCGCGACCACGAGGCCGGCGTCATCCACTGACCGGACGCGAGCTGCGCCTCCAGGCAGGCGGGCGCACCGGACGCGAGCTGCGCCTCAAGCAGGCGGGCGCACCGGACGCGAGCAGCGCCTCCAAGCAGGCGGGCGCACCGGACGCGAGCAGCGCCTCCAGTCAGACCGGCGGCCTGGAGGGCGCGACCCGACCGTCACGCAGCCGTCCGTGGGACTCGGCGGAGGCCGCGCACCCACTCCTCGACGGCGTCGCCGATCTGCGCACGGGCATCGGCGCGCGCTGAAGTGGTGGCCGTCCGGGGTCTCCCGGCTGGTCGCCGTAGGCACCGAAGTCGGCGTGGTTCGCGCCCGCGATCTCGGTCATCGTCGCAGTCGACGGCAGCAGGTGCCGTGCCGCGTCCACCTTCCGCCGCGGTCGACAGGCCGTCCTGCGACCCGGACACACTCAGCACGTCGATCGTACGACCTGCGGATGTCGTTCTGCGCAGTAGCTGCCCAACAACAGGAGGCCGTCGGCGTCCGGGGCGATGCCCGCGGGGCTGGAAGGTGCCCGCCGACCGCCCACGTCGCGACCGACGGGGCGTGCGCCTCGAACGTCGAGCGCGTGTCGAAGGGCGAGGTGCAGCGTCGGCTTGGTGATCACGACCGTCGTGCCGGACGCGACGACCTTGGAAGGTCGCCATGTAGGCGTACGGGTCCACCTTCGCGCCCGGGATGAACGATGCCCACGCCGTTCGCGTCGCGGTCGAGGTCATCTACCACCGAGTCCTCCGCGTCGCTACGGACACCCGGTCGTCGCGCCAGACCTCGCCGCCGCACTCCGGGTGCCCTGCATGACGATGTTCGCCCAGACCAGGGCACGCGACAGCAGGCCGGCGACGACCAGGCGGTCCAGCGGAGAGCTCGGTTCATGTGCCCACCGTACGGCGCATGACGACCTCGGTCCGACCGTCCGGAAGGCGATCACCCGGCTCCTCGACCGCCACGAAGCCGGTCCGTTCGTAGGTTCGACGGGCGGCGGCGTTGTCGGGCATCACGGACAGCTCGAGGGTCGTCGCTCCCGTCGCAGCGGCCCAGTGCGCGATCGCGTCGATCAGCAGTCGGGCGACGCCCTGCCCGCGCACGGCGGGATCGATACCCACACATCGAGATGAGCTCGGCGCGTGTGGAGTCGTCGGGATCGGACACCGCTGTGAGGGGCGACCGAGCGTGATCGAGGCGGACGACGAGGTCGAGCGCTCCCGGCAGGAAGTACGTGTCCGCCAGCGGTGCTCGGGCGCTTCGGCCCAGTCCGCCAGGGTCGAGCCGAAGGCGTCCGGGGCGTCGGCGAGCGCTCGGAGCCGCACGGTGCGCCAGGCTTCCCAGTCGTCCGCGGTCACCCGGAGCAGCTCGATCGTGCGCCCCGACGGTACCCCGGCGCTGGCGGCGCAGGCGCTGGCGAAGCGGAGCGCGCGCTGCCGGCACGGGCGCGCTGGCGCTGCCGCGCGGTCGAGGAGCAGAGATCACGTCGGGCGCTCGGAGCGGACCCGACGGTGCTGCTCCTCGGCGAGCAGGACTACGCGGTGATGGCGGCGCGGATCGGCTGCGCCAGGCGTCCGAGGCGCTGTAGATCGCGCTGCCGGCGACGGCGATGCGGGCACCGGCCTCCTGCACCGAGGCGACCGAGGACGCGTTCACGCCGCCCGCGATCGAGAACGGGACGCCCGAGTCCTTGCCGGCGTCGAGCAGCGTCGAGAAGGTGAAGCCCTCTTCGGCCTGCTCGTCGAGCCCGGCGTGGACCTCGATGAACTCGGCGCCGAGTGCGACGACCTCGCGGGCACGGGCGGCCTTGTCGGAGACGCCGATCAGGTCGACGACGATGCCCTTGCCGTGCTTCTTCGCGGCCTTGACGGCGCCGATGATCGTCGAGTCGCCGGCGACACCGAGGACGGTGACCAGGTCGGCACCGGCCGAGAAGGCGATGTCGGCCTCGAGCTCACCGGCGTCCATGGTCTTGAGGTCGGCGAACACGATCTTGTCGGGGTGTGCTTCCTTGATCGCATTGACGGCGGACAGGCAACGGCGCTCTTGATCAGGGGCGTGCTCGAGCTCGAGGACGTCGACGTGGCAGCGCGGCCGCGGCGGCCAGCTCGAGGGCGGCTTCGGTGGTCAGGGTGTCCATGGCGAGCGCTGGAGCTGCATGGGTGTACCTTTCATTCGAGGGGGTTGGCGTGACGGAGCCAGAGGTCGTCGGCGGACTGCCCGCCTCTTGGTCCACAGGGCGTGGAACACGGCGTCGCCCACCAGGGCGACGGCCTGTTCGAAGAGGCTTCCGGCGTACTGGGCCGAAGCCGTGCCGGAGCGGTCGGTCTTCGTCGCGGCGGGCAGCACGATGGTGACGTCCGCCAGCTCGGAGAGCGGGGAGCCGTCGGTGGTCGAGAGCGCCACGACGGCGGCACCGACCTCGTGCGCGGTGCGTGCGGCCTGCACGATGCCGGTGGTCGTGCCGGAGCCGCTCGCCACGAGGAGCAGGTCACCCGGTCGGATGGCCGGGGTGGTGACCTCGCCGACGACGTGCGCGTCGAGGCCGAGGTGCATGAGGCGCATCGCGGTCATGCGGAGGGCGAGCCCGAGCGCCCGGCGCCGTGCACGAACACCCGGTCGGCGCCCTCGATCAGGTCGAGTGCGCGCTGCGCCGGGGCGTCGTCGAGGCAGGCCGTTGCCAGGTCGCCGACCTCGCGGACGACCAGGTCGAGCGCTGCGGAGACGGTGGTTGCTGCCATGCCCTCGATCCTTCCGTCGCGCGCCTCGGCACGCCGCTACCCGCCCCGGCAGGGAATCCCATCCCATCGGGGTGGGCCCGTCCGCTCGGGTGGGACGGGTACGGTCGCGTCCATGGACGCATCGATCGACACCCTGGAGGCCCGGGGCGGCTCCGCCAATCCGGCTCGCGGCCGCCGAGCACGCCCGCACGGTCGCCGAGCAGGCGGATCGGCACGCGCTGACCCTCGAGTCCGTCCTCGCCGTGCTCCGAGTCGTCGCGGGTCACCGACGCGGCCGCCCGGGCCAGGCCGTCGAGATCGCCTCGGCCGCCCTCGTCGACCTGCGCACCGTGACCGATCAGCAGCGGAGCACCCTGCTCGAACCCGTCACCGGCGCGTTCTCGCGGTTGCGCGCCGACCTGCGGCCGCTCGATGCGCTTCGGGGACCTCGACGTGCAGTTCGTCGAGCCGCCGGCCACCTGCCGTGCGCTCCCGGGTGACGTCGCCCACGCGGCCCGGGCGATCGTCCGGACCGCGGTGCTCGCCCTGGTCGACGACGGTGCGGCCAAGCGGGTGCGCATCGAGTGGGACTGCGACGGCCGGAACCTCCTCATGCAGCTCCGCGACGACGGCTCCGGACGCTCGACGTGCACGACGACGCCGTGCGGCCGATCGCGGAGCGGGTCGTCACGCTGGACGGGCGGGTGCGGGTCGCGAGCACGCCCGGCTGGGGGTCCGTGCTCGACATCTCACTGCCGCTCGACCCGCGGCCGACCGAGGTGGACGCGGTCGACGACGGCGACCTGACCCCGCGGGAGCGCGACGTCCTGCGGCTCGTGGCGACCGGTGTCGGCAACCGGGAGATCGCCGAGGGACTCGGCATCAGCGTCAACACGGTGAAGTACCACGTGGCGAACCTGCTCCGGAAGCACGGCGCCCGGACCCGAGCCGAGCTTGCGGCGTTCAGCTCCCGGAGCTGATCGAGGGTCAGCCGGCGGGGGTGAAGCGGTAGCCCATGCCGGACTCGGTGACGAGGTACCGCGGGTGCGACGGGTCCGGCTCGAGCTTCCGCCGCAGCTGCGCCATGTAGAGCCGCAGGTACCGGAGTCGCTGCCGTGCGTCAGCCCCCACACCTCGGTAGAGAATCTCGCGGGTCATCAGCCGGTCCGGGTTCGTCACGAGCACCTCGAGCAGGCGCCACTCGGTCAGGGTCAGCCGGATCGCGGGTCCCTGCTCGGGGGTGACCTGCTTCGCGACGAGGTCCACGACGAGCGAGCCGATCGCGACTTGGTGGGGGTCGCCCCGGCCGCCGACGCCGCGCGTGCGCCGCCGCCCGAGTGCCCGGAGCCGCGCGAGCAGCTCGTCCATCTGGAACAGCTTCGTCACGTAGTCGTCCGCCCCGGCGTCGAGCGCGTCGACCTTGTCCGTGAAGTCGTCCGACCGAGCACGAGCACCGGCACCTGCGGCCAGGCCCGGACCCCCTCGGCGAACACCCCGATGCCGTCGAGCAGGGCGCTCGAGGTCGAGCAGCACCAGGTCGGGCCGTTCGGTGATGACCGAGTCGATCCGCAGCCAGCCGTCCCGCGCGGTGACCACGTCGACGCCGCGGGCTGCCAGCGTCACGGCGAGCGCCCGCACCGGCTGGCCGTCGTCGTCGGCGATGAGGACCTTCATGCGCTCCGCGCCTCACTCCGGCGATATGGCCGATCGGCAGGCGCACCACCACGGTGGGCCCGCCGCCCGGGGTGTCATCGACCTCGATCATGCCGCCCATCCCCTCGGTGAAGCCGCGTTGCGAGCGCCAACCCGAGCCCGAGGCCCGTGTCGTTGTCGGTGTCGCCGAGGCGCTGGAACGGCTGGAACACCTCGCCGCGGCGGTCCGCGGGGATGCCGGGGCCGTGGTCGGTGACGCGCAGTTCGACGCCGCCGCCGAACGCGCTCGCGGCGATCCGGACGCGGGTGCCCTCGGGGGCGTACCGGGCGGCGTTGGCGAGCAGGTTCACGACGACCCGCTGCAACAGCACCGCGTCGGCGAGGACCGGCGGGAGCTCTGCGGGCAGGTCGAGGTCGACGTCGTCGAGGCCGAGCTCGAGTTCGTCGAGGGCGGGTGCGACCACCGTCTCGAGGGCGAGCAGGACCGGGGTCACGGCGAGTACCCCCGCCTGCGGCTGACGTCCAGCAGGTCGGCCAGCAGCACCGCCAGTTGTCGCAGGCTCTCGTCGGCGGTCGCGAGCAGCGCCTCCCGGTCGGCCTGCGACAGCTCGATGTCGGACGCGCTGAGCGTCTGCACGGCGGCCGGGGCGGCCGCGATCGGTCGCCGCACGTCGTGGCCGACGGCCGCGAGGATGGCGCTGCGGACCCGATCACCGCGGCGATCCGTTCCGCGTCGACGGCGGTCCGCGTCAGCTCCTTGTGCTCGACGGCGGCGTCGAGCTGCTGCTCGACGACGCGCAGCAGTCGTCGTTGGGTCAGATCGTCGAGGTGCACGCCCGCGAACTCGAGGACGGCGCCGGACAGGAGGCGCGTGGACGCGTCCGGCGTCTCGCACGAACGTCCCCGACGCGGCCGGTACCTCGTCACCCTGGCGGATGCGGACGCCCGCGGAAGCCGGGAAGGCCTCGCGCGTGCGGTCGAGGAGGGCCGCAGGGCGTCGTCGCCGCGGAGCACGCTGCCCGCGATGCCAACGAGGAGGCCGGACTCGGCTGCTGCCCGCCGAGCCGCTCGGGACCGCCGTGCGGACCGGTCGACCACGAAGCTGACGAGCACCGCGCTGATGGCGTACATGACGAGGGCGACCAGGTGCCACGGCTGCTGCACGGTGACCTTGTAGAGGGGTTGCACGAAGAAGTAGTCGAGGCTCAGTCCGGACAGCACGGCGGCGAACACGGCTGGCCACATCCCGCCGACCAACGCCACGACGAGGACGAGCAGCTGGTAGGCGAGCACGTCCACGGTGATCGCGTCCGGGTCGTTCCCGAGCGACAACGCCCAGGTGAGCAGCGGGCCGGCCCACCAGGGAGAGCACGAAGGCGGCGAGGATCCGCGCCCAGGACAGGCTGCCGCCGAGCTTCGCGCAGAGGGCGAAGCCGCCGCCGGCGCGCTCGTGCGTGACGACGTGCACGTCGATGTCGCCGGATTCCTGGATCACCGTGTTGCCGATGCCGGGGCCGGTGATCGCGGCGGTGAGACAGCTCCGACGGCTCACGCCGATGACGATCTGGGTCACGTCGATCGACTTCGCGAACCGCACGAGCGTGGTCGGCACGTCGTCGCCGACCACCTGGTGGTAGGTCCCGCCGAGCTGTTCGAGCAGGGCGCGCTGCGTGCCGAGGGCGCCGGGGTGGCGTTCGCGGAGTCCGAGTCGTTGGTGGTGACGTGCACCGCGGCGGAGGCTCCCGCCCGCGCTCCGGGCGGCGATGCGCGCGCCGCGACGGAGGAGCGTCTCGCCCTCGGGGCCACCGGTCAGGGCGACGAGCACGCGCTCGCGGGTCTCCCAGCGGTGGTCGATGCCGTGCTCGGCGCGGTACGCCTTCAGCGCGTCGTCGACCTCGTCGGCGAGCCAGAGCAGGGCGATCTCGCGCAGGGCGGTGAGGTTGCCGAGCCGGGAGAAGTAGTTCGACAGTGCCGCGTCGATGCGGGCGGCTGGGTACACCAAGCCGTCCGACGGCCGCTCGCGGAGTGCGGCCGGGGCGAGGTCGACGGCCTCGATCTGGTCGGCGGCCCGGACCACGGCATCGAGCACGGTCTCGCGCTGGACGATCCCGGTGATCTCGCGGACGACGTCGCCGAGGGACTGCATGTGCTGCACGTTCACCGTCGAGATGACGTCCGATGCCCGCCGCGAGCAGCGCCTCGGCGTCCTGCCAGCGCTTCTCGTGCAGGCCGTCGGGGGCGTTCGTGTGGGCGAGCTCGTCGACCAGTGCGACGTCCGGCGCCCCGGGCGATCACATAGGCTTGAGCTCCATGTCGTCGAAGCGCCCACACCGCGGTGGTCGACGACGCGGCGAGGAACGACCTCGAGCCCGTCGACCAGCGCGGCGGTGGCGGCGCGCGGCCGTGGGTCTCGACGACGGCGACGACCACGTCGGGCCCTCGTCGAGCAGGCGGCGGCCCTCTTCGAGCATCGTGAACGTCTTGCTCGACACCGGGCGCCGCACCGAGCAGGACCGCAGCTTCCCGCACTTCACGCGCTCATCCTCCTCGCGTTCGGGGTTGCCGGGCATCCGATCGACTGATGTGGATTTCCGCAACCGTTTCCACCAAGGCTCGAGCCCGAGCTTCCTCAAATCGGGTGGGACTGTCCCGTCCCGCGTCCGTTGTGGGCGCGGGACAGAGTTCTTCACCCCGCTCACGTTCGTTCCCCACGCTGTAGTTGCTGCCGGCTTGCCCGAGATCACCTCTTCCCTCGATCTCGGAGCCGTTCCGATGCCGACCACCATCGTCCCCACGTCGCTGACCCTGGTCGCACGCCGCGCGTCCGTGCTGGTCCGGCATCGTCAGGACAGCTTCCCGCCAGCGCGAGGTTGAGCTTCGAGCACCGTTCCACCACGGGCTCCCCGAAGACCCCGAGCTGCCGCGACTCGGTGTGCTCCGTCACGAGCGCCCCGCACGTCCAGGTCGGGACAGCCCCCCGCGCGGCGGCCACGCGGGACACCTGCTGGAGCGCGTACGACAGGCTGATGTCCGGGTCGAGGCCGGAGCCCGAGGCCGTGACCGCGTCGGCCGGCACCTCCGAGGGAGCGACCCCGTCCGACTTCGCCACGCGGCACGCCGCTCCTCTGACCGCCTTCAGCAGATCGGAGTTCG
>NZ_CEEDDU010000013.1:0-180470 GCF_979253735.1 Curtobacterium sp. AC273 | reverse complement strand
TACTTCGTTCCGTTCAGAACCAGGTGTTTAACCGTTTTCGCATTTATCGTGAAACGCTTTCGCGTTTTCGTGCGCCGCTTCCTTCCCAGATCGTCCGCTGCAGCGACCGGTCGACGGTACCGCTGACACCCCGCGGTCGGACGAGGTGCTCGTGCTTCGGGGCCTGCACCGTCTCGAGCGAGGCGAGGGCCGTCCGTGCGGCCTCGGCCGCGCGTGGAAGTCCGGCGCGTCGGCGACCGCGCGGAGCAGGTAGGGCGGGACGACGAAGTGGAGACGGCCGGTCGGTGACATGGCGGCCATGCAGCCACCGGGCACCGACAGCCCGGCCCGGAACTCAGTCGCGCGTACGGTTCTCGACCAGGCCGAGCGCGTACGACTCCCACCACTGCCCCGCGGCCGGTCCACCGTTGCAGGTGCCGTCGCTCAGGCCGGGGGTCTTCACCCAGAGCAGGGCGTCCAGGCGGGTGGACCCCGGGTGACGTGGGGTGCCTGGCCGAGCCCGGCGCCGTCGAGGTTGCACCGCACGTCCCGCGCCCTGGCCGTTCCGTGAGACGTCGATGACGAAGTGCGGGTCGCCGCCGATGGCGTCCGCGAGTTCGTCGGCGGCCAGGCGCGCTCCTGGTCGACGCGGTAGAAGTTCGACACGTTCGTGAAGAAGCCCTGCGTCCGGTCGACGCCGGCCTCGCGCAGCCACTTCGCCATCGTGGCGGTCGGCACCCGGTTCTCGTTGCCGCCGTCCAGGTAGACCGTGAGGCCGTGGCCGCTGAGCTCGCCGACGGCCTTGCGGATGAGCAGCAGACGGTCCTCCTCGAGCCGCTTGCACACCTGGATCTGGGCGATGGCGTCGGGTTCGACGGAAACACGACCACCACCCGACCCCTGCATCGCCCGAGCCGCCTCGCGGACCCGGCAGGTAGTCCTTCGCCTCGGTGCCGCCCTTCGAGTAGCTGCCGCAGTCGCGGTCGGGCACGTTGTAGAGGACGAAGACCGGCGTGCGGTGCTGCCGTTCGGCGCTCCGGACGACGTCGCGGATCGTCTCGCGCGTCTCGCTGACCGAGTGTTCGTCAGCCACGTGGCCGATCGGCTGGTCGGCGATCACGGCGATCTTCTCGGCGGTCGCGTCCTGTCCGTCGGCGCGGGCCTCGGCTTCGCGCTTGCCCGGCTGGTTCTCGTCAGGCGGCTGCGTGGCGAGGCCGCCCGGGAAGGCATCGGCCGCGGACTTCCGTTCGGCGACCTGCCGTCCGTCCGGTCCGGTGCTGCCGGGGAGGACGAGGACGAGCGTCGTCACCGAGCGCGGCGACGACGACTGCGCCGACCACGAGCCAGAGCCCGCGGCGTCGGCCGGAGCTGCGGCGTGCACGGGTTCCCTCGAGACTCGGCATGCGCCCATGCTCGCAGGTGGACCGCGGCGCGCCAGACCCGCGGCGCGTCCGAGATCCGCGGCGCGCCCAGGCCCGCGGCGTGTGCCGACCGGTGGCGTGTGCCGACCCGCGGCGCCGGTCCCGTCGGCCGTTCGACCGGCTCGCCGGGCGTTCCCAAGGCTGGTGGTGGTTCCTGCCAGGACCGTGCCGCAGACTGGCGGGATGTTCCGGGCTCCTCCTCCTCGCCCTGACCGCGGCGTACGCCTGGGTGATCTGGCGGATGACCCTGACGCCGCAGGTGTTCGCGGCGCAGAACTCCCTCGTGCTCCACGCCCTCGCCTGGGTGCAGCAGCTGCCGCACGGCCACCTGGTTCACCTACGAGCGCACCGAGTTCCTGGCGAACATCGCGATGTTCGTCCCCGTCGGCATGCTCGCGGCGCTCTGGCTGCCGCGGCGCTGGTGGTTCCTCGGTGCCGTCGTCGGCGTCAGCCTCTCCGCCGGCATCGAGGTCGCGCAGGCGGTCTACCTGCCGTACCGCGTTGCGGACCCGCGCGACGTCCTGTCGAACGGCCTCGGCGGGATGCTGGGCGCGACCCTCGTCGGACTCGTCCGAAGCCTGCTGCAACTCCGCGCCGCCGTCGGCTGCGCGCCGGACCACGCCTGACTCTGGTAGTCTTCTCCGGTTGCCGTCGAACGGCCTACGCGGACAAAGAGCGCTCACGCATCAGGTGTGGGCACCGCGCAACGGACAGGAAGGGGATCTACCTATGGCACTTGACGCGAAGGTCAAGCAGGAGATCATCGAAGAGTACGCGACCCACCCGGGCGACACCGGATCCCCCGAGGTCCAGGTCGCCGTTCTGACGCGTCGTATCAACGACCTGAACGAGCACCTCAAGAACAAGCACGATACCACTCGCGTCGTGGTCTGCGCTCATGGTCGGTCAGCGTCGCCGTCTCCTCGGTTACCTCTCCGACGTCGACATCGCTCGCTACCGTGCGCTCATCGAGCGCCTCGGCCTGCGTCGCTAGTCGACCGAAGCACGCTTGACGAACGCCCCGGTCCTCCTCGTGAGGACCGGGCGTTCTGTTGTCAGGAGCGCGTTCCCCGAAGAGATGGCGGCTCCCGCTCGGTTGACTACGATGTTCATGCAAACGCATCGAAAGTCGAAGTCACCATGACCACCATCGCCGTCGTCTCCGCCGGGCTCTCGGGCAGCTCCACCCGCCTGCTCGCCGACCGCCTGGCCGAGTCCACCGTCGCGGCGCTCGCCGCTCCGGATGCGACGGGCATGCCCGGAGGCGCGGCGAAGGTCCTGCACGTCGACCTGCGTCCGCTGGCCCACGAGATCACCGACGCCATGCTCACCGGGTTCGCCGCGCCGGCCCTGTCCGCCGCGATGGCGACCGTCATCGAGGCCGACGCGGTCGTGTTCGTCACACCGATCTTCACCGCCGGCGTGAGCGGGCTCGCGAAGTCCTTCCTCGACGTGCTCGACAAGGACGCCCTCGCCGACATGCCCGTCCTGCTCGGTGCCACCGGCGGGACCGCCCGGCACTCGCTCGCGATCGACCACGCGCTGCGACCGATCTTCGCGTACCTCGCCGCGATCGTCCCGACAGGGGTCTTCGCCGCGACCGACGACTGGGGGAGCGAGGCCGATTCCGCCGCTCTGGACGGTCGCATCCGTCGGGTAGGGGTCGATCTGGCCTGGGCGATCCGCGCCTCCCGTCCGGACCCGCAGGAAGCCGACGCGCTCCCCGAGACCGTGGACTTCGCGTCCCTGCTCGGCGGGCTCGGTCATGACGCGGACCCCGTGACGCGCGGGGTCTCACGGGCCGGGCGCGTCCACTCCGACGTCCTGCGTGGCCGCGTGCAGCTCCGCTTCGACCATGGCCTCGACGACCCCCACCGAACGTCATCGTCGGACGCCAGCCGAGCTCGCTGCGGATCCGTCCCGCGTCACCGGTGATCGTGCGGACATCGGTCGGGCGTCGACGCGCCTCGTCCGTCCTGATTCGGCTCTCGGGGTCGTCGACGCCGGCAGCTCGCAGTGCCTCGGCGGCGAACGCGCCGACACTGTACGCGACACCCGTGGCGACGACGTAGTCGCGGGAGGACCGTGATTCGACGACCAGCCGGATGGCCTCGGCGACGTCGGGAGCCCAGCTGATCTCGTTCGATGGCCGGGTCCGCCAGGGTGAGGTACGCGGTCCGGCCGTGCACGATGTCGGCGACCTGCGCGGTGATCGTCGGGAGACGAACCGACGGGGACGTCGCGGGGACTCGTGGTTGAAGAGGATCAGGGACGACGCACGGGCCCGGCTGCACGGTGCGCTCCGACGAGGTGGTGCCCGCGCCTTCGCCGCGCCGTAGGGGTTGGTCGGGGCGATCGGGGTCGACTCGTCGACGCTCGCGCTCGGCGGAGACCCGAAGACCTCGAACTCGACGCCTGGACGACATGGCAGTCGTGACCGGTTTCGCCGAGCGTGGCGGCGGCGGCGAGCGCGGCGGCGGGGACGACGGCATCGAGGACCGCGGTCTCCTGAGGGTCCTGCCGACCGCGCGACGAACTCTGGGCGGCGAGGTTGACGATGCTGTAGGCCCGGGTGTCGGCGATGAGCCGCGCGAGGCCCGCCGTGTCCCGGAGGTCGAGGCACCGGAAGTCGACCGCGGCTCCGACGCCCGCCGATTGTTCGCGACACCGATGACGTGGTGTCCGTGCGCGACGAGTACTTCGGCCAGGTAGCTGCCGGTCTGCCCGGTGACCCCGGTGACGAGGACGCGCATGGTCACGCGGCCGCGGCAGTCGACCGGTGGTGGGACGAGGTCGGCGCCATGACGCGCTCACGCTGCAGGTCGGCGTCCACCATGGACGTGACCAGCTGGCGGAAGGACACCCGCGGCTGCCATCCGAGACGCTCTCGTGCCTTCGAGGCATCGCCGATCAGCAGGTCGACCTCGGCAGGGCGCATGGACCGCGGGTCCTGGATCCAGTAGCGCTCCCAGTCGTCGATGCCCACGTGGTGGAAGGCGACGTCGAGGAACTCACGCACTTCGTGGGTCTCGCCCGTGGCGATGACGTAGTCGTCCGGTTCGTCCTGCTGCAGCATCCGCCACATGGCCTCGACGTAGTCGCCGGCGAACCCCCGGTCGCGCTTGGCGTCGAGGTTGCCGAGCACGAGCTTGCTGCTGCGTGCGGGGCGATCCGCGCGACGGCCGCAGATCTTGCGCGTGACGAACTCCGGGCCGCGCAGCGGCGACTCGTGGTTGAACAGCATGCCGCTGGTTGCGGTGACGTGCATGCCGTACGACTCGCGGTAGTTGATCGTCATGTGGTGTCCGAAGGCCTTGGCGACGCCGTAGGGCGACGCGGCCAGAGGCGTGGTCTCCGACTGCGGGACCTCTTGTACCCGGCCGAACATCTCGGAGCTCGAGGCCTGGTAGAACCGCGGTCGTGTCCCGCCGAGTCCGAGTACTGCCGGACGGCCTCGAGCTGTTGAGCACGCCCATCCCCGTCACCTGACTGGTGAGGTGCGCGTTCTCCCAGGAGTAGGCGACGAACGAGATCGCTCCGAGGTTGTAGACCTCGTCCGGGGCCCTTGCCGGCATTGAGCACGCGGAGGAGGCTCGACGGGTCGAGCAGGTCTCCCGTGACGATCTGCACGCCGGGAGCCCAGTCCTGGTTGAGTTCGATCTTCGGGTTGTTCTGCCCACGGACCAGCCCGTAGACCTCGCGCTTGTCGGACAGGAGGCGGGAGAGGTAGAGCCGTCCTGGCCGGTGATTCCGGTGATGAGTGCGCGCTGCTGCATGATGCTCCGATCGGGTGAGATCATCTTAGCATCCGACATATCGGGCGACAAGGCTCAGTACCAGTGCGGGTTGACGCCCATCTCGTGGCCCCATGCTGCGCAGGGCGATCCGTAGGCACTCTTGATGTACGCGAGGCCCCAGTTGATCTGCGTCGCCGCGTTCGTCCGCCAGTCGGGTCCGGCCGCGGCCATCTTGTCCGGCAGCGACTGCGGGATGCCGTAGGCGCCGCTCGAAGGCGTTCAGCGCGTTCGCCCGCCAGCCGGACTCCTGCGTCCAGAGGGACCCGCAGGCACCCCGGCTGGTCGGGGCCCCAGCCGTACGAGGCGAGGCGCTCCCGGGCGTAGGCCTGTGCGCCCGCCGGGTCGACGACGACCCCGCCGGTGCTCGGGTACGACGTGCCGGAGCCCCCACTCCGAGGCGGTGCCTCCCGTGGGTGCAGCCGGTGTTCGCCGCGGCGCGGGCCGCCGCCTCGCGCTTCCGCTGCTGCTCGGCCTTCTGCGCGGCGACCTTCTGCCCCAGTGCGTACCGCTCCTCGGTCTGCGCCGTGGTGTCCTTGAGCGACGCGAGCTGCGCCGTACAGCTCGTCACTGTGCTCACGTGTCGTCGACGGCCGCGTTCGCCGCGGCCTCGGCGTCCTTCGGCGGTCGCTGATACCGGCGGCGTCCGCCAGGTCGGCACGCTCGTGCTCGGCCCTTCGCCTGCGCGTGCAGTGACGACGCGGTCTTCGCCGCGACGGACGCGTCGTCCATCACGCCCGCCCAGGTCGGCGACAGCTGGTCCAGGCACTTGAGCTGGTAGAGGAGCTCGCGCGGGTCCTTCGCGGTCGCGATCCGCGTGGTCATCTGGTTCGAGCTGCCGTCGCGGTACAGGTTCGCCGCCAGCTGGCCGGCGCGCTGCTGCGCGCGGTCCGCGGTCTTGGTCGCCCGATCGGCCTGGGCCTGGGCTCGTGGCGGCCCTGGGTGGCCGCCGTCAGGTCCGCCTCGGCGTCGTCCGCCTTCGCGGAGGCGTCCAGCACCGTCTGCGACTTCGCCGCGGCGGCCTGGGCCGCCTGGGCGCGGCCTGCGCGGGCGACCTCGGCGTCCTTGGTCTGCTCGTTCCCCTTCGCATGCACGTCCTGCCAGCTCGGGTACTCCGTCGCGGTCGCCGGTGCGCAGTGACGACCGGAGCGACGAGCGCGCCGACGACCACGGCGGCCGCGACGAACAAGCCCCGGGAGGGGTGAGGCGCATGGCGGCAGGCTACCGAGGGGACACGCCCGTTCGCCCTGAGCTCGCCGCCGTTTCCTGCGGACGGGTAAAGTCCATCACGTCCGGGACCGTTTCCCCGGGCGTTGCGACAAACACTGCGCAGGCCGGGCACGGAGCTGGTCATCGGTGGTGGCTCGCGGGCCGGACGGTTCCGAGTGCTTCTACTGCTGGCCAGACATGCGTCCCGTCCCTTCGGCGCGCACGCACCCAGCGGGTGCCGTGGCCCCAGCCTGCCGAACACCTCAAGGAGGCACCCTTTTGGAGGGTCGAGATCCGTTCGCCGAGGCCGTTCGACAGCTTGGCGGCAAGTACGGCAAGCGCACCGTCGGTTCGGGCCGGTCGGCTCGCACAGCAGGCGCAGGGCGCAGTCGCCGCGTACCTCGACGAGGACACGATGCTCCTCTCGGCCACCAGCGCCGGCAAGCACCCGCGTGAAGAGTTCGACTTCTTCCCGCTGACCGTCGACGTCGAGGAGCGCTCGTACATGCCCGGCAAAATCCCCGGTTCGTTCTTCCGCCGTGAAGGCCGTCCCAGCACCGAGGCGATCCTCGTCTGCCGTCTCATCGACCGGCCGCTGCGTCGTTCGTCGACGGCCTCCGCAGCCAGGGTCAGATCGTCATCACCGTCCGCGAGCATCGCTCCGGACGAGTTCTACGACGCGCTCGCGATCAACGCGGCGTCCGCGTCGACGCAGATCTCCGGTCTGCTGCCCCGATCGCCGGTGTGCGCCTCGCGCTCATCGGTGACCAGTGGGTCGCGTTCCCGAAGGCGTCGCAGCTCGCCGAGGCCGTGTTCGACCTCACCGTCGCCGGCCGTGTCGTCACGGACGAGGCGGGCAACGAGGACGTCGCCATCATGATGGTCGAGGCCGAGGCCGACACAGCTGGGACCTCATCCAGGGCGGCGCCACCCAAGCCCGACGAGGCCGTCGTCGCGCAGGGTCTCGAGGCGGCGAAGCCGTTCCTCAAGTCCCTCGTCGAGGCGCAGGCGAAGATGGCCGCGCAGTCGGCCAAGGAGATCAAGGACTACCCGGTCTTCCCGCCGTACGCCCCCGAGGTCTACGACGCCGTCGAGGCGATCGCCCTCTCCGATGGCGGCGATCTACAAGATCGCCGGCAAGCTCGAAGGCGTCAGGGCACCGACGACGCCCTCAAGGCCCGCGTCAAGGAGGCCATCGCCGCCAAGGTGACGGCCGGCGAGCTCCCGAGAGCGCCAGCGGCCAGGTCAGCGGCGCCTACAAGTCGGTCACGAAGAAGGTCGTCCGCGACCGCATCCTGACCGAGCAGGTCCACATGGACGGCCGCGGCCTCGCCGACATCCGTCCGCTCGACGCCGAGGTCGCCGTGATCCCGCGCGTCCACGGTTCGGCATTCCAGCGCGGTGAGACCCAGATCCTGGGCGTCACGCTGAACATGCTCAAGATGGAGCAGCAGATCGACTCGCTGTCGCCGGTCACCAAGAAGCGCTACCTGCACCACTACAACTTCCCGCCGTACTCGACGGGTGAGACCAGTCGTGTGGGGTCGCCGAAGCGTCGCGAGTCGGGCACGACTTCCTCGCCGAGCGCGCCCTCGTCGAGGTGCTGCCGTCGCGCGAGAGTTCCCCTACGCGATCCGTCAGGTGTCCGAGGCCCTCGGCTCCAACGGTTCGACGTCGATGGGTTCCGTCTGCGCCTCGACCCTGTCGCTGCTCAACACCGGTGTGCCTCAAGGCCCCGGTCGCCGGCATCGCGATGGGCCTCGTCTCCGACACCGTCGACGGTCAGACCCGCTACGCGGCGCTGACCGACATCCTCGGTGCTGAGCCTTGCTCGGCGACATGGACTTCAAGGTCGCCGGTACCTCCGACTTCGTCACGGCCATCCAGCTGGACACGAAGCTCGACGGCATCCCCTCGTCGGTGCTCGACGCCGCGCTGAAGCAGGCCAAGGAGGCCCGCTCGGCCATCCTCGGTGTGCTCAACGAGGCGATCGACGCCCCCGATGAGATGGCGGACACCGCTCCTCGTGTCATCTCGGTGCAGATCCCCGTCGACAAGATCGGCGAGCTGATCGGCCCGAAGGGCAAGACGATCAACGGCATCCAGGACAGACCGGTGCGGACATCTCGATCGAGGACGACGGCACGGTCTACATCGGCGCCGTCGACGGTCCCTCGGCCGAGGCCGCTCGTGCCCAGGTCAACGCGATCGCGAACCCGACGGAGCAGGAATCGAGGACCAGTTCCTCGGCACGGTCGTCAAGATCGCGACGTTCGGTGCGTTCGTGTCGCTGCTCGAACCCCGCGACGGGCTGCTCCACGTCTCCGAGGTCCGCAAGCTCGCCGGTGGCAAGCGTGTGGAGAACGTCGAGGACGTGCTCGGCGTCGGCCAGAAGATCCTGGTCGAGGTCACTGGGTGGACGACCGCGACAGCTCTCGCTCGCGCCGGTCGTCGCCGGCAAGAGTCGCTCCGATCCCGAGGGTGTCCGCGCCCACGCCGAGGACCCGGCCGAGGCTGATCCCTCCCGCGTCCTGACGCACGAACGGCCGTCGTCCCTTCCGGGGCGGCGGCCGTTCGTTGTGGGCGGTGTCACGCGGGTTGGCCGCGCGTGCTTTCGCGGCCAGCGACACCTCACGGGCACGGCGCCGCGTGAACTGTCGCTGCGCGCGAAAGAACGCGGCGCGGTGCCGCGTGCCGGTCAGGAGGCGGGCGTCTCCTGCGTGCCGACGAGCTGCGCGCGCCCGAGCAGGTGGTCGCGCAGCATGAAGCCGACGACCGCGGGGCCGCGTCCGCGAGGACCTCGAGTACGGGGACGTCGAGGGCGCTCAGCGTGAAGAAGTAGCGGTGCGGACCGTGCCCGGCGGGCGGCGCCTCGCCGAGGAACGATGTCGGTGCCGAACTCGTTGTGACGACGGAGGGCCTCGGCGGGGAGCAGGGCGTCGTCCGTCCCGGCGTTCTGCGGCAACGAGGTCGCGCTGCCCGGGATGTCCGTGAGACTCCAGTGCCAGAAGCCCGAACCGGTCGGCGCATCGGGGTCGTACACGGTGAGGACGTAGCTCTGGGTTCCCTCGGGCGCCGGACCACTCGAGCGCGGGGAGCGGTCCTCGCCGCCGGCGTCGGTGCCGCGTGCCCACTCGGGCAGGACACCGCCGTCGGAGAAGTCGGGGCTGGTCCAGGGTGAAGGACGGGACCTCGGGGAGGTTCCAGTTGGAGTCGTTGGACATGCGTCCAGGCAACCACCGTCGCCCCGGCGGCGACCGGGAGACGGACAGGAGAGGCGCGGTGCGGACGGGCACCGTGCCTCCAGTCGGTCAGCTGGTCGCGCTCAGGGCGACCGGTCAGGTCAGGCGGGTCCGGTCGCGCTCCCGGGGTTCCCGCTGGCGACGATCGAACCGTTGACGCCCTCCGGGAAGAAGCCGCCCTTGTCGATCAGGTTCGGCGTGAGGAACACGATGTTGAGCACGCGCTCGGCGGTACGTCCGTAGGCGAGCGCGTTCGCGTCCATCGAGGACGAGGTTGAGGGCACCCGGCCGCCGTCGTGATGCCTGGTCGTCGTCGGTCGGACCGTCGAGCGAGTCGCGGGCGTCGAAGATCTTGTTCGCCGGGACCTGAAGGCCCTTGTCGAACAGCTTCGAGCGGATGATCCCGGCGTGGTAGGCCTCGACGGCGAGGATGCCGGCGGCTGCGCTGAGGTACGTCTTGTTGGTGATGAGCGGCGCCGCGCCTTGTACGCGGTGACGCCGACGTCCTCGAAGACGTAGGCGCCGAGCAGGAACGCCTCTTCGCTGGCGAAGGGGTCGAAGGTACCCGTGGGTCCGACGACGCCGGCGGCACGTGCCGCCGCCGTGAAGCTGTTCGTAGAAGTCGATCTTCGGACGGGAGACCACCGCCCCGCCGAGCGCCGCTCGGAGGAACGCGACGTGCGCTCGTTCGTCGCTGGCGATCTCGGTGGCGATGGCGCGGATCGCCGGCGTCCTGAACGGGACCTTCCGCCCACCGACGACCGGACCACGTAGGTCGAGTCCACCGGTCATGCTTCGGAGAAGCCCGTGCCGAAGACGGCGCGGAGGTAGAACTCGGCCTCGAGGTACTCGAGGTTGAGCCTGGTGAGGATGGCGGCGTCGGACACCGCGCCGTCCTCTTCCGGGGAGGCGGAGGCGGGAGCGGCTCCGAGCACCGAGGTGCTCAGGGTGGCGACCCCGGCGGAGACACCGGCGACGCCGGCGGCTGTGAAGAAGCGTCGGCGGTCGAGCGCGTTCTCAGCGCTCCGGTCGACGGCGTGACGGATGAAGGCGTTGTCGAACACATCGTTGTCGTCCTCGAGGCGTGCTGGCAGCACGGGACCCCGCCGGCGCTGCAGGAAACGGGCCGGGCGAGCCACGACCGGCGGGATGGTCGATCGTGCGGTCACCGTACCCCCAGAACGGGGGTGTGACCAGGTGAACGCGGAAAGCGGCGATTGCGTCAGGCGGCGAGCACGCGCTCGACGCGACCCAGCGCGGCCGTCGCCGCGATGGCGTCGCCGGCGTAGGCGCCGGACATGGCGCCGTCGCGCGCCAGCATGAACTCGTCCGCGCCGTCGCCCGGCAGCGTGCCCGGCGTCCTGCAGCAGGTCGGCCAGCCGCTCCGTGTACCAGTCGCGGTGCATGGCGACGACCTCGCGCACGGGGTCGCGGGGGTCGTGGTACTCGGCGGCGGCGTTCAGGAACGCGCCCGCGGAAGTCGGGGTCGTTGACCTCGTCGGTGAGGGCGGCGACCCAGGCGCGGACGGCCTTCGACGGGCTGCCGGCGTCGGTGACGAGCTGTTCCATCCGCTGCTGCACGCGTTCGTGCTGGGTGCGGATGTAGGCGAGGATCGGGTTGTCCTTCGACCCGTAGTGCTTGTAGAACGTCGCCTTGGTGACGCTCGCCTCGGAGATGAGGCGGTCGACGCCCACGCTGTGGATGCCCTCTTCGTAGAAGAGCCGCGTGGCGGTCTCGAGGACACGGACCTTCGCGCCGCGGGCGGGGAGTCGGGGGGACGCTCGACCCGTCCGGCGACGCGAGGTTCGTGCTCGGGCCAGGGAGACGCTGGACGGTCGGTTGGGGGGAATCGACCGTCACAGCGTGGCTCTCCTTGGACTCATCGGCTCCGCGGCGGCTGAGTGGGGGAACTCGTGTGCCGCGCAGGGCCCCCGTGTCCCGAGCCACCGGATCGGAATCTAGGGAGCGTCCGGTAGCAACAACGGTAGCACCGGAGGACAGACAGACGAGTCTTTCTATCCTCACTTCATGTACCCCACTTCGAGTGACGCACCGAGCGGTGAACGGCCGGGCCCGGGAAACTGGGTGAGGAAGGCCGGGGTATCCGTAGGCTCGTCTGCGATGAACCACCCAGTGCCGTTGCCACTCGGGCCCCGGACACGTCGTTCCTGACGTCCGGGGGCGCGCTGTCCGCCGAACCGTCCTGCCCTCAGGCGTGCGGGTCCTGACCGAAGGCGATGCCCGGCACGGCCTCGACCAGTCTCGGCTTCTGGGTGGGGGTGGGGTCGCGGGACGAGCGCGAAGCTAAGTACGGGTCGACGCACTTCCTCGAACACCTGCTCTTCAAGGGCACCGCGAAGCGCTCGGCGCTCATCGCGATCTCCAGCGCTTCGACTCGGTCGGCGGCGAACGCAACGCCGCCACCGCGAAGGAGTACACCTGCACTACTCCCGCGTCCGTGACGCCGACGTCCCGATGGCGGTCGAGGTGATCGGCGACATGGTCACCGGCTCCGTGCTCGAGGCGGCGGCGTTCGACGTCGAGCGCGGCGTCATCCTCGAAGGCTCGCGATGGCGGCGGACGACCCCGCCGACGTCGCCGGCGAGGCGTTCTTCGCGGCGGCCTTCGACAGCGGGCACGCCCTCGGTCCGGCCGATTGGCACGCCGGAGAGCATCCGCGCGGTGCGCGCGACGAGGTCCTGGCGCACTACCGCGAGCACTACGCCCCGGGCGGCATCGTCGTCACCGCCGCCGGCGCGCTGGACCACGACGCCTTCTGCGCCCTGGTCGAGGCGGTGTTCCAGGGCGCGCCGACGGCCTCGCCGCTGGCCGACGCACGCCGCAGCCGGTGGCGGACAAGGCAACGCCGAAGCTCTCCGTCGTGCACCGTCCGACCGAACAGGTCAGCATGCTGCGCGGCTCGCAGGGCCTCGACCTCCGCGACGAACGCCGTCCCGTCCTGAGCGTGCTGAACGCCGTCCTCGGTGGCGGCGCCCTGGGCTCCGGCTCTTCCAAGGAGTGCGCGAGCGCCGCGGCCTCGCCTACGCGGTGAGCTCGTTCGCGCCCGCCTACCTCGACAACGGCGCCTTCGGCTTCGCCGGGTACGCCCCGGACAACGTCCCCGGGGTCATCGAGATCGTCGACGCCGAGTTCCGCCGGATGGTCGAAGACGGCATCACCAGCGACGAACTCCGGCGCGCGAAGGGGCAGATCGAGGTGCGCTCACGCTCTCGCTCGAGGACTCCGACGCCCGCATGACCCGCCTCGGCCGCTCCGAGCTCGGCACGGGCGAGTTCACCGACCTCGCGACCGCCCTCGAGCGCGTGGACCAGGTCACCACCGCCGACGTCCTCGACCTGGCGCGCGACCTGCTCACCCGCCCGACGATCACCTCGGTGGTGGGCGCCGTGCGGCAGGACGAACTGGCAGCCGCGATCAGGATCGGCGGTTGAGCACCGACATGTCGCACTACCTCTACCTCGTCCGGCACGGTGAGCACCAGGACGCGGAACACGGACTCCGCGACGGCAAGCTGTCGGAGCGCGCGGCAAGCGGCAGGCGGTCGTGGCGGACCGTCTCGGCGGGGTGCCCTTCGACGGCGTCGCCACTCCCCCGTTGGAGGCCCCGAGCGAGACGGCGTCATTCTTGGCGCAGCGGTTGCCGGCGATCCAGCCGGAGCCGTCGACCCTGCTCTTCAAGCTGCATCCCCTCCGGACCCACGCCGGACATGCCGCACGCCTACCAGGGGTGGTACCGGCGACATCACCGAAGAGGAGATCGTCGCCGGACAGGCGCAGATGGGCGACGCCGTCGCCAGTGGTTTCACGCCCGCGCGCAGGACCGGCACGACCTCATCACGCACAACGCCGTCATCGGCTGGTTCGTGCGCGAGGCGTTCCAGGCGCCGGAGTGGCGCTGGATGGGCACGAACGTCGCGCACACGGCGCTGACGATCATCCGCATCCGGTCCGCGAAGCCGGCCGGGGTGGTCGCCCTGAACGACCTGGCGCACCTGCCCGTCGAGCTCCTGCAGGGTCTGCCCGTCGGCCAGCCCGTCCAGCGTCCCGCCCCGGCGGATCGTCGCGTCGTGCCGTCCTGGAGGCGCGGATCGCCTCAGCGCACCGGCTTGCGGTACCAGGCGGTCGCGTTGGGGTTCGCGTTGAACGGCTCCACGCGCTGGTAGCCGCGGCTCAGCACATCGCCCCCGCGGCGACGGGTAGTCGTTCGTGTCGAGCACGACCGCGGTTGCCCCGAGCCGCACGGCGTCGGCTTCGAGCGCGTCCATGACCGCGGTCGCGACGCCACGTCCCGACCCGCGGGGGTGACGAAGACGTGCTTCACCTCGAAGCGGACGTCGTCGCCGTCGTCGTCGCCGTCGTCGTTTGGGATCCGCCGGAGCCCGCCGCAGCCGACCGGCAGGCCGCCGTCGTACCCGCCCACGACGAAGGTGCCGTTCGGCGGCGTGAACTCGTCCGCCGGGGTGCGCTTCCAGGCGTACGAGCCCTGCGCGCTCGGGAACGTCGCCTCGCGCTCGTCGAGGTAGGCGTCGAGCAGCTCGTCCTGGGGCGTCTGCCGGCACGGTCCTGACCTCGAGCGTCATGTGTCGATCCTAGGATGGGACGCATGGTCACTCCGTCGCCGTCGTCGGCGCCACCGGTCGTCTCGGGGGCCTCGTGGCCGCCGTCGTCGAGGAACACCCGGACTTCGAGCTCGTCGCGAGTCTGTCGTCGAAGGACAGGGGCACCTGAAAACCGGCCCGTCGGTGTTCCGCGGCGCCGCGCTCGTGGTCGACGTGACGGTCCGGCGCTCGGCCCGGCCATCGTGGACACCGCCCTCGAGAGCGGCGCGAACGTCCTGGTCGGCACGTCCGGGTGGTCGCAGGACCGCCTGGCGAAGCTCCGTGCCGGGCTCGAGCAGCGCCCCGGGCAGGGCGTGTTCGTGGTCCCGAACTTCTCGATCGGGTCGGTGCTCGGCACGCACCTGGCGACGATCGCGGCGCCGTGGTTCCCGTCGGTGGAGATCGTCGAGACGCACCACGCCCGGAAAGATCGACTCGCCCTCGGGCACCGCCGTCCGCACCGCCAGGCTCATCGCCGAGGCCCGGCGCGAGGTCGGTCCGGTCGAGGCCCACCCCAGCGCGCCCGCGGCCAGCAGGTCGCCAGCGTGCCGATCCACTCGCTCCGGCTGCCCGAGGTGAAGGCCGTGCAGGACGTCCTGCTGAGCGGACCCGGCGAGACCCTGACGATCCGGCACGACACCAACGACGACGTCGCCTACCTGGCCGGCATCCGCGCCGCGCTGTCGGCGGTCGGCTCGATGCGCGGCCTGACGGTCGGCCTCGGCAGCGTCCTCGACATCGGCTGACCCGCCGTGGGCGTCGCTCGATCGCTGCGGTCGCCGTTCTGGGGCGCCGCCCTCATGACGGTGCTGCTGGCGCTGTACATCGTGCTCGTCGGGCAGCGGGCCGTCGCGTTCATCGCGACCGGGTTGCCGATCGGCATCGGCATCGGCGTCGCGCTCTTCGTCGTCGCGGCGATCGGCGCACTGCTGCTCGTGCTCGAGTTCCGGTTCGGCATCCGCATCACCCGCCTCGGGGCACGGCTCGAACGCGAGGGCGCCCCGGCCGACGTGGTGCCGGGAATGCGACCCTCGGGGCGGCCGGAGCGCGAGGCCGCCGACGAGCTGTTCCCGACCTACAAGGCCGCGGTCGAGCAGGACCCGGCGGACTGGCGAGGCTGGTACCGCCTCGGCGTCGTGTACGACGCGGCCGGTGACCAGGCGCGCCCGCGCCGCCATGCGCACGGCCCTGTCGAAGTCGAGCGCGGTGCGGAGGGCTAGAACGGCACTGGGCTAGAACGTGGCGTCGACCGCGTCCTCGGCGCGCGGGTACCGGGCATAGCCGGACTCGAGGGCTTCGTCATCTGCTGGCTCGACAGCAGCATCTCGTCGGCGGCCTCGCGCAGCACGAGCCGGAGTGCGAACCCGGGCATCCGGAACAGGTACGGCCGGTGCAGGTCCTCGGCGACGCGCTTCGTGATGCGGTCGGCCACGGCGGGCTCAGGTCCGGCGAGGTTCACCCGGCCCGCACCTCCAGGACGCGGACAGGCTCGTCGCGAGGTGCACGATCGCGCCGACCTCGTCCTCGAGCGCGATCCACGACCAGAACTGCCCACCGGTGCCGAGCCGCCCGCCGAGTCCGGTCTTCGTGAGCGGGACGAAACCGGAGCCAGGGCACCCGCCGCCCTTGCCGACGGTACGGTGCGGGCGATGACGGCGCGGACACCCTCGGGCGCCGTGTTCGCGCGGCCTCCCACACCGTGCAGACCTCGGCGCGCGCGCGCGCGCGCGCGCGCGCGCGCGCGCCGCTGCCCCCGGGCGGCGTCGTCCTGCAGGACGTCGGCCGGCCGGTCGCCGTACACGCCCGACGCCGAGCCGGACAGGAAGAGCGCAGGTGGGACCGCGCGGCGCCGCATCGCCTCGACGAGGGTCTCGGTGACGTCGACGCGCGACCGGCGGATCTCCTGCTTGTAGGACTCGGTCCAGAGGCTGCCGATGTTCGCGCCGGCGAGGTTCACCACCACGTCGGCGCCGTCGAGGATGGCCGGATCGAGCGGCCGGAAGCCCGGGGACCAGCGGAACTCGCTCGCCGTGCGCGGTTCGCGCCGGACGGGCGCGTCGTCACCTGGTGTCCCGCGTCGCGCAGGGCGCGGACGAGCGGGGTGCCGATGAAGCCGGACGCGCCGGCGACGAGGATCGAGAGCAGCTGTTCCGCCGTGTCTGCCATGGCTGCAACGCTACTCACGTCGACGTAGTCTTCTGTGTGTGACCGACAGCGAGACCGTGCAGCCCGACCCCACCGTCCCGACGCCGTACGAAGAGACTCTGCTCCGCCCGGGTCCTCGACGAAGGGGCTCCGAAGGGCGACCGCACCGGGACCGGCACGCGGAGCATCTTCGGCACTTAGCTCCGCTACGACCTGTCGAGAAGGGCTTCCCGCTCGTCACGACCAAGCGCGTGCACTTCAAGTCCGTGGCCGTATGAGCTGCCTCTGGTTCCTCCGCGGTGACGGCAACGCCCGCTGGCTGCAGGAGCACGGCGTCCGCATCTGGAACGAGTGGGCGGGCGAGGACGGCGACCTCGGTCCGGTGTACGGCGTGCAGTGGCGCTCGTGGCCGACGCCGTCGAGGAGCACGTCGACCAGATCGCGCACCGGGTCATCGAGCAGATCACGTCGAACCCGGACTCCCGCCCGCCTGATCGTCTCGGCGTGGAACGTCGCCGACGTGCCGGACATGGCCCTGGCCCCGTGCCACGCGTTCTTCCAGTTCTACGTCAACGACGGCAAGCTGTCGTGCCAGCTGGCCACCAGCGGAGCGCGGACATGTTCCTCGGCGTGCCGTTCCAGCATCGCGTCGTACGCGTTGCTCACCCACCTGATCGCGGCGCAGGCCGGGCTCGAGGTCGGCGACTTCGTGTGGACCGGCGGCGACTGCCACGTGTACGACAACCACGTCGAGCAGGTCGAGGAGCAACTGTCCCGCACGGCCTACCCGATGCCGATGCTCGACTCGCCCCGCGCGACTCGATCGACGACTACGAGTACGAGGACTTCACGCGTCGTCGGATACCACCACCACACGGCCATCAAGGCCGCCGTCGCCGTCTGATGCCGGACGGCAGCGCGACCGAGCTGGCTGGACCGAGCCGGTCCGCGGCTTCGTCGGCATGAGTCTGGGCGCGGTCCACGAACGGCGTCATCGGCGCCGACGGCGGGATGCCGTGGCACGTGCCCGAGGACCTCGCGCACTTCCGGCAGGTCACCGGCGACGCCACGGTCGGCGATGGGGCGGCGCACGTGTAGAGTCCCTGCCCGAGCGCTTCCGCCCGCTGCCCGATCGCCGCAACGTCGTGCTCACCCGTGACGGGTCGTGGTCGGCCGAGGGCGCCGAAGTGGCGCACGACCTGGCGACCGCGCTCGACACGGACGAGCCGGTGTGGATCATCGGCGGCGGGCAGGTCTACGCGGCGGGGCTGCCCTTCGCGGACCACGTCTCCGAGACGGTCGTCGACCTCGACGTGCCCGGCGACACCGTGGCGCCGGCGTTCGGCGGCGACTGGACGCTTCGTCGACGAGGGCCCGTGGCGAACGTCGCGGAACGACGGCACACCACTACCGCTTCCTCGAGTGGCGCCGCCGCGCTTGACGCTCTCGTGCGTTCGCGCCCCGTGCGAACGTCGCGCCCCCGCACACTGGGGCGCGACGTCTGCTACGGGGAGTGCAGCGTGGCTCGGCGGCCGGCCGACCACCGGGCAAGGACACGCCTGACGGGGGCGATCCGTGCCTCCAGGACGGCCACCGTCCACACGGACGGCGGTCCCGGCGCGCATCCCCGGTACGCTGGTGCCCGTGTCCCCGCGTGAGGAATCCCTTCGGTCCAGGTCCTCGTCGCCCTCGTGACCCCGTTCACGGCCGACGGCGAGGTCGAACTGGCCCGGCGTCGAGCAGCACATCGACGACTGCATCACGGCCGGTGCCGACGGCATCGTCGTGACCGGCACGACCGGCGAGACCAGCACCCTGACCGACCCGGAGAAGCTCCGTCTGGTCGAGGTCGGCAAGTCGGTCGCCGCGGGCCGCGCGAAGATCATCACCGGCGGCGGCTCGAACGAGACCGCGCACGCGATCCACCTCTGCAAGCAGAGCGAGCGGGCCGGCGCCGACGGCGTCATGATCGTCACGCCGTACTACAACAAGCCGACGCAGTCCGGTTGTACTCACCCACTTCCGGATGATCGCGGACGCCACCGACCTGCCGGTGATCCTGTACGACATCCCCGGCCGCACCGGTATCCCGATCGCCTACGAGACGATCGTGCAGGCCTCGCACCACCCGAACATCCTCGCCGTGAAGGACGCCAAGGGCGACTCGCCGAGGTCTCGCGGGTGCTCAACAACACCGACCTCATGTACTTCTCCGGTGACGACATGAACGTGCTCCCGCACCTGTCGATCAAGGGCAACGGGCCTGATCGGCGTCACCCGCGAACATCGCGTCGACGCCGTACCGCACCATCGTCGACGCGGTGAACCGGGGTGACCTCGCCACCACCGCACTGACCGCCGAGCACAAGCGCGTCGAACCCCTCGTCCGCGCGGTGATGACGCACGTGCCCGGCACGGTCGCGGCGAAGTACATCCTGCACGGGCTCGGCCGCATCGGCAGCCCGCGCGTCCGGCTGCCGCTCGTCGGCCCGGAGAACTCCGAGGCCTACGCCATCGAGACCATCCCTCGAAGCCGTCAAGGACATCCCGAACCCGACTTCTCGAACTTCCGCCCCGACCGCAACGCAGCGGCCGGCGGTGCTCTACCAGAAGGTGCCAGGCACCACCCGCTAGCCGAACAACCGCGGCGCGCAGCACGCGCGTCGCCCGAATCCGCAGGACCGAATGCCCACACAGATCTCCGAACCCCAGCCGCTCGAAGCCGGCACCCTCCGCGTGATCCCCATCCGGGAACTCGGCGAGATCGGTCGCAACATGACCGTCTACGAGTACGAGGGCAAAGCTGCTCATCGTCGACGCCGGCGTCCTCTTCCCCGAGGAGCACCAGCCGGGCGTCGACCTGATCCTGCCCGACTTCGCGCCGATCCAGGACCGCCTCGACGACATCCTCGGGGTCGTGCTCACCCACGGTCACGAAGACCACATCGGCGCCGTCCCGTACCTGCTGACGCCGACTCCGCAGCGACCTCCCGCTGATCGGCTCCACGCTGACCCTGGCGCTCGTCGAGGCGAAGCTCAAGGAACACCGGATCAAGCCGTACACGCTCGTCGTGGCCGAGGACCAGACCGAGCAGCTCGGCCCGTTCCACCTCGAGTTCGTCGCCGTGAACCACTCCATCCCGGACGCGCTCGCCGTCGCGATCACGACCCCGCCGGTGCGTCGCACCCGCACCGGCGACTTCAAGATGGACCAGCTGCCGCTCGACGACCGCATCACCGACCTCCGTGCCTTCGCGCGGCTCGGCGAGGCCGTCGACCGACCTGTTCCTGCCGGACTCGACCAACGCCGACGTCCCGGACTACACGCGCCCCCGAGCGCGACATCGGCCCGGTGCTCGAGAACATCATCATGCGCGCCCGCAAGGAGGTCGTCGTGGCGAGCTTCTCGTCGTCACGTGCACCGCGTGCAGCAGGTCCTCGACGCCGCCGCCGCCGCGAACCGCAAGGTCGCGTTCACCGGGCACTCGATGATCCGCACCATGGCCGATCCGCCGCCGACCTCCAGGTACCTCCGGGTGCCGGAGAACGTGCTCATCGACCACGAAGAAGGCGAAGAACGTCCCCGGCGGCCAGATCGTCTACACATCGACCGGGTCCCAGGGCGAGGCCGATGAAGGCCGTGCTCGCGCGGATGGCGAACCTCGAGCACCAGATCGAGATCGGCGAGGGCGACACCGTCATCCTCGCGTCGTCACTCATCCCGGGCAACGAGAACGCCGTCTACCGCGTGATCGACGGGCTGACGAAGCTCGGCGCGAAGGTCGTGCACAAGGGCAAGCGCGAAGGTGCACGTCTCCGGGCACGCATCCGCCGGCGAGCGACTCCTCTACTGCTACAACATCCTGCGACCGCGGAACGTCCTGCCGGTGCACGGCGAGCAGCGTCACCTGTACGCGAACGCCGACCTGGCGATCCAGACGGGCGTCCCGCCGCGCAACGTGATCCTCGGGCAGGACGGCATCGTCGTCGACCTGAAGGACGGCGTCGTGAACGTCGCCGGGCAGCTCGACATCGGGTACGTCTACGTCGACGAGGTCCACCGTCGGCGAGATCACCGACGCCGACCTCAAGGACCGCCGTGTCCTGGCGGAGGAGGGCTTCATCTCCGTCTTCTGCGCCGTCGACTTCACGACCGGCCAGTGCGTCATCGGCCCGGAGATCCAGTCGCGCGGCTTCGCCGAGGACGACTCCGTCTTCGACGACGTCCGTCCGCAGATCGCCAAGGCCCTGGCCGAGCGGCCGCGAGCGGCGGGCGACGGCCACGCGTTCAGCCAGGTCGTCCGCCGCACGGTGGGCCGCTGGGTGAACACGAGCACCGCCGCCGTCCGATGATCGTCCCGGTGGTCATCGAAGGCGTAGCGACCGCGCGCCGGTCCCGCTGGGTGCGACGCGCCTGCAGACCGGCCAGGAGGCCCGGTGCACGTTCCTCACGGACGTGCACCGGGCCTCCAGTCCGTTCCGGAGCACGCGGCCGGTCTGGGCTGTCGGCACGGTTCGGCGAGTGGCTGGGTCCGCGCTGCGCGCGAGTTTCCGGCCTGTCGGCCAACCTGGTTCATCCCACAGGATGATGTTCTGTCGGTATGTCACTCAATAGTGTGCCGGTGTGACCGTCCTGCGTCGCTGGGTGTGGCCCGGCCTGAAGTTCCTCGTGTTCGCCGCCATCGCGGTGGCCCTCGTCCACCTCGCGTTCTTCGCGGCCCAGCCCGAGGGTGAGGAGACCGTCCCCACCGGGCAGATCGCCGGCCCGACCGTGACCGTCGAGAAGGGCGACGTCGTCAACGACGTCGAGGCCACCGGCACCATCCGCTCGGTCGCCTCGACCGCCGTTCGGTCGTCGGCGGAGGGGACCGTCAACAAGGTCTTCGCCGGGAACGGCGCCCACGTCGAGCAGGGTGCCCCGGTGATCGACCTGCGCGTGGGGCCCGTCCGACCGGCACCACCGACGACGGCGAACCGCTGCCGCCCACCGTGACGTTCTCGACCGTCGTCGCGCCGGCCGCCGGCACCGTGTCCGGGCTCGACCTCGTCGCGAAGCAACCCGTCGCGATCGAGAACACCGTCGCCCAGGTCGCGCCCGAGGCCTACCGCGCGAGTGCGACGCTCGACGCCGCGCAGCTGTACCGATTGACCTCCCGGCCGTCCAGGCCACGGTCACCGTGAAGGACGGCCCGGCGCCGTTCACGTGCACGAACCTGTCGCTGACGAGCGCCGCTGGCGGCTCGCAGGTGCCTCGTCCGACGCCGGTGACGGGTCCGACGGCTCCGACGGCTCCGGTGGCGGCGACGCCGCCGGCGGGACCCAGCTCGAGTGCGACGTGCCGAGCGGGGTGACCGTGTTCCCGGGCCTCGAGGTCACGGTCGCCGTGCCCGCCGGCAAGGCCGAGGGCGTGCTGACCCTGCCGACCACCGCCGTGCAGGGCACCGCGCAGAAGGGCGTCGTCACGGTGCTCGACGACGCCGGCAAGCGCTCCGAGCGGACGATCGTGCTCGGGCTCAACGACGGCGAGACCGTCGAGGTGCAGTCCGGTCTGCACGAGGGGGACACCGTCCTGCAGTTCGTGCCCGGCAAGGAGCAGGCAGAGGACGACGAGTCCGCCGACGGCGGTTCGGTGATGGTCGGATGAGCCTGGTCTCCGTCCGCGGGCTGCGCAAGTCGGTCGAGCTGCCCGACGGCTCGCCGCTCGAGATCCTCCGTGGCGTCGACCTCGAGGTCGACGCGAGCACCTCGTGTGGCCATCGTCGGCCGTTCCGGCTCCGGCAAGTCCACGCTCCTCAACGTGCTCGGTCTGCTCGACACCCCGACCGAGGGCGTCCACGAGTTCGACGGCGTGGACGTCGGTCGCGCCGGCTCGCTCCGACGTGACCGCATCCGCGGCGACGAGGTCGGGTTCGTGTTCCAGCAGTTCAACCTGCTGCAAGGGGCGCACCGCGATCGAGAACGTCGAGGTGCCGCTCCTCTACGCGACCGGTCGTGCGTTCTGGCACCGTCGGCGGCTCGCGCTCGAGATGCTCGACCGGGTCGGGCTGGCGGACCGCGGCGACACGCAGCCGCACCGGCTGTCCGGTGGCGAGCAGCAGCGCGTCGCGATCGCCCGCGCCTCGTCCGGCAGCCGCGACTGATCCTCGCCGACGAGCCGACCGGTGCCCTCGACGTCGACACCGGCCGTGCCGTGATGGAGCTCCTCGAGACCGTCGCGGCCGAGACCGGTGCGGCGCTCATGACGATCACGCACGACGCCGCGGTCGCCGCCCGCGCCGACGTGGTGCACCGGAGTCGACCACGGGGTGGTGGTGGACCCCGCAGCGGCCTCGGCCGAGGGGATCGCCGCCGAGGTGGCCGGCGCGGGGGGTGTCCGCGTGAACCGCGTGCTGACCACCGTCGTCGGGACGTTCTCCCGTCGAGGTCCTGCTCAAGGAAGCTCCGCGTGCACCGGACGGCCATCGTCCTCCTCGAGCCTCCATCCGGGTCACGATCGCCGCGTCACGATCCCGCTCGGCCAGGTCGTGGTCGGGTTCGGATCCCTGGCCGGAGCGGGTCACCGCGGCGTTCAGCGAGCAGTACGGCGGTTAGGCCGCGACCTACAGCCTGACGGGGACCGGCCCCGGCGACGCGCGGCTCGGCCTCGGACACAGCGACCTCGGACGCCCTCGACCGGGAGCTCCGATGCCGCCGTCGCCCAGTACGACGTCCGCTACACCACCGAGGCGACCTACACGTCCCGCCTGGTGCAGTTCCCGGACGGCGTCGCCGAGGTGCAGGGCCAGACCGTCGATCCGCCGTACGCCGAGATGCACCGGCTCCGGATGGCCTCGGGGGAGTGGTTCACCGAGTCCGACCGCGAGCGCCTCGCACCCGCGATCGTGGTGAACCAGGCGTTCCTCGACCAGCTCGGTGGGGCCGACGTCGTGACCCACCCCACCGTCCGGCTGCCCGGCACGCCCGGGGTCACCGCCGTGGTGGTCGGCGAGTACACCTCGTCCGAGTACGACACCGACCCGATGTTCTACCAGCTGGCGAACTCGGTGGCGACCTCGAGCGGTGGCCCCGGGGACGGCCGACGGCAACCCGCGGTCGTTCGAGGTCTGGGTGCCCGAGTCCGGCGGCAAGGCCCTCGCGAAGCGCATCGCCAGCGATGCCGAACGCGCCGTCGGCGACGGGATGTCCGTCGACGCGACCCGCATGGACGCCGCCGGCTCGGTGGACGGCGACCCGCTCGGGGCGATGCGGTACGTCATCGCCGGCGTCGCGGTGCTCGTCCTCGTACTCGGTGGCCTGGGCCTGCTCAACGTCTCG
Organism: Curtobacterium sp. AC273; assembly: GCF_979253735.1. NCBI lineage: Bacteria > Bacillati > Actinomycetota > Actinomycetes > Micrococcales > Microbacteriaceae > Curtobacterium > Curtobacterium sp. AC273. Next base: position 156,747 of record NZ_CEEDDU010000013.1, on the reverse strand, counting down.
CTCGTCAGCGTCCGGCAGCGCATCCGCGAGATCGGCATCCGCCGGGGCGTCGGAGCCTCGGCCGGTCGGATCTTCGTCGCGGTGCTCCTCGAGAACGTGCTCGGCACGCTCGTCGCCGGCGGGGTCGGTGTCATGATCGGCGCCGCGGTGCTCGGCAACGACACGGTCCGCGGGCTCATCACGAGCGGGGTGGAGGTCGGCGGGGCGCCGTTCCCGCTCGAGGCGGCCCTGGTCGGCGTGGGCTCTACGGTGTTCGTCGGCGCGCTCGCCGGGTTCCTCCCCGCGATCGTCGCGGTGCGGGTCAGGCGTCATCGACGCGATCCGGTACTGACCGCGCCCTCGGCCTGGAGGCCCGTCCCGCGTCCGCCCCGGACGTCGCGGCGGGCCTCCCTCGGTTTGTCCTGAGAGGGGGATTAGGGTTCTGCCCATGGCCGGAGGCACCAAGTCGACCACGCGCTCGCGCGCGTCCTCGTCGTCCCGTGGAAGCGGGACGCGTGCTCCGTCGCGCACCCAGGCCACGACGAAGAAGCTCCCGCAGGCGGCACCCACGCCGGTGTTCCGCGAGCAGAGTCCGTTCGTGACGTTCTGGCTCGCGATGGCGCACGGCGTCGGGGCGATGTTCCGTCTGCTCGGCAAGGAGACCCTCGAGAAGGACCAGCGCCGCGACGGCTTCCCGTTCCTGCTGTTCGTCCTCGCCATCGCCGGCGCGGTGGTGGGTGGCTCAACCCGACGAACTCCGTCTCGGTCGCGCTCGACGCGTACACGTTCGGCGGGCTCTTCGGCCGGCTGGCGTTCGCGCTCCCGGTGATCATGGTCGTCTTCGCCGGCTGGCTGTTCCGGCACCCGGCCTCGGTGCACGACAACACCCGCATCGGGATCGGCCTCGGGCTGCTGCTCGTGTCGATCGCCTCGCTCTGCCACGTGTTCGGCGGCCGGCCCAGCGCCGCCGACGGCATGCCGCGCTCGCCGCGGCCGGCGGGGTGATCGGGTGGGTCGTCATCGGGTGGCTCGTCACCATCGCCACGGCCTGGGTCGCGGTGCCCGTCGCGATCGTGCTGCTCGTGCTCTCCCTGTTCATCATCACGAAGACCCCGCCGAACAAGCTCGGCCGACGGCTGCACGAGCTCTACGCCTACCTGTTCGGTGCACCGGCCCCCGCGGCCGAAGCCGAGGCCGAGGTGGCCGAGGCTCCTGCACCACGAGCGCGGTCGACGAAGCGCGCGAAGAAGGGCGACACCAACTTCCAGCTCTTCGACGACCTCGGCTTCGAGGGCGACGAGGCCGCAGCGGCCGACGCCCGCCGAGGACGGCGGCACCGTCCCGTGGTGGCGCCGGAACAAGTCCGGCCGCGAAGAGGACCCTGCCTACGACAGCCCGGTCATCACGGGCGCGACCTCGACGGTCCCCGACGTGCCGGCAGCCGCCGCGTCCCCGAGCCCGAACCCGGGTGCCGCGGCCGGCCTGATCGACCATACCCCCGCCGAGCCCGCGTCGGTGAACCTCAACGACTCCGTCGAGCACGACCTCGAGGTCGCCGAGCAGGCGCTCCGCGACTTCGGCACCGTCGTGCCGGACCGCGCCGACGCCACCGAGGTGATCCGTCCGGACGCGTCCGTGTCCCCGGTGGTCTCCCCGTCCCTCCCGGCCGAGGACCCGGCAGACGACGTCGCCGCCGACGCCGCCGACGGACTGCCGCCGATGTCCGGCACCGACGAGGACCCGTCCGCGCCCTACCGCCTGCCCGCCGCGACCACCCTGAGCTCCGGCTCGCCGTCGGTCGCACGCAGCCAGGCGAACGACGACATCGTCGCCGCGATCACGAGCGTCCTCACCGAGTTCAAGGTCGACGCGAAGGTCACCGGCTTCTCGCGCGGCCCGACGGTCACGCGCTACGAGATCGAGCTCGGCCCGGGCGTCAAGGTCGAGCGCGTCACCGCGTCTCGAAGAACCTGTCGTACGCGGTCGCCTCGAACGAGGTCCGCATCCTCTCGCCCATCCCCGGCAAGAGCGCGATCGGCGTCGAGATCCCGAACTCCGACCGCGAGACCGTGTCGCTCGGCGACGTCCTCCGGTCGAACGCCGCTCGGAAGTCCAAGCACCCGATGACCATCGGCGTCGGCAAGGACGTCGAGGGCGGCTTCGTCGTGGCGAACCTCGCGAAGATGCCGCACCTGCTCGTCGCCGGCTCGACCGGGTCGGGCAAGTCGGTCTTCATCAACTCGATGATCACCTCGCTCCTCATGCGCGCCGAAGCCGTCTGAGGTCCGCATGGTCCTCGTCGATCCGAAGCGCGTGGAGCTCTCGATCTACGCCGGGGTCCCGCACCTCATCACGCCGATCATCACGAACCCGAAGAAGGCGGCCGAGGCGCTGCAGTGGGTCGTGAAGGAGATGGACATGCGGTACGACGACCTCGCGTCGTTCGGGTTCCGCCACGTCGACGACTTCAACAAGGCGATCGAGAACAACGAGATCGTCCTGCCCGCGGGCAGCGAGCGGAAGCTCAAGCCGTACCCGTACCTGCTCGTCGTGGTGGACGAGCTCGCCGACCTCATGCTCGTGGCACCCCGCGACGTCGAGGAGTCGATCGTCCGCATCACCCAGCTGGCCCGTGCCGCCGGCATCCACCTCGTGCTCGCGACGCAGCGCCCTCGGTCGACGTCATCACCGGCCTGATCAAGGCGAACGTCCCGTCGCGCATCGCGTTCGCGGTCACCAGCGTCACGGACAGCCGGGTCATCCTCGACCAGCCGGGCGCCGACAAGCTCATCGGGCAGGGCGACGCGCTCTTCCTGCCGATGGGGTCGTCGAAGTCGCTCCGCGTGCAGGGCGCCTGGGTGAACGAGAGCGAGGTCGCCGAGGTCGTCCAGCACGTCACCCGGCAGGCCCGTCCCGAGTACCGGCAGGACGTCCAGGCCGTGGTGGAGCGCAAGGAGATCGACGCCGACATCGGTGACGACCTCGAGCTGCTGCTGGCCGCGGTCGAGCAGGTCGTGTCGACGCAGTTCGGCTCGACCTCGATGCTCCAGCGCAAGCTGCGCGTCGGGTTCGCCAAGGCCGGACGCCTCATGGACCTCATGGAGTCGCGTGACATCGTCGGCCCGTCCGAGGGGTCGAAGGCGCGCGACGTGCTCGTCACCGCCGACCAGCTGCCGTCCGTGCTCGCGAAGCTCCGGGGCGAGGAGCCCCCCGGCTCCGGCGGCTCCGCCCGCGGGTGCTGCGCCGACGGCCGCGGCCGTCGACGGGCCGCTCTCCGGTGGCGATGACCGCTACGGCGCCGACCCGGTGGGGGACATGACCCGCGGGTACAGTGAGGTCGACGACGAGCCCGACGAGGACGCGTGGGGACGACGGGCAGGGAGTGAGTGCGATGACCGCCTCGAACGGTACGGACACGTCGCACGGCGCCAAGTTCCCGTGGCGCGGACGCCTGCTCCGCAAGGGCACCGGTCCGGCGTCCACGGCGAACGTCGCGAACATCATCACGGTGGTGCGCATCCTGATGGCGCCGCTGTTCTTCGTCCTGCTGCTGGCGGACGCCGGCGCCGACGGGCCCCTGCGGATCTGGGCAGCGGTCGTCTTCGTCGTGGCCATCGTCACCGACAGCGCGGACGGCATCATCGCCCGCCGGCAGAACCTGGTCACCGACTTCGGCAAGCTCGTCGACCCGATCGCCGACAAGGTCCTGATCGGTGGTGCCCTCGTCGCGCTGTCGATCCTCGCCGAGCTGCCCTGGTACGTGACGGTCCTCATCATGGTGCGCGAGATCGGCATCACGGTGTTCCGCTTCGCGGTGCTGTCCGACCGGGTGATCCCGGCCAGCCGCGGGGGCAAGATCAAGACGGTACTGGCAGGCAGTGGCGCTGACCGCCGCGCTCTTCCCGTGGTGGAACCTGGTGGGCGAGTGGGCGCACTGGGTGAACGGCATCCTGATGACCGCCGCGTTCCTGGCAACGATCCTGAGCGGCATCGACTACCTCTGGCAGGCATGGAAGCACAACCGCAGCGCAGCGTGACCGACGACCCCGCACCGGTGCCGGTGCCCGTGGCTCCCGGCCTCATCGCCGAGCTGACCGCACAGGGCGAGACCGTCGGCGTGGCCGAGTCACTCACCGGCGGGCTCGTCGTGGCCACCCTCGTGGACGTCCCCGGTGCGAGCGCCGTCGTCCGTGGCGGTGTCGTGGCCTACGCGACCCCGATCAAGCACGAGCTCCTCGGGGTCGACGCCGACCTCCTCGACGCGAAGGGCGCGGTCGACCCGGAGGTCGCACGGCAGATGGCAGCCGGTGTCCGGATCGCGATGTCCGTCGACGGAGCGCCGGCGACGTGGGGGATCAGCACGACGGGTGTCGCCGGACCGGACCCGCAGGACGGCATGCCCGTGGGGACGGTGTTCGTCGGGATCGCGTCGGCGAACGGTGCCGAGGCGTACGAGCTGCACCTCGACGGTGACCGGGAGGCAATCCGGCACGCCACCGTCTCCGAACTCCTGGCACGGATGTCGTCCACGCTCCGGGGCCGGGAATAGGTCCCGTTTCCACTGGGTTACATCTCACGCAATCTCCAGCGGTACAGCAGCCGGCCTCGCTAGCATGCTGCAACCGGCAACGCTATTGTTGCTCAACCCGAACTCGGCCATCCGGTCCGAGCGGGCGCGGAGACGACAGAGAGGAGGAGTTCTCATGGTTCTCGTTCGTCAGGAAATCGGCGACGTTCTGCGGGACTTCCGCTTGCAGAAGGGCCGGACCCTCCGTCAGGTCGCGTCCAAGGCCAGCGTTGCCCTCGGGTACCTCAGCGAGGTCGAGCGCGGGCAGAAGGAAGCCAGCTCGGAGATCCTCGCGTCCGTCGCGGACGCGCTGGACACCCCGATCTCGACCATCATGCGCGAAGTGGGCGACCGCCTCGCCGTGGTCGAAGGGCTCACCCCCGTCCCCGACACGCTCCCCGACGACCTCGTCGCCGAGTTCGACAACGACCTCGCGGTGCGCTGACGCCACCGCTCCCGAACGCCCCCGCCGGTCCTGCCGGCGGGGCGTTCGTCGTTCCGGTCCGTCCGCACCGGTCGTGCTCGTTACGCTGGAACGATGCGGGTGAGTGAGTTCTGGCGGGCCGTCGACCAGGTGTTCGGTGACGCCTACGGTGCCGTGGTCAGTCGTGACGTGGTGCTCGAGGAGCTCGGTGGGCGGTCGGCGGCCGACGCGCTCGACGCCGGCATCGACGCGCGCCGGGTGTGGGAGGCGCTCTGCGACTCGCAGGACGTCCCGCTCGACAAGCGGCACGGCAAGGGTCTGGCGGAGCCCCGGGACTGACCCGGAGGACGACCAGCGCGTCCGAACACGTGTTCGGCGTGTTGCTCGAACGCGTGTTCGATCGGTGGTAGCTTCCTCCACATCGGCGCTGTTCGAGGAGTTCGTCCACAGATCGCGCGGCTGACGGCAGTGATGTCGGTGGCCCGCCCTAGGTTCGGAGTCAACGGGAACAGCCCGAAGCCTTGTCGCAGAACCACTGGCCTTGCACCATCGGCCGGTGTGGACGCGACAGCCTACAGGCGGCCGACACCGAGCAAGAAGGAGCACCCCATGCCATCACCGGCAGACCGCGAGAAGGCCCTCGAGACCGCACTCGCCCAGATCGACAGAGCAGTTCGGCAAGGGTGCGATCATGCGCCTCGGGTCGGACGACCGCGCCCCGGTCAACGTCATCCAGACCGGGTCGGTGGCGCTCGACGTCGCGCTCGGCATCGGCGGACTTCCCCGCGGCCGCATCGTCGAGATCTACGGCCCGGAGTCCTCGGGTAAGACGACCCTGACCATCCACGCGATCGCCAACGCCCAGCGTGCCGGCGGCATCGCGGCGTTCATCGACGCCGAGCACGCGCTCGACCCCGAGTACGCCAAGAAGCTCGGTGTCGACATCGACGCCCTCCTGGTGTCGCAGCCCGACACCGCCGAGCAGGCGCTCGAGATCGCGGACATGCTCGTCCGCTCCGGCTCCATCGACCTCATCGTGATCGACTCCGTCGCGGCCCTCGTGCCCCGTGCCGAGATCGAGGGCGAGATGGGCGACTCGCACGTCGGCCTGCAGGCCCGACTCATGTCCCAGGCGCTGCGCAAGCTCGCCGGTGGGCTGAACCAGACCCAGACCACGATGATCTTCATCAACCAGCTGCGCGAGAAGATCGGCGTGTTCTTCGGTTCGCCGGAGACCACGTCCGGCGGTAAGGCGCTGAAGTTCTACGCGTCCGTCCGACTCGACATCCGCCGTATCGAGACGCTCAAGAGCGGGACGGACGCCGTCGGCAACCGCACCCGCGTCAAGGTCGTCAAGAACAAGATGGCGCCGCCCTTCAAGCAGGCCGAGTTCGACATCCTGTACGGCGTCGGCATCTCGCGAGAGGGCTCGCTGCTCGACTTCGGTGTCGACCACGGCATCGTCAAGAAGTCGGGTGCCTGGTACACCTACGACGGTGACCAGCTCGGCCAGGGCAAGGAGAACTCGCGGTCCTTCCTGATCCAGAACCCGGAGATCGCCGCCGAGATCGAGGGCAAGATCCTCGCGAAGCTCGGTGTCGGCGCGGCGAAGGCCGAGGCTGACGCACCCGTCGAGTCGATCGCGCCGAAGATCGCGGAGCGCAAGGGCGCGTGACGACCGACCACCACGACGACGAGGACCTCGCACCGGTCACCGACCTGTTCGGTGCGCGGTCCCGTCGTCGGGCCGCGGCTCCTGCTCCCGCTCCTGCCCCCACCTCGGTACCGGACCCCTCGGATCCGAGTTGGGGAACGGGCGTCGACGCGCCGTCGGCGAGCGTGCGGTCGCAGGACGCCGATGCCGACACCCCCGTGCCGCTGCCGATCCAGGGCGCGCGCGCCCAGAGCAGACTGGCTGTCGCCGGTCGTCGGTGACGGGAGCGGCCGCACCGCCCGCGCCGAACAGGACGGCTACGACGAGGACTCGACCGCCGACGCCTCGACCGCGTCGGTGTTCGCCATCGACTCCGGCGCCGAGATCGACCCGGCCGACGCCCCGCGCCCGATCGACGAGCAGCGGGCCGACGCCGAGCGACTGAGCATGCGCGCGTTGAGCCGCAAGGGCGTGAGCGAGTCCGAGCTCCGGAAGATGCTCGCCGAGAACGACCTCGACGCCGACGTGGTCGAGTACGAGATCGAGCGGCTCACCCGGGTCGGCCTGGTCGACGACGTCGCCCTCGCGACCGACCTCGTCGACCGTCTGCACGACCGGAAGGGCCTCGGCCGGCAGGGTGTGGTCGCGGAACTCCGACGCCGGGGCATCGACCAAGCCGCCATCGACGCGGCGCTCGAGGCCGCGGCCGACGACGAGGACGACGAGTTCGTGCGTGCCATCGAGCTCGCGCAGAAGCGTGCGGGGCAGTTGCGCGGGCTCGACCGGGCGACCGCCGAACGCCGACTCTCCGGGTTCCTGATGCGCAAGGGCTACAACGGCGGCGTCGTCCGGATCGCGGTGGAGCGAGCGCTCGACGGCGGCGGGCGGCCGAAGGGCGGGCCTCGCGGGCCCGTGCGGTTCGAGTAACCCGCACCGCGCCCATCCGTGCGTGGTCCGCACTTGGTCTGTGCGTGGTCCGATTTACACTGGGACGACCATGGCCACCCTCGAAGCGCGCCCCCGCACCTACGAAGTCCGCACCTACGGGTGCCAGATGAACGTGCACGACTCCGAGCGGCTGAGCGGTTCGCTCCAGGCCGCCGGGTACGTCGCGGCCGACGGCGAGCAGGCCGACGTCGTCGTCATCAACACCTGCGCCGTGCGTGAGAACGCCGACAACCGCCTCTACGGCAACCTCGGGCAGCTCGCCGGCATCAAGCGCGAGCACCCCGGCATGCAGATCGCCGTGGGCGGGTGCCTGGCGCAGAAGGACAAGAACGTCATCCTCGAGAAGGCGCCGTGGGTCGACGTGGTGTTCGGCACGCACAACATGGGGTCGCTGCCGACGCTGCTCGAGCGGTCGCGTCACAACGACGAAGCGCAGATCGAGATCCTCGAGGCGCTGGACGTGTTCCCCTCGACACTCCCGACGAAGCGCGACTCGACGCACAGTGGCTGGGTGTCGATCTCCGTCGGCTGCAACAACACCTGCACGTTCTGCATCGTGCCGTCGCTCCGCGGTAAGGAGAAGGACCGTCGCCCCGGGGACGTCCTCGCCGAGATCCAGGCGCTCGTCGACGACGGTGCGATCGAGGTCACCCTGCTCGGCCAGAACGTGAACTCCTACGGCGTCGAGTTCGGTGACCGGCAGGCGTTCGGCAAGCTGCTCCGCGCGGCAGGGCAGATCGACGGTCTCGAACGCGTGCGGTTCACCAGCCCGCACCCGGCCGCCTTCACCGACGACGTCATCGACGCGATGGCCGAGACGCCGAACGTCATGCCGCAGCTGCACATGCCGCTGCAGTCCGGGTCCGACCGGATCCTCAAGGCGATGCGTCGGAGCTACCGGAGCGAGCGGTTCCTCGGCATCCTCGACCGCGTCCGCGCGAAGATCCCGAACGCGGCGATCTCGACGGACATCATCGTCGGGTTCCCCGGCGAGACCGAGCAGGACTTCGAGGACACCCTGCGCGTCGTCGAGCAGTCCCGGTTCGCGTCGGCCTTCACCTTCCAGTACTCGATCCGACCGGGTACGCCTGCGGCGACGATGGACGAGCAGCTGCCGAAGCACGTCGTGCAGGAGCGCTACGAACGGCTCGTCGCCCTGCAGGAGCACATCACCGCGGAGGAGAACGCGAAGCAGGTCGGCCGTCGCGTCGAGGTGCTCGTCGCCACCGGCGAGGGGAAGAAGGACGAGGCGACGCACCGCCTGTCCGGCCGCGCGGAGGACTCCCGTCTCGTGCACTTCGCCGTCCCCGAGGGTTCCGACGTGCCGCGCCCGGGCGACGTCGTCACGGTCGAGGTGACCCGGTCCGCCCCGCACTTCCTCATCGCCGACAACGCGGGCCCACTGCCGATCCGTCGCACCCGCGCCGGCGACGCGTGGGACCGTGCCCAGGCCGAGAGCTGCGGCGTCCCGACCCCGCCTGCGCCCAGCGAGGGTGCGCGTGCGGTCTCCCTCGGGCTGCCGACCGTCCGTGTCGGCCGCTGACGGGAAGGGGCCCGCTGACGGGACGGGGCCCGCTGACGGGACCGGTCCCGCGGGCGCAACCGGCGCGGTCGATCCCACGGACGCGGCCGGTCCCGACGCCCTGATCGCGGTCGTCGGCGCCACGGGCACGGGCAAGTCCGACCTCGGCATCGCGATCGCCGAACGGCTCCGCGCTGCCGGACGCGACGCCGAGATCGTCAACGCCGACGCCATGCAGCTCTACCGCGGCATGGACATCGGTACGGCGAAGCTCCCGCCGGACGAGCGGCACGGCATCCCGCACCACCAGCTCGACGTGCTCGACGTGACCGACGAGGCGAGCGTCGCCGCGTACCAGCGCGACGCCCGAGCCGACGTCGCGGCGATCCAGGCGCGGGGCGGCGTCGCGGTACTCGTCGGCGGCAGCGGGCTGTACGTCTCGGCGGTCCTGTTCGACCTGGCGTTCCCCGGGACCGACCCGGAGCTCCGCGCACGCCTCGAGCGCGAGCACGACGAACTCGGCCCGGGCATCCTGCTCGAACGGCTGCGCACCCTCGACCCGACGGCCGCAGCGACCATCGACGCGCGCAACCCGCGGCGGTTGATCCGCGCACTCGAGATCGCGAGCCGATCCGAGGTGGTGACCCCGAGCCTCCCGTCCGTGCCCCGCCCCTGGCGACCCGCGCGGATCCTGCACCTGCACCGCGACCGCGCGCAGCTCGTCGAGGCGCTGCACCAGCGTGCCGCCCGGATGTTCGACGCGGGCCTGGTGGACGAGGTCCGCGCGCTCCGCGACCGCGGGCTGGAGCAGGGCCGGACGGCCCGAGCCGCGATCGGGTACTCGCAGGCCCTCGAGGTGCTGCACGGCGACGCGACCGTCGAGCAGGCGGTGGAGGCGACCGGGATCGCGACCCGCAAGTACGCCCGTCGCCAGGTCTCGTGGTTCCGCCGGTACGCCGACGCCGAGGTCCTCGACGTCACCGGCGCCGACCGCGCCGCGCTGACGGACGCTGCCCGTAGGATCGTCCCGTGACCGAGCTGCACTTCACCAAGGGCCAGGGGACCGGCAACGACTTCGTCCTGTTCGCCGACCCCGACGCCACGGTCGACTTGACCCCCGACCGCATCCGGGCCATCGCGGACCGGCGGTTCGGCGTCGGCGGCGACGGCGTCATCCGCGCCGTGCGGTCCGAAGCACTGCCGGAGGGTCGGGCGCTCGTCGCCGTCGAGCCCGCCGCGACCTGGTTCATGGACTACCACAACGCCGACGGCTCGGTCGCCGAGATGTGCGGCAACGGCATCCGCGTGTTCGCCCGGTACCTCACCGAGTCCGGCCTGGTCGACCTCGCCCCGGGAGAGACCCTGACGGTCGGTAGCCGCAAGGGCCTGGTCGACGTCCAGCGCACCACGAACGGCTTCTCGGCCGACCTCGGCCGCTGGGGGCTCGGCATCGAGGGCGGCGGCGCGGACGACGTCCTGGTGCGCGCGAAGAACCTCGACCGTGCGCGCCCGGGCCTCGGCATCGACGTCGGCAACCCGCACGTCGTGGTCGCCCTCGCGACGGAGGACGAGCTCGCGGACGTCGACCTCACGTACATCCCCGTGCTCGACCCGCTGCCCGCTGCCGGAGCGAACGTCGAGTTCGTCCTGCCCGGTGACCCGCTCATCAAGGACGGCGTGGGCGAGATCACGATGCGCGTGCACGAGCGGGGCAGCGGCGAGACGCTGTCGTGCGGCACCGGCGCGGTGGCCGCGGCCCTCGCGACCCGCCACTGGGCCGGCAACGGTGCGCCGGACACCTGGCGCGTGCGCGTGCCCGGCGGTGTCGTCACGGTCCGCATGTTCGCGGCGGAGGACGGCGAGCACGTCTCGCTCTCCGGTCCGGCGGAGCTCGTCTTCTCGGGTGACCTGACGGTCTGATCCCGTCGGCGCGTGTCCACCGGACGCGACCACGGTGGGCGGACGGGAGGCCCGCCCAGCGTCACCGACGTCGGTGCGGTGGGTCGTGCCTCCAGGCTGACGTCCGTGGTGCGTCGAAGGAGAGGCGGCGGCGGTCCGTCTCGGGGACGCGGCGCTCAGGCGGTGCGGTGCACCCGCAGGACGCGGAAGCCCTTGTCCGTCGTGGCGCGCGTGACGTGGAAGCCGTCGTCGAGCGTGTCCCGCAGCCAGCGCTGCAGCGAGTCGCCGCCGAGGTCCTTCGACACGACGAGCCAGGCGTCGCCGCCGACCTCGAGCCGGGGGAGCCAGGTGAGCAGGATCTGGTGCAGTTCGTCCTTGCCGACACGGATCGGCGGGTTCGACCAGATCGTCCGGAACCGCAGGTCTGCCGGGACGTCGTCCGGCAGCGCGATCGAGACGTTCCCGGCTCCGGCAGCCGCGGCGTTCGCCCGGGCGAGGCCGAGGACCCGTTCGTTGACGTCCACGCCCCAGACCTGCGCGTCGGGGGACTGGAGCGCCATGGTGATCGCGATCGGGCCCCAGCCGCAGCCGACGTCGAGGAGCGCGCCGTCGGACGCCGGTGGCGGGACGGAGCCGAGCAGGACGCGGGTACCACGGTCGAGACCGTCGGGGCTGAACACGCCGGCCGCGGTGGTCAGCGTGAGGGTCCGGCCCGCGAGGGTGACGGTGATCTGGCGAGGCCGAGCATCGCTCTCCGGACTCGCAGAGAAGTAGTGGTCGTTCGCCATGGATGAACCGTACCGGCAACCCCGTGTGTCCTGAGCACGGCGGAGGTACCCTGTGGACAGCATGACGGACTCCAACGAGCACGACCAACCAACCACTGACGACAGCGCTGCCGGTGTCGTCGAACGAGTCCTGCGCAACGCCGACTCACGGGCCTCGTCGTCCGTGTTCGCGCCCGCGCAGGCGATCCAGACCCGGTCGGTGGACGACCGCGGCTGGAACGGCGACGGCGACCAGTACGACCGCGAGGACCGCGCGGCCCTCCGTCGCGTCGCCGGCCTCTCCACCGAACTCGAGGACGTCACCGAGGTCGAGTACCGGCAGCTCCGGCTCGAGCAGGTCGTCCTCATCGGCGTGTACCCGCAGGCCGACGCCGCCGACGCCGAGAACTCCCTCCGTGAGCTCGCCGCCCTCGCCGAGACCGCCGGCGCGGTGGTGCTCGACGGGCTAGCTGCAGCGCCGACCGAACCCCGACCCGTCGACGTACCTCGGCAAGGGCAAGGCCGAGGAACTCGCGATGGTCGTCAAGGCCACCGGCGCCGACACGGTCATCGCCGACACCGAGCTCGCACCGTCCCAGCGCCGAGCGCTTGAGGACGTGGTGAAGGTCAAGGTCATCGACCGCACGGCCGTCATCCTCGACATCTTCAGCCAGCACGCGAAGAGCCGCGAGGGCAAGGCACAGGTCGAACTCGCCCAGCTCGAGTACCTCCTGCCGCGCCTGCGTGGTTGGGGTGAGTCGATGTCCCGCCAGGCCGGTGGTCGGGTCTCCGGCGGTGCCGGTATGGGTTCGCGTGGCCCCGGTGAGACGAAGATCGAGCTCGACCGCCGCCGCATCCACACCCGGATGTCGAAGCTGCGTCGGCAGATCGCTGGCTTCCGCCCCGCGCGTGAGGCCAAGCGTGCCGACCGGCACCGGAACGACGTGCCGAGCGTCGCGATCGCCGGCTACACGAACGCGGGCAAGTCCTCGTTGCTGAACCGGCTGACGAGCGCGGGCGTGCTCGTGCAGAACCAGCTGTTCGCGACGCTGGACGCCACCGTGCGCCGCACCGAGAGCGCCAAGGGCCGCGAGTTCACCTTCGTCGACACGGTCGGCTTCGTGCGCAACCTGCCGCACCAGCTCGTCGAGGCGTTCCGCTCGACGCTGGAAGAGGTCGGCGAGGCCGACGTCATCGTGCACGTGGTCGACGGGTCGCACCCCGACCCCGCTGCGCAGCTGTCCACGGTGCGCGAGGTCATCGGGGACGTCGGGGCCCGGGACATCCCGGAGATCGTCGCGTTCAACAAGGCGGACCTGATCGACGAGTCGCAGCGGCTCGTGCTGGTCGGCCTCGTGCCGGACGCTGTGTTCGTCTCCGCTCGCACGGGCGAGGGCATCCAGACCCTGCTCGAGGCGATCGAGGCCCGGCTGCCCGAACCCGACGTGTCGCTCACCGTGGTGATCCCGTACGACCGCGGTGACCTCGTGTCGTCACTGCACGACGCGGGCGCGGTGGACGCGGTCGACTACGTCGAGGACGGCACACGCGCTGCAGGTGCGGGTGTTCCGTCGGCAGGTCTCGGAGCTGGACCCGTTCGTGGTCGCGCCGGTCGTGCCGGTCGCTTCCGCGTAGCGCGTTCGCGCCACCGCGTTCCGCAAAAGCGCAACGAAGGCGGCTACTCGCAGAGGTACACCCCTGCGAGTAGCCGCCTTCGTTGCGTTTTGGAGGAGATTGCGTCCCCCGAGGAGGAGGGGGCGCCGGCTCAGAGGGAGCGGAGGACCGCCACGACCTTGCCGAGCACGGTGGCCGCGTCGCCGAGGATCGGTTCGAACGCGGTGTTGCGGGGGAGCAGCCACGTGTGGCCGTCGCGCTGCCGGAAGACCTTGACGGTGGCTTCCTCGTCGAGCATGGCCGCGACGATGTCCTCGTTGTCGGCGGTCTGCTGCGACCGCACGACCACCCAGTCGCCGTCGCAGATCGCGGCGTCGATCATCGACTCGCCCACGACCTTGAGCATGAAGAGGTCACCCGTGCCGACGAGCTGACGGGGGAGCGGCACGATCTCGTCGACGTGCTGCTCGGCGGTGATCGGGACGCCAGCGGCGATCCGGCCGACGAGCGGGACGAGCGTGGTGGCGTCGACGTCCGGTCCTTCGACGTCGGGGTGGGCTCGTCGACCAGGACCTCGAGCGCCCGGGGGCGGTTCGGGTCGCGACGGATCCAGCCGCCGAGTTCGAGCTGACCGAGCTGGTGCGAGACGCTCGAGAGCGAGGACAGCCCGGCTGCGTCGCCGATCTCACGCATGCTCGGCGGGTACCCCCGGCTGGCGATCGACGCGCGGATCGCGTCGAGGATCGCCTGCTGCTTCGCCGTCAGCGGCTTCTGTCCCCGCAGTTCGTCCACCACGTCGTCTCGCCCTTCGTCGGTGCCGGGACGGTGCCCGCGGGAATGTCGGTGGTCCCCGCTTGACTTGTCCCAGTCGATCGAAACAGTATCCGACCGGTCACCGCCGGACAAACACCTGTTCGAGCGTGTCGGCGGAAAAACCCCCAGAAATCTCTGCACGCCACTTGTGCGACCACGGAGTCGAACGTATGTGTTCGGTACAGGGCTTCGGTCCACCCGAACGGGAAGGCAAGAACGACATGAGCACCATCGCCATCGCTGACACCCAGCGCACCTCGGCGCCCGCCGTGCGTACGCGCCTGCGTCTCACGCGCCGCGGACGCTTCGTCATCACGACGCTGACCGCGATCCCCCTGCTCCTCGGCGTCGGATTCGCGGTGCTGAACGGTGGCCAGGCCTCGGCCGGCAACGCCGCAGCGGACGTGCACTTCGACACCGTGACGATCCAGCCGGGCGAGACGCTCTGGCAGCTCGCGGAAGAGACCGCTCCGAACGCCGACCCACGCGACTTCGTGCAGGACGTCATCAGCCTGAACGCGCTGGACGGATCCGGGCTGTGGGCCGGCGAGCAGATCGCCATCCCGGCCAAGTACACCTCCGGCCAGTAATGCCGAAGTACGGCCAGTAACGCGCACGCGGGAGCGCTCGCTGCGCACCGTCCGGACGGCCGGTCCTCGGACAGGTCACTCGGCCTACGATGGATCGGTGGCATTCACGCTCGAAGACCTCCCGATCCGAGACGACCTACGCGGGCAGAGCCCCTACGGCGCCCCGCAGAAGCACGTCCGCGTGCAGCTCAACGTCAACGAGAACACGCATCCGGTGCCGGCGGACGTCGCCGAGGACATCGTGGCGTCGATCCGGCAGGCGCTGACGACCGTGAACCGCTACCCGGACCGCGAGTTCACCGAGCTCCGCCAGTCCCTCGCCGCGTACCTGCAGCGCGGGCTCGGCACCGAGCAGCAGATCGGTCCCGAGCAGATCTGGGCCGCGAACGGTTCGAACGAGGTCCTGCAGCAGCTCCTCCAGGCCTTCGGCGGACCGGGCCGCACGGTGCTCGGCTTCCCGCCCACCTACTCGATGCACTCGATCCTCGCGTCGGGCACCGGCACCACTTGGATCCCGGCGCAGCGTGACGACGAGTTCCGCATCTCGCCGGAGACCGTGGTCGCCGCCATCCGCGAGCACCAGCCGGACATCGTGTTCCTCTGCGGCCCGAACAACCCCACCGGCACGCCGCTCGCCATCGAGACGATCGAGGCCGCGTACGCCGCGACTGACGGCATCGTGATGGTGGACGAGGCGTACGCCGAGTTCATGCCGTCCGACGCCCCGAGCGCGCTCACGCTGCTGCCCGGGCGCGAGCGGCTCGTCGTGTCCCGGACCATGAGCAAGGCCTTCGCCTTCGCGGGCGCGCGCGTCGGCTACATGGCGGCACACCCCGCTGTGATCGACGCGATCCGGCTTGTCCGGCTGCCGTACCACCTCTCCGCCCTGACCCAGGCGGCGGCGGTCGCGGCGCTCCGGCACGCTCCCGAGATGCTCGCGATGGTCGACGACATCAAGGGGCAGCGCGACCGGATGGTCACCGAGCTGCAGGCGATGGGGTACCGGACGTACGAGACCTGGTCGAACTTCGTCTTGTTCGGCGGCGTCGCCGACCCGCACGCCGCGTTCGAGGCGCTGCTCGAACAGGACGTCATCGTCCGTGACCTCGGCATCCCCAACCACCTCCGGGTGAGCGCGGGGACCGCGGAGGAGACCACGGCCTTCCTCGACGCCATGCGCCGCGTGGCCGCCGAACAGCCGCCCGTTAGGGCTGGAGCATGACCGCCCGCACCGCCTCGATCAGCCGGAGCACGAGCGAGTCGAGCATCGAACTCGCGCTCGACCTCGACGGCACCGGCTCGTCCGACATCTCGACGAGCGTGCCGTTCTTCGACCACATGCTCACGGCGTTCAGCAAGCACTCGCTCATCGACCTCCGCGTGCGGTCCACGGGCGACACGGACATCGACGTGCACCACACCGTCGAGGACACCGGCATCGTGCTCGGCCAGGCGCTCAAGCAGGCCCTGGGGGACCGGGCTGGCATCGGCCGGTACGGTGACGCCCTCGTTCCGCTCGACGAAGCACTCGCGCAGGCCGTCGTCGACGTCTCCGGGCGTCCGTTCCTCGTGCACACCGGCGAACCCGCAGGGTTCGAGTTCCACCGCATCGGCGGGCACTTCACGGGATCGCTCGTCCGCCACGTGTTCGAGGCGATCACGTTCAACGCCGGCATCACGGTGCACGTCCGCGTCCTCGAGGGCCGCGATCCGCACCACATCGCCGAGGCCGAGTTCAAGGCGTTCGCCCGTGCGATGCGCAAGGCGGTCGAGCTCGACCCGCGGGTCGACGGCATCCCGTCCACGAAGGGCAAGCTGTGACCGACGCGCAGACCAACGACGACAGTGCCCGCGACGCGCGGACCACGAACGACGGCGCCCGCGACACGAACCCGACCGGTGCGCGGCCGAACGTCGTCGTCCTTGACTACGGCTCCGGCAACGTGCACTCGGCGGCGAAGGCCCTCGAGCGCGCCGGCGCGGACGTGACGCTGACCTCGGACAAGCAGGCCGCGCTGAACGCCGACGGCCTGCTCGTCCCCGGCGTCGGCGCGTTCGCCGCGGTGATCGACCAGCTCGAGGGCGTGCAGGGCGGCGAGATCGTCGACCGGCGGTTGGCGGGCGGTCGACCGGTGCTCGGCATCTGCGTCGGCATGCAGGTCCTCTTCGCGCGGGGCATCGAGCGCGGTGCCGACGTCGAGGGTCTCGGACAGTGGCCCGGCACGGTCGAACAGATCCAGGCCGAGGTGCTGCCGCACATGGGCTGGAACACGGTCCAGGCGCCGGAGGACTCGGTGCTCTTCGACGGTCTGCACGACGAGCGCTTCTACTTCGTGCACTCGTACGGCGTGACAGACTTCCCGCTCGAGGCGTACGGGCCGTTCCGAGCACCTCGTCTGACGTGGGCGGAACACGGGCAGCGGTTCGTCGCCGCGGTCGAGAACGGCCCCCTGACCGCCACGCAGTTCCACCCGGAGAAGTCGGGGGAGCCGGGCATCCGGCTGCTCCGGAACTGGGTGAACTCCCTCTGACCCGGCCGCGACCAGCGACCCGGCCGCGACCGGCGACCCGGCCGCGACCGGCGACCCGGCCGCGACCGGCGACCCGGACGCGACCGGCGACCCGGACGCGACCACCGACCCGGCCGCGACCACCGGCCGCCCACCACCCCGTCACGACCCGGCCGACCGGTCGGGGCGAGACGCGGGACGGACCGGCACCGCGCCTCCAGGCCGACACCGCACCGCGGACCACCGCACCCGACCCGCCCGCCACCGCAACGAAGACAGGACCATGACCGACCTCATCGCCACCCCGCCCCTCGTCCTGCTGCCCGCCGTGGACGTCGTCGACGGCCAGGCGGTCCGTCTCACCCAGGGCGAGGCGGGGAGCGAGACCTCCTACGGCGACCCGGTGTCCGCCGCCCGCACCTGGCGCGACCAGGGTGCCGAGTGGATCCACCTCGTCGACCTCGACGCGGCGTTCGGTCGCGGCGACAACCGCAAGGTGATCGCGCACGCCGTGCGCGAGGTCGAGGGCGTCAACGTCGAGCTGTCGGGCGGCATCCGCGACGACGCGTCCCTCGAGGCGGCGCTCGCCACCGGCGCCGCGCGAGTGAACCTCGGCACCGCCGCGCTCGAGAACCCGGAGTGGGCGGCGCGCGTGATCGGGACGTACGGCGAGCAGATCGCGGTGGGGCTCGACGTGCGTGGGACGACGCTCGCGAGCCGCGGCTGGACGGAGGACGCGGGGGACCTGTGGGAGGTGCTCGACCGCCTCGAGGAAGCCGGCTGCGCCCGCTACGTCGTGACCGACGTCACGAAGGACGGCACGCTCCAGGGGCCGAACGTGGACCTGCTGCGCGAGGTCTGCGACCGGACCGACCAGCCCGTCGTGGCGTCCGGCGGGATCTCGACGCTCGACGACCTCCGGGCGCTGCGGGAACTCGTTCCGCACGGGCTGGAGGGCGCCATCATCGGCAAGGCGCTCTACTCGGGGGCGTTCACGCTCCCGGCCGCCCTCGACATCGCCTCGGAGTAGCCCCGTGGCGGGCATCTCGAACGGCCGCGGCACCGGCCCGGACGCGCCCGAGCACGCCGGGCAGCCAGCCGCGCCCGGGCAAGCGACCACGAACGGCCACCCGGCCGCGAACGGGCACCCCGACGACGCGCACACCCCGGGCGGCGCAGCCGACTCGGCGGGCTTCGCCTGGGCCGGCCGCGCCTTCGACCAGCACGACACGACCTTCGACGACGACGACGGACTGGCGGACCCGGCCCTCGTCGCCGCGATCACGGCCCTGCCGGAGGGCGGTTCGCAACGCGCGATCGTCGATGCCCTCCGCACGGCACGCCTGCTCATCCCGCTCATCGCCGAAGCGGGTGACGTCGGCCACACCGACACCGGCAAGCTCGTCGAAAAGACGCAGGAGCTCTCGATCGTCACGGTCGCCGGCCCCGACGGGCGCAGCGTGATGCCGGCGTTCACCTCCGTCGAGGCGATGCGTACGTGGGACGCCGACGCCCGCCCGGTGCCGGCCGAGTCGCGTCGGGTGGCGATGGCCGCGGCGAGCGAGGAGACCCAGCTCGTCGTGCTCGACCCCACGGCGCCGACCGAGTTCGTGCTCCGTCGACCGGCCGTGTGGGCGCTCGGCCAGGACCTGCCGTGGACGCCCTGCTTCGAGGACCCGGAGGTCGCGCAGGCCTTCGCCGACTCCGTCGTCGGGGAGCGCGCGGTGGCACGGGTCGAGCTCTCGCCGGGGGACCCGCTCGGGCGCTTCGCGGGGGCGGAGCTGACGGTCGGGCTGGCGCTCCACCCGGGGCTCGACCAGGGCCAGGTGCAGGAGCTCGTCGGTCGCCTGCAGCAGCGGTGGACGGCGGACGCCGTCATCGCGGAGCGCGTGGACAGCATGCGGGTGGCGTTGCGCCCGGCGTGACGGCCTGGAGGCGCGGCTCGCCTCCGCCCGTCGGCGCGCGGCCCGGATGTCGCGTGCGGTCGTCGGTACGGCGGTGCGGCCCGGTCCGGGTGGCCGTCGCCGGTACGATGGCCGGGTGAGCACGAACCCGACGACCACCCCCGGAACCGGCGAGACCACCTACGGTCCGACCGGACGGCCCGTCCGGCAGTTCGCGGTGCCCGAGGAACTCGACGGTCACGGCCCCGCTCGCATCATCGCGCTCTGCAACCAGAAGGGCGGCGTCGGCAAGACCACGACGTCGATCAACCTCGGTGCGGCGCTCGCGGAGTACGGCCGCAAGGTGCTCGCGGTGGACTTCGACCCGCAGGGCGCGCTGTCCGCGGGCCTCGGTGTCCGCACGCACGACATCCCCACGGTCTACGACCTGCTGATGGGCTCGATCAAGGACCCGAACCAGGTCATCCAGCCGACGAACACGCCGTACCTCGACGTCATCCCGGCGAACATCGACCTGTCCGCAGCCGAAGTGCACCTGGTGAACGAGGTCGCCCGCGAGCAGATCCTCGCGAGCGTGCTCCGCAAGGTCGCCAAGGACTACGACGTGATCCTCGTCGACTGCCAGCCCTCGCTCGGGCTGCTGACGGTGAACGCCCTCACGGCGGCGCACGGCGTGCTCATCCCGCTCGAGTGCGAGTTCTTCGCCCTCCGCGGTGTGGCGCTCCTCATCGAGACGATCGACAAGGTGCGCGACCGCCTGAACCCGGCGCTGCAGCTCGACGGCATCCTCGCGACCATGTACGACTCGCGCACGCTGCACTCCGCGCGAGGTCATGGAGCGCGTCGTCGACACGTTCGACGACCGCGTGCTCGACACGGTGATCGGGCGCACGGTGAAGTTCCCGGACGCGACCGTCTCGGCCCGGCCGATCACGCAGACCGCTCCGGACCACGCCGCCGCGCACTCGTACCGGCAGCTCGCACGGGAGCTCGTCGAGCGTGGCGCCGTCGCCTGACGACGCCGCCGTCCCGCAGCCAGCCGACGCGCCCGCGCCCGCGGGCACCACGACCGTGCCCGGGTTCCGGGTGCGCCTGCGGAACTTCGACGGTCCGTTCGACTTGCTCCTCTCGCTCATCACGAAGCACGAGCTCGACATCACCGAGGTCTCGCTCGGTGCGGTGACGGGGGAGTTCATCCAGTACGTGCGCCTGGCGGAGTCCGAGGACGAACTCGACGAGGCGAGCGAGTTCCTCGTCGTCGCGGCGACGCTCCTCGACCTGAAGATCGCCGGGCTCCTGCCCCAGGGCGAGCTCGTCGACGCCGAGGACGTCGCCCTGCTCGAAGCACGCGACCTGCTGTTCGCCCGGCTGCTGCAGTACCGCGCGTTCAAGCAGGCGGCCGACTGGTTCGGGTCGCGCTGGCTGAGCGAGTCGCGTCGGCACGTGCGGAGCGTCCGCCTCGAGGAGCGCTTCCGCGCGCGGACCCCCGAGCTCGTCTGGACCCTGTCGGTACAGGACTTCGCGGCGCTGGCGACGATGGCGTTCGCCCCGCGGGAGATCCCGACGGTCGGGCTCGACCACCTGCACGCGCCGCTCGTCAGCATCCGCGAGCAGGCGGCGATCGTCGTCTCGATCCTCCGGACCCGGGCCGACGAGGACGTCTCGTTCCGCGAACTGGTCGCCGGCGTCGCGGAGACGGGTATCGTGGTGGCTCGCTTCCTCGCGATCCTGGAGCTGTACCGGAACGCGTCCATCTCGTTCGAACAGCTCGAACCGCTCGGGGAGCTGACCCTCCGCTGGACCGCCGCCGACTGGTCCGACGAGAGCCTCGCCAACCTGGGAGCCGACTATGACGGATGACGTCGCCGACGCACCGCACGAGCACGCGCACTCGTCGAGCGCCGAACCCGGCGGGGCCGACGAGATGGCCGACGCCCGGGCGATCGAACGTGAGATCCACGAGCGCCGCGAGCACGAGCAAGCAGGCGAGCAAGCGGACGAGCGGGCCGAGCACCACGTCCCGCACCCCGACATCCCGATCGACCGACAGCTCGAGGCGATCCTGATGATCGCCGACGAGCCGCAGTCGCTCGTCGCGCTCGGTGCCGCGGTCGACGCGCCCGTCCCCGCGGTCCGCCAGGCGATCGAGCGCCTCGTCGCGGACTTCGACGGCGTCGACGGGACCATCCGTCGCGGGTTCGAAGCTCCGCGAGGTCGGCGGCGGCTGGCGCTTCTACGTCCGACACGACCTCGACGACGTCGTCGAGCAGTTCGTCGAGGCCGAGCGGCCCTCACGGTTGTCGCAGGCCGCCCTCGAGACCCTCGCGGTCGTCGCCTACAAGCAGCCGATCACCCGGTCGCAGATCGCCGCGATCCGCGCCGTGAACGTCGACGGGGTCGTCCGCACGCTGGTCGCGCGGGGGCTCATCGAGGAGTCGTTCACCGACGCCGAGACCGGCGCCATCAACTACGTCACGTCCGACCTGCTCCTGCAGCAGCTCGGCATCAACTCGCTCGACGAGCTGCCGCTCATCTCGCCCCTCCTGGACGACGGTGCCGGCGGCTTCGAGCAGAACGAAGGGATCCCCGATGGCCGCGTATGAGGAAGAACGACGAGGCGGCCCACGAGGCGGTTCGGGTCGCGACGGCGGCAGCCGGCCTGGAGGCCCGTCCCGCGACCGCACCGCCGGCTCCGGCCGTGCGGGTGGCCGGTCCGGTGACGACCGTGGCGGGTACCGCGGGCGCGACGAGCGACCGTCGGGTGACCGCGGTGGGTACCAGGGTCGTGACGACCGTTCCGGTGGGACCGGCGGCTACCGCGGCCGTGACGACCGTTCCGGTGGGACCGGCGGCGGCTACCGGGGGCGCGACGAGCGTCCGTCGGGTGACCGTGGTGGGTACCGGGGTCGTGACGACCGTTCCGGTGGGACCGGCGGCGGCTACCGGGGGGGGCGCGACGAGCGTCCGTCGGGTGACCGTGGTGGGTACCGGGGTCGTGACGACCGTTCCGGTGGGACCGGCGGCGGCTACCGCGGCCGAGACGACCGTTCCGGCGGCACCGGCGGCACCGGCGGCGGGTACCGGGGGCGCGACGAGCGTCCGTCGGGTGACCGTGGTGGCTACCAGGGTCGCGACGACCGTTCCGGTGGCGGGTACCGCGGTCGCGACGAGCGCCCCGCGTCCGGCGGCTACCGCGGCCGTGACGACCGTTCCGGTGGGACCGGCGGCGGCTATCAGGGTCGTGACAACCGTTCCGGTGGGACCGGTGACGGCTCCCGCGGGCGTGATGAGCGCCCCACGTCCGGCGGCTACCGCGGCCGCGATGACCGCTCCGGTGGAACCGGCGCCGGCTACCAGGGTCGGGACGACCGTTCCGGTCCGACCGGAGGCGGGTACCGCGGCCGTGACGACCGCCGTGACGACCGCCGAGACGACCGCGGCGGTGACCGCGGACGCTTCGTGAGCCGTGACGACGATCGTCGCGGCGGCGACCGCGGCGGCTTCGTCCGTCGTGAGGACGACCGCGGTGGCTACCGGGGTCGTGACGACCGACGTGACGCCCCACGCCGTGACGACGACCGGGGTGGCTACCGGGGTCGTGACGACCGCCGTGACGCCCCGCGCCGCGATGCTCCGCGCCGCGACGACGACCGGCGCGACCCCGCCCGCGAGGACCGCCGCACCCCGGACGGCCGCCCGAGCAGCGTGTGGGCACAACGGCCGCCGCTACGTCGGCGGCACCACTGACCGCACGCAACAGCGACCGCAACCGGGGCTCCGGAACCCGGTCCACCGGCCCCCGCACGCCCGACCGCCGCACCACCCCGCAGCCGGAGGGTGCCCGCGACCAGTCCGGCGCTCCGCTGGAGGGCACACCCGAGCGACCGATCATCCCGGACTGGGACGCATCGGAGGGAGCGCGCCTGCCGGGGCCGCACCGGGCCTCCAGGCAGAGGGAGAGCGCCTGCAGAAGGTGATCGCCGGTGCGGGCGTGGCATCCCGACGCGTCGCGGAGAACCTGATCGTCGAGGGCCGCGTGACGGTCAACGGCGAGGTCGTCGACGCGCTCGGCCGCCGGGTCGACCCGGCGACCGACGAGATCGCCGTGGACGGCGTGCCGGTACAGATCGACAGCTCGCGTCGTTACGTGCTCCTCAACAAGCCGACCGGCATGGTGTCGAGCCTGCAGGACGAGCGCGGGCGCCGCGACCTGTCCGAGTACGTCGACCGGTACGAGGAGCGCCTGTTCAACGTCGGCCGTCTCGACACCGAGACGTCCGGGCTGCTGATCCTGACGAACGACGGGGACCTGGCGCACGTGCTCGCGCACCCGTCGTTCGGCGTGACGAAGACCTACATCGCGAAGGTGCGCGGCAACGTGAACCCGGCGACGGTGCAGCGGCTGCTCGACGGCGTGGAGCTCGAGGACGGGCCGATCGCCGCGGACAAGGTGCGGCTGCTCGAGTCGTCGCGCGGGGAGTCGCTCGTCGAGATCACGCTGCACTCGGGCCGGAACCGCATCGTCCGCCGGATGCTCGACGAGGTCGACCACCCGGTGCTCGAACTCGTCCGTCGCTCGTTCGGCCCGCTGCAGCTCGGGTCGCTGCCGATCGGCAAGACGCGCGAGCTGTCGACCGTCGAGCTCGGCAGCCTCCTCCGCATCGCCCGTCAGGCGAAGGGCACCCCGCGGGACACCGACGGCGAGGAGTCGTCGGACTGACGCATCGGTAGGCTGGCCGGGTGACCGACCGCACGCTCCTCTCCGCCGAACCGGACATCGACCGGCGGCTCCGGGGACCCGTGCGCATCGTCGGCGCCGGCCTGCTGGGTGCGTCGATCGGCCTGGCGCTCCGTGAGAAGGGTGTCGACGTCGTCCTCGACGACGTCTCGCCCGCCGCCTTGGCGCTCGCCGTGGACTACGGCGCCGGTCGGCACCCCGCAGACGGTGACGCGCCGGAGCTCGTCGTGGTGGCGGTCCCGCCGGACGTCGTGGCGACCGTCGTCGCACACGAGCTGACCACGTACCCGCAGGCCGTCGTGACCGACGTCGCGAGCGTGAAGTCCGGGCCGCTCGCGGCGCTCCGGGCGTCCGGTGCCGACGTCAGCCGCTACATCGGGTCGCACCCGATGGCCGGGCGCGAGCGCAGCGGTCCGACCGCCGCCCGCGCCGACCTGTTCGTCGGCCGCCCGTGGGTGGTCGCCGGGCACGACGGCATCAGCTACCAGCGGGCCGCCGTGGTCGAGGACCTCGCGCTCGACGTCGGGGCGACCGTGGTGCCGATGGACCCGGAGTCGCACGACCTCGCCGTGGCGTACGTCTCGCACGCGCCGCAGCTCGTGTCGACGCTGATGGCCTCGCGGCTGCGGGACGCCCCCGACGGGTCGCTCGACCTGGCCGGCGGCGGCGTCCGCGACGTCACGCGCATCGCGGCGAGCGACCCCGGCCTGTGGGTGCAGATCATCGGGGCGAACGCCGGGCACATCCGGCCGGTGCTCGCCGACCTCCGGGCCGACCTCGACCGCGTGCTCGAAGCGCTCGACGACCCGGCGGCGACCCGGTGCCCCCCGGGCACTCGCCGAGACGATCGCCGCGGGCAACCGTGGTGTCGAACGGCTGCCGGGTAAGCACGGCACCACCAAGCGCTTCGCCCAGGTCGTCGTCCTGGTGGACGACACCCCCGGGCAGATCGCCGCGCTCCTCACGTTCATCGGGGAGATCGGCATCAACCTCGAGGACATGCGCCTCGAGCACTCACCGGGTGCACCGATCGGCATCGTCGAGGTGTCGGTCGTCCCCGAGCAGGAACAGCGACTCGTCGAGGAACTCGAGGGTCGCGGATGGAGGATCGCAGCAGCATGGGCCTGAACGAGAACACCGACCCCGGAACGACCGCAGCCGCGCAGGACTCCGGGGTGACCGGCGGCCCCGACGGACCCGACACCGGCCTGCCCACCCCGGGCGACGGCGCGGGTGGCGGCGCCGACGGCGGACCGCTCGGTGGTCCGGCCGGCGGCCTCGGCGAACCCGGCGGCGAGCCCGGTTCGACCAGCGCCCCGATGCCGTCGGGGCATGCCCGACGGCGCCTACGTCGCAAAGACCGTCATCCGCGGTCGACGGCCCCGCGGGCAGCGGCAAGTCCAGCGTGTCCCGTGCCGCGGCCCGGGCGCTCGGATTCGGCTACCAGGACACCGGCGCCGCGTACCGCGCACTCGCCTGGCACGCCCTGCAGCAGCGCGTCGACCTCGACGACCCGGCAGCGGTGCTCGCCAGCTGGGAGACCTTCGACTACGCGATCGGCACCGACCCCGACGCCTACTTCGTGCGGGTGGGGGAGACCGACGTCACCGACGCCATCCGCACCCCCGAGGTGACCGGCGCCGTGGCCCACATCGCCAAGCTCCCCGAGGTCCGGCATCGCCTCGTCCAGCTCTTCCGCACGGTGATGCGGAAGGCCGACGCCCCGGGGATCATCACCGAGGGACGGGACATCACGACGGTGGTCGCCCCGGACGCCGAGGTACGGATCCTGCTGACGGCCGACGAGTCGGTCTAGGATGGCACGGCGTGCGGCCGAGGTCACGACCCAGTCCGCCGCCGAGACCTCTGCCGCACTCGCCTCGTCGCGACGCGGCGGACGCGAAGGTCGTCGACTTCATGAACGCCGCCGACGGCGTCACGACGCTCGACTCCACCGACCTCGACTTCGACCAGACCGTGCAAGCGGTCGTCGACCTGGCCCGCGCGGCCACGCACTGACACCGACATCCCGGCCCCGCGCGGCCACGCACTGACAACACGCGGCCGCAGGGTCGCCGGCAAGGAACCCACATGGCGCAGCTCGACAACGACCACGACGACTTCCCCCAGTACGACGACGCGCTCGGCGAGCGTCTCGCCGGACTCGACGAGGCCGAGGCCGAACAGCGGGCGACCGCGCTCCGCGCCGGGCTCGAGGACTACGAGCTCGACGAAGAAGACGTCGCACTGCTCGAGGCCGGCCAGCTCGGCACGGACGGCATCACCTACCTGCCGGCGTACCCGGTGCTCGCGATCGTCGGGCGCCCGAACGTCGGCAAGTCCGCGCTCGTGAACCGCATCCTCGGTCGCCGCGAAGCCGTCGTGCAGGACGTCCCCGGTGTCACGCGCGACCGCGTCTCGTACAAGGCCGACTGGAACGACAAGCGCTTCACGCTCGTCGACACCGGCGGCTGGGAGCCGGACGCGCAGGGCATCAACGCCTCCGTCGCCGCGCAGGCCGAGGTCGCGATCGACCTCGCCGACGCCGTGCTCTTCGTCGTCGACGTCACGGTCGGCATCACCGCCACCGACGAGCACGTCGTGAAGATGCTCCGTGGCACCGACCGCCCGGTCATCGTCGTCGCGAACAAGTCCGACGACGACCGCCGCGACCTCGACGCGTACGAGCTGTGGAACCTCGGCCTCGGTGAGCCGCACCCGGTGTCGGCGCTGCACGGCCGTGGCGTCGCGGACCTGCTCGACCTCATCATCAAGACGCTCCCCGACACCTCGGCCGTCGCCAAGCAGGAGGTCGGCGGTCCCCGCCGCGTGGCCATCCTCGGCCGCCCGAACGTCGGCAAGAGCTCGCTGCTCAACAAGGCCGCCGGCGAAGAGCGCGTCGTCGTGAACGACCTCGCCGGCACCACCCGCGACCCGGTGGACGAGCAGATCGAACTCGGCGGCAAGGTCTGGCGCTTCGTCGACACCGCCGGCATCCGGAAGCGCGTGCACCTGCAGCAGGGCGCCGACTTCTACGCGTCCCTCCGCACCACGGCCGCGCTCGAGAAGGCCGAGGTCGCCGTCGTCGTCCTCGACGTCACCGAGCCGATCTCCGTGCAGGACCTCCGCATCATCGACCTCGTCCTCGAGTCCGGTCGTGCCCTCGTGCTGGCCTACAACAAGTGGGACCTGCTCGACGACGACCGCCGCCGCTACCTCGAGCGGGAGATCGAGCAGGACCTCGCCCACGTGGCGTGGGCCCCGCGAGTGAACATGTCGGCCCGCACCGGCCGCCACCTCGAGAAGCTCGTGCCGGCGCTCGAGACCGCGCTCGAGTCGTGGGACACCCGCATCCCGACCGGCAAGGTCAACGCCTTCATCGCCGAGCTCGTGCAGGAGCACCCGCACCCCGTCCGTGGTGGCAAGCAGCCCCGCATCCTGTTCGGCACGCAGGCCTCGAGCCAGCCGCCGACGTTCGTGCTCTTCACGACCGGCTTCCTCGACCCGCAGTACCGACGGTTCATCACCCGTCGTCTCCGCGAGGTCTGGGGTTTCGCGGGCACGCCGATCAACGTCAACATGCGCGTGCGCGAGCGCCGCAAGCGCTGAGCCCGACCGGGGAGCGGACATGACCGCGGCGCGGCGACGGTGGCTGTACGCCACCGTCGCCGCGCTCTTCGTCGTCCTGGTCCTGGTCGCCTGGCACACCCTCCGGGCCGAGCGTGGCACCGACACCGCGGAGCCCGCCGACACCGCGCAGCCCGTCGCCACCGCGCAGCCCGTCGCCACCGCGACCCCGCTCGCCGAGCAGGGCGTGCAGGGCGGCACGCGGGTGTCGCCCTCGAACACGCTCGGCGCTCCAGTCCCGGCGCCCGAGACCTCGGCCGACACCGACGACCGTGCCGACGGGTCGCCGATCGACCCGTGGTGGCGACGCGTCCCGCCGGTCGCCGGTGACCTGGTGCCGATCGACCGGTTCGCCTCGGGACACGTCCGGATCACGCGTGCCGGGGAACACCTGCTCGTCACCATCTCGGACCTCCGGGTGGCGTCGTACGACGCCGAGCTGCCCACCGTGCGGGTGCTGCTGTCCGAGGGCGCGGTGGTCGGTGCTCGCCGCGGGTACTGGACGCGGCAGGGTGCGGACGACGACCTCGGCACGATCCCGTCCGACGTCGGGACCATCACCTTCGACATCGAGGTACCCCGGGGCATCCCCGACCCGGTGCGCTCGCTCGTCCTGCTGGACCCCGACTCCGGCGAGGTCCTCGGCGGCGCGGCCCTCATCCCGACCGACTGAGTCGGCGCCGCGCGGCGTCGCCCGGTGTGTTCGTGGGTCAGGTCGCACCCCGCTGTGCACGTCGCGCCCCGGGGTGCGGGGGTGCAACGTCCGCAGGCGGGTGCGGACCGCGCGCGGGCTCGGCGCGGGTCGCCACTGGGCCGGCGTCGCCCGGCGTCCGCCGTGCGCGCTCGTGGGTCACGTCGCACCCCGCTGTGCACGTCGCGCCCCGGGGTGCGGGGGTGCAACGTCCGCAGGCGGGTGCGGACCGCGCGCGGGACGTCGGCCTGGAGGCGCGGTGCCGGTTCTCCACGCTGGATGCGGCACCATGGGAGGGTGACGCAGCAGAACGCCGGGCTCGGTGCCCTCGCCGACCGCCTGTGGTGTCGCCTCCGGCTCGACCGGCTCGCCGGGGGCCGGCAGGGCGGGTACGTCATCCGCGAGGACATGCTGGAGCACCCCGACACCGTGCGGTCGTTCCGTCGGATCCGCTGGCTGCTCGTCGCCGAGACGGTCGTCGGGATCGCCGCGATCGTCGTCGCGGTGCTGCTGACCCACGCGGGGCAGACCGTCCCCTGGGCGGTGTGGTTCCGGGCGACGGTCGTGCTGCTCATCACCCTGACGCTCTACGTCTTCGCGTGGCGGGCGCAGCTCGGGTACTACTGGGCGTACCAGCGGCTCCGGTTGTTCAGTCGGATCTTCCCGGTCGTGACGCTCGTGGTGGCGGCGATCCCGGGCCTGTACCCGTTCTGGATGGTGATCGAGCAGATCGTGTTCTCACTGCTCATGATCGGCATCGGGGACGTGCTCACCACAGACCACATGCGGGCCGCGTTCCCGAAGCCCGTCCGGCGGTAGGGGAGCGGCGGGGCTGCGCCGGGGAGCGTCGACTCGGACCGTGCACGCGCGGGGTGTTGCACGCGCGCGAGGACGACTCCGTCGGTGTCGTACGACGTCGACCTCGTCGTTCCGAGTCGGCCTCCGCACGCCGGCCTCCGCACGCCGGCCCCGCCGCCCCGCCCCGATCCTGGTCCTCGTGGTCCCAGGGACCGACGGGGCCTGCCAGCAGCAGCCGGAGGGGCGCATCGTGGTGACATGACCGAAACGACCCTCCCCGGCGGCACCTACCGTGCTGCCGACGACCTCGAACTCACCCGCGTCGGCTACGGCGCCATGCAGCTGGCCGGACCGGGGGTCTTCGGGCCGCCGACCGACCGCGACGAGGCGATCCGGGTCCTCCGCACCGTCGTCGAGCTCGGCATCACCCACATCGACACGTCGGACTTCTACGGCCCGCACGTCACGAACGAGGTCATCCGCGAAGCGCTCCACCCGTACTCGGACGGCCTGCACATCGTCACGAAGGTCGGCGCCCGCCGTGACGCCGAGGGCGGATGGCCGCACGCCCGCGAGCCGCACGAGCTCGTCGAGCAGGTGCACGACAACCTGCGGAACCTCGGCCTCGAGCAGCTCGACGTGGTGAACCTCCGGATGGGCGGCTTCGACGCTCCCGAGCCGGGCAGCATCGCGCCGCAGTTCGAGGCGCTCGCCGAGCTCCAGCAGCAGGGCCTCATCAAGCACCTCGGCCTGTCGACCGTGAACCCCGAGCAGCTCGCCGAGGCGCAGACGATCGCGCCCGTCGTGACCGTGCAGAACCTCTACAACGTCGCCCGGCGCGAGGACGAGGCGATGCTCGAGCTCACCGCGGCCCAGGGCATCGCGTACGTGCCGTACTTCCCGCTCGGTGGGTTCTCGCCCATCCAGTCCGGCGCGCTCGACTCGGTCGCGGCACGACTCGGCGTCTCCCGCCTGACCGTCGCGCTGTCGTGGCTGCTGCAGCGCTCGCCGAACATGCTGCTGATCCCCGGGACCTCGTCGGTGGCGCACCTGCGGGACAACGTCGCCTCGGCCGGGTTCGCCCTGCCGGAGGACGCCGTCGTCGAGCTCGACGCGATCGGCACCGCCGCGTAGGGGTCAGGCGACGGTGGCCAGGGCGAACGGGAGCACGGCCGACGCCCCGGCACGCCGGAGTTCCCGCCCGGCGACGGTCATCGTCCACCGGCTGTCCACCAAGTCGTCCACGAGCAGCACCGGCCCCTCGTGCCCCTGCAGCGCGGCAGCGAAGCTCGGGCCCGACCTCGAACGTGTCCCACACGCCGGACAGCCGGTAGGCGCTGTTCGTCGCGCCGTCGCCCCGGGGCGTGCCGCCGGTCCGGCCGAGCGTGCCGAGGAACATGCAGCCGGCCGATCGAGGACAGCGCCTGCGCGAGCGACCCGACGAGTTCGGGCCGGGACCGCGACGACATCGCCACGACCCCGGTCGGCCGCGTCTCCCACGGCCAGTCCTTGAGCGCGCGGACGCAGCCGTCGACGAGCTCGCGGGTGATCGGGGCATCGGGCGCGGCGGGAGCGAACAGCGCCCGGAGCGGCCCACCCCAGCCGAGGTCCGTGAGCCGTGCGACGGCGCGGCCGGGCTGCACGAGCTCGTCCGGACCGATCTTGCCCCGCACGGCGACGCCGAGGGCGGACATCCCCGACGGCCACTGTGCGCGCGGGGCGATCTCGACGCCGACCTTGTCGAGCGCGGCCGCGGCACCGGACGCGTCGGTGTCGGACACCGACGTCGGGAACCAGGCACCGGCGCAGTTGTCGCAGCGACCACACGGCTCGGCCGAGGGGTCGTCGAGGTCCTGCTGCAGCAGCTGCATGCGGCACTGCGACGTCGACTCGTAGTCGAGCATCGACGCGGCCTCGGCGGCGCGGGCTGCGGCGACCCGCTCGTACCGGGGCGCGTCGTACTCCCAGGGCTGGCCGGTCGCGACCCAGCCCCCGGTCACCCGGCGGACGGCACCGTCGACGTCGAGGACCTTGAGGAGCAGCTCGAGCGTCGACCGCTTGATGTCGACGAGCCCTTCGAGCGCCACGGTGGACATCGAGGTGTCGGTGGACAGGGCGTTCAGCACCGCGGTCGCACGTTCCTGCGTGGGCATCGACGCGCTCGCGAAGTACTGCCAGATCTCGCGGTCCTCGCGGCCGGGCAGCAGCAGGACGTCGGCGTTGTCGGTCGCGCGCCCGGCGCGACCGATCTGCTGGTAGTACGCGACGGGGGACGAGGGTGCGCCCACGTGCACGACGAACCCGAGGTCGGGCTTGTCGAACCCCATGCCGAGCGCGCTCGTGGCGACGAGGGCCTTCAGCTCGTTGCCCTTGAGCTGCTGCTCGACCTGCTCGCGTTCCTCGGTGTCGGTCCGCCCCGTGTAGGCCCGGACGGCGTACCCGTTCTCGCGCAGGAGTCGCGCGATGTCCTCGGCCGCCGAGACGGTCAGCGTGTAGATGATGCCGCTGCCGGGCAGGTCGCCGAGGTGCGCGAGCAACCACCCGAGCCGTTGCCGGGCGTCCGGGGAGGGCCAGCACCCCGAGCCGGAGCGACGCCCGCGCGAGGGATCCACGGATCGTGAACACCGGGTCGGCCGGACCGGCGGTGAGCTGTTCGGCGACGTCCTCGACCACGCGCTCGTTCGCCGTCGCCGTGGTCGCCAGGACCGGCACCCCGTGCGGGAGCGACCGGATCAGCTCGGCGAGCCGCCGGTAGTCCGGCCGGAAGTCGTGGCCCCAGTCGGAGATGCAGTGCGCTTCGTCGACGACGAGCATGCCCATCCTCGCGATGAGCGTCGGCATCTGCTCGTCGCGGAACTTCGGGTTGTTGAGCCGCTCGGGGGAGACGAGGAGCACGTCGACCTCGTCACGGGCGAGTGCCGCCTGCGTGTCCGCCCACTCGTGCGCGTTCGCCGAGTTGATCGACACGGCACGGACGCCGGCCCGGGCCGCGGCGGCGACCTGGTCGCGCATGAGCGCCAGCAGCGGCGACACGAGCACCGTCGGCCCGCCACCACGGCGCCGGAGCAGCAGGGTCGCCAGGAAGTACACCGCCGACTTGCCCCATCCGGTGCGCTGTACGACGAGGGCGCGCTGCCGGTGCTCGACGAGGGCGGAGATCGCCTCGAGCTGGCCGGGGTGGAAGACGGCGTCGGGCCGCCCCGTGAGCGCAGCGAGCGCCTGCTGCGCCTCGGCGGCGATGTCCGCAGACGGCGAGACGACAGGCGGGGCGGCAGCGGGGGTGTCCATGCCCCCAATGCTGTCAGCACCGACCGACGAAACGCAGGTGGTGTCTTCAGACTGTGGACAGCGCTACTGGTACGTGATCAGTGCCGGCGTCGGCGAGACGTCCGCCATGGTCTGCTGCGGCGTCAGCATCGGCGTGTCCTCGTCGGTGAAGTTCTTCCAGCCCCAGTGCACGCCCTCGGGCGCGTCGACGTGCAGCGCCTTCCACGTCGCCTGCTTGTCCGGCTGCGAGCCCTGCCCGTCCACGTGGATCAGCGTGTCCAGCTCGGGGTGCGACTCCAGCGAGGCCCGGTCCTGGATCATCGACAGCCGGAACTGGTGCAGCACGAACGCCTTGGGCGGCAACCCCTTCGACCGGACGAGCGACGCCAGCCACGACGACACCTCGTTCACCTCGGACGCCGACACGCTGCCGATCTGCCGCAGCGGGACCTGGTCCTCGGTGAGCCGCCACTCCGGGTCGAGCGCCAGCCACACGCCGGGCTTCGACAGCAGCTTCTCGTACCGCTTCGCCTGCGACAGGAAGTCCGCCCGACCGGGCTGCAGGTCGAGGATCACGGGCATCCCGGCGTCGTGCGCGGCGTCGACGTAGGGCTCCAGCGTCGACACGGGGAGCTCCGTCGAGTAGTCGCCGTCCGCTCCCGCGTCCCCGGCGGCGACGGTCGCGATGACCTCCATCGCCGGCGTGATCGGCGAGCCCCCGAGCCCCCGGTACTCCGCCGCCACGGACCGCGCGCGCTCGACGGTCGCCTTCGGGTCCTGCTCGCCGAGGACCCCGAGTGCCGGTGCTCCCGGCGCGCCGTACAGCGCGACGTACCGGTGGCCGTCGAAGGGCCGCTGCCCGCCGCGCGGCAGCTGCCAGCCGTTCTCGGCTGCCCGGACCGTCCAGTCCGGATCCTGCAGTGCCGCGAACGCCGATCCGACCAGCACGGTCGGGTGCGTCCGCTCCTCGTGCAGCGCACGCACCACCCCGGACGAGGCCGCCGGATCCGTCACACCCTCCGGCATGACGACGACCCGAGCACCGGCCGCCTTCGCCGTCGCCACGACCGCAGCGTCCGCGGTCGCGTCCGCCACGACCACGGTCGCCGTCCTGGAGGCGCGGCTCGCCTCCGGTGCGTCGCCACCGTCCGGCGCGTCCCGCTCGGTGACGTCGGTGTCGATCGAGACGTCGCCCTCGGCCTGGTACCAGTCGGCCCCGAGTCGGTGCAGCTCACGGGGCACGGCCGCGTCGTCCTTCCCCGCCAGCAGCACCGGGACGTGCGCCGACGACGCCGCGCTCGCCGCGGTCCGGATCGCCGCGGCGTCGTCCGCCGGGGCCACGACGGCGCCGGGGGCCGACGCGAAGAGCGCGCGACTCGCCCGGACCGCGCGGGTGGGGGCGTCGTCCTGCGCGGCGACGGTCACGGAGTCGGCGGGTGCCTTCACGAGCGTGGGACGGGCCTCCGACGACCCGCCCGAGGTGCACCCGGCGGCGCCGAACAGCAGGCCGGTGGCCGCGAGCGCGAGGAGGACACGGGAGGTGGGGCCGGAACGCATCGGGCCACCCTACGAGCCGTCCGGGGAGGACCCTGGGAATCCGACGGGTGTCGTCTCGTAGAAGGGAGGCATGCCCGACGCCGACCGCCCGCTCATCGGCGCGGGTGCAGCCGCCCGCCGTGCACTGCATGACCCTCAACGTCCGGCGCCGCGTGCCGCGGCCCGCCGACCACCCCGACGCCTGGGAGCGCCGACGTGACGCCGTCGTCGCGCTCGTCACCTCGGAAGCGCCCACCGTCCTCGCCGTCCAGGAGGCGCTGCCCACCCAGGCGGACGACCTCACGTCCGCCCTCGGGTCGCGTCTCGAACCCGTGCTCGTCGGGCGCGGAGCACGCGGTGGCGGTGAGCAGGTCGGGCTGTTCCTCGACCGCTCCCGCCTCGAGGTCGTCGAGCAGCGCACGTGGGCGCTGTCCCGCACCTCGAACCGTCCGGGATCCCGCTCGTGGGCGACATCCTTCCCCCGGCACGCCGTCGCGGCCGTGGTCGAGGACCGCGCGACCGGCGTCCGGTTCACGGCGATCGCGACGCACCTCGACGTCGCCTTCGCCGTGGGCCAGGCTGCGGTCCGCCGAGCTCCTGGGCAGGATCGTGCGGGAACGCGGCCTGCCCGCCGCGGTGATGGCCGACTGGAACAGCCCGGCCGGATCCGCACCGTGGCGAGCCCTGGCGGAGGCGGGTGTCGTCGACAGCTGGGGTCGCGCCTCCAGGCAGGTGGGTGAGCCGTACGGGACGTACCCGCACTACGGGAGTCCGCGTGTCGGCGGCCGGCGGATCGACGGCGTCCTGACGACGACGGACGCGACCGTGGAGCGGGTGGCGGTCTCGAACCGACGGCCGGGTGGGGTGTGGCCGTCCGACCACGCGGCCGTGCACGCCGTCGTGCGGTGGGCGTCGTGATCCGGGCGCTCGGGCCGACGTTCCTGCGGCCACGGTTCCTGGTGGCCGACGTGGTGCGTGCCCTGACGCTCGTCAGCCTGGTCGTGGCGAGCATCGGGTGGGGCGGCACCGCGCTGCCGGTGATGGCGCTGGCGCTCCTCGGGGTCGTGGTGCCGCGGATGCTCGGGCTGCGGCCGGCGTTCGACCTGGCGGTGTGCGTGCTGGTGCTCCTCGCCGGGTGGTCGAGCGTGCTCGAGTGGTACACGACGGTGTTCCTGTGGGACAAGTTCATGCACGTCGTGCTCACCGGGCTGCTCGCCGCCGTGCTGTACGTCATCGGTGCCGACCTGCGCGCGGTGCCGGCGCCGCACGCCGAGCGTCGGGGGGTCGTCGCGGTCCTCGGGCTGTGTGCGGGGCTCGCGATCGGGGCGGCGTGGGAGATGGGGGAGTGGCTGGGGCACAACTTCGTCGACTCGGCGATCTTCGTCGGGTACGACGACACGATCGGGGACCTGGCGGCGGACGGCGCCGGGGGCTTGCTCGTCGGGCTCGGGTTGCCATGGTTGGCGGGGCGGCGCGAGGTGGTGCGGCCGGGCTGAGCGTGTCGGTCGGGTCGCGTTGCTCCGACCCGCCGTGGCGCGGAGGGGCTCTGACGTCCGCTATGCTGGACCGGTCGCTCGCGCTCCGGTCGGACGCGGGCGAGGGTCCTCCGGGATCCTGAGGCTCTCGGGTCTCGCGGGCTGTGGCGCAGCTTGGTAGCGCACTTGACTGGGGGTCAAGGGGTCGCAGGTTCAAATCCTGTCAGCCCGACCGACGGGTGCCAGACACCACATCAGAAGCCCACCGAGGAACTCGGTGGGCTTCTTCGTCGCATGGGGCGAGCACGGAATCGTCGTGTTCGACGAGCGCCCGACGGCGGAGGCCGCCGCCGGCACCGCCCGTCAGTGCCCGTGGCGGGGGTTCGCCGTGACGACGAGCTTCGTGGACGCCGTCTGCGTCGAGGACTGCCCGACGAGGGCGAGCCGGTACGCGCCCGGGCGCGGCACGATGGACGACGACACCCGGACGGTGCCGGACACCGACCCGCCGGTGCTCGCCGTCAGCGACGCCCCGGTCGACCGACCGTTCACCGTGACGAGCACGCGCTCGCACGGTGCGTACCCACCCCCGCGCACCACCACACCACGCGACGCTCGCCGCGGACTGCGTCGTGGTCGCCGCGCTCGCGGTGGCCGTCGGCTTCGGGGTGAACAGGTCGGTCTCGTTCCCGAGCGTGATGCGGGTCAGCGTCGAGTTCCGTCCGGCGAACTTCTGGTCGCCGGGAACCGTCGACCAGCCGGTGATCGTCGCGTGCTCCCGCTGCAGGAGCGTCGTCAGCTGCGCGGAGGTGTAGGTCGTGGTCGGGGACGCGCTGTCGGTCCACGTCGGGCTCGTCCCGGTCTGGGGGACCGTGGTGAACCCGCCGTCGGAGGTCGCGAGCGTGATGGAGTCGAGGTTCGTCACGACGAAGGAGGCGTCGCGCACCGCGGTCCGCAGCCCGGCACCGGACACCGGGTGCGCGAGCGTGTGGGTGAGCGCGAACAGCGAGCCGTCCAGCGTGGTCAGGCCGTTCGGCCCGAACGTCGCGTACCTGGTGATCGGTTGCACCGTCGAGCCCTCGCGGAACGGCGAGAAGACCCAGCTGCCGGCGGCCGGTGTCCCGGTGACGGAGAGGTCCTCGACGAAGTCGGCGGCGCCCACCCACCGGACGGTCGCGGCCGCCGGGGTGCAGGTCGCCGCCTGCGCGGTCGCGGGGATCATGACGGCCGCGGTGGTGGCGATGCCGACGGCCGCGAGGGCCGCAGCGAGACGAGTTGGAGTGCGCACGAGGAATCCGTTCGGGTCGGATCAGCCGGGGCGGCCGACCCTGCCCGGCGAACGCGCCTCGAGGAGTGCGGATGCGCGATCCCAGCCGGAGGCTAGCAGCGGGCCGGGGCGCCGGAAGGGGCGCTCGGAGATCGGCGGGATAGGTGCGTTCCTCCGGGAGGGAACGATGCGCTCGTGGGGGCGGAAGCAGCCAGGCAAGCGGTGCAGCTGGGTCCCGAGGCACGCCGGTGAAGGATCGGCGTGCGGTGGGGCATGCTCGAACACGGGTGTCCTGAGTCGAATGCCCTGGGACGGAAGCGGGCTTCACGATGTCTGGACAGCAGATCGGGATGGTCACCGCAGGATGCTTCGTCATCGTCGCCTGCGTCGGCGTGATGGTGACCTCACGCGGACTCGCGCGCACCATCCACGAGGCATCGTGGGGCAGGTTCGGGGTGCCGTTCCGGCCGCGACTCGCGCGCATGGGCGTCATCGGAGCTTGCGCGCTCGGAGTCCTGGTCGGCTCGAGTGTCGTGATCCTGGCGCTCACGGTCGCTGCCTCCTGACGCGCGGCCCGGAGTGGATCGACCTCGGACACGGTCCGGCCACCGTGTCATCCTGTCGGTGTGCACCACCGGCTCATGAACGACTACAGCGTGGCGTGGCCGTTCTGGGATGAGGACGGCCTCTGCGAGGAGGGCACGCCGTCCCTCTCGCCGAAGCTCGTGACCGAGGTGCTCGCCTGGGCGAACGAATTCAACGACCACTACGGCATCGACGCGGGCTGGCCGTCCGAAGCCGCCGCACGCTCTCACGAGCGTCAGGGGTACCGCCTCCTGCAACTCGTCGAACGCGAGTTGCAGGCTGGGGACGACGTGGTGCTCGGCTACTGGGAAAACGAACAGGCGGAAGGGCCTGTAGCCCAGGGACTCGCACCGCCCGGATGTGATCCACGGCGCCGTCGAGAACCCATGAGACGATTCCCGACGTGGGGGAACTGATCGATGACGACCGGCCTGAACGACCGCCGGTCGGCTCTGAGCACGTGCTCGAGCGGCGAAGGCATGCTGTCCGGCGAGCCGTCGCCGTGGTCGGCGTCGTCGTCGCCACGGTCGTCACCGTGCCGATCGTCCTCGTTGCCGCCGTTCTCGTCTGGTGGAGTGCGAGTCACGCCTTCGCGCCGAACGCCGCCCGCGACGCCGTCGAACCGGTCACGGCCGTGCTCGAAGACAGCGGGGCGGAGAAGACCTCCACGGAGTCCGACCCCGGCCTTGGTCCCGACAACATCACCCCGTGGTTCACCGTGGCCTACGACGTCACCGACGTCGCCACGGCACAGCAACTACTGGAACGCTCCGCAGCGGACCTCGGCCGTCCGCTCCTCCCACTGGAAGACGGCTCGACCAGCACGCCAGCGCCCTGCACGGAGATCCTCCATTGGGCAGGGGCGGAGGGGCCAGACGGGAACTCCACCCTCACCGCTGAGGTCACCCGCGCCACCGACGCAGCCGGACAGTGCCTCGAGCACGGCACCATCACCGTCAGCGGAACCGCTCCGACCCCCATCTGATGACCCGCCACCGAGCACGACGAGGTACTCCGACGACGCGAGCGTCCGCCGCGCGGTGCGGGACGCGTCGAGGGTCGCGCATACGCCGGGCTCGGGCGCGAGGACCACAGGACGCGCTTCCCCGTCGTGCGCCGGACGCGTACAGTCCCACGCAACGCAGGACTGGCGGGCGGGGGACGCGATGCGATCGATCACAGGGACGTCACTGGTCGTGGCGCTGGCGGCAGCCGCGATGCTCGGCCTCGCTCCGCCGGCGATCGCGGCCGGGTCGGGGACGATCGCCGTGCAGCTCGCGACGCCGGACGGCACCGCGATCCGTCTGGCGAACGTCGAGCTCGCGGCGATCGGGGTCGACGCCGTCGTCGGGAACGCCATCACCGACGCCGACGGCACCGCGACGTTCACCGGCATCCCCGCTCCGGAGACCGTCACGGTGACGACGCGCAGCTCCCGCCGCACGGAGCGGAGACGTACGCGCCCGACTCCGCTCGGACATCGCGGTTCGCGGCGGTTCGACGGTCGCCGTCACCGTGCCGCTCGTGATCGGCGCCACGGTGCAGGGCGGGGTGGTCGGACCCACGGGCCCCGCTGCCGGACGCCTGATGTACGCGTGGAACGACGACACCTCGCAGGTGTTCCGGACGACTTCGGACAGCGCGGGCCAGTACCAGTTCGTCGGGTTGAGCACCGGTCTCTACCGCATCGAGGCCTACGCCAGCGGTACGGCATCGCCTGCCGTGTGGAAGACCCGGGTGTACCAGCAGCGGGGGACCCTCCCGGCGTCGCAGGTGACGTTGTCGCGGCACTACGCGCACAGCGACTACGACCTGTCCGTCTACGCGGCCACGGCGTCCCGCACACCGTCGGCGCAGCTCAGCGGCGCGAGCGTCGTGGTGACGGACGTGACGACCGGTGCGTCGTTCTCGACCCGGTTCTCGACGGTGCTGGACAGCGAACAGACAGCGTCAGTTCCAGATCCCCTCCGGGCGGTACGTGGTCGAACTCCGACGGCGGCGACGACCACCACGCCGGCGCGGGTGCTGTGGCTCGGGCGTCCCGGTGGCGTGTACGAGTACGTGGCCGACCGGGCGCAGGCCGCGCCGGTGCAGGTCGTGTTCGGCGGGTTCAACGGTTGGGGTGGGGCGGTGCCGGAGGCGGCATCGCGCTGAACCGTCAGCGACCTCCTCGACCAGGCAGTGGCAGACGGCGCCGTCAGGAACGACGTCACCGAGTGAACGGCGCGACTGGCCCTCGGAGTCCCGCGGTGCGGTCGAACTCCTGATCGCCGGGCTCGCGGCCGTCTGACGGTCGTTCCCCCGAGACGGACTCGGTGCCAGCCCTCCCGCGAGCCGATCGGCAACCGAGGCACTGTGCTGCAGAGTCTCGTCCCTCGTGCCGCGTACGCTTCCGGCATGACTGGACCGGTCCGTGGTGCTCGTGTCGCCGGCGTCTCGATCGACTGTGCGGACCACCGAGCGTTGGCGACGTTCTACGCTCGACTGCTCGGCGGTCACGTCGACTGGGTGACCGACAGCGCCGCGGGGGTGACGGCAGGGAGCTACACGCTGATCGCGCAACGGGTCTCGCCGTACCGGAAGCCGGTCTGGCCGGATCTTCGGTCGTCCATCTCGATCTCACGTGCCGGCGGGACGACCTCGACGCGTTCGCAGAGCACGCACTGGCGTACGGGGCGGTGCTGGCGCCCGAGCAGTTCGATGATCGCTGGGTCGTGATGCTCGACCCGGCCGGCCATCCCTTCTGCCTGACACCCATCGTGTCGGAGGGCCCGCAGGCCGATCGTCGGCGGGACAGCTCCTCGGAACGCTCCCGAACCGCTCGGTGGATGACCCGGCACCCCGGCACACCCCGCGTGACGGGTCGCTCCTACGGGAGTATCTGGTGGAACAGGGCGACCGACCGCGTGATCCCGATGACCGCGCCGATGACGACCACCGCGAGTGACACCCACAACGGCCACATGGCCCGCCCCGGGGCGACCTTGCGCACCACGACGTACCGGCCGATGACGTAGACGATCGACGACAGGAACGCCCACGGCCACGGGAACGGGCGAACGACACCGCGGCGCGTCAGCGCACGGTGGTCGAAGAACGCCAACAGCACGTTCGCGGCGTACAGGAGGAGACCCACGCCCTGCACGACGAGGTACCCGGCGGTGTAGATCGACGTCGGGTCGACGGTCCGTACGTGTGACGGGCCGATGAACTCGTACCGGAAGTGCGGCTGGTAGGCGAGCAGCAGCGGTGCGGTGACCAGGGGGAGCAACGCCATCAGCCACACGAAGACCGTGTCGGTCCGCGTGGTGTCGGGAATCGGTGGACGGGGCGTCTGCGACGTCGGCGGCGCGAGGTGCTGGGTCCACTGCGCCCCGTCCCACCAGCGGGTCCCGTGGCTGCCGGACGGGTCCGGGTACCAGCCCGGCGGCGTGGCAGACGACATGGCTACTCCTCGAGCGTGGACGGCGATCGGTTCAGCGTTCGACGCTAGACCGGCGTCGGTCGGGTCGGACCGTTCACAAGATGACGAAGGATTCAGGTTCGGGGCCCGCCCGGTTCAGATCGGCGTGACGTCGTGGGCGCGGTAGAAGTAGCCGTCCTGCCCCGACGGGTACGGCTCGACGTCGAACCGAACGCGGTTCCCTGGTTGCAGCGCGTGGTACCCGTCCATGCGCAGGCCCGCGAAGTGGGCGAACACGTCCGACTCGACGTCGTCGGAACGGAGCGCACCCCAGCCGTCCTCATCGCTCCACCAGACGCACGTTCCCTCGACGTTCCGCATGGCCAGACGCTACCGCTCAGTGGCGTCCGTAGACTGATGCTGCCCTCGACCCTCGGCGCCGGAGCTACGCTCGTGCCGTGAGCGAGATCGGCGTGGCTGCGACGAGTCTCCTCGCGGCGAGCGTCGCGATCCTGGTCGGGACGGTCGCGCTCTTCGTGTGGCGTGCGCGGAACCCGGTCTGGGTCCGTGACGCGCAGCTCACCCAGAACGCCAGCCCGGTGACCAGCGTGCTCCTGCTCGTGCTCGGCGTCCTCGTCGCCGCGCTCGTCCTCGCCTTCGGGATCGTCCTGATCAGGACCGGGCACGGCCTCGTCGGGTGGGCGATGGTCTGCCTCGCGGCGGCCAGGCTGGTGCACGCATCGGTCGCCGTCTGGATCCGACGACGACCGCTTCCCTGAGGACTACCGCGCCCGCACCCCGAGGAACCCGAGCACCAGGCGGACCGTCTCCTCGAGCCGCTGCGTGCTGTCGACGACGAGTCGGTCATCGGTGCGGGGCTCGTACTCGTCGGCGGTGCGCTGCACCTCGTCCCACGTCGGCAGCGTGAACCCCGGGATGTCGTTCGCGCGCTCCTCCACGCGGCGACGGTGTTCGTCGACGTCCGGGCACGTCACCTCGATCACGCCGGAGCGGGACCCCGGCGGCGTCCGCCGTCGCCACCCAGCCGGCCCGAGCGGCCTCGACGCCGCTCACCGCGTCGGCGATCACCATCCGGCCGCGCCGCAGGTTCGGCTCCGCGATCGCGTGCATGACCGAGTACGCGGCGATCCCCGACTGGTCGCGCGGGATCCCGTACTGCCACATCGCGCCCTCGATCGCATCGACGCGCAACGTCAGCGCGGGCACACGCTCCGCGATCGCAGCGGACAACGTCGACTTCCCCGCACCGGGGAGCCCACAGACCTGGACCAGCATCGACAACCCCTTCGTCAGCATGCGTCGCCTGTCTACCGGACCGGGAGGTCGCGTTCTCAGGACGCGCGCCCGGGCGCCCACCCGAGTTCCGGCCCCAGACGCTCCGCGATGTCCGTGATGATCTGGGCGTAGTCGTCGGGCTCGAACGAGAACGGCAGCGCGAAGGCGACCTCGGTGACCGCCTGGTACCCGGCGTCGGCGCGCAGGCGGTCGGCGATCTCGACGGAGGGACCGACGAGGTCCGCGGCGAAGAGCATCCCCGCCGGCCCCTGCGGCACGCCGACGCGTCCCGAGCGCCCGTCGACGTACGCGCGGTAGCGGGCTTCCTGCTCGGGCGTCGCGGTGTCGGTCGGGATGACCACCAAGCCTTGCGAGACCCGGGCGGCGGCGGGGTCGGGGTGGACGTCGAGGTAGGCGTCGATCTGCGCCCGCTGGTTCGTGGCGAAGTCCGCGCCGACCTCGCTGCGGGTGACGCTCGAGGTCAGCAAGTGGAAGCCGTTCTCGCCGGCCCACACCGCCGACTTGGTGCTGCCGGTTCCGTACCAGATGCGGTCGGCCAGGCCGGCGCTGTGCGGCTGGACGGTCTGCGCGAACTCCTCGATGTCACGCCGCTCGACGGTGTCGGTGACCGGGTCGCCGCGCACGAGGTCGCGGAAGCGCAGCAGACGGTCGTTCCCGAGGTCCTCCTGGTCGGCGGTGTCGGGGTAGAGCGCCTCGCGGTACAGGTCGTAGTGCATCGGGGTGCCGACCGAGAAGCCCGGGTTCAGTCGGACCGCCCAGCAGGACGTCGACGGTGCCCAGGTCCTCGGCGAGCCGGAAGGGGTTCTCCGCACCGATCGGCGTGACGGCGGTGCCGAGGATCGATCCGCGACGTCCGCTGCGAGGCCGCTGCCATCACCGCGACCGGGGAGGAGATGCCGTGCTGCAGGTGCCGGTGCCGCAGCCAGGCGCTGTCGAAGGCCGAGTGCCTCGGCGCGCTCGACGACCCGGAGCGTGTCCTCGTGGCCCTCGGACGGCCGGGCGGGGTCGAACGACCCGATTGTCAGGAAGCCGAGCCGTGCCAGGGGAGTTCCGTCGAGGGGCATGCTCCGATCGTGCCAGACCGCGGGGAACAGCAGGAGGGCGTGCGCGGTGACGGCCTGGAGGGCGCGGGGCGGGCCCGCACCGCGCCTCCAGGCCGTCAGCCGGTCGCGTCGAGGGCACACGGCGGCACGCGGCGGCGCGCGCGGTCCGCATCGCGGTCCCTCGAAGAGGGGACCGACGTTTACCGGACTGCCAGGTGAACGCGCATGTTCGGCCCCTAGGGTCGCGCCAAGCGCAAACGCGTGAACTCACTCGCATTGGTTGAAGGACCGATCCGTACCGGAAGGCGGTCCTGATGACCACCACTCCGCTCGCACCGGGTTACACCCGCACCACCCCTGGGACGGGGAGCCGCAAGGGCACCTCGACCTACTCTGCGCTCCTGGCGCAGGTGAAGGAGAACGGCCTGCTGCAACGTCGCACCGGGTTCTACTGGGCACTGTTCGGCTCCCTGGCCGGCACCCTCGCCCTCACCTGGGTCGCGTTCGCGTTCCTCGGCGACTCCTGGTTCCAGCTCATCGTGGCGGGCGCGCTCGGCGTGCTCTTCACACAGTTCGCGTTCCTCTCGCACGAGGCCGCACACCGTCAGGTCTTCGCGTCGCAGCGGTGGAACGACCACGCCGGTCGCTACATCGGCACGTTCCTCGTCGGCCTCAGCTACTCGTGGTGGATGAACAAGCACACGCGCCACCACGGCAACCCGAACACCGTCGGCAAGGACCCCGACATCATGCCGGACGGCGTCCGGTTCCTGCCGGAAGACGCCGCCGCCGTGCGCGGACCCCTGATGAAGACGTTCATGCGGTTCCAGGGCTGGCTGTTCTTCCCCCTGCTGACGCTCGAGGGCATCAACCTGCACCGGTACGCCGTGATGTCGGTCGTCACCGGCAACGGCACCAAGGCCGACGTCAAGCACTGCGCATCATCGAGGGCGCGCTGCTCGTCGCCCGCTTCGCCATCTACCTGACCGTCGTGTTCTGGTTCCTGCCGTTCGGCATGGCGTGCGCGTTCCTCGGGGTGCAGCTCGCCGTCTTCGGCGTGATGATGGGCGCCTCGTTCGCCCCGAACCACAAGGGCATGCCGACCATCGCGCACGACGCCAAGGTCGACTTCTTCTCCCGCCAGGTGCGCACCTCGCGCAACATCCGCGGCGGCTGGTGGGTCTCGTTCCTCATGGGCGGCCTGAACTACCAGGTCGAGCACCACCTGTTCCCGTCGATGCCGCGACCGGCGCTGAAGCAGGCCCGCCTGCTCGTCCGCGACCACTGCGACACGCTCGACGTGCCCTACACCGAGACCACGCTGCTGCGCTCGTACGGCATCGTCGTCCGGTACCTGAACCGGGTCGGGCTCGCCGCCCGTGACCCGTTCGCCTGCCCGATGGTCGCGCAGCTGCGCATCCACCGACGCCGTGCTGACGACCA
Source organism: Curtobacterium sp. AC273 (assembly GCF_979253735.1). NCBI lineage: Bacteria > Bacillati > Actinomycetota > Actinomycetes > Micrococcales > Microbacteriaceae > Curtobacterium > Curtobacterium sp. AC273. The sequence continues at coordinate 112,366 of NZ_CEEDDU010000013.1, read as the reverse complement.
TGCCCACCGGCACCGTGAAGTGGTTCGACCACAACAAGGGCTTCGGCTTCATCACGCCGGACGACGGCTCGGAAGAGCTCTTCGCGCACTTCTCGAGCATCGTCGTGACGACGGGCTACCGCTCGCTCGAGGAGCACGACCGGGTCCGGTTCGACGTCGGACCCGGCAAGAAGGGCCCGGAAGCGGCCAACATCTCGATCATCCGCTGAGCGGTCAGCAGCAGCACCACCACAGCCGGGGTCCCCGCTGAGCCAGAAGGCGCAGCGCGGGCCCCGGCTGCGGTGTCTCGCCGGGATCGGCGGCTTCCCGCACCGGCCTCCGAAGCGGGCGCGGTGTCCGCGGAGCGCGGGTTACCGTCGGAGCAACCATCGTCCACCCCGCAGCATGGTGAGGGGACCACGTGCTCAGCTCCACCGATTCCCAGCCCTCCACGACGTCGACGACGTCGACGCCTTCCCGCTCCGAGGGCGTCATCCCGGACAGCTCGCTCCTCGACGCGCTGGCCGCGGTCGCCGAACGGGCTCTCCGACTCCCTCGCGGTCGTCGACGAGCACGCCTCGATGTCCCACCGCGAGCTGCACCGGGTCGCCTCGGCCCTCGGCGCGGTCCTCGACGCGCGGCTCACGCCGGACGACCACAGCGGTCGCGGCGTCGGGGTCCAACCCGGTGGGGCGTCCGTCCCGGTCGGGGTGATGGTCTCGCACAGCGCGGAGTCCGTCGTCGCGATCCTCGGGATCGTCCACGCCGGCCGCACCGTGGTCGCGCTCGACCCGTTCCTCCCCGAGGCCCGGCTCCACCACGTGGTGTCCCTCGCCGGCATCGTCGACGTCCTCGTCGACGATGAGCACGCCGAGCAGGCCGCCGCGCTCGTCGCCGACCCGAGCTCGATCGTCCCGCTCGCCGAGGTCCTCGTCGAGGCCCGGGCGATGGCCGACGGCGACGCCGACATCCCGACCGTGCCCGCCGCCGCGACCCGCGGTGGCCAGGACGCCCTCGACATCATCTTCACGTCCGGCTCGACCGGGGCACCGAAGGGCGTCGTCGTGACGCACCGGCAGACCCTCGTCGACACGATCGCGCAGCGTTCGTCGTTCCGCCTGGAGCCCGCCGATCGGATCGCCTCGGTCCTGCCGCACGGCTTCGCCGCCGGGATCACGCTCGTGTTCCTCCGCCCTGCTCGCCGGCGCGTCCGTGCACGTCGCCGACCCCCGGCGCACCGGCATCGACCGGCTGGCGACGTGGGTCCAGCGATCGGCGCTGACCACCCTGCACACGACCCCGCACCTGGTGCGCTCGCTCGTCGGCGGTCTCGACCGCACCGACGACCGCCTGCGCGGCCTCCGGCTCGTCGCGACCGTGGGCGAGGCCGTGACCGGCACGGACGTCTCCGCCCTCCGCCCGCTGCTCGGCGCGACCACGTCGTTCTGCAACTGGACCGGTTCCAGTGAGACCTGCGTGTACGCCGTCAACGAGATCGCCGCCGGGGACCCGATCCCCGAGCGGAGCATCCCCTCCGGCCACATCGTCGTCGGCAAGCGCATCGAGGTCCGTCGTCCGGACGGGACCCTCGCCGACGTCGGTGAACCCGGCGAGGTCGTCTGCGTCTCGGACGCCATGACGAGCGGATACTGGGGCGCGCCGGAGCAGACCGCGAAGCGCGCCGGCACCGCCCCGGACGGCACCCCGACCTGGGCGATCGGCGACCTCGGACGCTTCGACGAGGACGGCAAGCTGACGCTGCTCGGCCGCGCCGACGACGCCGTGAAGGTCCGCGGCTACCTGGTCGAGCCGAGCGAGGTCGAGGCCGCGCTCCGCACCGTCGACGCCGTGCACGAGGCCGTGGTCGTCGCCGTGAAGGCACCGCCCGCCCCGACCCGACTCGTCGCCTACGTCGTCACCAGCCAGGGTCGGCGTTCACCGTCACCCGCGGCGCTCCGGAAGGCGCTCCGCGACCTGCTGCCGGACTACATGGTGCCGACGAGCATCGTGCCGATGCCCGCCCTGCCCCGCAACGAGCGCGGCAAGGTCGACCGCGCAGCCCTGCCCGAGGCGCCGGCACTCGGCACCACCATCGGCGAGGACGGCCAGGCGCTCGCCGAGGACACCTACGACCAGTGGGAGCTCGCCGTCGGCCAGATCTGGGCCGAGGTGCTCGGGCTGCCGACCGTCGGCCCGCTCCGGCTGCCCGCCGTCGGGCTCGACAACGACTTCTCCGCGCTCGGCGGCGACTCGCTCACCGCCGAGGAACTCCTCGCCGCCGTGAGCGACCGCCTCGGGGTGGACCTGCCGTCGTCCGAACTCCTCGAGCACCCGACGCTCCGGACGTTCACGGCCCGCATCCGTCAGGGGTCCGTGGCCAGCCCGAGGCACCCGGACATCGTGACGCTCGCGCAGCGGTCCGAGGGGGCACCGGTGCGCCGGTGTTCTGCGTCGCCGGCGCGGGGGCACTCGCCCTGACGTACGTTCCGCTCACCCGCCGACTCGGCGACCGGCCGGTGTACGCGTTCCAGCAGCACGGGCTCGAGCGCCGCTCGGTGCCGGACTGGAGCATCCGCGCCATGGCCCGCCGCTACATCGAGCTCATGCGCATCGCACAGCCGAGTGGCCCGTACACGATCGTCGGGCACTCGTTCGGTGGACTCGTCGCGGTCGAGATGGCCGCCCTGCTGACCGCCGCCGGTCAGCAGGTCAGCCGGGTGGTCCTCCTCGACACCTACCTGCCCGAGCAGGCCGCCGACCAGGCCGACGTCGTCGAGTTCGGCGAGCTGGACCTCGGGCGCGCCCGTTCCGGTCGCGGTCGCGGTCTGGGCCTCGGCGCGGGCCGTCGTCGACCGCACGAGCACGTTCCGCAAGCGTGTCGTCGCTCCCTTCGGCGAGGTCGGTCGGCACCGCCCGCGCGTACGGCGCCGGTGTCGTCCAGGTGGCAGGGGCAGCGCCAGTTTCGGGCGTTCTTCGACCACGCGCTCGTCGTCTCCCGCGGGTACCGCCCGCCGGCGTTCGACGGTCCGGTCACCCTCGTGATCGCCGACGGCAACGAGACCGGCAGTGCACGGTGGGCGCCGTTCCTCCGTGGCGAGGTGGACGAGGTGCGCATGCACTGCGAGCACAGCTCGGTCCTGCGCGAGCCGCACGTCGAGGAGCTCGCGGCAGCGCTCGCCGAGCGCTTCGAGGCTGAGCGCCGCGGCGCTCGCGGGCTGAGCACCGGCGCCCGTTCCTTCCCATCACGCGTGCAGTAGGAGCGGAATCGGGCGTAGGGGTCGGAACTTCCGACCTCCTACGCCCGAATCGACCGACCACGCCCGGAACGACCTACTTGATGCCGGTGGACGCGATGCCCTGCACGAACTGCCGCTGGAACGCCAGGAACACCACGAGCAGGGGCAGCACCGTCACGGTCGCCGATCGCCATAACCGCGCCCCACGGCGAACTGAACGCCGGGTTGTTCGTCAGCGTGGACAGGGCCACCGGCACGGTGAGGTTCTCGTTCCCCTGCAGCACGACCAGCGGCCACAGGAAGTCGTTCCACCGGGTCATGAACCCGAGGATCACGAGCACCCCGACGAGCGGTCCGCAGGTGGGGAGCACGACGCGGAAGAACGTCTGGAACTCCCCGGCTCCGTCCAGGCGCGCCGCTTCCATGAGGGCGTCCGGTACGCCGAGCATGAACTGCCGGGCGATGAAGATCCCGACGACGTCGAACACCGTCGGCAGGATGACCGCCCAGGGGGAGTCGACGAGCCCGAGCTTCGCGACGACGAGGAAGCTCGGCACGATCGTCACCTGGATCGGGATCATGATCGTCACGAGGAACGCCGCGTACAGCAAGCCGCGGCCGCGGAACCGGAACTTCGCCAGCGCGTAGCCCGCCATCAGCGACACGACGACGCTCAGGGCGGTGCCGACCGAGGTGATGAGCGCCGAGTTGCCGAGCCACCGCCACACCGGCTGCGTGGCGAACACCTGCGCGTAGTTGTCGAAGGTCGGGTCCGCGGGGAAGAGCGTGAACGTGCTGCTCTGCGACTGGCCGCCCCGGCGCCAGCGCCGAGACGATCATCCAGTAGAGCGGGAACACCATGACGATCGCCAGGGCGGAGAGCCCGGCGACGAGCAGCCACCGGCCGGGTCGGCGCCGGGAGCCAGGACGGACTGCACGGGTTTCGAGGACGGCCATCAGAGCATCTCCTCCGCCTTGCGGTTGGCTCTGCTGCCGGAGCAGCGTGAACACGAGCAGGATCGCGACGAGCACCAGTCCGAGCGCCGCGGCGTAGCCCATCCGGGCGTCGATGAACGCCGTGCGGAACACGTACTGGATGAGCACCGTCGTGGAGAACCCGAAGCTCGCCGCCGGTCATCACGTAGATCACGTCGAACGACTGCAGCGAGAACACGACGTTGAGGATGAGCAGGATCGACGTCGTCGGGCGGAGGAGCGGCCAGGTGATCGTCCGGAACCGGACCCAGCGGGATGCCCCGTCGATCGCGGCGGCCTCCTTCAGCTCGGCGGGGACTGACTGCAGCGCGCCGAGGTAGATGACCATGCAGAAGCCGATCCGCGTCCACACGACGACGAGAACCAGGGTCGCCATCGCCCATCCGGGTGCGGTCAGCCACGGCACCCGACCGAGACCGAGGGCCTCGAGCAGGTTGTTCACGACGCCGTAGTCACCGTTGAAGATCCACGACATGATCACGCCGACGACGACACCCGCGGCCACCATCGGCACGAAGAACAGTGCGCGGAAGACCCCACGGCCGGGGAGCGGCCGGTTGAGTGCCACCGCGAGCGCCAGGCCGATCGCCATCGAGGTCGGCACGGTGCCGACCGTGAACACGAGTGTGTTCTTCAGCGCGGTCGCGATGAGCGGGTCGGACCCCATCGCCGCGAAGTTGCCGGCGCCGATCCAGTCCCCGTCGCTGACGGACGTGCTGCTGTCGCGGAGGCTCAGCAGGATCGCCACGATGATCGGTACGAGCGAGAATCCGAGGAACAACAGGCCGGCGGGCCCGATGAAGACGTACGGGACGAAACGGCCGCCTCGCTTCCGCGTCCGGCCGGCGGCAGGGACGCCACCCGTCGGCGTTCTCGGCGTGGTTCGCACCGGCGCGGTCTCAGTTCGCAGTGACACTGCGCATCGCCTCCATCATCTGGCTCGAAGCCTCCTTCGGGCGGAGCTGCCCGAGGAGACACAGGTCGAGGTAGTCGGCGAAGACGGCGTTGAGGGACGAGAAGTACTGCCCGCTCTCCGCCTTCACCATGGAGAGCGGGATCGTGGCGCCCTGGTCGATGAACTGCTGCATGGTGTCGCTGTGCGCTTCGTAGCCGATGTCGGCTGCGTCCGAGTGACTTCCGGGCGGGGAGCCAGTTGCCGTTGTGGCAGAACTCCTCGATCTTCGCCCGGCTGGTGATCATCACGACGAGCTCGGCGGCGAGCTCCGGGTACTTGCTCGACTTCGTCACCGCGAGAGCGTTCCCCCCGAGGTCGCTGGCCTCGCCGGTGTTCCGCACCATCGGCGCGGTGCCCCAGTTGTCCGGGAGTTCCTGGTCGAGCTGCGTCATCGGTTCCGGATTGTTGAGCATCATGCCGATCTGTCCGGTCATGAAGAGGTTCCGGGCGACGTCCCCACCGCCGGTCTTGCTGAGGTTCCCGGTGGTGGCGAGCCCCTCGGCGTACCACTTCCGGCCGAACTCGAGCGCGCCGATCGCCTCCGGGGTGTCCATCGACGGGGTGGCGCCGTCGTCCCCGAGGAAGGCGCCGCTGTTCTGGTAGACGAACGGCAACCAGCGGTACGCGGTCTCCGGGCCGCTCCAGCCGTAGCCGAAGGCGTACCTGCCGGTGACCTTCTTGACCTCGCGCGCGATCTCGAGGAACTCGTCCCAGCTCCACGCGTCGGCGATCGCCGACGGCGGGGTCACCCCGACCTGCTGCATGACGTCGCGGTTGTAGTAGGTGATGAAGTTGTCGGTGTGCTGGAACACTCCGAAGACACCGTCGTTCCGCGCACCGATCGCCCAGAACGGCTTCGTGTAGTCGGACTGGTAGTCGGCGGGGATGTGCCCGCTGATGTCCACCAGGCTGCCGTTCGCGGCGTACCGGCCGATCTGCTGCGGGGTGATCCGGATGATGTCAGGGGCGAGGTCGGCCGCCAGACGCGTGATGAACCACTGGTGGAACTGACCGGTCGTGACCTCGACGGAGACGCTCGTTCCGGGGTGCTTCGCGACGAACTCGTCGGCGATCGACTGGTAGCTGGTGATGTCGGTCGGGATGTTCCAGGTCGACAGGCGGATGTGCTTCGTTCCGCCGTGGCCGGCGGTTCCTGGCCGGCGCACGCTGCGAGCGCGCCGGCCATCGAGATCCCGGCGAGGGCGAGGAACCCCCGTCTGGCGAGCTGCGGGGATGGTCGGGTCGGCATGGTCCTCTCCTTTGAGGTCGTGGTGCCGTGTCGTTCGGACGGGAGGCGCGGGGTGCGCGTACGGGGCGCCGCGCGTCCGACGTGGGGTCGCGTCCTGGACCCGACCCCACGTCGGGCGCGACGGTTCGGACAAGCGCGGGGCGGGCCTCCCGGTCGGCCACCGGTGGAGCGGTGACCGCGTCCGCCGGACGCAGCGACTCGGGGAGCAGCGCCGCGTGGGCATGCAGGAGCTCGTCGGTCATCTCCGCGATCCGGTCCAGGGTGAGGTGCGCCGCCGTCAGCGGGTCGAGCGCGACGGCGTGGTGCACGTGCTCGACGTTCCCGGTGAGCGCTGCACGAACCGCCAGGGTCTGCACGTTCGTGTTCGTGCGGTTGATCGCGGCGAGCTGCGGCGGGAGTTCGCCGAACGACGTCGGCTGCACGCCCTTGCCGTCGACCAGGCACGCGACCTCGACGCAGGCGTCGGACGGCAGGTTCTGGATGACGCCCGTGGCGTTCGGCACGTTGCCGTAGACCACCGCCGGCACACCGGTGACGATCGCGTTCACGATGCTCGCGCCGTACTCGACGCTCGGCGTCAGGTCGGCCTTGAGCTTCTCGAGTTGCGTGTCCACGTCGCCCTGCTCGTCGTGCGCGAGGCAGATCTCGTAGTAGTCCCAGCGCTCCGGGATGTACTCCAGCACCGTCTCCGGGTCCTTGCGGAAGTACGGCACGTACTCGCTGGCGTGGTGGCTCGACTCGGTCTCGAAGTACCCGAACGAGCGCATCAGTTGGGTGCGGACCTGCTCGTTGCCGCCCTCGTAGTTGCTCGCCGCCGCGGCTGCCTCGCTGTGGTCGCCGTCGTCGTCGTGCAGGTCGGACGCCGCGATGCCCCGCTGGTGCTTCGCCGTCATCACCTCGCGCAGACGCGGGTACAGGTCTTCGCCGTTCCGCCGCGTGAACTCGAGGATCCATGCCTGGTGGTCGATGCCGGCACTGACGAACTCGACCTCCTCGTAGGGCACGCCGAGGGTGCGGGCGAGCATCCGGGTGGTCCCCTGCACGCTGTGGCAGAGGCCGACCGTGCGGAGGCCCTTCGCGTTGAGGAACGCCGTGGCCATCGCCATCGGGTTCGCGTAGTTGATGAACTGCGCGTCCGGGCAGAGATCGAGAGCGTCGCGGGCGATGTCCTCGTAGGCGCGGACCGACCGGAGGAACCGGAACACGCCGCCGGGCCCCACGGTGTCGCCGACGGCCTGGGTCGATCCCGTACTTCCGGGGGATCTCGACGTCCCACTTGTACGACTCGACCCCGCCGACCTGGAAGGTGATGATGACGACGTCCGCGTCGGCGAGGGCTTCGCGGCGGTCGGTGGTCTCGAGGACCTCGACCCCGAGGCCGTGGTGCGCGACGAGCTCCCGTGCGGCCCTCGCAGTGCGGGCGACCCTGCCCGCGTCGAGGTCCATGAGGTGCAGCGTCGCGTCCTGCAGCGCCGGGAAGCTGACGAGGTCGCCGATGAGCCGGAACGGGAAGACGAAGCCGCCGGCGCCGATGATGGTGATCTTGGTCATGTCGTCACGCTACGAACGGCCCGGGGTGCGGTCCTCCGGCTTCCGACGACGGGGTTCCAGGATCCTCCGACGGGTCCGGACGGCACAGGCAACCGCCGGACTGCCTGTCGTAGGCTCGGGCCCGTGCTCGACGTGGAGACGGTGGAAGCGGCGTACTGGAGCCATCGCGGCCCGGCCCCGCTCATGCCGTCATCGCACCGCCACGACGACCTCGAGATCAACCTGGTGCTCGACGGTCGGCTCGACTACCGCTTCGGCGGTGCACCCGTCAGCGTGCACGCCGGGGAGATCGCGCTCTTCTGGGGCTGGACCCCGCACCAGCTCGTCGGCGACGGCACCGGCCGGGGCGAGTTCCGGTGGGTGCACATCCCGCTTGCCGAGGTGCTCGCGTGGGGGCTGCCCGACCACGACCTCGGAGCGATGCTCCTGAACCGGCCGGTCGTCGTGCCGACCCACGCCGCCGGCCGGGACGTCGAGTCGATGCTCGGGTCGTGGCAGCGGGACTTCGCGGACGACGGAACCGAGATCATCGCGAACCTCGAGGCACAGGCGCTCGTCCGGCGACTCCTCCGCCACCACCGGGACGCCGTCGACCTGCGCACCGGTGGCGGGCACGGCACCGCGGACGCCATGCACCGCGTCATCGACATGGTGCGGTTCGTCGTCGACCGCTTCCGTGAGCCGATCGAGGTCGCGGACGTCGCCGAGGCCGCGCATCTCCACCCGCACTACGCGATGACGGTGTTCCGGCAGGACGTCGGCACCACGATCCTGGAGTACCTCACCCGGTGTCGCGTGGCCGAGGCCCAGCGGCTGCTCGCCACGACCTCGATGACCACCTCGGAGATCGCGCACGCCGCGGGCTTCGGTTCGCAGTCGAGCTTCTACGCGCACTTCACGAGGGCCTGCGGCGGGCCGCCCGGCGTGTACCGGGCACGGCTGCGCTGAGCGCGGTGGACCCGCGACGTTCCTTCCCATCACGCGTGCAGTAGGAAGCGGAATCGGGCGTAGGGAGTCGGAACTTCCGACCTCCTACGCCCGAATCGACCGACCACGCCCGCAACGGCCTAACCGCAACCAGCGCGGTCAGTTGATGATCTCGCCGCGCTCGTCGGCGCGGAGCACGGCCAGCCGGTCGCGCCACGCCTGCAGGCCTCGGGCGTCAGCCGGGGCCAGTCGGTGACCTCCCGGACGACGCGGATCGGCTCGGCGCTGCGGTAGGAGCGGGTCGGGTTGCCCGGGAACTTCTTGTCGGTGACGTTGGGGTCGTCCTCGAAGGCACCGGTCGGCTCCACCTCGTACACGTGGGGGAGCCCGTCGCCCGCGGCGAGTTCGGCGGCCAACCCGGCACCGTCCGGCAGCGCCGTGAAGTACACGTGGTTCATCAGGACCTCGGGACGGTAGTTCGAGTTGAACCCCGCGGTCAGCAGGTCGCCGACGTGCAGGTCCGCCTTGGTGCCGTGGAAGAAGGGGCCGCCATCGAGTGCGTCGCTCACAGCATCAGGGTAGCGCCGGGTCCCCCTTCGGTGCAGGCCGTCTCCACCCTTCGGAGGACGCGGCCGACCGCGCCCCGCCCGTAGCGTTGCCGCCGTGATCGAAGTCGAGCACCTCACCAAACAGTACGGTCCCAAGACCGCCGTCGACGACGTCTCGTTCGTCGTCCGGCCGGGCAGTGTGACCGGCTTCCTCGGGCCGAACGGCGCCGGGAAGTCCACCACGATGCGCATGATCATGGGGCTCGACCGCCCCACCGCGGGACGGGCGACGGTGAACGGCCAGCCGTACCGCAGCTTCCGTGACCCGCTGCGGCAGGTCGGCGCCCTGCTCGAGGCGAAGGCGGTGCACTCCGGCCGGAGCGCGTACAACCACCTCCTCTCGCTCGCGGCGACGCACGGCATCCCGAAGTCCCGCGTGCACGAGGTCATCGACATGACCGGCCTGGACTCGGTCGCGAAGAAGCGCGTCGGCGGGTTCTCCCTCGGCATGGGCCAGCGGCTCGGCATCGCCGCGGCGCTCCTCGGCGACCCGAAGACCCTCATCCTCGACGAGCCGGTGAACGGCCTCGACCCCGACGGCGTGGTGTGGGTGCGACAGCTCGCACGCCGGATGGCCGCCGACGGACGGACCGTCTTCCTGTCGAGCCACCTCATGAGCGAGATGGCGCAGACGGCGGACCGCGTCGTCGTCCTCGGCCGCGGCAAGGTGCTGGCGGACGCCCCGATCGCCGAGTTCGTCGCCGGCGGCAGCGGCGGCGGCGGGGCCTCGCGCGTCGTCCTCCGGACGCCCGCCCCCGACCAGCTGTTCCAGGCGATCGGGCTCGAACGCCACGGTGACCCCGCGCGAGGACGGCTCCTTCCTGGTGGTCGGGCCGGACGCCGTGACGGTGGGCAACATCGCCGCGCAGGTCGGCGTCCCGCTGCACGAACTCACCCCGACGGGCGCGAGCCTCGAGGAGGCCTACATGGCCCTCACCCGCGACGACGTCGAGTACCGATCGGAGGGCGACCGATGACCGCCACGAACGCGCCGAGCCGGAACCGGTCGGCCACGGTGCCGGACTCGTCCGGCTCGGCTTCGGCCGCCTGGTCCGCAGCGAGTGGATCAAGCTCCGGAGCATCCGCTCCACCTGGTGGTGCTACGCCATCCTCGTGGCCGTGACCATCGGGATGGCGCTGCTCGTCGGGAGCGCGCTCGACCCGGGCGGCCCGCTCACGCAGGACCAGGCGAACGGCACCCTCGTTACGATCAACACCGCGAGCGTCTCCCTGACGGCCCTCGTCGTCGCGGTGCTCGGCGTGCTCATCATCACGGGCGAGTACGGCACCGGACAGATCCGGTCCACGTTCACCGCCGACCCCGGCCGGATCGGTGTGGTCGTCGCCAAGGCGGCGGTCCTCGCGGTCACGACCTTCGTGGTCAGCGCGGTCGCGCTCTGGATCGGCGTCGCGATCTCGGCTGCGCTGCAGGCCGGCAAGGGCGTGCACGCGGACCTCGCCGACCCGTCCGTCTTCATGCCGCTCCTCGGCGCGTCGGTGTACGTGACGCTCCTCGCGTTGCTCGCCTACGGCTTCGGCCTGCTCGTGCGGGTCGAGTGCCGGCGGGATCGCGATCACCCTCGGCCTCCTGCTCGTCCTGCCCGGCGTGCTCTCGCTGGCGGCGGGCGTGATCAACGCGCAGTGGCCCTCGGACGTCGTCACGTTCCTGCCGGCTCAGGCCGGTGGGCAGCTGTTCGCCTTCCTCGACCGGGGCGGACGCCCCGCAGCAGGCCGGCGTCGTCCTCGACGGGTGGGGTGGGTTCGCCGTCCTCCTGGCCGAGGTCGTCGTGGTGGGCGCCTTCGCGCTGACGGTCGTGCGCCGACGCGACGTCCTGACGCGACCACTCGACGGCCTGGAGGCGCGGTGCCAGCTGGCACCGCGCCTCCAGTCCGTCATCGCCGGCAGGATCTCGTACCCGGCGCATCGTGACGCCGCTGTCGAACGTCCGTTCCTCGAGCAGGTCCAGCAGCAGCGGCTGCTGGACCGCGTCGGCGGGGGAGTCGAAGAGCGGCCGCCCCGCGCCGAGCATCGCGGGGTGCGTGAAGAGCATCAGCTCGTCGAGCAGTCCCGCCGCGAGCAGCTGCGTCGCCAGGTGCGCCCCGCCCACGCCGATGTCGCCCTCGGACTCCTCGCGGAGCGCCCCGAGCCGGGCGATGGCGTCCTCGCCGATGATCGTCGTGTTGTGGTCGGCCGCCGGCGCGAGCGTGACACGAGCACCTTCGGCATGGCCGTCCAGATCGCGCCGTACTCGCGCAGGTAGCCCGGGAGCGACTCGTCGGAGCGCGCCTCCGGCCAGAACGGGTCCATCATGTCGTGGATGATCCGGCCCTCGACGGCCATCGTCATCGCTGCCGCCCGCTCGTTGAAGAACCGGTGCAGCTGCTCGTCGATGCGGAGCCACTCCGGGTCGCCGTCGTTGCCCTCCGTGCCCGGGCGCCCCTCGATGAAGCCGTCGAGCGACACGTTCATCCAGTACACGAATCGTGCGGGCACGTCGGACTCCTTCGTCTCGCGCCGAGGGTACGCCCGCTCCGCACCCGGTGCGAGGGTCGTTCGACACCGGAACCAAGCGTGACATCGTCACAGGGAAGTCATAGGGTGCCCCGTGTCGGCCCTGAACCCGCCGACGTCCACGGAACCCGCGAGCGGCCACGACGTCGTGCCCGCCCACCCGTGGTGCCCGACGCGACGGCACGCAGCGCTCTTCCAGCCGCGGCCGCCTCCAGACCCCCGACTGCCTCTTCCGCGCAGCCGCACGTCTTCGTACCCGGATCCTCCATCCAAGGAGCGCACCATGCACCGAACACTGCTCGTCGGCGCCGTCGCCGCGATCGCACTCGCGACCGTGGCCGTCGGCGCACCCGCCCAGGCCCACAGCCCCGACCACCGGGTCCCCGGCTCCGCGTCGGCCCGGCCACCACCCTCGCGTCCGCGCTCGTCTCGCCGCTCAGCCTCGAGGTCGACCGGCGTGGCCGGGTCGACGTCACGCAGAACTTCGCGGGCCAGCTGAACCGGGTCGGCCCGGGGGCGACGACCACGACCTTCGCGACCGCTCCCGCCGGATAGGAGATTGGGGCGGTGTCCTCGCGCGGCGACTCGGTCTACTACGCCCAGAACGACCAGCCGAACGGCGTCGCGCGCCTGATGGTGCTGCCGCCCCGCGGTGCCGCACGACAGCTCGCCGACCTCGGCGCGTACGAGGCCCGGGTGAACCCGGACCGCGTCAACGGGTACGGCTTCCGTGGCCTGCCGTCGGCGTGCGCGGCGCAGGTGGACCCGACGGGTGAGGCCGGTCCGGCACGCTACCGCGGCATCGTCGACACCCCACCCGTACGCCTCGCTGGCGCAGCGCGAGGGCGTGACCGTCGCCGACGCCGGCGGCAACGACATCGTGCGTGTCGGGTACGACGGCCGCGTGTCGACCGTCGCCGTCCTGCCCCCCGCAGCCCCGGTCCGTGTCGACGCGGCGACGGCCGCGGCGTTCGGCCCCGCGTGCGTGGTCGGCTACGGGCACGCCTTCGAACCCGTCCCCACCGACATCGAGCGCGGTCCCGACGGCTGGCTCTACGTGTCGACGCTGCCGGGTGGGCCGGAGACCGCCGACCTCGGAGCCCGCGGCAGCGTCTACAAGGTCAACCCGTGGAACGGCACCGTGCAACGCGTCGCGACCGGGTTCGTCGGGGCGACGAACCTCGCCGTCGACCAGCGCACCGGCGTGGTGCTCGTCAGCGAGCTGTTCGGCGGAGCGGCCGGTACCGGGCAGATCTCGGTCGTGTCGCCGTGGTCGGGCCGCACCGTCCAGACCCTCCCCCGTCTCGTCGCCCGCGGCGGTCGAGCTCCGGAACGGGGCGCTCTACGCCACGACCGACGCGTTCGTGCCGGACGCCGAGGGCAACCCGCAGCCGATCGGCAAGGTCGTCCGGTGGAGCATCACCAACGGCACGGACCACCGCTGGGGTGACGACGGGGCGCGCGGCTGGCAGTGACGGCCTGTGCTGCGTGGCGACGAGGGGACTGACGCCGTGGACATCGACCCGGACGAGTACCGCCGCACGTTGGACCGCGCCGCGCAGCACGCGCTCGACTGGATCGCCAGCCTGCCCGACCGGACCGTCCGACCCGAGCAGGACGTCGAGGGCGTGCTCGCCGCCCTCGACCGTCCGCTCCCGGACGGTCCGGCGGACCCGGCCGGGGTGGTCGACGAGCTGGCCGCCCTCGCCGGGCTGGGACTCATGGCGATGCCGTCCTGGTCGGTTCTTCGGCTGGGTGATCGGCGGCACGCTGCCCGCGGCGATGGGAGCCGACTGGCTGGTCAGCGCCTGGGACCAGAACGCAGCGATGCGGTACCCGACGCCCGCCACCGCCGCACTCGAACAGGTGGCGGGGACGTGGTTGCTCGACGTGCTCGGGCTGCCGCCGGAGTCCGACGTCGGCTTCCACGACCGGCGCGACGATGGCGAACTGGACCGGGCTCGCCGCCGCCCGCGCCTGGGTGCTGAACCGCGTCGGCTGGGACGTCAACACCGCCGGACTGGCCGGGGCGCCGGCCGTCACCGTGCTCGCCGCGCCGAACGGCACACCTCGCTCGACCTCGCCCTCCGGTACCTCGGGTTCGGGACACCGACCCTGGTCGCCGCGGACGAACAGGGTCGGATCACGGTCGACGACCTCGCGCCCACCTCGACCGCGTCGACGGCCCGGTGATCGTCTGCCTGCAGGCCGGCAACCTGCACTCCGGCGCGTTCGACCCGATGCGCGCCGCGATCGCACTCGCCCACGAGCACGGCGCCTGGGTGCACGTGGACGGGGCGTTCGGGCTGGGGCGGCGGCGAGCCCGTCGCCCGGTCGGCCCTCGGCGCCGGGCTGGACGGCATCGAGACCGCGGACTCGTGGGCGACGGACGCGCACAAGACGCTCAACGTGCCGTACGACTGCGGGGTGGCGATCGTCTCGCGGCCGTCGGTGACCCGCGCGGCGCTGGGGACGCAGACGGCGTACTCATCCGCGACCCGGCGGACGTCTCGGAGCCGTTCGACCTGGTGCCCGAGATGTCCCGGCGGGCCCGCGGTGTGCCGGTGTGGGCGGCGCTCCGGCAGCTCGGCCGGTCCGGTGTCGTCGCGCTCGTCGACCGACTCGTGGCGAACGCCCGGCCCCTGGCCGACGGACTCCGGGCGCTGCCCGACGTGCAGGTCGTCAACGACGTCGTGTTCACGCAGGTGTGCCTGACCTTCGGCTCCGACGAACGCACCCGAGCGGTCACCGCCCGGCTCATCGCGGACGGTGACGTGCGGATGTCCGGCTCCCGGTGGAGAGGGCAGGACGTGCTCCGCATCTCGGTGAGCAACTGGTCGACCGACGCGGACGACGCGCGGTTCTCGGTCGAGGCGGTGCGGCGGGCGATCGTGGAGACCGCGGCGACCGCCGCGACGCTCCAGGCGTGAGTCGCGGTCCGCCCGCAGCCACGCGGACGGATGACGAACGCCCGGTGAACCGGAGCGCCGTCCTGTCCGGACAGGTTCGAGCTGCACGCGGGCGACGTGTTAGCGTCCTCGCGACAGCGCCTAGGGTTCCGGGACTCACCGTCCGCCTGGTCCGAGCGGCGCCACGCCCCGCCACCGAGCGCGGAGCGTCATTCTGAACGGACAAAAGCCTGGAGGACCCTCCCCGTCGCGCCGCGCGTCGGGTGGAAGGTCCTGCCGTGTCTCCGTTCGCCGTCCTCCTCGTCCTCTCCGCCGCCGTGGCGCACGCATCGTGGAACGTGCTCGCGCACGGGGTCAGTCGCATCGGCCTGCCCTTCCTCTGGCTCGGCGCGGTCTCGAGCGTCGTCGTCTGGATCGGCGTCGTCCCGTTCACCGGGGGGCTCGGTTCCGGGAGCGTCGGGGCGTTCCTGCTCGGCATCGTCGTCTCGGGCCTGCTGCACGTGGCCTACATGCTCGTGCTGCAGCGGGGGTACCGGGTCGGCCGGCTGTCGACCGTGTACGCGACCGCGCGGGGGACCGGCCCGACGATCAGCGTCGTGCTCGCGGTGACCCTGCTCGGCGAACGGCCGTCGTGGTGGTCGCTCGCCGGTGGCCTGCTCGTGCTGGTCGGCGTCGTCGCGGTGGGGCTGGCGGATCGCGGCGACGGCGCCCCCGTCGGACGCGTCCTCTCGCCCGGACGGCGCCGGGTCGACCCCGGGCTTCGTCGCCGGTCTGCTGACCGGGGTGGCGATCGCGGCGTACACGATCTGGGACGCCCACATCGTCCGGGGCGGCGCCTCGCCCGTGGCCTTCATGGTCGGGTGCACCGCGGTCGAGGTCGTCCTGTTCGGGGCGGCCCTCGGTCCGCGCCGACGGGAGGTGCTGCCCGTGCTCCGTGCGCACTGGGCCCGGGTGCTGGCCTTCGGAGTGCTCTCACCGTTGTCGTAACATCCTCGTGCTCCTCGCGATCACCATCGCGCCGGTCGCCCTCGTCGCCCCGATGCGCGAGGTCAGCGTCGTGCTGGTGAGCGTCTTCGGGGTCGTGGTCCTCCACGAGGGCCGAGCAGGTACGCGGATCGCGTCGTCGGTCGTGGTGCTCGCCGGCATCGCGCTGCTCGCCGTCTGAGCGGAGACCGGCAGCGCCGGGGCACGACCCCGACTCCGCCTGTCCGGACAGGTGCATGCCGTGTTCACCTCCCGGACAGGTCGGGTGCACCGTCCGGGCACGGCCCTTCACCTGTCGGCTGTCACAGCTGCGGCGTCCTGAGCGGACACCCGACCCCACCGCCCGAAAGGTCACCATGCCCATCCCCGCCCTCAAGCCCCTGGTCGCAATCGCCGGCGCCCTGGTGCTCGCCGCCACGCTCAGCCCCTGCTCCGCCGGGTCGACGGCGGCGGCCGGCAGCGACGAGACCGCGTCCACGAAGTACGCCGCCGACGCCGACACGATCGTCTTCGGCGTCGTGCCCGACTCGGTCGACACCGAGACCAACTACCAGCCGCTGATGGACTACCTCGCGAAGGAGACCGGCAAGAAGGTCGAGTACCACGAGTCGACCGACTACGCCGCCCTCATCGAGGCCTCGGTCGCCGGCAAGATCGACGTCGCCTCGTTTTCCGGCTTCACCTACGTGACGGCGAAGAACAACGGCGCGAAGATCACGCCGATCTGGTCGATCATCACCGCCGAGGGGCAGAAGCCCGGCTACTACAGCGAGGCAATCGTCCCGAAGGACAGCGACATCACCTCGCTGAAGGGCTTCGAGGGCAAGAAGGTCTGCTTCGTGGACCCGTCCTCGACGTCCGGCTACCTCTTCCCGAGCTACAACCTGCTGAAGGCCGGCATCGACCCGACCAAGGACGTCACGCCGGTCTTCGCCGGCAAGCACGACGTCAGCGTGCAGAAGGTCGCCGCAGGCACCGAGTGCGACGCCGGCTTCGCCGAGGACAGCGAGGTCGAGAAGAGCAAGGACGTGAAGGTGGTCGCGAAGACGATGGTGCCCGGCGCGCCGATCGTCGTGTCCGACACCCTGCCGCAGGCCGAGAAGGACACCGTCACGAAGGCGCTGTCCGACGTCACCATCGACGACATCATCGCCGCAGGTGTCACGAGCGCGGACAGCGACGGCTTCCGCAGCGTCTTCTACGGCACGAAGCCGGTCGACGACGGCTACTACGACCTGATCCGCGACATCTGCAAGACGACCAAGTCGAGCACCTGCCAGGCATGACGTCCAAGTCGAGCACCTGCCAGGCATGACGTCCGACCGCCGGAACCCGACAGTCCGAGGAAGCACCATGACGTACCACGACCACCAGCACGACCAGGCGCCGGCAGTGGCGATCACCGCCCTGACGAAGCGCTTCGGTGACACGACCGCCCTCAATGACGTGTCGCTCACCGTCCAGCCGGGCGAGGTCGTCGTCCTCCTCGGACTGTCCGGTCCGGCAAGTCCACGCCGCTCCGGCACGTGGACGCCCTCGAGGTCCCGACCTCCGGCTCCGTCCCGGTCGGCGGGACCGCCGTGCACGACCTGTCCGGACGGCGGCTCCGCGACCTGCGCCGGCAGGTCGGCTTCGTGTTCCAGCAGTTCGAGCTCGTGCCCGCGCTGACGGTGCTGGAGAACGTCCTGACCGGGGCACTCGCCACCCTGCGGGGGCTGCGGCTCGGCCTGTGGTCCTACCCGCGTCGACTGCGGCACCGCGCGCTCGCACACCTGGACCGCGTCGGACTGCTCGACCGCGCCTACCAGCGGGCGGACACCCTGTCGGGCGGGCAGCAGCAGCGCGTCGCGATCGCCCGGGCGCTCATGCAGGACCCTCCTCGTCCTGCTCGCCGACGAGCTGGTCGCGTCGCTCGACCCCGAGTCGAGCGGTCAGGTCATGGCGCTCATCCGCGAGATCGCCGCCGAACGGGGCTGACGGTGCTGTGCAGCCTGCACCAGGTCGACCTCGCGCTGTCCTGGGCCGACCGGATCGCCGGACTCCGGCACGGCGAGGTCGTCCTCGACACCCGCACCGAGGGACTCGGCAAGGCGCAGGTAATGGAGATCTCACGGCCAGGTCGCGACGTCGACCGACGAGTTCGCGGCCGCCGAGGCACTGCGCGACGCACCCGCCCACGCCACGAGCGGGCAGCGGGCATGACCGCCGTCGCCGAGCGGCCCGCCGTCGGCTCCCACCGCCCGCCCGAGCAGGCCGTCGCGGCGGCACCACGCCGACGTCGCCGGAGCGCGTCGCCGCCGGGCTGACCCTCGTCGCCCTGGCCGTGCTGGCGTGCGTCGCCCTGGCCCGGATCGACATCTCGGTGCCGAACATGGTCGCGTCGTGGTCGAACGCGGAGCACTTCTTCCAGCGGGTCGGCACCGTCCGGCTCCCCGACGCGGCGACGCTCGTGCAGCAGACCGCGCTCACCGTGGGGCTCGTGCTGCTCGGCACCCTGCTCGCCGCCGGGCTGAGCGTGCCCGTCGCGTACCTCGCCGCCGGCAACACCAGCCCGGGGCGCGGCTGGATCGCAGCCGCACGGTTCGTGAGCGTCCTGACCCGCGCGGTCCCGGACGTCGTGCTCGCGATGGTGTTCGTGCTGCTGTTCACGATCGGCCCGCTGCCCGGCATCCTCGCCATCGGCATCCACTCGATCGGCATGATCTCGAAGCTCTTCGCCGACGCCATCGAGCAGATCGACGAGGGACCGCGCACCGCGATCCGCGCCACCGGGGCACCCGCCTGCGGCAGTGCACCGCCGGTGTCCTGCCCCAGGCGCTGCCGTCGCGGGTCGCGACGATCCTGCACCGCAACGACATCAACCTGCGCGGGTCCGTCATCCTCGGGTACGTCGGCATCGTCGGGCTGGGCCGCGAGATGTCGTTCGCGTTCAAGTCCCTCGACTACTCGCTCGGCATCGGGTACGCGATCGTCATCTTCGCGCTCTGCGTGCTCATGGAGATGGTGTCGAGCCTGGTCCGCGCCGCCATGCTCGGCATCGCGCTGACCGGCCGCGGGATCGGCGCGAGCGCGATCCGGGCACGCATGCGCCGCCGGCAGGCCGGCAACGCACCGACCACGCCGCGCAGCCGCCACCGCACCGCGCTTCGCCACCCCGAGGACGCCTCCGCCGCTCCGTGGACCGCCGCCCGCGTCCGCACGACAGTGTGGTCCTGGTCGCGATCCTCGTCGTGATCGGCAGCGTCGTCGTGCGCGGACACCGCCTGGGGCGACCTCGGCACCGTGTGGGGGAAGACCCCGCCGGTCGCCGCCGGGTTCTGGCCGCCGTCGTTCGGCAGCTACGGTGCCGGCGTGATGGTCTCGGCGATGTTCGACACCGCCGCCATCGCGCTCGCCGCCACCCTGCTCGCGCTCGTGTTCTGGATGGTCATCGGCTCGTTCGCGGCACGCAACGTCGCACCGACCGGCGGCGTCCTGACCGCGCCCGGTTCCTGCTGGTCGTCGTGCGCGGCATCCCGGAGACGATCCTGGCCGTGGTGCTCATCGTCATCACCGGCCTCGGCGCCCAGGCGGGCACCCTCGCACTGGCGTTCGGCGGCATCGGCCTGCCGGGAGCTCGCCGCCGACTCGCTGGAAGAGGTGCAGCCTGGACCGAGCGTGCCCTCACCGCCACGGCGCGACGCGCTTCCAGCGCTACGCCGGGGCCACGGTGCCGCAGGGCATCCGCGCGATGATCGGTCACACGTTCTACCTCGTCGACACGAACATCCGAGCCGCGACGATCCTCGGCATCGTCGGTGGTGGTGGGATCGGCTACTACCTGCTCAACGCCGCGCAGGGCTCGAACTACGCGTCGGTCACCGGGATCGTGCTCATGATCCTGGCCACGGTGCTCGTCGTCGAGGGCACCGCCATGTGGATGCGGAGGGTCTTCCGATGAGCACGACGAACACGTCGGCGCAGGCGCCGGTGCCGAACACGTCGACGTCCTGGTCGTCGGCGCCGGGATCGTCGGACTCGGCATCGCCTACGAGGCGATGCTCCGCGGCGCACGCGGCGCGGTCGTCGACCGCGCCGCCGGTGTCGTCGGCGCGAGCGTCCGCAACTGGACACGCGTGCATCACCCCGCAGACCGGTGACGCCGCCGAGTACGCCCAGGAGGCGCGGCGCCGGTGGACGACGCTGGCCCCGCTCGCGGGGTTCGTCGCGCGTGAGCGCGGGGCGCACGTCGTGGCGCGACGACCGGAGGAGCTCGCGGTGCTCGAGGAGTACCGGTCGGCGGGCGCCGACCCCCGCCTGCTCGACGCCGCCGGCATCGCCGACGCCGTCCCGGTGGACGCGTCGAGTGCGATCGGGGGAGCACACCCCGCCCAGGACCTGCAGGTCGACCTCGGGAGGCAGCGCCCGCCATCGCCGCGTGGCTCGCCACCCAGGGCGTCCGGTTCCACCCGCGGACCGCTGCGCTCGGCATCGAGACCGGCGCGGTCCGCACGGCACGCGGCGACATCAGCGCCGACCGGATCGTCGTCTGCACCAACCACGACGCCGACCAGCTGTTCCCCGAGCTCGCCGAGCGCGCTGGCGTCGTGCGCTGCCGGCTGCACATGCTCCGCGCCGCCATCCAGCTGACGTTCCCGCTCGCGACGCCGCCTCACCGGGTGGTCGCTGCTGCGGTACTCCGGGTTCGCGGGGACGCCGAGCGCCCCCGCACTGCGGATCGGCGCTCGCCGCGGCCCTGCCCGAGGGCATCCGCTGGGACCTGAACCAGATGTACATCGTCACCCTCGGACGGCAGCGCCATCGTCGGGGACACGCACGAGCGCGACGTCGACGCGCCGCCGTTCCAGTCCGAGGACGGCTTCCGGCTGCTCCTCACGGAGACCGAGCGGTTGTTCGGGGCGCCCGTCCGGGTGCTCGACCGGTGGCAGGGCGTCTACGCGTCGTCGCCCCGGCAGGAGTTCCTGCTGGAGCGGCCGCTGCCCGGCGTGGACGTGGTGACGGTGACCACCGGCATCGGCATGACCACCGGACTCGGCCTGGCGCCCGCCGTGCTCGACGCGCGTGATCGCGCGGTGCTGCCGCGCGCATCAGGCGCGCGACAGCACCGCACGGCCGGCGACCCAGACTCCGACGACCCGCTCACCGCGGACGGCGACGAAGTCCGCCCGGCGCCCGGCGGTGAGCACTCCGCGGTCGTGGAGGCCGGCGCGCTCGGCCGGGGCCGCGGTGACGGTCCGGACCAGGGCACGGAACGGTGCGACCCCCGCCGCCTCGGCCGCGCGGAGTCCGGGCAGCAACGACCCGAGGTGGTAGTCGGAGGTCACGACGTCGGCGTCACCGGTGGCCAGTGCGCTCCGGGCCGACGGACCGGAGCCGTGTGACCCGCCGCGCCAGAGGTTGGGGGCGCCGACGACGACGCCGAGGTCCAGCGCCCGCGCCTCGGCGGCGGCGTCGTCGGTGACGGGGAACTCGGAGATCCCGACCCGAGCCGGTGCGCGGTGCGGACGGCCTCGACGGAGTCGTCGTCGTGCGCGGCGAGGACGACCCCGGCGGAGCGGGCGACCGCTGCGATGCGCTCCCGGCGGTGGGCGACGCCCGGAGCACCCGCGCGGAACCGGGCCAGGCGAGCATCGAGCTCGTCGTCGTCGACACGGTCGAGGGCACGGTACGCCCGACGCCACCGGGCTTCGTCCGGGTACTGGCCGCGACCCGGTGTGTGGTCCATGGACGAGACGAGTCCGACGTGCTCCGGGTACGCCGCGACGAGCTCGTCGAGCGCGGTGACGGTGGCGTCGCTCGTGACGTCGACGCGGAGGTGCACGCGGACGTCGAGCGGCAGGCGGACCTGCGCGAGGGCGTCGAGGACGGCGCGAGCGTGGGCGGCGCCACGGGCCGGGACCGTCTCCGGCTCGATCGAGCAGCAGAGGAACGCGGTCGTCACCCCGGCGAGCAGGGCGTCCGCGGCGAAGGCGTCCAGCGCGTGCGGCAGCGGGACGCCGACACCGGGGCGGGGCTGCTCGAACCGGGCGAGGGAGTCGGCGTGCAGGTCGACGAACCCGGGCAGGACCTCGACGTCGCCGAGGTCGACGACGTCCTCCTCGGCGTCGGCGTCGGGCGCGACGACGACACCGTCCCGGACCTGCAGGACGGTGTCGGTCATCGCGCCGTCGCCGGTGTGGACGCGGGCTGCGCGGTAGGTCGTCACCTGGATCATCATGGCGTCGGCACGACCAGGCGGCGGAGGTTCCCGGCCGAGGGCGGCGTCACCACCGCGCGACCGACGCCGTCCAGACCGACCGGACGCTCGACCAGGTCGGCGAAGGGCAGCGCGGTGTCGGCGAGGAACGCGACCGCCGCGGCGAGGTGTCGCGGCGCGTAGTTGTGCACGCCGACGATCCGGAGGAGTCCGCGGACGATGCGCTCCGGGCCGAGCGACACCGGGCGGCTGGCGGACACCGCCCCCACGAGCACCGCGGTGCCGCCGACGTCGAGGGCGTCCACCGCGGTCTCGACGGCGTCCGGGTAGCCGGAGAGCTCGAGGGCGACGTCGACCACGCCGACCGGGCTCCCCGGGGCGACGGCGGTCTCGGCCCCGAAGCACACCGCCCGGGCGCGCCGTTCGGCGTTCGGGTCGGACACGGTGACCGTGGCACCGGCCGCCGCGGCCATCGCGACCGCGGTGATGCCGAGCATGCCCGCGCCGGTGACGAGCACCCGGGCCCCGGCGAGCGGACGGTCGACGGCGTCGAGGCCGGCGGCGACCGTGGCGGTGGCACAGGCCGCCGGGGCGGCGACCGCTGCGGGCAGGTGCTCCGGCACCACGGCGATCGCGGTACCAGGCAGGAGCACGCAGTGGGTCGCGAAGCCCCCGTTGAGCGTCCAGTCGGCCGTCGATTCCTCGTGCCCGTACTTGCGGAGCGCTCGGCACTTCTGCGGCATGCCCGCGGTGCACCGGTCGCACGTGCCGCACGACGCCGCGACCGACCACACCACGCGGTCCCCGATGCTGACGGGGAGCCCGGTGACGGTCGGGGCGGGTGCGCCCGGGCCGAGCGCGACGACCCGCCCCACCTGCTCGTGGCCGAGGACGCCCGGTGCCGGCCCGGCCCGGTGGCCCAGCGCGGTGTGCAGGTCGCTGCCGCAGACGGTCGCCGCCTCGACCGCGACGAGGACGCCCCCGGACGGCAGCACGACGCCGCCCGCGACTCGTTCGACGGTGACCGTCCGGCCGACGCCGTGCCAGAGGGCGTACTCGGACGTCGAGCGCGGTCACGCGATCGACCGGCTCGGCGGCGCGGACGGCGTCGGCCGCGTCGACGGTGTCGAGCAGCGCCGGGACGTCGGCGACCGAGTCGAGGACGTGGGTGTGCGCCACCGTCGCGAAGTCGGCGTCGCCGTGCGTGCCGGTCCGGACGCCGGCGACGACGGACGCGCCGGCCCGGATCCCGTCAGCAGGTCCGCGACGGTGTCCCCGACGACGGCCACCCGGCGGACGTCGTCCGTCTGCGTGCGGATCACCGCCTGCAGGACCATGTCCGGGAACGGACGCCCGCGGCCCGCGTCCGACGGTGAGAGTGCGAGGTCGACGAGCCCGCGCCAGCCGAGCGCGTCGAGCACGGCGTCGCGCGTCTCCGGGGAGAACCCCGTCGTCAAGGCGACCTTCCGGCCGGAGGTGCGGAGCGCCTCCAGGCTGTCCACCGCACCGTCGACGGGACGCACCCCGCGCTCCACGGTGCGGGCGTAGGCGCGTTCGAAGGCCGCGTTGGCCGCAGCGGCGCGCGTCCGGTCACCCGTCGAACAGCGCGGTGAAGACGGCGATCTTGGACTGCCCCATCGTGTCGAGCGCGTACTGCACGGCGCGGTCGTACCCCGCGGTGCCGGCGTCCAGTCCGACGTCGGTGAGCGCGGTGCGGAAGGCGTCGACGACGACACCGCCGTCGTGGACGGTGGTCCCTGCCATGTCGAGGCAGACGAGCGAGATCATGGGGCTCCTGTGGTCCGGCTCCCGCGGCCGCGGGGCTGCCGACAGCGTCCGGTGGTGCGGTGACGCCGATCCGGTCGGGAGGTGTCCGCCAGGTGAACAGCACCGGCCGGGCCTCGCGAGCCTGTCCGGACAGGTGTGCGCGGTGCCGCTCGCGGTCCGTTACAGTCCGCTGCGTGCCGGAAACGCGTTACCTCGAGATCGCGGCGGTCCTCGAGGAGGAGCTCGCCGATGCCGCCGTCGGCACCCGGATCGCCAGCGAGGCCGAGCTGTCGGCCCGCTTCGGCGTCGGACGGTCAGCGGCCCGGGCAGCGCTCCAGCACCTTGCAGCGGCGGAACCGCATCCGACGGTGAAGGGCGTCGGCAGCTTCGTCGCCCGGCGCATCGACTACCGGATCGGCTCCGGCGCCGCGCCGTCCTGAGCCACACCGTCCGTGCCGCGGGCGGCGAGCCGTCCAGCGTCACCCTGTCCTGCGCGGTCGCTCCCGTCCCGGCGTCGGTCGCCGGACACCTCGGCCTCGACCCGGGCGCCCCGTGCCACCGGCTCACCCGCCGCTCGCTCGTCGACGGGCTGCCCGCGGCGTGGGGCGTCGAGTGGGTGCCGCCGTCCGTCGTCCCGGAACTCGCTCAGGCGCTCCGTGTCCGGAACTCGCTCTACGAAGTGCTCCGACAGACGGCCGGTGCACGGCCGACCCGGCAGTGGGTCCGTGCCGGGGCCGACGTCGTCACCGAGGAGGTCGCACGGCACCTCGACCTCGACGAGGTCACCCTCGGCTGGTTCATCGAGAGCTGCACCGTGGACGGGGGCACCGGCCGGCCCCTGCTCGTCAGCGAGCGGTGGATCCGCGCGGACGCGATGCGGGTGCTGTTCGAAGTCGGGACACCGGCACCGTCGGGTCCTCGACCGCAGCGCCCGCTCGATCCGTCCACGCGTTCGGTGCGGCGGCGCCGGAGCCAGCGTCGAGATCGCACTTCGGCGGCCTCCGCGTCGGCTCCTGGTCGCGGGAGTGCGATCTCGACGGCGCCGACCGCCGGCGACGGGGCGCGGGAGTGCGATCTCGACGGGCGCGCGACGCGCGGTTCAGCCAGAGAACGTGGTCGTGTCGGCGTGCCGCGCTCCGCGATGCGATGGATGCAGCGTTGCGGCTGCTGCCGAGAACGAGGGTGCGATGGGTCCGACCGAAGGACACGAGGAGCGATCTGCGCTCCTCGACGGGCGGTACCGCCTCGAAGCGGCGATCGGGCAGGGCGGGATGTCCGTCGTGTACCGCGGTGTGGACGAGAGCCTGCACCGCCCGGTCGCGGTCAAGGTGTTCCACCCCGGCATCGTCGACATCGCCCGGCAAGAGGCCGAGCTCGGCGTCCTCGCCTCGCTCGAGCACCACAACCTCGTCAGCCTGCTCGACGCCGGCGTCCTCACCGGGCAGGACGGCACGCAGCAGCGCCTCATCGTGATGGCGCTCGTCGTCGGACAGGACCTCGAGGAGCGGCTGGGCGTCGGGCCCCTCGCCTCGCGGCACATCGCCGAGATCGGCTACGACATGGCCGAGGCGCTCGACTACATCCACGCGCACGGCGTCGTGCACCGGGACATCAAGCCGCCGAACATCCTGCTGGTCGACTACGGCAACGACTCCGACCGTGCCCGTGCCCGGCTGACGGACTTCGGCATCGCGCTCGCCGCCGGGGTCGAACGGCTGACGGCCGACGGCGTGACCACGGGGACCGCCGCGTACCTCAGCCCCGAGCAGGCGCGGGGCGGCGACGTCGGCCCGGCGAGCGACGGTACTCGCTCGGCCCTCGTGCTGTTGCAGTGCTTCACCCGTCGCCGGGAGTTCCCGGGTTCCCTCGTCGAGTCCGCGGTCGCGCGGCTGTCCCGCGACCCCGTCGTACCCGAGCCGCTGCCCGAGCACTGGAAGTCGCTCCTCCGCGCGATGACCGCGCAGGACCCGCAGGACCGTCCGGCAGGCGCCGAGCTCGTGACGCTCCTGCGCGACGTCGTCATCGCCGACACCGCGGCCGCCGACCGGGTCATCGACACCACCGCCGGCGCAGCACCTCGAACACGACGGACGCTCCCCAGCACGCCGGCGCAGCCCAGCACGGCGCCGACACCGCCCGCCCGGCGACGCTCGACGAACTGCCCGACGAGGCGCTCCAGCGCACGACGGCCATGGCGGCGCGGCTGTTCGACGCCCTGATCGCCCTGGTCGAGGTCCTCGACGAGGACCGCGAGTGGTCGCAGTCCTACATCGCCGAGGGCGTCGACGAGTCGGCGCGCAGCATCAGCCTCCGGAACCGCTTCGCGCCCGTACCGATGCTGGTCGTGATCCCGGACGGCTCGACGCACCCCGAGATGCAGAACAGCCCGCTCGTGACCGGCCCGCTCGGCATCCGCTTCTACGTCAGCGTGCCGCTGGTGAAGCACGACGGGACGGCGATCGGCACCCTGGCGGTGCTCGACACCCGTCCGCGCCAGGCGACCGAGGCAGACCTCGAGAACCTGCGCGACCTCGCCGCGCTCGCCGTCACGCAGCTCGAGCTCCGGCAGGAGTCGCTCCGCACCACGAACGAGTCCATCCCCGTCACCCGCCGGTGAGACGGCACCCGTCGTGGGCCGTCAGCCTTCGGTGAGCGCCGCCGCGTAGGCGCGGACCGACCGGTTGTAGCGGGGCAGCGCCGGCTCCACGGCCTCGATCGCCACCCGGAGCGCTTCGTCATGCCGCCCCGCGCTGTGCAGGGCGAGCGCGAGGAACACCCGCGGAGCCGCACCCGTCACGGGGTGCCCCGGTGCGTCACGCAGCATCGTGATCGCCTCGTCGACGCGTCCGGAGGTCCCGGAGCGTCGACGCGTGCTGCACCACGAGCTGTGCGGCGCGGACCGGGTCGACCTCGGCCAGCCCGGCAGCGGTCGCGGCCGTGTAGTGCACGTCCGCCTCGGCCTCGTGGCCGGCCGAGTCGAGGGACCCGCCGAGTTCGAACGCCCCGAGCGCCTGGTGCGGCGCCTGCGCCGCGAGCTCGCGCATGCGCGCGACCCGCGTCTGGTCGTCGACGGACTCTTCGGCCCACAGCGCGGCCACCTGACGTTCCCACGTCTCGGCCTGGAGGCCCGCGGCGGCGCCGCCACGCGCCTCCAGTCCGTCGGTGGTCGCGCGATGCGTCTCGGTCATGTGGTCAGGGTAGTGCGGTGGGGACGGGGGACGTCGTTGCGTGTGCACCTTGCGACAGCGTGCTCGTCGTTCGACAGGTGTCGTGTCGCTTCTTGCGTGCGCAACTGTTGCGTGTGCATCGTGCGACAAGGTGCTCGTCGTTCGACTGGTGTCGTGTCGCTTCTTGCGTGCGCAACTGTTGCGTGTGCATCTTGCGACGAGGTGCTTGTCGTTCGACAGGTGCCGTGTCGCTTCTTGCGTGTGCATCTTGCGACAAGGTGCTCGTCGTTCGACTGGTGTCGTGTCGCTTCTTGCGTGTGCATCTTGCGACAAGGTGCTCGTCGTTCGACAAGTGGTTTGTCGCTTGTTGCGTGCGCAACTGTTGCGTGTGCGACTTGCGACAAGGTGCTCGTCGTTCGACTGGTGCCGTGTCGGTCCTTGCGTCCGCAACGGACGACAGCGCGCTACCCGGCGGCGGTGCCGGCGCCGTCGGACACCGTCGCGCGGAACGTCCGGACCAGGGGGACGCCGGGCCGGAGCAGGGCGGGGACCGCCAGGCGAGCGCGGAGCCGACGGCGGGGTACTCGGCGGCGCGGACGAACCA
Source organism: Curtobacterium sp. AC273 (assembly GCF_979253735.1). Classification (NCBI taxonomy): domain Bacteria; kingdom Bacillati; phylum Actinomycetota; class Actinomycetes; order Micrococcales; family Microbacteriaceae; genus Curtobacterium; species Curtobacterium sp. AC273. Next base: position 84,726 of record NZ_CEEDDU010000013.1, on the reverse strand, counting down.
CGGGTCGCGGTGGTCGAGCGCCTCGATCCTGATCGTCGCCGGGCCGCCGTCGAACACCGCCGACCACTCGATCCACGGCGCGACCGAGCCGTGCACGGCGTCCTCGCCCTCGGTGTCGGCGGTGCGCACCCGGATGCCCGTGCACTCCGGGAACCGCCAGAAGAAGCCGCCGTAGCCCGCGCTGACCCGGCCGTTGCTGCCGGGGCCGCCCAGCCGGACGACCTCTGCGCCCGGTGTCCGGAACGACGACGACCACGTCAGCTCCCATCCGGCGTCGAGCGGCCGCCACGCGAGCGACCGGTCCTCGTGCAGGACCACTGCGCGGTCGGGGCCGCGCCAGACGACCTCCTGCCGGAGCGTCGGCCCGTGCTGTTCGGCACGCGGGACGGTGCCGGTGCCGTGGTCGTCGCGCCGGACGTAGCCCTCGCCCCGCACGTAGGTCGGGCCACCCCAGCAGTTCACACCGTCGACGTCCGGGATCGCGAACCCGACGCCGCAGTGCCAGTCGTGGTCCGCGGGGTGGTGGGCGCTGACGGTCGTCCCGCCGAGGGTCCGGACGGGGTGCAGGTACGGACGCGGGGACGACGTCGCGATCGTCCCGCCGCCGTCGAGCACCGTCGCGACCCGGGTGCCGTCGACCACGAGTTCGTCCAGCACCTCGTCGCGGGTGGTGTGGACCCAGGGTGCCCCGACCTCGGAGAAGAGCGCGCGGGCGTCCGCCGCCCGGTCGACGAGCGCCTCGACGTCGGCGACGAGGGGGCGCCGCGCGGGGCCGTCGCCCTCCCAGGTCACCCAGGGGTGGTCGATGCGGACCGGTTCGGTGGCGCGGACGGCCTCGAGCACCTCGACGAAGGCGCCGGTCGAGACCAGCGGCACGAGCAGGTCCTCGCCCGAGGCGCGGTGTGCGAGCAGGTTCTCGAGCAGGGCGGTGCGTCCGAGGTGTCGGGTCTCGTCGCCCACGGTGACCTCGTCCTCGGTGTAGTGCAGGACGGCGTCCCCGGTCGTCCCGCGCACCCGTACCGTCGGCAGTACCTCGGTCGGGCCGCACAGGGTGAGCGCCGCGGTGGCCTCGAGTCCGGCGGTCGTGGTCACGCGGACGGCCGAGGTGTCGTCGCCCTCGATGTCGTTCGCCCGGTGGAGCTCCACCTCGACGCGCGCGACGTCGGACGCCCGGCGGCACCCGACGAGTGCGAGGGCGGTCGCGACGGCGTGCGCGAGCGGGTTCGTGACCACGCCGTCGAGCACGTCGACACCGCCGACCCGACGCCGGCCGGCCCACGGCGAACGGTCCCAGTAGGCCTGGTTCCGGGTCCAGGTGCCCACGGCCGCAGCCGACCGGACCGTGCCGACCAGGGAGCCGTCGCGGAACGCCGGCAGCGCGTCCGACCCGAGGCTCTGGAAGCCGACCTGCACGACCCGGCCGGTGCGGCGCTCGGCGTCGAGCAGGGTGGCGAGCGCGGCGCGGGTGGTCACCGGGGGCTTCTCGAGCAGGACGTCGGCGCCGGCGTCGAGCGCGGCGAGGGCGAGCGGGAGGTGCGCGGGGATCGGGGCGGCCACGACCACCACGTCGACGGGGCCGTGCTCCCGCGCGGCGGCGACGTCGCACACCACGGGGACGCCACCGTCGGTCGTCGTCCCGAGCGCCGGGTCGACGACGGCGGTCAGCGTGCAGGTGCCGGCGGCGACGAGGCGGTCGATGTCCTCGCGGTGGTGCAGGCCGTAGCCGCGGGCCCCGACCAGCACGACGCCGGGCAGCGTTCTGGTCGCGGCGTCGGTGCTCACACCCGGAACGCTACCCGGTGCAGGGCCCCGGCTCACTCGCGCCGGGCGAGCCCGCGCCGGCTCACCCGCGCTGGGCGAGCCCGCGCTGGGCGAGCACCACGCTGTCCGCGGTCTCGTGCGCCGTTCCGTCTGCCGCCGTCGCGGTCCGCGGTCGGAGCTCGGCGGCGACGACCTCCCACGTGTCGTCGAGGTCGAGCGCCCCGAGGTCGTCCGCCGGCGTCGGGAAGCGGTACGACCGCATCTCCTCCGGCAGGTCCCCGTGCGGCGGGGCGGCGTGTGCGGTCACGAGCAGGTGTCCGCCCGGCGCCACGAACCCGGCCGCGCGGCGCAGGATCGCGGCTCGTGGGATCTCGACCGGCCACGACTGCAGGAACGACGCTGTCACCAGGTCGAACCGCGCCGCCGTGTCCCACGACCCGAGGTCGGCCGCGACGAACGCCGTCCGGTCCTCCACCCCGGCGGCGACCGCTGCCCGCGATCCCCGCTCGACCGCCGTGACGGACAGGTCGATCCCGGTCGCGTCCCACCCGTTCTCGGCGAGCCAGACGACGTCGCCGCCCTCGCCGCATCCGAGGTCGAGCGCCCGCCCGACCGGCACGGCCTCGGCGACCGACGCGAGCACGGCGTTCACCCGCCCGGACCAGATGCCGTCCCGCTCGGCGTAGCGGGCCTCCCACCAGTCGCGAGCCGAGGAGCCGGGGGAGACATCGTGGGTGTGCATGCCTGCAGTCCACCGCATCCTGCGCGCGACGGACAAGCGACGTTGCCAGAGCGGCAACGACGGGGTTCGCCGTGCGTCGACGGACCCAGCACGAGGGGGACGAGGGGGACAGCGCCCGATCGGCAGCGGTGCACCGATGCGGTCGGCAGCCGGGGTCCAGGAGGGGGACGGCTGTCCCCCGTTCGAGGGGCACACTGCCAGGTCGACGTAACCCTCTGGTCACTCACGATGGCCGAGGAACGATCACCATCGAACCACGCACGCGAACACGCAGCACGCGAACACGGCCCACGCGAACACGCAGCACCACGGCACGCGAACACGCAGCACCCGCACGCGAACACGCACCCGCAGCAGCACCTGCACCCGCACCACTGCAACGCCATCTCGTCACGCCTGATCCAGGGGGAAGGCCCGACATGACGTCCACGGACACAGCGGTCGACGCGCGCCACGACGCATCGACCGCGACCAGCGCCACCGCGACCAGCGCCACCGCGACCAGCTCCGCTCCGGCGCACCAGCCGCCGCGCCCCGGAGCGGACGAGTACCTCCCCGCCCCGCCCACCGACCGCGAGAAGTACTGGTACATGGGCCGGCAGCACCGCTGGATGCTGTTCGCCCAGGCCGCCGCCTTCGCCCTCATCGCCTCGAGCATCTGGCGCTTCTCGACGTCGGCGCCGGGCCTGCTGCTGTTCCTCATCCCGACGACGCTGTACTGCCTGACGCTGCTCATCTCGCTCAGCACGAGCTCGCGCCGCAAGCGGTTCCGGAAGCGCGACCACATCGAACGGGTCAGCTCCTGGCAGCCGGACCGGTACCCGACGGTGGACGTGTTCCTGCCCACCGCGGGGGAGCCGATCACGATCCTCGAGAACACCTACTACTGGGTGTCGAAGCTCCGCTGGCCGACGACCCTGACGGTGTACGTCCTCGACGACGGCGACCGCCCCGAGGTCGCCGAGCTCGCCCGCCGCTACGGCTACCGGTACGAGGTCCGGCCGAACCGCGGCCACCTCAAGAAGGCCGGCAACCTCCGGTACGGCTACGAGCAGTCGGACGGCGACCTCATCGCGGTGTTCGACGCCGACTTCGTGCCGCGCGCCGACTACCTGCACGAGCTGGTGCCGTACTTCGACGACCAGGGCCTCGGCATCGTGCAGTCGCCGCAGTTCTTCGACGCCCGGAAGGGCATGCACTGGCTGCAGCGCACCGCTGGAGCCACGCAGGAGCTCTTCTACCGCTGGATCCAGCCCGCCCGCGACCGGTCGAACGCGGCGATCTGCGTCGGTACGTGCGCGATCTACCGCCGCGCGGCACTCGAGCAGGCCGGCGGCTTCGCCCAGATCGGCCACTCCGAGGACGTCCACACCGGCGTCAACCTGATGCGCGTCGGGTTCCTGGTCCGCTACGTGCCGATCCTGGTGTCGAAGGGCATGTGCCCGGACGACCTGGCGTCGTTCCTCAACCAGCAGTACCGCTGGTGCACCGGGTCGATGTCGCTCCTGGCCGACACCACCTTCCACGAGAACCCGCACATCAGCCTCCGCCAGCGGATGTGCTTCTGGTCCGGCTTCCTCTACTACATCTCCACCGCGGTCAACGTGTTCCTGCTCGCCGCTGCCCGGGCTCGTGATGCTGTTCGGACTGCCGCAGTGGATCCAGCCGCAGAACTCGATCTGGCTGCTCGGCGCGATGGTGATGTGGCTCGTGGTCGTCCCGATCATGTACAAGTCGCGCTGGCGGATCGACGTCCTGCGCATCCAGTCGCTGTACTCGTTCGCCCACGCCGTCGCGATCGTGCACGTGCTCACCGGCAAGACGAAGGAGTGGGTGCCGACCGGCGCCGCGAAGAAGGTCACCACGCCCTCGGCACGCAGATCGCCCGGGTGATGCGGATCACGGTGTCCGTCTCGCTGCTCGTCACGTGGTCGGGACTCGCCTGGGCGACGGTCCGGTACGGCTTCGACATGCTCTGGGCGATGTGGATCCTGGCCGCGATCCACGCCTACGTGCAGGTCCCGATGCTCTTCCTGTCGGTCCCGTCGCCGAAGCGGGCTGCCCGCAAGCAGGTGCGTGCCGACCGCCGGGAGGCGCGACTCACCGCCCACACACCGGCCCACGCCGTGCCGGTGCCGGCTCCCACCCCCGCACTCGCCTCGGTGACGGCGGCGGACGCGACCGCCACCACCCTGCCGGCACCGCCGCTGTCCCCGGCGGTGACCCCGTCGTCACCGGTCGACGTCGTGCCGGAGCCGAGCCGCGCCTCCCGGCCGGACGCACCACCCGCGTTCGGTGAGCGGCTCGACCCGGTCGCGTTGCCGGCGTCCGCCGCCCCGATCGAGGAGCCGGTGCAGGCCGAGCGCCCGCAGGCCGTCGGGCCGCGCGTGTTCCGGCCGGACATCCAGGGGCTCCGGGCGATCGCGGTGCTGCTCGTGGTGATCTACCACACGGGTGCGCCGGTCCTGACCGGCGGGTACGTCGGGGTGGACGTGTTCTTCGCGATCTCCGGGTTCCTCATCACCGGTCAGCTGCTGCGGGAGATCGACCGGAAGGGCCGCATCGACTTCGGCTCGTTCTACGCCGGTCGCATCCGGCGGCTGCTGCCGACCGCGCTGCTCGTCATCGCCGTGACCGTGGTCGCGACGCGGGTGTTCGACTCGATCCTGCGGGCTTCGAACGTGGCGTGGGACGGCGTCGCGGCGACGTTCTTCGCGCTGAACTACCGGCTCGCCGCGCAGGGTGTCGACTACCAAGCGGCCGACGGACCGGCCTCGCCGCTCGAGCACTTCTGGTCGCTCGGCGTCGAGGAGCAGTTCTACCTGCTCTGGCCGCTCGTGCTGACCCTGGCGCTCGTGCTGTGGAAGCGGCACCGCAAGCTGGCGATGACCGCCGTCGTGACCCTCGTCTTCGCCGGCTCGATGTGGGCGTCGGTGACGATCACCGCGCACGACTCGCCCCTGGCGTACTTCTCGATGCAGACCCGCGCGTGGGAGCTGGCGGCCGGTGCGTTCCTGGCGATCGGCGCCCGGTACGTGGCGAAGATCCCCGGGGCCCTGCAGGTCGGCCTGACCTGGCTCGGGCTCGGCGCGGTGCTGGCGAGCGCGTTCGTGTACTCGGACGAGACGCCGTTCCCCGGCACCGCCGCGCTCCTGCCGGTGCTCGGCGCCTGCGCCGTCATCGCCGGTGGTGGGGTCTACCGGCGGGGATCGGTCGAGACCGTCCTGCAGCTCAAGCCGTTCCAGGCGATCGGCAAGGTCTCGTACGGCTGGTACCTGTGGCACTGGCCGATGGTCGTGCTCGTCCCCGTGATGGTGAACCGCGACCTCGGATGGGTCGAGAAGCTCGAGGTCATGGCGGTCGCGCTCTGGGTCGCGACGATCACGTACCACCTCATCGAGTCGCCCTCGGCCCGCGCGCGCTGGAAGCGGATCCGCTGGGCGGCGGTCGGTGCGGCGGCGGCCGCGGTGACGACGGCGACCGCGGTCGTGGTCGTGTTCTCCGTCCCCGCACTCGTCGGCAGCGGCGGCACCGTGCAGGCGGCGACGCTCGACCAGGGCGACTCGAAGGAGATCCAGACGACGATCCAGTCGGCGCTGCGGACCTCGGACGTGCCGACCAACCTGACCCCGGGGCTCACCGAGGCCGCCGACGACCAGCCGGACTCCACCGACAACGGCTGCCACGCGGGCTACCTGCAGATCCAGCAGAAGGCGTGCGTCTACGGCGACCCGGACGGCGCGAAGACGGTGGTGCTGTGGGGTGACTCGCACGCGCAGCAGTGGCTCCCCGCGCTCGACGCCGCCGGCAAGTCCGAGGGGTGGAAGGTCGTCGCGTGGACGAAGGCCGCGTGCCCGGTCGCGCAGGACGTCGAGCTCTTCAACTCCTCGCTGAAGCGGGTCTACTCGGAGTGCCCGACGTGGCGCGACGCCTCGATGAAGCGGATCCAGGCGCTCGACCCCGACCTCGTCGTGATGGCGCAGTCGGACAACGTGCCCGGCAAGCAGGTGTCGAACACGACCTGGGCGGACGGCGCCGCCGAGACCGCGGCGACGATGCAGGCCGCGGGCGTCAAGACCGTGTACATGCTCGACACCCCGGTGCCCGAGGGCGACGCGGTGTCCTGCGTGGCCGAGCACCTCGACACCGTGGGGGAGTGCAACCAGTCGGAGAAGCAGGCGTACGCGGTCTCCGGCCGCCACGAGGACGTCGCCGAGACCGTGCGGGCGGCGGGGGTGTCGACCGTGGAGCCCCGCGACTGGTTCTGCACCGACGACGGGTGCCCGGTGGTGGTGCAGGACAAGCTCGTGTACCGCGACCAGACGCACATGTCGACGGCGTACAGCCGGTGGCTCGAGCCGCTGGTCGCGCCGCTGCTGCGCGCGTCGTAGGCGGGGGGGCCGGGGCCCCGGCCCCGGTTTCGGGCTGAGCGACAGTTCTCGGCGCAGCAGCGCGAGAAGTGTCGCTCAGCCCGAAACTCGCCTGCGCCGGGCCGGGCCGCACCGGGTCGCGGGGCTAGGCCTCGTCGACCGGCACCGGCTCGGCGTTCTCGATGCGGGCGCTCGCCGTGGCCATGTGTTCGTCCATCGCCCGCTGCACCCCGAGCACGTCGCCCGACCGCAGGGCCTCGAAGATCGCCCGGTGCTCGTCGTACGCCGCCTCGGTGGCCTGCCGCGTGCGCACTCGGCGTCCGACCCACACGCTGAGCATCGACCGCAGGCTCTGCAGCAGGTCGGCGAGCACGTCGTTCCCGGCGGCGCGGGCGAGCAGCACGTGGAAGCGGACGTCGGCGTCGATGAAGGCGTCCGGATCGTCGAGCGCCGTCTGCTGCCGGTCGAGGTACGTCCTGCAGTTCGTCGAGCTGCGCCGGGGTGGCCCGCTGGGCGGCGAGGATAGCGGCGGTCCGCTCGAGCGACGACCGGATCTCGAGGAGCTCACGCGTCCGGTTCGAGGCGAGCATGAGTCCCCACGACAGGGTCGTCGGCAGCAGGTCGGACATCCCACCGCGCAGGTAGGTGCCGGACCCGGGGCGGATCTGCACGATGCCGAGGATCTCGAGCGCGGCGAGGGCCTCGCGCACGGCGGACCGGCCGACGCCGAGCCGCTCGGCGAGCACGCGCTCGGACGGCAGCCGCGAACCGGGTGCCAGATCGCCGGCGGTCAGCAGGGAGACCAGCTGCCGGGCGACCTCGGAGGCGGGGGACCCGGCCGGGACGGACTCGAGTTCGAGCCGGATGTTGAGGGGGTCGTTCTCGCTGAACGCGGGCATGCAGTGAGCGTACCGGTCGGTCAACCGGTTCCAGCAGCGCGCCGACTGCCGGCCGACTGGCGACAGCTCGCGCCGAATGGTCAACCGGTTGACAAGTTGAGGACGACCGCGCACACTGGTCTCCGGCGCACCGAGGCGTCCACTCCGTGCCGGGCGCAGCAGCCGGGCCAGGAGCCGAACCACCCCCACCGAGCAGGAGTCATCGTGGACATCCCCGCCACGCGAGGCATCCCCACCTCGGTCGTCGAGAAGACGGCCATCCGCAAGATCGCGATCCGCATCGTGCCGTTCGTGGCACTGATGTTCTTCATCAACTTCCTCGACCGCACCGCGATCTCCTTCGCGGCCCCGAACGGCATGGAGGCGGACCTCGGTCTGACCGCCGCCCAGTTCGGGTTCGCCTCCGGGGTGTTCTTCATCGGCTACCTCGTGCTCGAGGTGCCCTCCAACCTGGCGCTCCACAAGTTCGGCGCCCGGGTGTGGCTCGCCCGCATCATGATCACGTGGGGCATCGTCTCGCTGCTCTTCACGTGGGTGCAGAACTACCCGCAGCTCGTCGGCCTGCGCTTCCTGCTCGGCATCGCCGAGGCCGGGTTCTTCCCCGGCGCGATCCTGTTCCTGTCGACCTGGGTGCCGGCACGCCACCGCGGCAAGATGCTCGCGCTGTTCTACCTGGCGCAGCCCCTCACCAGCGTGATCGGTTCGCCGCTCGCCGGCTGGCTGATGACGCACGAGGGCCTGCTCGGGGGACTGGCCGGCTGGCGCTTCATGTTCCTCTGCGTCTCGATCCCGGCGATCATCGTCGGCGTCCTGTGCCTCTTCGTCCTCAAGGACAAGCCGTCCCAGGCCAAGTGGCTCGACGAGGACGAGAAGCTGTGGCTCGAGGGCGCCCTGGCGAAGGAGAACACCGCGAAGACGGGTGCCGGGCACGCGAAGGGCGGGCTTCGTGCCGCGTTCGGCTCCGGTCGCGTGGCGGATGCTCGCCGCGGTGTACTTCGGCTTCATCTACGGCCTCTACGCGCTGAGCTTCTTCCTGCCGACGATCATCGACGGCTTCCAGGAGCAGTTCGGCACCACGTTCGACCTGTTCCAGAAGGGCCTGATCACGGCCATCCCGTACATCCCGGCCGCGGTCGTCCTGTACCTCTGGTCGCGTGACGCCTTCCGCCGCGGAGTCCGGGTCTGGCACATCGCGGTCCCGGCGCTCGTCGGTGGTCTGAGCATCCCGGTCGCGCTCTACATGAACAGCCCGGCCGCCACCGTCGCCGTCATCGCGATCACGGCCAGCGCCATCTTCGCCGCCCTGCCGAACTTCTGGACCGTGCCGACGCAGTTCCTCACCGGTGCCGCAGCGGCAGCGGGCGTCGCGCTCATCAACACGATCGGCAACCTCGGCGGCTTCGCGGCCCTGTACATCACCGGCGCGGTGAGCGAGTGGACCGGCGGCTACCAGGCCCCGATGTTCATCGTCGGCTTCTTCATGGTGCTGTCGAGCGTCCTGATGTTCGTGCTCGGCCGGAACACCAAGCGGAACGCAGCGACGGCCGCGGCCGAGGCAGCAGCAACGTCCCCGAGCACCCAGGAGACCACCGCATGACCCGCCTGTTCAACGACCCCGCGGACTTCGCGGACGAGATGGTCGACGGCTTCGTCGCCGCCAACCGCGACCGGGTCCGGAAGCGTGCACGGCGGCGTCGCCCGCTCCACCACCAGCCCGGAGGGCACCGTCGCACTCGTCGTGGGCGGCGGCTCCGGCCACTACCCGGCGTTCGGCGGACTCGTCGGCCACGGGCCCGCCGCGGGCGCCGCGATGGGCAACCTGTTCGCCAGCCCGAGCGCCCAGCAGGTGACCGCGGTCGCGACGGCGTCCGAGCACGGCGGCGGCGTCCTCCTCTCCTACGGCAACTACGCCGGCGACGTCCTGAACTTCGACGCCGCCGCGCGGGCACTGACGGCCCAGGGCATCGACGTCCGTACGGTCCGGGTGACCGACGACGTCGCGTCCGCGCCCGCCGACGAAGCGCACAAGCGCCGTGGCATCGCCGGTGACCTCTGCGTGTTCAAGGTCGCCGGTGCGGCGGCGGAACGCGGCGACGACCTCGACGCGGTCACCGCGATCGCGACCCGGGCCAACGACCGCACCCGCAGCTTCGGCGTCGCGTTCTCGGGCTGCTCGCCCCCCGGTGCCGACGAGCCGCTCTTCACCGTCCCCGAGGGGCGCATGGCCATCGGCATGGGCATCCACGGCGAACGCGGCATCGCCGAGGCCGACGTCCCCACTGCGGCCGGTCTGGCCGACCTGCTCGTCGACAAGCTGCTCGCCGAGCGACCCGACGGCGCCGGAACCGACGGCACCACCGCCCCCCGCGTCGTCCCGATCCTGAACGGCCTCGGCTCCGTGAAGTACGAGGAGCTCTTCGTCGCCTTCGGCGCCGTGCAGCGTGGGCTCGCCGACGCGGGCGTCGTGATCGTCGAACCCGAGGTCGGCGAGCTTCGTCACGAGCTTCGACATGGCCGGCGTCTCGCTGACCCTCTTCTGGCTCGACGACGAACTCGAGCAGCTCTGGGCCGCGCCCGCCGACAGCCCCGCGTACCGCAAGGGCGGCGCCGTCCCGCAGCAGCACCTCGCGCCCGAGGCCCTCGCCGCCGACGAACAGGCACCGGTCACCCCCGGCTCCGAGGCGTCGCAGGCGTCCGCCGCCCGGGTCGCCGAGTCGATCACCGCGATCCGCACCACGATCGACGAGCACGCCGACGAACTCGGCCGCATCGACGCCGTCGCCGGGGACGGCGACCACGGCATCGGCATGCAGCGCGGTTCGACGGCCGCCGATGCGGCCGCACAGGACGCCGCCGCCCGCGGCGCCGGCGCCGGCAGCGTCCTCGCGATCGCCGGCGACGCCTGGTCCGACAAAGCCGGTGGCACGTCCGGCGCGATCTGGGGAGCCGCCCTGGAGGCACTGGGTCGCGTCCTCGGCGACGACGAACGCCCGTCGGTCGCCACCGTCCAGGGCGCGGTGCACGCCGCCACCGAGGCGGTCCTCGCCTTCGGTGGGGTCCCCGGCGACAAGACGATGGTCGACGCGCTCGTGCCGTTCGACGAGGTCTTCACCGCACGGGTCGCGGCCGGCGACGAACTCGTCGACGCCTGGTCCGGCTGCGTCCGCGGCAGCGCAGACCGCGGCGGACGCCACGGCCGACCTGCTCCCGCGGATGGGCCGCGCCCGCACCCACGGCGAGGACGCCGTCGGCACCCCGGACGCCGGCGCGATCTCGTTCGCGCTCATCACCGACGCGGTCCTGTCGACCATCGCCGTCTCCGCCTGACCCACCCCACGAAAGGCACACCCGCATGAGTGAGCAGCAGTTCCGTCTCGTCGTCGGCTCGGACGACGCCGGCTTCGACTACAAGGAGATCATCAAGGCCGACATGGCGAAGGACCCCGCGTGGCGTCCGTCGTCGACGTCGGTGTCGACGCGGACGGGCACACCGCGTACCCGCACGTCGCCGTCGACGCCGCCCGTCTGGTGGCGAACGGCGAGGCCGACCGCGCGATCCTGATCTGCGGCACCGGCCTCGGCGTCGCGATCGCCGCGAACAAGGTCCCCGGCATCCGTGCCGTGACCGCGCACGACTCGTTCTCGGTGGAGCGCTCGATCCTGTCGAACGACGCCCAGGTCCTCTGCATGGGCCAGCGCGTCGTCGGCGTCGAGGTCGCCCGCCGGATGGCGAAGGAGTGGCTCGGCTACACCTTCGACCAGACGAGCGCGAGCGCGGAGAAGGTCGCGGCGATCTGTTCCTACGACGGCTCCGCCCCGGTCGGGACCGACGCCTGATGCCCGCGACCACGGCGTCCGCCCCCACGGTGATCGGGGTGTCGCTCAAGATGTACTTCAGCCATGCCCGGACGCTCGAGTGGGCGGCCGCCGTGGCCGACATCGCCCGGACGCACCCCGCGGTGCGGTCCGGCGCGGTGGAGCTCTTCGTCATCCCGACGTTCCCCGCGCTCGTCCCGGTGCGCGAGGCGATCGGGGACGCCCCGGTCACGCTCGGCGCGCAGGACCTGGCGTGGGCGGACAGCGGCGCGTTCACCGGCGAGGTCTCCGGCGCCGAGCTCCGTGAGATCGGGGTCGACCTCGTCGAGATCGCGCACGCTGAGCGCCGTGACCTGTTCCACGAGACGGACGACGAGATCGCCGGGAAGGTGCACGCGGCGTTCCGCAACCACCTACGCCCCCTGATCTGTGTCGGCGAGACGACCCGCGCCTCCAGTCCGGAGGCGGTGGCGGACGTGACCGCGCAGCTCGACCGGTTCCTGGCGACCGCGACCGCGGACGGCCTGGCCGGTCCGATCATCGCGGCCTACGAACCCGTGTGGGCGATCGGCGCCCCGGCGCCCGCGCCCGACGAGCACATCGTCGCCGTCCTCGACGGGATCGAGCAGCACCTCGCCACGCGCCCCGAGCTCGCCGGCTCCGTCGCCATCTACGGCGGCAGCGCCGGACCCGGTCTGCTGACGCGCGGTCAGGGCCGCATCGGTGGGCTGTTCCTCGGGCGCTTCGCGCACGACCCCGAGGCGATCCGCACGATCCTGGACGAAGCACAGGCGCTGGCGGTGGCCTCGTGACCTCCCTGCTCGGCCTCTCCACCTACGCCTACTTCTGGCGGATGTCCGACCGTGCCCCGTCGCCGATGTCCCTCGACGACGCACTGCGCGACGCGGCGTCCCACGACGGCGTCGACCTCTTCCAGATCTGCGACCACCTGCCGCTCGACACCGCGAGCGACGAGCGGCTGTCGGCGATCCGGACCCTCGCGACCGACCTCGGCCTCGTGCTCGAGGTCGGCACCCGCGGCACGCAGCCGGAGCACCTCGCCCGGTACCTGCACGTCGCGCAGCAGCTCGGCGCGACGCTCGTCCGGAGCATGTGGACGAGCGGCGACGACCAGCCCGACGCTGCCGAAACGGAGCAGCGTCTCCGCCTGGCACTGCCCGCGTACGAGGCAGCCGGTGTGACCCTCGCACTCGAGACGTACGAGGTCGTGGCCACCGCCGACCTCGTCGCCGTCGTCGAGGCGATCGGGCCCGAGCACCTCGGCATCTGCCTCGACCCGGCGAACACCGTCGCACGGCTCGAACACCCCGCCGAGGTCGTCGCGGCCGCGGCCCCGCACACCCGGAACTGGCACGTCAAGGACTCCGCGTTCACCCGCTCACCGGGCTGGGTCGGGTTCCAGTACACCGGCGTCCCGATCGGCACCGGGATCCTCGACTACGCCGCCGTCCGAGCGGCGATCGACCCCGACCGCCGCGGCGTCAACCGGGTGATCGAGTTCTGGCTGCCGTGGCAGGACGAGCACGCGGGCGCCGAACCGCGACCGGGCGAGACGCCCGCCGAGACCACCACCCGCATCGAGGCGGAGTGGACCGAACACACCATCGAGTACATCAGGAGCCAGGAATCATGACCGACACCGCCACCACCACCCACACCGTCGCTGCCGGATTCGGCACGGCCGACGTCACCGTCGCCGTGATCGGTGCGGGCGGCAAGATGGGCACCCGCGTCTCGAACAACTTCGCGAAGAGCGAGTACACGACGCTCTACAGCGAGGCCTCGCCCGCCGGCCAGGAGCGCATCCAGGCCCTCGGCCGGTCGCTCACCGACAGCCTCGACGCCGCGAAGGCCGCCGACGTCGTGATCCTCGCCGTGCCGGACGTCCTGCTCGGCAGCATCTCGGAGCAGCTCGTCCCCGTCATGAAGTCGGGCGCCAGCATCCTGACGCTCGACCCGGCCGCCGCCTACGCGGGTCTCCTCGCCAAGCGCGAGGACATCCACTACGCCGTGGCGCACCCGTGCCACCCGTCGGTGTTCCTCGAGCGCACCACCAAGGAGGAGTGGGACGACACCTTCGGTGGCATCGCCGCCCCGCAGGAGGTCATCGCGGCCTTCGACGCGTCCGAGTCCCTCGGCGACGAGGGCGACTCCGCCAAGGCGATCGCCGAGGCCGTCATCACGACCATGTACGCGCCCGTCATCCAGGTGCACTGGGTCACGGTGAAGCAGCTCGCCGTGCTCGAGCCGACGCTCGTCGAGACCATCGCCTGCATGATCGGCGACTTCCTCAACGACGCCCTCGAAGAAACGGTCACCGGCGTCGGCGTGCCCCGCGAGGCCGCCCGCGCCATGCTCTACGGCCACACCTGGATCGCGCTGACGAACGGCCTCCGTGGCTCGAACCCGTTCTCGGACGCCTGCCACATCGCGATGGGCTACGGCCGCGAGAAGCTCATCAAGGAGGACTGGAAGCAGGTCTTCGACGACAGCGAGCTCGACTCGGTCATCGCCAAGATGCTCAAGATCGACGCCGTGCGCCGCTGATCAGGACCAGCCGCTGACCGCACAGAGACCGGAACGCCCCGCCGACCCCCTTCCGGCGGGGCGTTCCCCTGTCCTCGGTCAGTCGGGCCGGCGGAACGCCCGGGCAGCGGGGGAGTGCACACCGTCCGACCTCACGACGCCGCGCGGCCCCCACGCCTCGGCGAGCGTGATCGACGCGACCCCGGGCACCGTGAGCGCCGCCACGGACGCGGCGAACCACTCGCCAGCAGCGCGCGAGTGCTGCCCCGGGTCGGTCGCGTCCGGCACGGACTGCGGCCCGTACCCACGCACCACGGTCGGGTCCGTCACGACGCGCGGGGTGACGTCGCCACCGCGCTGAGCCGCGGCCGCAGCGTCACCGGACCGACGTGGCTAGCTCTGCCGGCGGCCAGCCTGGAGGCACTCATCACCACCCAGCGCTGCATCCGCACCGACTCGGTCACCTGGGCACGGGACCGGTCGTGCATCTGCGGCGTGACGCTGAACGCGAGCGGCCCGTCCCACCCGCGGAACAGCGCGATCGACCGGTTCAGCTCGGTGAAGTGGGCGCGGGTGCCCGCGACGACCTCGAGGCCACCGTGGGCCCTCGCCGCCGCCCGGAGCGCGTCCTGCGCGCGGGCGTCGTCACGTGCGTCGTCGGGTCCACCGCGCCCACCCGGACGACCGGGCCCGCGGCGAGCACCGCGTCGACGGCCGCGCGCAACGCGTCCGGGTCGTCGGTCACGAACCGGACGTCGAGCGGTGCGCCGCCGGCGTCCCGGCGGGCCGAGGCGAGGGCCGCGGCTGCGTCCGGATCGCCGAGCACCGGTTCGACCAGGATCGGGACGCCCGCCAGCAGGGCGACGTCGTCCGGTCGCTCGGCGGCCGGAGCCGACCCGGCGAGGAGCTGGAGGGTCGGCGGCGGGGTGACCGCGGTGGTGGGAGCCGATCCGTCCAGGAGCGCGAGGGCCGGGGCGGGGGAGGGCGTGCCTCCCGGCCGGAGCGAACCCGGCGGCGGGAACGCTCCCGCCGGACCGCACTTGCAGCGCGACGGACTGGTGGATCGCGGTGCCGGAGTCGAGCGGGACGGGGAAGGGATCGGACAGCGGGGTCGAGTACGTCTTGAACGAGGCGTCGGTCCAGTTCCGCTGGTCCTCCATCTCGAAGCCGTCGCCGGACAGGTGCAGCTCAGCGTCGATGCCGTCGACGGTCCACGCGTACTCGACCACGTCGGTCGCGGGCTGGTGCGGCGCGATCCACGTGGGGAAGACCTGCTCGGTCGGCGGACCGAACGCGTGCCGGACCGCGAACGGCGTGCCGGCCAGCGTCGGCGGGTGCAGGACGACGAGTCCGATGCGGTTGCGGCGGAACGGGGCGGTCGTGGTCGCGCTGGCGTCGACCGCCACGGTGCCGCCGTCGATCGCGACGTCGAGGACCCACCGCAGGACCGGTGCGCCGTCGTACCCGCTCGTCGCGTCGATGCGGACGTGGGCGCTCGGGACGTCGTCGCGCACCTCGACCGAACGGTGCAGCACGGTGTCGTCGGCGGTGCGCCAGTCGTGGTCGCGGGTGACGAACCGGATCGCCCGCAGGATCGTGACCCCGCGGTGCGTCACGTCGGCGATTTTCGGTGCCGCGCAGGACGAAGCGCCAGGGCCCGACCGCGACGACCTCCTCGGAGTCGGGTGCCCGGTGCCACGTGTCGCCGTCGCTCACGGTCTCTTGCTACCAGTCGGTCAACCGGTTGCGCAATGATGGGATCGTGGAGCGACGGCGCTCCGAGGACGGAGTGCCCGCATGACCGCACGACTGACCGGCAGGACCGCACTGGTGACCGGGGCCGGATCCGGATCGGCCGCGCCATCGCCGACCGCTTCGTCGAGGAGGGCGCGCGCGTGGTCTACGCCGACCGCGACGCCGCCGCTGCCTCGGGAGCGGCGTCCGCCGCCGGCTCCGACGACCGCGCGGTCGCGTGCACCATGGACATCGCCGACGAGGCCGGCGTCGAGGCCGGGTTCGCCGCCCTCGTCGCGCAGGGATGGACCCCGACGTGGTCGTCGCGAACGCCGGGGTGCAGTTGTTCGGCCACGACGCCGCCGTGGCCGAAGTCTCGCTCGAGACCTGGAACCGGACGGTGGCGGTGAACCTCACCGGGACGTTCCTCACGGTGAAGCACGCGGTCCGGACGATGCTGGCGGCTGGCAGTGGTGGGTCGATCATCGCGACCGGGTCCCCGACCGGCCTGAACGGCGAGGGTGCCGGGTTCGCCGCGTACTCGTCGACGAAGGGCGGCACCCACGCGCTCGTCCGCGCGACGGCGATGGCGTACGCGCCGGACGGCATCCGCGTGAACACGGTCGTGCCGGGCTACACGGAGACGGCCCTCGTGTCGGCGATCTCGGGCGACCCGGCGTCACGCGCGGCCATCGTGTCGCGGACGCCGCTCGGTCGCCTCGGCACGCCGGAGGACGTCACCGGCATCATGGTCTACCTCGCCAGCGAGGAGTCCTCGTACGCCACCGGCGCCGAGTTCCGCGTCGACGGCGGCATGACGAGCCTGTAGCGCGCGGCGCCGCGCCGCGCCCGCGCGCCCCCGCCCGGCCTGGCCCGGCCCGCCCCGGCCCGCCCCCGAGTTTCGGGCTGAGCGACAGTTCTCGCGCTCCGGAGCCCGAGAACTGCCGCTCACGCCGAATCTCGGCCCGCCGAGCCGCCCGCCGAACCGCCCGCCGATCCGCCCGCCGATCCGCCCGCCAACAACGCTCCGAGCGCCGCCGCTCCGCGCTCCGCGTCCGCCACGGTCACCATGCGCGCGCCGCCACCCCGCAGCCGAGCGACGATCCCCGGCCCGGACCGGACCACGTACGCGATGCCCCGCCCGGAGATCCGGTAGCCCCAGCCACCCCACCGCCCCGGCGAGACCTCTTCCCACCCGCAGGACTCGATGCGCGAGAGCGGCACGCGCATGATCGGGATCCGGGTCCACGTCGAGGTGAGCCGGGAGCCCCCGCCGGTCGACGGTGACCTCGACCCGGGCGAGCACGAGCACCGCGATCCCGGCGACGAGCAGCAGCACGCCCGTGACCACGGCGGTGCCGGCACTGACCGAGGCGGTCAGCCACACCGCCCAGACGCCGAGGAGCAGTGCGACGACCCCGACCGCGGCGAGCCACGGGCTGCCGATCCGCGCGCGCCACGCGACCCGGGCGTCCGGCGTGACGTCGAGCGGCTCGACGTCGTGCGCCGGCACCGGCGCAGCGTGCCGGACGAGCGCGATCGTCGGGGGAGCCGCCAGGATCGCGATCACCGGCAGGACGACCAGTGCCCACCACACCGGGAACCGCGGGTCGCCGGACGCGTTCACGGCCGCCACGACGATCCAGGCCGTGCCGAGCGACCCGGCGAGCAGGTTCGCGACCAGGAGCACCATCGCCCAGGTCCGCCGGTCGGCCGACCGCAGTGCCATGCCCGACAGCACGAGCGACCCGACGGCGAGGGCAGCGGCGATCCAGAGCACGGCCACGGCGAACCCCCAGCCGTCGGCCGTCCCGTCGGCGCCGAAGTGCGTCGCCACCCGCGTCGGCAGCCCGGGGCCCAGCGTCAGCGCCGAGACGACCAGGGCCAGCAGCACGGCGACTCCGGGAGCCACCACCGCCACCCGTGCTCCGGCGTTCATCGATCGTGTGGTCGTCATCGTGCCCCTTGATCATCGCGTACAGGTCGTCGAGCGGGACCCCGAGGGTCTCCGCCTGGTCACGGAGCTCCGTCACGAGTGCGCGGAGCCGGTCGAACGAGGCGTTCCCGGACCGCAGCACCGTCGCCCCGCGGCCGCGACGCAACTCGATGAGCCCGTCGTCCTGCAGCTCGGCGTACGCGCGGAGCACCGTGTGCATGTTGACGTCGACGGCGGCGGCGAGGTCGCGCGCGGACGGCAGTCGCTCCCCGCTCCGGAGGTCGCCGCGGGCGATCGCGTACCGGATCTGGGCGGCGACCTGCTCGGCGAGCGAGGCCTTCGCCCCAGGGTCGACGGTGATCAACATGTTCGCATTCTATGCGAACAATCCGGCGCAAACCAGGCCGATGACCACGTCCGGCCCGCGTTCCGTCCATCATGCGCGGTCTGGCAGTCCGGTCCACGCGGGAGCGAAACCGCACGCGTACCGTCCCGGACAACGGAATTCGTTTTGCGTCTCGTCCAGACGCGGATTGTCCTGAGCATGGTGTCCGGTCCGGTACGAGGAGCACCGTGATCAGGGAGCACGAAATGACGAAGTACGAATCGAACGACGACGTCCAGCCGGTCCACGTGACCACGTACCGACACGTCCGGAAGGCCACCAAGCGCGGCTGGCCGCTGCCGACGGACTCCGAGCCATCGCTCGGGGACCTCGTGCGGATCCGGGACGGTCGTGGACGGGGCGCCGATGAGTCCGCAGCATGCGACGACGGACCCTCCGCCGGTGGACACGGACGTCCGCAGGACCCGCGTCAGCGAGTTCGTCCGCCGTGGAGTGACCCGGAAGAGGCCAGGGCGTTCTACCAGCAGGTCTACGACGGGCGGGACTTCGCGTTCGCCCCGGAGCCGAACCGTTCGCGTTCCGCTACCGTGCGACGGGTGACGGCCGGGTCAGCCTCCGCACCTCGTCGGTGTCCGCCTGCCGCTCGGGGATCCTGGCGCCGGACCGGCAGTACGTGCTGGCCTGGTCGGTCGAGGGCGGCATCGTCCTCGACGACGACCGCGACGACGACGCGGTGACCCTCCGACCGGGCGTCCCGGTGATGTACCCGGCCGGTCGTCCCTTCCACGCCTGGGCCCCGCCCGGTACGCAGCACCTGGTGCACTTCGACGCCGACTTCCTCGAAGCCGTCGCCGTCGTCGGCTCCGACGCGTCCCCGACGCCGCTGACCCTCCCGGTCACCGCGCAGCCGGAACGGCTGGGTCCGCTGCTGTCGGTCCTCCGCGAGGTCGCACCGACCATGCTCGACCCGCGCGTGGTGGACGGGGACCGCGCCGTGCTCGACCTCCGACTCGCCGAGGCCGCGATCGAGGCGTTCCACCCCGTCGACGAACGCATCGCCCGCAGCACACCCGCCAGCACCGTCGAGCGGGCGAAGGCCTTCATGTACGCGCACTTCGACCGGCCGCTCGCCGCGACGGACATCGCCGCCGCTGCGGACGTCAGCGTCCGCACGCTGCAGGAGGCGTTCCAGCGGTACGAGGCCACCACCCCGACGGCGTGGTTGCGCGACCTGCGGCTCGAGAAGGCGCGGCTCGGCCTGCAGCTCGCGGACGTCCACGAGACCTCGGTCGCCGCGGTCGCGCACTCCTGCGGGTTCCGGCACATGGGTCGGTTCTCCGGCGCGTACGCGGCGCGGTACGGCGAGTACCCCGCCGACACCCTCCGCGGGCAGCGCCGGCTCATCGCCGTCGCGTCGCGGACGGTCGGGGCGGAACGCGCCGAGACGGTCCTGTTCTGAGGACCGGCCCCGGTCGGTCCTGAACCGACCATCAGGGCGGACGGGAGGCACGGTGCCGTCCCGCCCCGTCCGCCCAGCCCGGCCCGTGGTCACGCGGATATCGTCCGGTGATGCAGTCCGAGACGCGTCCGGCCGCCGACGCGGCGCGGACCGAGGTCGCCGTCCGCGGGGACGGAGCGCCCGTCCTCGTCGTGCACGGCACGCCCGGCGGTATCGACGGCGCCGCGATCATGGCGCGGTTCCTGCCCTCCGACGGGTTCCGCGTCGTCACGCTGTCGCGACCCGGGTACCTCGGGACACCGCTCGACCCCGACCACGCGTCGCTCGACGACGAGGCCGACCGGTACGCCGCCGTGCTCGACGACCTCGGCATCGACCGCGCGGCAGTGCTCGCGTGGTCCGGCGGCGGTCCCGCTGCCTACCGGTTCGCCGCCCGCCACCCGGACCGCGTCCGCTCGCTCGTCGTGGCGGCCGGGCTCTCCGGCGCTGGACCCCGCCGCACCCCGGGCCGCTCGAGTGGGTGGTCACGCACACCCGCGTGGGGGGCGGCCCTCGCGCGGGCAGCGGCCCGGGTGGCACCCGGCGTGGTGGTGCGCTCCGTCGAAGCCGGCGTGAGTTCGCTCCGGGAGCAACACTCACCGAGCACGTGCGGGGTGTCCTCGCCGACCTCGCTGCGCCGCGCGTTCGTGCTCGACCTCGCGACCACGGGCAACACCTCGGGACGGCACCGGCCCGGCTGGGACAACGACGTGCGGACGCTCGGCGCGGTGACGGACCTGGGCCTCCGCGACGTCCACGCGCCCACCCTGCTCGTGCACGGCGACGCGGACACCGACGTCGACCTGTCCCACAAGCGCCCGGGCGGCGGCCGAGGTCCCCGGCGCCGAACTCCTCACGCTGCCCGGCGGGACCCACTTCGCGCTCTGGGCGCACCGCGATGCCGACGCCGTGCAGGACCGGGTCCGGGAGCACCTGCGACTCGGGCTCGCCTGACCCGGCCTCAGCCGACCCCGTCCGCCGACACCCGGAGCGCCCCGAGCAGGACGTCGAGCGCCCGGTCGAGCTGCGGCATCGTCAACGCGCCGTACCCGAGGACCACCCCGGAGGGCGCGCTGCCCGGCGCGACCTCGTACTCGTCGAGCGCGCTCACGAGGACCCCGGCCCCGGCCATCCGGGCCACCACCGCCCGCGCGGTCACCGGAGCCGACCACGTGACCACCGCGTGCAGGCCGCCGTTCAGGGCACGCGCCTCCAGGCCCGCGATCCCGTCGAGCCGAGCCGCGATGCGCTCCCGGCGGTGCGTGTAGTCGCGCCGGACCCGGCCGAGGTGGCGGCGGAGCGCACCCGTCCGGAGCAGGTGCGCGAGCGCCTCCTGGACGGGCTCCGCGACGACCGGGCCACGTGCGGTGCGCGCAGCGGCGACGGCGTCGGCCGCGGCGCCCGGCGGCAGCACCAGCCAGCTGCACCGGAGGCGCGGGTCGAGCGTCTTCGAGAAGCCGCCCACGTGCAGGACGACGCCGGCGGTGTCGAGCGCCGCCAGGGCGGGCACCGGACTGCCGCGGTGCCGGAACTCGGAGTCGTAGTCGTCCTCCACCACGACGGTGCCGGTCTGCGTCGCCCACGCGAGCAGTCGGTGCCGGCGAGCCACGGGCATGACCGAGCCGAGCGGGTACTGGTGCGTGGGGGTGACCACCACCGCGTCGACCGGGCCAGCCGCCTCGAGGGCGTCGAGGTCGAGCCCGTCCTCGTCCACCGGGACCCCGACGAGCACGGCGCCCGCACTCGTCAGTGCCCGACGCCCGGAGCGGTACCCGGGGTCCTCGACGACGACCACCGGCGCCCGGCCGAGGTGCGCGCGGAGCCCTTCGACGACCAGGGACAGCGCCTCCGAGGTCCCGCCCGTCACCACCACCCGGTCGACGTCGGGGGCGAACCCGCGGCTCAGTCCGGCCTGTGCGGCGATCTGCGCGCGGAGCTCCGGCAGCCCGAGCGGGTCCGAGAGCGCGTTCCGCAGCGGGGCTCGGCCGCGGCGCGCCAGGCGGCCCGCCAGTCGCGCTGCGCGATCGCGGTCACCGCGGGGACGCCGGGGCGGCAGTCGAGCACGGACCCGGACCCGGCGTTCGTCGCGCCGGCAGTGTGCGTCGCCATGCCCCGACCCGCCGGCGCTCGCCGCGTGGACCCCGAGACCGGACCGACCGGCACCCCCTCGGCCACCCGAGCCGCCGCACCCTGCCGCGTCCGGATCCACCCTCGCCGTCGAGCTGCTCGTAGGCCGCGACGACCGTGCCGCGCGCCACCCCGAGCTCGGCCGCCATCGCCCGCGTCGAGGGCAGGGCGTCCCCGGCGGCCAGTCGGCCGTCCCGCACCATCGCGCGCACCCGCGCGACCACGCCCGCGGTCTTGCCGGCCGTACTCTCTGACTGGTCCATCCGGAGTCCACCGATCTGGTCCACCGACCGGACCACTCTCGACCCTAGCGTTGCCCGCATGCGCACCACGAGCCTCCCGTCCGACCCCTCGCTCACCGTCCGTCGCCTGCGCGACCGGCAGTCCCACGACCCGGCGGACCTGTCCGCCGTCCTGGCCGAGGCGATCGTGGCGCACGCCGGCTTCGTCCGCGGCGGCCACCCGATCGTCCTGCCGTTCCTCTCGCGGTGTCGGGGACCTCGGTGCCGGACCCGTCCTGCTGCTGCACGGTTCGACCGGGGAGGGCTGTTCCTCGACGCCGGCGAGGCGGGCATCCCGGTCTCGGCGACCGTGACGCACGTCGACGGCCTGGTGTTCGCGCGCTCGACCTTCGACAGCTCCGCGAACTACCGGAGCGCGATGGTGGTCGGGAACGCGACCGTGGTGCCGGACGACCTCCGCACCGAGGCGCTCTGGCAGATCGCCGACCACCTCATGCCGGGCCGACGCGACGAGGTCCGCGAGATGACCGCCAAGGAGGTCCGCGCCACCCAGGTCCTGCAGCTGCCGCTCGACCGGTCCAGCGTGAAGATCCGTGCGGCCGGCGTCGGCGAGGCAGCGGACGACGGTGAGGACCACGGCGTCTGGGCCGGCGTCCTGCCGCTCGCCGTCCGGGCCGGGGCGCCGATCGCGGGAGCGGTCTCGGGGGACGCGCCGGTCGACGGGTCGGTCCGCGCGTTCGCGGCCCGCCTCGACGGGCAGGCGGCCGACCGGGAGGCGCGGATCGCCGCCGTCATGCGGCCGACGACCGCCTGACGGCCGGCTCCAGGGCGGTCGGCGCGCGCGGGCGGTGCTCGCGGGCGGCGCTCGCGGGCGGCGCTCGCGTCGGGCCACCCGAGCGTTGCTCGACGACGGCTCGGTGCCGGGCCGGAGCGGGCTGCGAGGAACGCCCCGTCCCTGTGACGAACCGCAGGAACCCCCCGCCCCTGCCCAGCCGGGATCAGGTTCGTGACCAATACGTTATCTTTTCCGAGTCGCCTGGTCTTCCGCTCGGGTCGGCTCGTCCGACCCGGAAGGAACCATGGGACGCCACGCACTCCCCGCAGCACCCGACACCGTCGTCACTCCCACCGCTCCTGCTCCTGCAGCGGCTGCCGCCCCGGCTGCTGTCCCGGCTCCGGCTCCGGTCGAGCCGCGTCGCCCGCGGGGTCGTCGGTCGGCCTTCGGTCCCGCCGTCGCCCGGTCGACCTTCGTCGAGCACGCGAAGCCCGCGCGGACCGCCTCGCTCGCGCAGCCCCGCCCGGTCGCCTCGACCGCCGTCGCCGGCAACGCCGTGCTGAGCCGGTCGGCCGCACTCCGAGCCGAGCGCGCCGTGGACCCGAAGCACATCCGTCGAGCGGCGAACGCCAAGCGTGCCGCCGTGCTGCTCGCACCGGCCATCGCCGTGACCTCGAGCCTGACGCTGGCCGTCCCCGCGAACGCCGCCACCCCGTCCGCCGAGGCCCACCACGGCACCACGACCTCGCAGCTGGCGCAGACGTACACCGTCGCCCGCGACGTGCAGGTCCCCGTCGTGCAGACCGACGGCATGACCACCACCACGACGATCGTGTCGTACCCGACCATCGTGACGAAGTTCGGCGTGAGCACCCAGCAGGCCGAGGACGCCATCTCGAAGGGGTGCTCTCCGCCGGCGGCGACCGGGCGACGGTCGTGGCGACCGCGCTGCAGTACATGGGCGACCCGTACGTCGAGGGCGGTGCGAGCCACCAGGGCACCGACTGCTCCGGGCTGACGATGGTGGCGTACGCCGCGGCCGGCATCCCGCTCGTCCACTACGTGCCGACCCAGGACGCCGCCGCGACGACCATCCCGGAGTCCGAGGCGCAGGCGGGCGACCTCGCCGTGTACGACAACGAGGACCACGTCGGGATCTTCCTCGGCGACGGCCTCGTGCTGCAGGCCCCGCACCCCGGCGACCCGGTCGACATCGTGCCCATGTACTCGGCCGCGCACCACCCCGCCCGGGTCCTCCTCGCGGGCAGCTGACGGGATCCCGTATCCTGGAGTGATGGCCTCCGAGACCCGCACCCCGTTCGAACAGCAGCAGTCTGCTCGGCCGCAGGTGCGTCCGCGCACCGAGGGCTGGAAGCAGGCGACCGACACCGAGGGTCGTCCGCTCCTGCAGTTCGCCTCCCCGAAGAAGGGGAAGCCGCCGGTCCACCTCGCCGACATGACGGTCGAGGAACGCGTCGCTGAAGGTCAAGGAGCTCGGCCTGCCCGGCTTCCGCGCCAAGCAGCTGTCGACGCACTACTTCACGCACTACTCGTCCGACCCGGCGACGATGACGGACCTGCCGGCCGCCCAGCGCGAGGAACTCGTCGCCGGGATGCTGCCGCCGCTCCTCACCGAGACCCGTCGGCTCGCGACGGACAAGGGCGACACGATCAAGTTCCTCTGGAAGCTGCACGACGGGGCCCTGGTCGAGTCGGTCCTGATGCGGTACCCCGGACGGATCACGCTCTGCGTCTCGTCCCAGGCGGGGTGCGGCATGAACTGCCCCTTCTGCGCCACGGGGCAGGCCGGGCTCACCCGGAACATGTCCACTGCCGAGATCATCGAGCAGATCGTCCGGGCCAACGCGGCGATCGCGGCGGGGGAGCTTCGGCGGTGACCCGCGCAAGGGCGGGAACGACCGCGTCGACGCCGAGCGCGTCACGAACATCGTCTTCATGGGCATGGGGGAGCCGCTCGCGAACTACAAGCGGGTGATGGACGCCGTGCGGATCATGGCGGCGCCGCAGCCGGACGGCCTCGGCATGAGCGCCCGGGGGACCACGATCTCGACCGTCGGGCTGGTCCCCGCGATCAACAAGCTCGCCGACGAGGACATCCCGGTGACCTTCGCGCTGTCCCTGCACGCGCCGGACGACGAGCTCCGCGACGAGCTCATCCCGGTGAACCCGCGGTGGAAGGCCGACGAGGCGATCGACGCCGCGCACAACTACTTCGTCAAGACGGGTCGCCGGGTCTCGATCGAGTACGCGCTCATCAAGGACATGAACGACCACGCCTGGCGTGCCGACCTGCTGGCCGAGAAGCTCAACAAGCGCGGCAAGGGCTGGGTGCACGTGAACCCGATCCCGCTCAACCCGACGCCGGGCTCCGTGTGGACCTCGTCCGAGGTGCACGTGCAGGACGAGTTCGTCCGCCGGCTCAACGCCGCGGGCATCCCGACGACCCTCCGCGACACCCGTGGCAAGGAGATCGACGGGGCGTGCGGGCAGTTGGCCGCTGCCGAGTAGGCGGCGACGCTGGTCCTGACCAGAGGCACGGTGCGGGGTCGCACCGTGCCCCTCGTCGTCCCCGGGGAGTCGCGCTTCCACACGATCCGCGCGGTTCCGGGCATCGAGCGACCGACACGCCCGGGATGTGGCCCAGGCTGGTGCTCCCGTTCACCTCTGCGTAAAGTAATCACTCGTTGCCGCTGAGGCGGAGAACGGAACGGCCAGGACGGTCACCGGGTCACAGACTCGGAGATCTTGTCCGCCACGGTTCTTCCCCGGGCAACGAAAACCAAGAACGAAAGCCTCTCTGGTGGAGCATCCTTCGGGTGCCGAGCGGGGAGTGCGTCTGGTCCTTGAGAACTCAACAGCGTGCACATTGTCAACGCCAATTCTATTGACCCCGTGCACCGTGTTTGCTACCGCTTGGTGGCAGCTTCGGTGTCATGGAGCAATTCCTTTTGGATTGAAGATTGTCAGTAGACAGTCAACAGTCAGAATCAACTCGCTGGCACTTCAGTGTTGGTTGTAATTTTTTACGGAGAGTTTGATCCTGGCTCAGGACGAACGCTGGCGGCGTGCTTAACACATGCAAGTCGAACGATGATGCCCAGCTTGCTGGGTGGATTAGTGGCGAACGGGTGAGTAACACGTGAGTAACCTGCCCCTGACTCTGGGATAAGCGTTGGAAACGACGTCTAATACTGGATATGACTGCCGGCCGCATGGTCTGGTGGTGGAAAGATTTTTTGGTTGGGGATGGACTCGCGGCCTATCAGCTTGTTGGTGAGGTAATGGCTCACCAAGGCGACGACGGGTAGCCGGCCTGAGAGGGTGACCGGCCACACTGGGACTGAGACACGGCCCAGACTCCTCACGGGAGGCAGCAGTGGGGAATATTGCACAATGGGCGAAAGCCTGATGCAGCAACGCCGCGTGAGGGATGACGGCCTTCGGGTTGTAAACCTCTTTTAGTAGGGAAGAAGGGAGCTTGCTCTTGACGGTACCTGCAGAAAAAGCACCGGCTAACTACGTGCCAGCAGCCGCGGTAATACGTAGGGTGCAAGCGTTGTCCGGAATTATTGGGCGTAAAGAGCTCGTAGGCGGTTTGTCGCGGCTGTTGTGAGAACCCCGAGGCTCAACCTCGGGCTTGCAGTGGGTACGGGCAGACTAGAGTGCGGTAGGGGAGATTGGAATTCCTGGTGTAGCGGTGGAATGCGCAGATATCAGGAGGAACACCGATGGCGAAGGCAGATCTCTGGGCCGTAACTGACGCTGAGGAGCGAAAGCATGGGGAGCGAACAGGATTAGATACCCTGGTAGTCCACGCCGTAAACGTTGGGCGCTAGATGTAGGGACCTTTCCAACGGTTTCTGTGTCGTAGCTAACGCATTAAGCGCCCCGCCTGGGGAGTACGGCCGCAAGGCTAAAACTCAAAGGAATTGGACGGGGGCCCGCACAAGCGGCGGAGCATGCGGATTAATTCGATGCAACGCGAAGAACCTTACCAAGGCTTGACATACACCGGAAACGGCCAGAGATGGTCGCCCCCTTGTGGTCGGTGTACAGGTGGTGCATGGTTGTCGTCAGCTCGTGTCGTGAGATGTTGGGTTAAGTCCCGCAACGAGCGCAACCCTCGTTCTATGTTGCCAGCGCGTTATGGCGGGGACTCATAGGAGACTGCCGGGGTCAACTCGGAGGAAGGTGGGGATGACGTCAAATCATCATGCCCCTTATGTCTTGGGCTTCACGCATGCTACAATGGCCGGTACAAAGGGCTGCGATACCGTAAGGTGGAGCGAATCCCAAAAAGCCGGTCTCAGTTCGGATTGAGGTCTGCAACTCGACCTCATGGAAGTCGGAGTCGCTAGTAATCGCAGATCAGCAACGCTGCGGTGAATACGTTCCCGGGCCTTGTACACACCGCCCGTCAAGTCATGAAAGTCGGTAACACCCGAAGCCGGTGGCCTAACCTCTTGTGGAAGGAGCCGTCGAAGGTGGGATCGGTGATTAGGACTAAGTCGTAACAAGGTAGCCGTACCGGAAGGTGCGGCTGGATCACCTCCTTTTCTATGGAGCATCTGGTTCCAGCTTGCTGGGATCCAGGCGCCGAGTAACCCGAACGTGGTTGCCGGTAGCTCATGCGGTGGAACATTGACAGTGCAGTCGGGAGTGAAGCTTCCGGTCGTAGTACATCCTGCTTGCAGGGTCGGAACGGGTCGGGGTGGAGCTGCTGGCTGGTGCACGTTGTTGGGTCCTGAGGGACCAGGCTTCCTGCCGCATGCCCGTGAGGGTGGTGTTGGTGGGGGTTGGGCCGCATGAGTCGTTACTGGCTTGTGGGTGTCCTTCGGTGGGCCACGTGAAGCCGGGCAGGTTTGCCTGGGGGAGTGTGGTGCCGATCGTATGTTGAGAACTACACAGTGGACGCGAGCATCTTTTAGATCACTCGCGATGATGATCACCTTCGGGTGGTTGTTGTTGACGAGTTGGTCGCAATTTTAATCTTTGTGGTCAAGTTTCTAAGAGCAAACGGTGGATGCCTTGGCATCTGGAGCCGAAGAAGGACGGAGAAATCTGCGATAAGCCTCGGGGAGCTGATAATCGAGCTTCGATCCGAGGATTTCCGAATGGGGAAACCCCGCTGGGCGCTTTTGTGACCTGGTGACTCCCGCCTGAATATATAGGGCGGGTAGAGGGAACGTGGGGAAGTGAAAACATCTCAGTACCCACAGGAAGAGAAAACAACATGTGATTCCGTGAGTAGTGGCGAGCGAAAGCGGATGAGGCTAAACCGATCATGTGTGATAGCCGGCGGGCGTTGCATGGTCGGGGTTGTGGGACACGTCGCTCAGTTCTGCCGGACTGGGGCGGTTACAGCGCATCATAGTCGAACTGGCTGGAAAGCCGGGCCGTAGGGGTGATAGCCCCGTAGACGAAATGGTGTTATGGCCGGATGTATATCCCAAGTAGCACGGGGCCCGAGAGAATCCCGTGAATCTGTCAGGACCACCTGATAAGCCTAAATACTCCCAGATGACCGATAGCGGACAAGTACCGTGAGGGAAAGGTGAAAAGTACCCCGGGAGGGGAGTGAAATAGTACCTGAAACCGTTTGCTTACAAACCGTCGGAGCCTCCTTGTAGGGGTGACGGCGTGCCTTTGAAGAATGAGCCTGCGAGTTAGTGATATGTGGCGAGGTTAACCCGTGCGGGGCAGCCGTAGCGAAAGCGAGTCTGAATAGGGCGATTCAGTCGCATGTCCTAGACCCGAAGCGAAGTGATCTATCCATGGCCAGGTTGAAGCGACGGTAAGACGTCGTGGAGGACCGAACCCACTTCAGTTGAAAATGGAGGGGATGAGCTGTGGATAGGGGTGAAAGGCCAATCAAACTTCGGGTGATAGCTGGTTCTCTCCGAAATGCATTTAGGTGCAGCGTTGCGTGTTTCTCGCCGCGAGGTAGAGCTACTGGATGGCCGATGGGCCTCAACAGGTTACTGACGTCAGCCAAACTCCGAATGCCGGTGAGTGAGAGCGCAGCAGTGAGACGGTGGGGGATAAGCTTCATCGTCGAGAGGGAAACAACCCAGACTACCAACTAAGGTCCCTAAGCGTGTGCTAAGTGGGAAAGGATGTGGAGTTGCATAGACAACCAGGAGGTTGGCTTAGAAGCAGCCACCCTTGAAAGAGTGCGTAATAGCTCACTGGTCAAGTGATTCCGCGCCGACAATGTAACGGGGCTCAAGCACACCACCGAAGTTGTAGATTTCGCACACTCGATAAGCCTTCGTGGTTCAGTCGTGCGGAGTGGTAGGAGAGCGTCGTGTGGCGAGTGAAGCGGCGGAGTGATCCAGCCGTGGACGCTACACGAGTGAGAATGCAGGCATGAGTAGCGAAAGACGGGTGAGAAACCCGTCCTCCGAAAGACCAAGGGTTCCAGGGCCAGGTTAATCCGCCCTGGGTAAGTCGGGACCTAAGGCGAGGCCGACAGGCGTAGTCGATGGACAACGGGTTGATATTCCTGTACCGGCGAACAACCGCCCAAGCTAATCCAGTGGTGCTAAGAGTCCCAACCCGGTTCCAGCGGATCCCTTCGGGGTGATGCGGTCCGGTCTAACGCTCGAACCCATGCTGGTGCGGTTAGCGTATGAACAGGTGTGACGCAGGAAGGTAGCTGAGCCAGGCGATGGTATCCGTAAGGTGAACCTGGTGTAAGGATGTAGGGCTGACGATAGGCAAATCCGTCGTCTGTGTGCCTGAGATCCGACGCGTACCCGTAAGGGGAAATCAGTGATCCTATGCTGCCGAGAAAAGCATCGACGCGAGGTTGCAGCCGCCCGTACCCGAAACCGACTCAGGTGGTCAGGTAGAGAATACCAAGGAGATCGAGATAATCGTGGCTAAGGAACTCGGCAAAATGCCCCCGTAACTTCGGGAGAAGGGGGGCCGGACACGTGACCGGATTTACTCCGCGAGCGTTGAAGGCCGCAGAGACCAGTGGGAAGCGACTGTTTACTAAAAACACAGGTCCGTGCGAAGTCGCAAGACGATGTATACGGACTGACGCCTGCCCGGTGCTGGAAGGTTAAGAGGAGGGGTTAGCCTTTGGGCGAAGCTCTGAATTTAAGCCCCAGTAAACGGCGGTGGTAACTATAACCATCCTAAGGTAGCGAAATTCCTTGTCGGGTAAGTTCCGACCTGCACGAATGGCGTAACGACTTCCAGCTGTCTCAACCGCGAACTCGGCGAAATTGCACTACGAGTAAAGATGCTCGTTACGCGCAGCAGGACGGAAAGACCCCGTGACCTTTACTACAGTTTGGTATTGGTGTTCGGAGTGGCTTGTGTAGGATAGGTGGGAGACTGTGGAGCGGGCACGCTAGTGTTCGTGGAGTCATTGTTGAAATACCACTCTGGTCACTTTGGATGTCTAACGTAGGACCCTGATCGGGTTCATGGACAGTGCCTGATGGGTAGTTTAACTGGGGCGGTTGCCTCCCAAAGAGTAACGGAGGCGCCCAAAGGTTCCCTCAACCTGGTTGGCAATCAGGTGGCGAGTGTAAGTGCACAAGGGAGCTTGACTGTGAGACTGACAGGTCGAGCAGGGACGAAAGTCGGGACTAGTGATCCGGCAGTGGCTTGTGGAAGCGCTGTCGCTCAACGGATAAAAGGTACCTCGGGGATAACAGGCTGATCTTGCCCAAGAGTCCATATCGACGGCATGGTTTGGCACCTCGTGATGTCTGACTCGTCGCATCCTGGGGCTGGAGTAGGTCCCAAGGGTTGGGCCGTTCGCCCATTAAAGCGGCACGCTATGAGCCGGGTTTAGAACGTCGTGAGACAGTTCGGTCCCTATCCCGCTGCGCGCGTTGGAAATTTGAGAAGATCTATCCCTAGTACGAGAGGACCGGGATGGACGAACCTCTTGTGTGTCAGTTGTTCTGACAAGGGCACCGCTGATGAGCTACGTTCGGACCGGATAACCGCTGAAAGCATCTAAGCGGGAAGCCGTCCTCGAGATGAGATTTCCATGCACCTTGAGTGTGAGAGGCTCCCAGCAGACTACTGGGTTGATAGGCCGGATGTGGAAGCGGGGACTAACGACCCGTGGAGCTGACCGGTACTAATAAGCCGAAGACTTGACAACACAACTATTTCCCACACCTTCGGGTGTGGGGCTCGCGTCCACTTCTGTGGTTCCCGACAGACGATCGGGAACATGAAACTGAATGGGCCGCGCCGACGCGCGCGGGATAGCTTGATCCGTAACAGGTCAAGTCGAAGGTGTTCCGGTGGTCATAGCGAGAGGGAAACGCCCGGTCACATTCCGAACCCGGAAGCTAAGCCTCTCAGCGCCGATGGTACCTGCAAGGGGGACTCTTGTGGAGAGCATAGACGCCGCCGGACTCAACGTTGCAACACCAGGGAACCCCTGACCATCCGTGGTCAGGGGTTTTCTGCGTTCAACGGGGTGTTCTGCGCAGGGAGCGGGGACGCCACAGGATCAGCCGACGGAGGAATGATGACCGAAGCCTGGCCGGCGATGCCCGAGGGCTCCCGACTGGCATTGCGGGAGATCCTCATCCACGGCGTGCTCTCGCGGGCTGAGGATCGCTCGGTCGCTCGGGCTCTCGCGTGCAAGCCTCACGCGGGCGATGCGCACCCTCGTGGCACACCGGATGGTCGTCGAGGTGGGCACGGATGTGCGTGGCGCCACCGGGCGTCCGCCGGAGTTGCTGCAGACGAGCACGGGGAGTGGGAGTTCCTGGGCGTCAAGCTCACGAAGGACCGGCTCTACGCCGCAGTGACAGACCTCGGCGGCCGTGTGCTCGCCCTGCACGAGGAGTCGATCGAGTCCTTCGTCGCCCGAGGACCTGGCGGACCAGGTCTCGGCGGTGTCCGAGCAGCTCCAGTGCGGTCCACCTCGGCGATCTGTGCCGTGGGGGCCCTGCCTGCTGGGTGACATCGTGCTTCGTGACGGTCGGGCCGCCGTGGTGTCGTCGCAGTTCCTCGGCTGGCAGGACGTCCCCCTCGCCGCCATGGTCGAGGAGCGTTCCGGGCTGACGGTGTTCACCGCGAACGACGTCCTCATCGCCCTGACCTCGCGAAGGAGCACTGGCTCGGCGCGGGCGCTTCGGTCGCCGGTCGATGGTGCTCGTCACGGTCGGCAGAGGGCATCGGGCTCGGGCTGATCGGCAAGGACGGACAGAGTCTCGATCGGGGAGCATCGGGCGCCTGCCGGACGGATCGGGCACAAGGCACGTCCTCGGCGGAGGGCCGGACTGCGGCCTCGGTCACCACGGCTGCACCTCGAGCTTCCTGCCGAGCCCCGTGATCGCACAGGAATCGCCGGATACGACGGCAAGACCTACGACGAGGTCGTCGAGCTCGCCCGCGCCGGGGACACCCGGGCCACGGCGGCGTTCGAGGATGCCGGGCGCGCGCTCGGGGTCGTGCTGGCGAGTGCGGTCCTCATCGCGGACCCGGTCGGCGATCGTCCTGACCGGCGACGGCCTGCCGGTCTACGACCTCGCGCGGCCCGCCGTGGACGAGGCACTCCGCGCTGCCCTGGCGCCTGCACGACGAGCCCGCCCAGCCGATCGAGGTCCAGCCGTTCGAGTTCTCCGAGTGGGCCCGGGCCGGAGCGGCGCTCGCGATCCGCCGGCTGCTGGGTGAGTGAGGCGCGCAGATCGGCGCCGACGGGCTTAGTTACACACGTTGACAAACTCGGGGAGACCTGGAGAGGCTGGTGCGGTCCACCCATCGAAGGGAGATGCGTCGTGCCCGCTGCCCCAACCGTTCCCTGGCCCACCGACGGCTTGTCGTTCGGCGGTGACTACAGCCCCGAGCAGTGGCCGCGCGAGGTCTGGCACGAGGACGTCCGCCTGATGCGCGAGGCGGGGGTGAACTCCGTCTACGGTCGGGGTCTTCTCGTGGGCGCTGCTCGAGCGGTCGCCGGGGGAGTTCACCTTCGAGTGGCTGGACGAGGTGCTCGACCTGCTGCACGAAGAACGGGATCGCGGTGGACCTGGCGACGCCGACCGCCGCACCGCCGAACTGGCTGCTGACCGCCCACCCCGAGATCCTAGCCGGTCGACGCCACTCGAACGCCGCGAGCAGCCTCGGTGGACAGCTTCGTGGTGTGCGGCCTCGGTGACGTTCTGGGAGCACGCGCTCCGCATCGTCGGGGCCCTCGCCGAGCGCTACGGTCGGCACCTCGCGGTCCGGCTGTGGCACGTCAGCAACGAGCTCGGCGGCGGGAATGGACGGCGCTACCGCGAGGAGTCGGCTGCCGACTTCCGCGACTGGCTCACCGACCAGTACGGGGATCGTCGACGCCGGCGAACGCCGCGTGGGGCACGGCCTTCTGGGGGCACATCCTACACGTCGCTTCCGACGAGGTCTCGCCGCCGCGCGGGGTCGGCGGTGCCCCGAACCCCGGGCTGGCGCTCGACTTCGAGCGGTACTCGTCGGATGCGCTGCTCCGGCACTTCGACGCCGAGAAGGCCGTGATCGAACGTCACTTCGGAGGTCCTGGTGATCACGAACTTCATGGTCGGCGCGGGCTCGCAGGTCGCGGACTACGCCGAGTGGGCCCGGCACGTCGCGATCCCGGCGAACGACCACTACACGCTGGTCGACGACCCCCGGCGCGAGCAGGACCTCGCCCTGGCCGGGGACCGGATGCGCGGCATGACGCGCGGCCGCGGCCCGTGGCTGCTCATGGAGCACTCGACGGGCGGCCCGGAGTTGGCAGCAGCGGAACCGTGCGAAGCGATCCTGAGCGAGTCTCGTCCGGGAACGCGCTCGCCCACGCCGCCCACGGCTCCGACGGGGCCCTCTTCTTCCAGCAAGCGCGCAGTCGACCCGCGGCGCGGAACAGTTCCACCCCGCGATGCTCCCGCACGCCGGCACCGCGACGCGGGTGTGGCGGGAGGTCCTCGCGCTCGGCCGGGCCCTGCGTGCGCTCGAGCCCGTGCAGGGCAGCCGCGTCGAGCCGGCCCGGGGCGTGGCGATCGTCGTCGACGAGGCCTCCGCCGGGCGCCTGCAGTCCGGCCTCAGCGCCCCACCGGGGGCCGCGCTACGCCACCGAGATCCGTGCGTGGCACCGGGCCTTTCCTGCACGACCGGCAGGTGCTGACCGACGTCGTCCCGCTCGACGCCGACCCGGACGGCTACGACGTCGTGGTCCTGCCGACCCTGCTCATCGTCGACGACGCCTCCGGCCGCCTCGGCTCGCCGCCGTAGTCGACCGCGGTGCCGCCCTGGTCGTCACCTACCTGTCCGGGGTCGCCGGACGAGACCGCGCGGATCCGGACCGGCGGGTACCCCGGCGCCTTCCGCCAGGTCCTCGGTGCGCGTGTGAGCGAGGAGCCTGGACGCCACTGCAGGTCGACGAGACGCGGACGCTCGACGACGGCGGCGTAGTCACCGACTGGGCCTGCTGAAGGCCGTGGTCATCGAGGACGCCGAGGCGGTGCTGTCGTACGACGGATCCGCTCGCCGAGTGAGTGCGGCGGTGACCCGCCGCGCCGCTGGTGCGGCGGCGCCTGGTACGTGTCGGCGAGGCTGCCCGACCAGAGCACCCAGCGGGTGGTGGACTGGATCATCGCGGAGGGGGCGGTCCCGCGGACGGTCACCGCGCCCTCCAGGGCCTGGAGGCTGTGCGTCGCGTCCGTGACGACGGCTCGGCCTTCCTGTTCCTGCTGAACCACACTCGACGGCGACGGGGTCGTCCTGGTCGGCCGCCGGGACCGACGTGCTCGACGGGACCGTGCACGGGCCGGACACGGTCGTGCCCGCCGGTCGCGTCCGCGTACCCGCGAGGAGCGCGCAGTCGTGACCGTCCTCGATCGCGAACCCACGCCGGCCGGGGCCGCGGAGCCGGTGCGGCACCTCCAACGTCCTGCGGGGCGGCGGGGCGTCCCTCGTGCTCGGCGACCGCCGTGGACGGACTGCCCGAGGTGCTGCACTGGGGCGCGGACGTCGAGCCGCTCGCGCTGGTCACCGACGCCGAGGACCTGCTCCGCGCGCCGGACGGCCGGTCACCCCGAGCGGGTTCGACGTGCCGTGGCCGCTCTCACCGTGCTGCCGACCGAACGTGACGGCTGGGAGGGGCGTTCCTGCGATCGCCGGGCATGTCGACGGGGAACTACCGTTCGCCCTGGGCGGCGCGACGTCGAGGTGGTGGCCGGAGTCCGGTAGCGCCTCGTGACCGCGACCTCCGACAGCCTGACGCTCGCGAGTGCGTTCACCCTCGACGAGGCCGGCGTGCTGCGCGTCCGGCACGCCGTGACGAACGCCGGGCACCGGCCCGTGCACCTGCAGGCGCTCGACGCCACGCCACCCGTCGGGGAGCGGTCGCCGAGGTGTTCGACCTCGCCGGCCGGGTGGACCCGCGAACGCACCCCGCAGCGCGCCGTGCCCTGACGCAGGGCGCGCACACACGAGAGACCCGACGCAGCGGCCGCACCGGGCACGACGCCCCGACGCTGCTCGTGCTCGGCACCGCCGGGTTCTCGGACGACACCGGGGAGCCGGGGGCCGTGCACCTGGCGTGGAGCGCGGACCTCGGTGTACCGCCATCGACGTCCTCCAGGAGGCTCGGCCGGTGCTCGGCGCGGGCGAGCTCCTGCGATCGGGTGAGGTCGTGCTCGCCGAGGGCGAGACCTTCACCAGCCCGGACGTCGTGTTCGTCTGGAGCGACGCCGGGCTCGACGGGCTGTCGGACCGACTGCAACGACTCCCTCCGCGCCTCGACCCGGTCACCCGCGGCGACCGCGCCCCGTGGTGCTCAACAACGTGGGAGGCCGTCTACTACCGGCAGGAGCTCGGGGCGCCCGCAGCCCTGGCCACCGCCGCGGACGTCGGCGTGGAGCGCTTCGTGCTGGACGATTTCGTGGTTCCTCGGCCGGCGCTCGGACGGCACGGCACCGACTGGAGCGTCGACCCGGACGGTCTGGCCGACGGCCTGGCGCCGCTCGTCGACCACGTGCGCGGCCTCGGCATGGAGTTCGGCCTCTGGTTCGAGCCCGAGATGGTCAGCCCGGTGTCCGAGCTGGCGGCGGCGCACCCCGAGCGGATGCTCCAGCGGCCCGACGACGACGTCCGCACTCTGGCGGAACCAGTACGTCCTCGACATGGCGAACCCGCTCGCCCGCGCACACGTGCTCGAGGCGATGTCGGCGGTCATCGGGGAGCACCACGTCGACTTCGTGAAGTGGGACCAGAACCGCGACATCGTGCACGCGGTCCATGACCGTCGGGCCGGGATCGACGCGCACACCCGCGGGGTCTACGCCCTGATGGACGAGCTGCGACTCCGGCACCCGTGGCTCGAGATCGAGGCGCGCGAGCGGGGAGCGCGGACCGACCTCGGCGTGCTCGAGCGGACCGGACCGGGTGTGGGCGTCGGGACTCGAACGACGCCATGGAACGCCTGCCGATCCAGCGCTGGACCGAGCTGCTGCTGCCCCTCGAGCTGATCGGGTCGCACGTCGGGCCCGAGGTCTCGCACACGACCCGGCGGCACCTCGACCTGGACTTCCGGATGGCGGTGTCGCTGTTCGGCTCCGCGGGCATCGAGACCGACATCACCCGCCAAGCCGCCCGACGAGCTCGACCGGATCCGGGCGTGGGACGGCGCTGTACCGGCGGGAGCGCGGGCTGCTCACTCCGGGCGGGTGCGGCACCTCGACCTGGGGGACCCCGGGTTGGACGCCACCGCGGTCGTCGCCCGGGACGGCTCACGCGCGCTCGTCCGGGTCGCACGGACCGTGACCGGACCGGAGGTCCCTCGCGGTGCCGTTGCGGATCCGCGGGCTCGATCGCAGCCGACGCTACCGGCTGGCTCCGGTGGACGGGCTCGCCGTGCCGCGCGGCCTCGACCCGGTGCCGCCGCCGTGGCTCGGCCGGGGGCACCTCGAGCTGACCGGGGCGGTGTTCACGGACGTCGGGGCGCGGCTGCCGATGCTCGCGCCCGGGGACCGCGATCGTGCTCGGGCTCGACGCGGTCGACTGACCCGGGCCGGGCCGGGTCCCGTCCCCCGTCGCCCGCAAAACGCAACTGTGGCGGTTGCTCTTTCGCGGTACTGCGCTGCGAGCAACCGCCGACGTTGCGTTTTGCGGGCAGGGGCCAGGGCGGGCCGAGGCGGGCGCCGGCTAGCGGTGGAGTGAGCCGGCGTGGCGCAGCACGAACGGGGACGTCAGGGAACCCGGGTCGATGCCGGGAGCGCCGGACACGGTGAACGTCACGGACTCGCCGGAAAGCAGCGACACCAGGCCGTCGTCGACCCGCGCCGCACGGTCGACCCGGTCCGGGAAGAGCGAGACGTCGCGGGCGTACGAGCGCGTCGTCACGGTCACGTGCGCGCCGTCGGGGTCGCCTCGACGGACGCCGAGAGCGGGTCCGCGTCGAACACCTGGTCGACGACCTCGGCGAAGTCGTGCACCCGTGCGAGGTCCCCGCCCCGGTGACGACGAGGACCTCGAACCCGGCGTCCTCCGGGACCGCGAGGGACTCCGGCAGCGTCGCCCGGTCGGCGTCGGCCGGGTCGGCGGCGAGCGGGAACGACGCGGACTCGAGCACGGTGCCGTCGAACGCCACACGGGACACCGTGACCTCGTCGGACACCGGCACACCCGACGCGTTGACGAGCACGACCTCGAGCCCGCCCTCGGACGAGCCGGCTGCCCGTCAGCGGCACCGGCTGGTACGCCTGCCGCACCGCGTACCAGACCGGCTTCCGGATGCCGGCGTGGTCGACGAGTGCCCACGAGACCACGGGCCAGTCGTCGTTGAGCTGCCAGACGACCATGCCGGTGTTGTCGGGCGTGCGGGACCGGAACCACTCCATGCCGAACCGGATCGCGTGCGCCTGGTTGAGCTGCGCGGCGAAGTGCCAGTCCTCGATGGGCCACTCGGAGATGGTCGCCGCCGAACCCAGGTGCCCGACCATGCCGTCGGCGAGCTTCCGGTTGCCCTCGTGCGCCCCTTCTGGTGCACGAGCATCTCGTGGCCGTCCGGGTCGAGCGGTTCGCGTCACGACGTCGAGAGGGTCGACCACGCGGGCGACCCCGAACTCGAACTCGGCGACGAAGCGGGGCTTCCAGTCGCGGTACCCGTTAGTCGCGCTGGTTCCACACGTCCCAGATGTGCACGCTGCCGTTGCGCTCGTCGTTCGGCGTCAGGTACTCGTCGAACGAGAACGGGCTGCCCGGCGTGTACGGCCGGGTCGGGTCGAGCTCGGCGACGACGGCGGGGAGCAGCGAGCGGTAGTACCCGTTGCCCCAGGTGGCGGCTGACGAGCGACGGCCGCTTATCCCCACTCCGCGTAGGCGACGAGGTTCTCGTTGTTGCCGTTCCACACCACGAAGTGAGGGGTGCGGAGCTGAGGCGGGTGACGGCCTCGCGGACCTCGGGCTCGACCTCGTCGGCGAGCCAGGGCTCCTCCGCGTAGGCGGCGCAGGCGAACAGGAAGTCCTGCCAGACGAGCACGCCGAGTTCGTCCGCACCGGTCGTACAGGTCCTCGGACCTCGTAGATCCCGCCGCCCCAGATGCGGAGCAGGTTCACGTTCGCGTCGACCGCGTCCTGGATCCGGTCGGCGTAGCGCGCGGGGGTCATCTCGGTGAGGAACGGCGTGATCGTAGGATCAGGTCCGCGCCTCGACGATACCGGCGCGGTCGGGTCGCGCGGGAGGCAGGGACGGTGCGCCGCCGGCGTCGGCGCGCGGCATGTTGACCGGCATCAACCCGGCACGGCCGAGCGTCCGGACGGCGTCGCCGACCTCGACGCGGACGTCGTAGAGCGGCTAGTCACCCTCGCCCAGTGCGCCACCGGGCGGCGACGTCCGGCAGCCTCGAGGCGCACGGTCGCCGATCCGTCGGTCACCGGCCGGGACCCGCCTACGATCGGTGCGTCCGGGCCGGGAGAGCGCGGTGTCGGGAACCGACGACGCTGCGGACGCGGTGCGGTGCGGGGCCACGGTGATCCGTGCCTCCAGGCCACGACGGATCCCGGACCCAGCTGGCGGACGCGGCCGGTGCCGTGCCGATGGCCTGCGAGAAGCGAGCCGCCGAGCCCGCGGACCTCGACGTCCACGGGGCGGTCAGTCGACGCCGGTGGTGCCGTCGACGTCGACGAGCGGGCGGACCGCGGCGATGCGCACGCCGCTCCACGACTCGATGCCGATCGACTTCCAGATGCCGCTCGTGGCGACGTCGATGCCCCAGTCCCACCCAAGTTCGACGCGTTCTTCCGGAGCGCGTTGTACGGGTGGGTGGTTGACGTGGGGGAGCTCGCCGCCGTGCTGCGTGGGAGAGGCGGGACCGCGGCGGGGGACGGGGGCGTCGAAGGTGACGACGACCGCGTTCGTGCCGGGGCGGAGCAGGTGCCCGACCGGGAAACGGTACGAGCGGTGCTGGTTCCGCGTGGTGCCGACGACGATGCCGTTCACCTCGACGGTGGCGAGGGTGTCGAGGCCCTCGGCGACGAGGTCGTGGCGCTGGGCGCCGGTCGCGCCGGGTGCGTCCGTCGCGCTGTCGGCTGCGTTCTCCGGCCACTCGAACGTTCGCCGGTACCGCCAGACGGTGTTGCCGATCCACTGCGTGGCAGCCTCCTGGTCGCCGTCGAACGGGTCGGCGATCCGCCCCGCTCGCAGCAGGTCGGTGTGCACGCAAGGGCCGGGGACCACCGCCTCGACCGGGAGAGCGGAACGCTGCCGACTCGGCGGAGCCCGCTCACCGCCTCGACCGTCCACGTGCCGTCCAGTGTCGTCCGCTCCATCGCGTCTCCCATGCTCGTCGGCCGCTTCGTCGCAACTCTCTGACCACCCTTAGTTTAAGCGTGTAACAATCGCGCTCACAACGTGGACCTGCGATGACGCAGACCGGAAGGACAACGATGTTCAAGACAACCCGTTCACGGCTCGCCATCGGGCGGCGCCGTGCTCCTCGCTGCCGGCCTCGCGCTGCAGGCGGCTGCCAGTGCCAGCGGCTCCGCCACCGCCGGCGACGCCGACTCGACCCTGGTGGCGTACACCGGACAGTCCGGCGACTACCAGATCAACTACAAC
The DNA here is from genome assembly GCF_979253735.1 of Curtobacterium sp. AC273. Classification (NCBI taxonomy): domain Bacteria; kingdom Bacillati; phylum Actinomycetota; class Actinomycetes; order Micrococcales; family Microbacteriaceae; genus Curtobacterium; species Curtobacterium sp. AC273. The sequence continues at coordinate 44,853 of NZ_CEEDDU010000013.1, read as the reverse complement.
CCGTGGTCTGCCGTCGAACATCGGCGGCGTCGGCACGATCTACGAGTCGCTCTTCTTCATCACCAACGTCAACACGAACGACCCGAAGCCGCTCCTCGGCAAGTCGTCGGAGTGGAACAGCGACGGCACGCAGCTCACCATCACGCCTCCGCGACGGCGTGCAGTGGAGCGACGGCAAGCCGTTCACTTCGAAGGACGTCGTCTTCACGCTCGACATGCTCAAGAAGCAGAAGGCGCTGAACTCGATCGGCTACGACGGCACCGCGAAGGCCGAGGGCGACTCCACGGTCGTCGTGACGTTCGCCAAGCCGTCGTTCGTGCTCGGCCCGAACCTGCTCGGCAAGACCTGGATCGTGCCCGAGCACCTGTGGAAGGGACATCGACCCGACGACCGACGTCGTGCCGGAAGCCCGTCGGCACCGGTCCGTACACGCTCGGCACCTTCAAGGCGCAGGCGTTCACGCTCGAGGCCAACAAGAAGTACTGGGGCGGCGCCCCCGCGGTGAAGACGATCCGCTACCTGTCGCTCTCCGGCAACACCGCCGGCGCCGACGCCCTGGAAGCAGGGGTCGATCGACTGGCAGACCGGCCCGGTGCCGAACATGGACCCCATCCAACCACCAAGGGCGTAGCCGACGGCATCACCGTCGGCCAGAACCAGATGGCGCTCCTCACGTGCTCGTCCGAGGCGATGGAGTTGCACGGGACCCGCAGACCGACCAGGCCGTCCGGCACGCGATCGCCGACGCGATCAACCGCAAGCAGCTCAACTCGCTCGCGTTCATGAACACCGCCAGCGACATCTCGCCGACCTTCGCGCTCCACCACGACGCAGAAGGACACGATCTCGAAGGACATCGAGCCGGCGGTCATGCCGAACGGCGCCGACACGAAGGCCGCTGCCTCGACGCTCGAGGACGCCGAAGCCGCTGCGGCGCCGACGGCATCTACGCCAAGGACGGCAAGAAGCTGTCCCTGACGGTCGAGGTCGTCACCGGTTGGACCGACTACATCACCGCGATCGACACGATGACGCAGCAGCTGAAGGCCATGGCGGGCATCGAGCTCAAGGCGCAGCAGTCGTCGTGGAACGAGTGGACCGACAAGAAGACGAAGGGCAACTACGAGCTCGCGATCGACTCGCTCGGCCAGGGCCCGACCGCGAGACCCGTACTACCTCTACAACAACTACTTCTCGACGGCCAACACCGCGAAGGTCGGTGAGGCGGCACCGATGAACATCGCCCGGTACAGCAACGCCGACGTGGACAGCGCCCTGACGAAGCTCGCGGCGACGAACCCCGAGGACAGCGGCCGCCACGCAGCCGCTGCTCGACACCATCCAGCAGCACGTCGTCGAGGACATGCCCTACATCCCCGTCATGACCGGCGGTACCACGAGCGAGTTCCACTCGCCAAGTTCACCGGCTGGCCGACCGACGACGACCTCTACGCCTTCCCGGCGGTCTGGGCGAGCCCGGACAACGCCGAGATCTTCAAGGCGCTGAAGCCGGCGAAGAAGGGCTGACCCCGATGGGATCGCGACCGAGGAGCACTCGACGATGACCTACTTCCTGCGCAAGATCGGCTTCTACGTCGTCGCACTGTGGGCGGCACTGACGCTGAACTTCATCATCCCCAGGCTCCTGCCCGGCAACCCGGTGGACATCCTGCTCGCCAAGCTCCAGCAGCGCGGCGGACAGGTGACCCCGGCGACCCGGCAGGCGTACGAGCGTTCCTCGGTGGCGATTCCTCGGAACCGCTCATCGTCCAGTACGGCCAGTACCTCGGCAACGTGTTCCGCGGTGACCTCGGTGTGTCCGTCAGCTACTTCCCGGCGCCCGTGACCGAGGTCATCGCGAGCTCGCTGCCGTGGACCATCGCCCTCGTCGGGATCGCCACGATCCTGGCGGCCGATCATCGGCGTGGCACTCGGGGCGTTCGTCGGGTGGAAGCCGGGGACCTGGCTCGACTCGTTCGTCCCCGCCACCACGCTGCTCGCCGCCGTGCCGTACTTCTGGCTGGCGCTCATCCTCGTCTACTTCTTCGCCACCGGGATCCACCTGTTCCCGGCGCAGGGCGGCCACGACGTCGTGCTCACCCCGGGCTTCAACTGGGAGTTCATCGGGTCGGCGATCCAGTACGGGATCCTGCCGGCGGCGACGATCGTGCTCGCCTCGCTCGGCGGCTGGCTGCTCGGCATGCGCAACATGATGGTGTCGACGCTGTCCGAGGACTACATCACCACCGCCCAGGCCAAGGGCCTGTCGAACGGCAAGATCCTGCGCAACTACGCGGCCCGGAACGCCGTGCTGCCGTCCGTCGCCGGCTTCGCGATCTCCCTCGGGTTCATCGTGTCCGGCTCCGTCGTCACCGAGCAGGTGTTCTCGTACCCGGGCATCGGGTCGAAGCTGCTGTCCGCCGTGACCAACAACGACTACGCGCTCATGCAGGGGATCTTCCTGTTCATCCACCCTGGCGGTCCTACGGCGCGAACCTCGTCGTCGACCTGCTGTACGGGATCATCGACCCGCGGACGCGGGCCCGAACTGGGGAGGAGACGACATGACCCAGCACATCCAGCAGGACACCGAACCCACCATCGGCGCGCTCGCCGGAAATCGCGCCGATCTGACGCGCAACGCCACCGCCGCGCGTCCCGACCGAAGGGCGGCGTTGCGCCCTTCCTGCGGCAACCCTGCACCCGTGGCTCGTCACGGGCATCGTGCTCGTCGCCGGCGTCACGCTGTTCGGCGTGATCGGCCCGCTGCTCGTCGGCGACCCGACCACGATCGGGACTCCGGGCTGCAGGGACCGAGCGAGGCGAACCTGCTCGGCACGACGCAGACCGGGCAGGACGTCCTCGCCCAGCTCGCCTTCGCCACCCGCGGCAGCCTGCAGATCGGCCTGATCGTCGGCGTCCTCGCCACGGTGCTGTCCGCGTTCTTCATCCTCGGCGCCTACCTCGGCGGCATCATGGACGAGGCGTTCTCGCTCTTCTCGAACGTCTTCCTCGTGATCCCTGGCCTGCCGCTCGTGATCGTCATCTCCGGCCTGGTGCCGCGCGAGCACGCGGGCTGGACCATCGCCGTGGTCCTCGCGATCACGTCGTGGGCCGGCTCCGCCCGGGTGCTCCGGGCGCAGACGATGTCGATCCGCAACCGCGACTACGTCTCCGCGGCGCGGGTCGCCGGGCGAGCGGCCGTGGCGGGTGATCGCGGTCGAGATCCTGCCGAACCTGCTGCCGTCCTGGCGTCGCAGTTCGTGTTCGCGGTGATCGCGGCGATCCTCGAGGAAGTACCGGTTCGTGATCCTCGGACTCGGGGGCGTCGAACTCGTCGACGCTCGGCTGTCCTTCTACGCGCAGAACGGCTTCGCGCTCGCGAACGGCGCGTGGTGGTGGTTCGTGCGCCGGGGCTGCTCATCGCCCTGCTCGGCATGGGCCTGTCCCTCGTCAACTTCTCGATCGACGAGGTCATCAACCCGCGCCTGGCCAACGTGCGTGCGCAGCGCCGCCGTGAGCGTCGCCTCCCGTCGCGCGGCACGTTCCACCCGGACTGGAGGCACGGCTCGCGTCGCCACCGCCGGTCACGACAGTGCGCATCGACAGTGCGCAGCACGACACGAAGAGGACCGACTGATGACCGCCACCGAGACCCTGACCACCGGACCAATCGCCGCCACCGCGGCCGGCCGCCGCGACGCCGTGCTGACGATCGAGCACCTCGACGTCGTCTACGGGAGACCGAGCACCCCGTGCACGCCGTGAAGGACGACGCCGCTGGACGCTTCCTCGCGCCCGGCGAGATCCTCGAGGCTCGCGGGGGAGTCCGGCTGCGGCAATACGACGCCGGCCTACGCCATCACCCGGCTGCACAAGCCGCCGGCGAAGGTCACGTCGGGCAGCATCACCTTCCACGACCGGGACGGCAGCGACGTCGACCTGCTCGGCCTCGGCGACGAGCAGCTGCGGGCCGTGCGCTGGTCGAAGCTGTCGATGGTGTTCAAGGGGCGATGAACGCGCTCAACCCGGTCACCACGATCCGGGCGCAGCTCGACGACGCCCTCAAGGAGCACCGCCGCGGGATGTCCCGCAAGGAGCGCCGGGCCATCGCCGAGGACGCGCTGAGCCGGGTCGGGGTCGACCCATCCCGCATCACGGCGTACCCGCCACGAGCTCTCCGGCGGCATGCGGCAGCGCGTGATGATCGCGATGGCGATGCTGCTCGAACCGCAGATCATGATCATGGACGAACCGACGACGGCGCTCGACGTCGTGGTGCAGCGGGAGATCCTCCGCGAGATCGTCCGGCTCCGTGACGAGCTCGGCTTCGCGGTCGTGTTCATCACGCACGACCTGCTGCTGCTGCTCGAGATCAGCGACCGGATCGCGATCATGCTGCGCGGCGAGGTCGTCGAGTTCGACCGGGCGTCGGTGATCCAGCACGAGCTCCAAGCACCCGTACACGCAGCGGCTGCTGCAGTCGTTCCCGAGTCTGTCGGGGGAGCGCAAGGCCTATCATCAGCGGGGTCGATTCGGGAATCGCCACCGACCAGGCGGTCACGTCATGACCAGTGTCACCGTCAGCCACCTCGGCAAGGACTTCCACACCCGCGAGGGCCTGCGGCGCAAGACCCTGCGCGCCGTCGACGACGTGTCGTTCGAGTTGCAGCCGGGCCGCACCGTCGCCCTGGTCGGCGAGTCCGGCTCGGGCAAGTCCACCATCGCCCGGATGCTCGCGAAGCTCGAGACCACCACCCGTGGCTCGATCGACGTCCGGCTCGACGACGGCACCCCGGTGCTCGGCAAGGCCTGTACCGCCGGCACGTCAGATGGTGTTCCAGGACCCGTTCTTCGTCGCTCAACCCGTTCCACTCGATCGAGCACCACATCGCCCGGCCGCTGCAGCTGCACCAGTGCACGCGCGGGGCCGACGAGACCGCCGCCCGCGTGCGGGAGCTCCTCGGCCGCGTCAACCTCGACGAGGACTTCGCGACCCGTCGCCCGCACGAGCTCTCCGGCGGCCAGCGGCGCGTCGCGATGTATGCGCGCTAGCCCCGGGTGCGCAGGGTGCTCGTCGCCGACGAACCCGTCTCGATGCTCGACGTGTCGATCCGGCTCAGCGTGCTCAACCTGATGGGACGCCTGCAGCGGGAGGACCGGCTCGCCGTCCTGTACATCACGCACGACCTGGCGACCGCAAGGCACTTCTCGGACGAGATCCTGGTGCTCTACCGCGGCCGTGTGGTCGAGCGCGGCCCCTCGGACGCCGTCATCCTCGACCCCCACCACGACTACACCCGGCTGCTCGCCGAGGCGGCACCGGACCCCGAGCGCGGCGAACGGCGGGTGACGGCGGGGCCGGCGCTCGACCGCTCCACGATCGACAACACCACCTGCTACGACCACACGATCGGCCAGTGGGTGTCGAGCGAGCCGGCTCCGGTCGGCGCGCGGATGAGTGCCGGGTCCACGTTCGTCGACTGGGTCGCGGACGGGTTCGCCGCGCGCTTCCGGATCGGACCCGACCAGCCCGCGGCCCTGGTGTCGTTCGTGGGCGCCGGCGGGGTGCTCGCCGACGGCCCGCTCTCCGACGGACCCGACGACCCGCAGCCGCTCGTCGAGCTGACGACTCGGGCACGGTCGGTTCCCGGGTGGGTTCCGGCACGTGGACTCCACGATCGGGGCGCGACTGCGACCCGTGTCGCACCGCATGTCCGAGGACGGGACCGACCTGTGGTTCCGGGTCGTGCAGGCGGACGCAGCCACGGGCCTCCAGGTCGAGTCGGTCTTCCGGGCGCGAGCCGGCGTCGCGGCGTTCGGACGTGGACCGAGGTACGCGCTGAGCGGGGCGAGCAGGTCGTGGACTTCGTGTCCTCGTTCGCGACCGGGGCGTTCCTGACGGACTCGGGTGCCGGCGTCGACGACCTGGCGCTGACGCACGCGGACAACGACTGGGCGGCGGAGAGCCGCTGGCGGACCGATCCGCTGCGTGACATCGGACTGGCGCGGATCGACCGGGAGGCCAGCACCACCGCCCCCCAGCCGCCCCGTGGTGCAGAACCGTGAGTCGTGGTCGACGGGTGAGGCGCTACCGATCGGGGTGCTGGCCGGGACCGTGCCGGCCGATGCCGAGGTCGTCGTACGCGCTCGTGCGGCAGGTCGAGCGCAACGGGCCGTGGCTGTACGAGCTGGGGAGACCCGGCGGCACGCGTACGTGCTGTGCAGCGGGCCGACCGACCAGGAGCACCAGTGGACCGCGGTCGTCCGGCCCGGGCAGCCGTTCGTGTCGGTGCCGGTGTCGGTGGGGATCGCCGGGTCGGTTGGTGGTGCCTTCGAGGTGCTGACCGCGCAGCGGCGGCGTTCCGACATCTCCGCGAGGCCGATCGAGCCCTGCCGCTCGTGTTCAACGACTACATGAACACGCTCATGGGCGACCCGACCACCGAGAAGCTCCTGCCCCTGATCGACGCGGCCGCCGAAGCCGGAGCGGACCTGTTCTGCATCGACGCCGGCTGGTACGCCGAGGGGCACTGGTGGGACACCGTCGGAGCGTGGGAGGAAGCGGCGTCGCGGTTCCCGACCGGGCTCGGGGCCGTCCTCTCGCACATCAGCGCGCGCGGGATGCAGGCCGGGCTGTGGCTCGAGCCCGAGGTGATCGGGATCCACTCACCGCTGGCGTCGTCGCTGCCGGACGATGCCTTCGTGCAGCACTACGGGGTGCGGGTCGCGGAGCACGGGCGGCACCTGCTCGACCTGCGCTCGCCGGAGGCCCGGGCGCACCTCGACGCGGTCGTCGACCGGCTGGTCGGGGGCTCGGGCTGACGTTCTTCAAGATGGACAACAACACGATGACGGGGCCGTGGTCCGGGGCGATCGAGCACGCGCGGGCATTGCTCGACTGGCTCGACGACGTGCAGGCCGGTACCCGGCGTTGCTCATCGAGAACTGCGCCTCCGGAGCGATGCGCGCCGACTTCGCGATGCTCTCGCGGCTGCACATGCAGTCGACGTCGGACCAGCAGGACCCGGTGCTGTCCGCGTCGATCGCCGCCGCTGCTCCTGCGGCGATGCTGCCGGAGCAGGCCGGGAACTGGGCGTACCCGGCGCCGTCGATGTCGGACGACCTGTTCACGTTGTCGCTGGTGAACGGGGTGCTCGGGCGGATGTACTTATCGGGGTACCTCAACGAGATGTCGGCGTCGCAGCGGTCGGTGGTGGCTGCGGCGATCGCAGCGCACCGGGAGGTGCTCGGGATCGTCGACTCGTCGGTGCCGGTGTGGCCGCTCGGGCTGCCCGGCTGGGAGGACCCCTGGGTCGCGCTCGGGCTACGGGCTGCTTCCGGGGAGCTGTACCTGTCCGTGTGGGCGTTGCCGGGGGCGTCGTCGCGGGTGTCGTTGCCGCTGGGGTCGTTGGGTCGGACCGGTGCCGACGTCACCGTTGAGGCGCTGTTCCCGACGGCACTCGGGCCGTGGTCGGTTTCCTGGGACCGGGCCTCGGAGCAGCTGCACATCGACCACGCTGGCGCGACGCCCACCGCGCGGGTGTTCCGCGTCCGGTCGCAGGAGGCGGACGCGGGGCGGTAGAGGGACGCGGGCCGGATGGCAGCCGGTGTGCGTCCTGGTCTGGAGGCGCGGTGCGAGTGCGGGCCGCGCCTCCGGGCCGTGACATCAGGCAAGTCCGAGGGAGGGCCGGCTGCGCGAGTCCGGTGATCAGTAGTCATGGCGAACAGACGGACGATGCCGTTCTCGTCGTTGTCGGATCTGGACCGCGATCCCCGGGTTTCACGGTCCGGATCGGACACGGCCGAATTCGGATGCCAGTCGGCAGCGGCCTTCGGTCGGTGTGCGCTGAGGTTCGTTCGCTCGACCACGACCCTGCGATGGTCAGAACGTGGCAGAACGGGGGGAGCGGACGGCGGCAGCGGGTTCGTGGCGGCGCGATCGAGGGGAACGTCGATGACGCGGCACGTGCCGTGGGACCCCTGGCCCGACGTGCGCTGGGATGCGCTGGCCGTCGTCGGTGGTCTCGTGCTCGAGGTTCCCGAGGGGGTGGACCGTCAGCCGGACTCCGGACGGCGTTCGCCTGGACCGGTCGAGGGAGGGCCTCGATCGACTTCGGTCAGACCGTCGGTGACCCCGTGGCGCAGGTCTCCCGGCTGCTCGGTGACCGGCCGGACGCGCTCCTGCTCGAAGCCGCGGAGGACCGGGTCACCGTCGCCCTGACCGAACCGGACGACGTCGTGGTCCGAGACCTCCGGGTCGTGCGGGATGTGCGGGTCCGGGTCACCGTCGCGTGCTCGGCGCGTGACTGGCCGGTGGTCGTCGCGGTCGTCGACGGGATGCTCGACTCGCGGTGGCGCCGGTCCCTCGACGAGCCGATCGCCGGGAACGGGGCGCTCGCCGCAGCCGCCGGCCGGGGCCGACCCTGCCGTGGCGGACTCGGTCGGGGTGCTCGACCAGCTGGTGCGGTTCCGTGACCGCGGCATGGTGCCGGCGGCCGCACGATGATCGGAGGCCGGGGTCGCCGCGCGCGAGCTCGGGTTCGTCGGGCGGTTCGGCGGCCTCACCGACAAGGGTGACGAGCTGGTCGGGCCGGTGGTCGACCACGACGCACTGCTCGTCGTCGAGTCGAGCACCCCGCGAGCGACACCCCCGCCACCTGCAGTGGGCGTGCTGGATGCAGGGGCAGAAGTGCGTCATGCGCGCTGGTCAACCGGACGGCTCGGAGGCGCTCGGCATCGTCCGTCCCGGGGCGCTCGTGGCGCATCTGCTCCGGTGGCTCGACATCGACCCGGTCGACTCGGTGGGCGTCGGCGAGGCGGTGACGATCACGACGGCGCGTACGAGGACCGCTCCGGTCCGTGCCCGAGCGACGTCGAGTGGTTCCGGCGCGCCTGGGCAGCACCGCGGTGGCGAATGGTCAACGGCTGGAGTCACCAGGCGGGGAAGGGGTGTGCACGGGCTGATCGTGCCGGTGTCGGGGCGCTGACGTGGGCACGCGGTGAGGACACGATCACGCTGCGACCCGAGCGCACCGCGGTGGTCGTCCGGAGTGCTGTCGAGGGCGTCAACGCCTTCGTCACACTGACCAGCGGCACCTGACTGGCTCGCTGATCAGCGGAGGAGGCCGAGCTCCATCGCGCGGGTCACCGCACGGGTCGGTCGTTCACGCCGAGCTTCTCGAACACGTGCCCGAGGTGCGTCTTCACCGTCGTCTCGCTGAGGAAGAGCGTCCGGCCGATCGCCGGGTTCGAGTTGCCTGCGCGACGAGCTGCGGCACCTCGAGCTCGCGCGGCGACAGGGCCAGTCCGGCGGCGGGCTTGCCGGTGGTCCGGCGGACGAGCGCCGCAGCCCTTGAGGGAGCAAGCGCCGTCTCACCGCGGGCCGTCGCACGCAGCCCCGCGAGGATCTCCGACTCCGGCGCGGCCTTGAGCAGGTACCCGGCAGCGCCGGCCTCGATCGCGGCGAGGATCTGGTCGTCGGACTCGTACGTGGTCAGGATGAGCACGCGGATCGCGGCTCGCGGTCGAGGATGCTCGCGGTCGCGGCGTCGCCGTTCATCCCCGGCATCCGAGGTCCATCAGGACCACGTCCGGCCGCTCGGCGAGGTGATCGCCGGCTGCCTCGCCGTCGCTCGCCTGCCCGACCACCTCGACGTCGTCGGCGTCCTGCAGCAGGGCGACGATCCCGGCGCGGACGATCGGGTGGTCGTCCGCGACGACGACGCGGATCACCGGGTCACCTCCGTCGCGGGGACGGTGACGGCCGGGGAGGCGCGGCTCGGCGCCGGTGGGCAGCGCCACCGCGACGACGGTGCCGCGTCCGGCATCGCTCGTGATCGTGCAGGACCCGCCCGCGAGGGCGAGTCGCTCGCGCAGCCCACGCAGGCCGTGGCCCGCGGTCGGGACGGCCAGGTCGAACCCGACCCCGTCATCCGCGATCCGCAGGCCGACCCGGTCGGCCGCCACGTGCAGTGCGACGTGCACCGAGTCGGCGTCGGCGTGCGCACGGATCGGCCAGCGCCTCCTTGTCCGGCTCGGAGCAGGACCACCTGTGCGTCGCGATCGAGTGCGGAGTCCGGGGCGTCGACGGTGACGGCGACGCCGGTCTCGCGGGCGAAGCGTTCGCCGAGGCGGTGGAGTGCAGCGCCGAGACCGTCGCCCGCGACCCCGGCGGCTCCGGCAGCGACGAGGGGTGCGGGATTCTTCGAGGGGTGCGCGCCGACTCTTCGAGACGGTGAGCCGTTCGTCGAGGCGGTCCACACGGTCGGCGGCGAGGTCGCCCCGAGCCCGTTCAGTGAGCATGACGATGCCCGCGAGGTTCTGCGCGACGGTGTCGTGGGGCTCGCGGGCCAGGCGCTCGCGTTCGCTCGTGACCCCGGCGTGGCGGTGGGCTTCGGCGAGGGAGTCCTGCGTGGCACGGAGCTGCTCGACGAGCTGGCGGCGCTCTTCCGACAGGCCGGCGACGCTCGAGATCCACACGCCCATCGCGCAGGCGCCGATCACGCTGATGCCCTCGATGAGGAGGGTGCTGACCAGGGCATCGGGGCCGCTCGCGATCTGCAGGCCGATGCCGCTCGCGATCCCCACGGCGATCGACAGCACGACGGCGGTGCGGACCCGTTCGGACTGGACCCAGACGAGGGGGAACACGATGCACTGCACGAACGCGGTGCTCGGGGCGACCGCCGGCAGGACGAGCGCAGCGGCGATCACCAGCGGCAGGAAGGCCGCGGCGGCGCGAGGGCTGTCGTAGCCGCGGTGCCCGTACGCGGCGTAGGCGACGACGAGCACCACGATCGCCAGGGACGCGGGCCAGCGGCTCGCCCACGGCGACCAGCCGAACGCGGTGATCACGGCGGTGAGGAGCATCGTGCCCGCGAAGAACACGTGCAACCACCGGTTGCGCACCCACATCTCGCCGCTCATGAGCACAGCATCCCATCCCGCTCGCGCCGTTCCGGAGTTCTCCACAGGGCGGATCACGCGTCCTTGCGGTTCCACCGGAACGTCAGCAGGCAGGCCACCGCGCCCACGACCAGCCATGCTGCCAGGACCAGGATGCCGAGACCGAGGTGCCACGCGCCTCCCGGCTCGGCGGACGCGAAGCGTCGTCGGGCAGGAAGACCGACCGCATGCCCGACGCCATCCAGCGCAGGGGGAAGACGGACGCGACGTTCTGCAACCAGTCGGGCAGCTGCGTGAAGGGGAGGTAGACACCGGAGATGAACTACAGGACCAGCACGATCGGCACGATCGTGGCGGTGGCCCGCCGACCCTCGCGGGGGAGCGCGGAGATGGCGATGCCGAGCACGCAGCTCGTGGCGACGCCGAGGACCATGATGCCCGCGAAGGGGCGCCCATGCGCCGCCGTCGGTGGGCAGGTCGACGCCGAAGACCAGGCTCGCGATCGCCAGGAGCAGGGCTGTCTGCACGATCGTCGTGACGAGGACCATGCCGATCTTGCCGATGAAGTAGCTCAGGACCGGCAGCGGGGTGCCGCCGAGCCGCTTCAGCGTGCCGTCGCTGCGCTCGCCGGCGATGTCGACGCCGAGCGACTGGGTGCCGGAGAGCAGGATGCCCGTCGCGACCAGGCCGGGCAGGTAGTAGGTGGCGTAGTCGACGCTGACGTTCAGGCCCGCCTGGATGTCGGGCGCGCTGCTGAACGCGACCGAGCAGAGCGCCAGCATGACGATGGGGAAGAGGAAGGTGAAGAAGACCGCGTCGGGAGCGCGGAAGTACGAGCGGAGTTCGTAGCCGATGCCGGTGGGCGCCGATGGTGGCTGCGTTGACGGTGCGGGTGGTGTTCGCGGTTGCGGTGCTCATCGTTGGCCGACCATTCCGAGAGGTAGACACGTCCTCGAGGGACGGAGCGGATGACTTCGAGGTCGTGCATGGCGTCCAGGTTGCTCCCGGATCCAGTGCCGTCGGTTCGTTCGTGCGCTGTTCGTGCTGTTCGCCGGCATCGTCGCGCCAGGTCACGCGGGGCGTCCGGGCCTCGGCGCGCCGCCGATCTCGTCGATCGGTGCGATGTCGAGCAGCTTGCCGTCGGCGATCACGGCGGCGCGGTCGGCGAAGTGTGCGGCCTCGTCGAGGTAGTGCGTCGTGAGCAGGATCGTGGTGCCCTCGCGCTTGACCTCGTCGATGAGGTCCCAGAAGCGGCGACGGGCCTCGGGGTCGAAGCCGGTCGTCGGTTCGTCGAGGAACAGGACCTCCGGCCGGCCGATGATCCCGAGGGCGACGTCGACGCGTCGGCGCTGCCCGCCGCTCAGCCGGCTGATGCGGGTGTTGCGCTGCGTCTCGAAGGCCCGGTCTTCTCGAGGAGCTCCTCGACGCTGCGGTGCCGGGGGTAGAGCGTCGTGAAATGCCGGAGCTGTTCGGCGACCGTGACGTTGGGGGACTCGGCGCTGGTCTGCAGGACGATGCCGATGCGGGCGTTGTGGCTGCGGCTCGATGCGGGCCAGGTCGTAGCCGAGGACCGTGACGTCACCGCCGGTGCGGGTGCGGTAGCCCTCGAGGACCTCGACCGTCGTGGTCTTGCCGGCGCCGTTCGGGCCGAGCAGGGCGAAGGTCTCGCCGCGGTGGATGTCGAAGCTCACGTCGTCGACGGCGACCTTGCCGGTGGCGTACTGCTTGCCGCGGTGAAGCGGACCTCGATGGCGGGGGTGTCGGGCCTTGAGACCAGCGTGCTCGGTCGCGGGGGCGGAGGAGGGATCGGCGGGGTCGGTGGTCCGGTTGTCCTCCGACGGGAGGATGGCTCTGCTCTCGTTGTGACGTTCCGGTTCGCGAACACCAGGGCCGCGGAACCGGAACAGGTCGATCGAGTCAAGTAGTCGGGGCGGATCCACTCCGTCAGCGGCTCGAAGTGCACGGGCGGCAGGACCTCGTCCGGATCAACCGCGTGCACGCTGGTGACGATGGTGGCCTCGCCGTACTCCAGTGAGCGGCGGGCGATGCCATCCCGCTCGTCGACCACCAGGAGGTCGTCCGTGTCGCTGCGGGTCTCTCACGGTGCTCGAAGGTCACCAGGATCGAGTGCTGCCCGATGTGCTGGATCAGCACCGGGTGGAAGCTCTCCGGGCCACGCCCCCAGCGGAGCATCAGCTCCGGCGCGGCCAGCCGCACGACACCTCCGGCGACGGTGCTGTGCTCAAACGTGTCCTGGGCGGGCCGTCCGAAGGTGTCCAGGACCCTGTCGCGGGTACGAGATCGTCGGCTGGTCCGAACGGTCGAGGGTCCTGACCGCTGCCGGTGCTCGTCCAGGTCGAGCCGGAACTGCCAGTACTCCCCGCGGTGAGACCTGGCGTGGACCCCCTCGATGACGTGCCGTCCGGACCTCACGCAGCGCGCGACCTCTTCGGCGACCGCGGGACCGTCGGGGCGGGTGAGGACCTCGTCGAAGCGCATGGTCCCATCCTGCCCGTCCTGCCCGGGGAACCCGACGTGCGGCTCCAGGCCATCCGCGTGGAGGCGATCCCGCCGTCGACGTCGATCGTGCCGCCGTTTACGAACGCTTGCCGGCCTCGTCGGACGACCCACCGCACCGCGCGGGCGATGTCCACCGGCTGCACCGGTCGGCCCGCCGGGGTGCCTGCGTCATCGCCGCCAGCGCGTCCGCCGAGTCCGCGTTGCCCGGCGTCAGCCGTCGCGCCCGGCGCCACGGTCGCGACGCGGATGCCCCTGTGCCCTACTCCGCGGCCCAGGCACGGGTCGAAGCCGCTCGACCGCGGCCTTCGTCGCCGAGGTACAGCGCCATGAACGGCACGCCGACCCGCGCCATCCACGAGCCGATGTTCACGATGTTCCCACCGCCGTGTGCCGCCATCGCCGGTGCGAGGGCGGCGACGAAGACGTGCGGGGCGCGGATGTTCGTCGCGAGCAGGGCGTCGACGGTGTCGTCCGACAGCGACTCGGTCAGGCCGCCCGGGTAGACGCCGGCGTTGTTCACGAGGACGTCGACGTGCGCGCGCCCCCCCGGCGGGGGGGGGGGGGGGGGGGGGGGGGGGGGGGGGGGGGGGGGGGGGGGGGGGGGGGGGGGGGGGGGGGGGGGGGGGGGGGGGGGGGGGCGGCCCCCCCGCGCCGCCGCCGGGGGGGGGGGGGGGGGGGGGGGGGGGGGGGGGGGGGGGGGGGGGGGGGGGGGGGGGGGGGGGGGGGGGGGGGGGGGGGGGGGGGGGGGCGCTGCTCGGTCGCGGCCGGCGGCGAGTGCGGACCTCGCTGCCCGACAGGTCGGTGACGAGCGTGAGCGGCCGACCGCCCTGGCGTTCGATGTCGGTCGCAACGGCACGCGTGCGGGCTTCGTCACGGCCGGCGACGGCGACGGTCATGCCGGCGCGGCGGCGAGCTCGCGAGCGACGGCCTCGCCGATGCCGCTGGAGGCTCCGGTCACGAGGGCGGTGCGGTGGGTGTCGTTCGGTGCGGTGGTCATGGTCCGATGCTCGTGCCGACGAGCGGCTCCGGCTGCTTGCCCGGACCCACGAAGTCCGTGCCGATCGGGCGCAGGGCCTCGGCCGTCAGACCCCCTCGGTAGGTTGGCGGACGTGGACGATCTCTCACTGCGCAGCATCTCGACCGTGCCCGCGGCGATCCGCAACCGCCCACGCCGCCGTCCTCGGAACCGACCACCACGACCCCGGCCGCACGCGCCGGGTCCGCGCACCGTGCCGATGCGCTCGGCCTCACCGTGTCGCGCGTGCTCGAGCCGGACCGGCCTGTTCGACCTGCCGGTGCCGTTCGCCGTCGTTGTCCGTCGTCCTCCGCGAGGCGCAAGCGCTCTATCGTCGGGGACGACGACCAGCTCTAGAGCCGCGAGCGCTTCATCATCACCCCCGTCGACCTGCCCGTCACGTCGCCGGTGTCGTCGACTTACCGCCGGCAGCGACGGCTTCGTCTCCGCCGTCTGGCGGCTCGACCCGACGGTCGTCGGCGAGGTCGTCGCGTCGAGTGTCCGCGCCGACCGCCCAGCCTCGCGGCGAGGTGCCCCGACTCGGCACCTGGACCGAACCGCTCGCCGACGCATTCGCCCGACCGCCTCGCCCTGCTCGACACCCCCGAGGACGCGCCGGTGCTCTTCCCCCTCGTCTCGCGCGAGATCGTCCTCCGCCTGCCGCAGACCGAACAGGCACCGCGCATCACCGCCGCACTCGACGGCTCCCGGCGCACCTCGGTGCTCGTCGCCGCCGCGACCGCCACCCTGCTCACCGGACCATAGCCGAGCCGTGAGTCGATGGACCGCCTCACCCGCGAGCTCCGGGTCAGCGGAGTCCACCCTGTTCGCCCCGCTTCAAGGGGAGGCGACCGGCATGACCCCCGCCCAGTACACCTCAAGCGGACGCGGCTCGGCGAAGAAGCGACGGCGGATGATCGTGCACGGCGACACCGCCGCACGCGCGGCCACGGCCCGTCGGCTTCCGCAGTGCATCCACTTCTCGCGGGACTACCGGGAGGCGTACCGAGGCCGTCCGCCGGCGGCGAACGCCCGTCGCCCGGCACGAGGCGCAACTCGCGTTGGCGACGGCCGGTGTAGCCGTGGGAGACGGCCCGCAGGCGGACTGGAGGCGCGGGGCGGGCTGGTGCCGTGCCTCCACGGCCGTCAGGGGGAGACCCGTACCGCACCCTGTGAGGTTGCACCGGAGCAACGCGCGGGTACACCGGAAGCATGCAGGTCGTCGGAGGTCGAACAGTTCGGAGAGGCCGAAGGCCCTCGCCGTCCTCGAGGTCCCGGAGCCGCACGCTGGTTCGGGGTCGGTGCGCATCCGTGTGCACGCGTTCCGCGATGAACCCGACCGACACCGAGGGCGGGCCGGGCAGCGTGACTCTCGCGGGCGTCGCCGCCGTACGTGCCGGGGATGGACGCTGCCGGGGTCATCGACGAGGTCGGAGGCCGACGTGTCGGGTGGTCGGTCGGCGACGAGGTGATGGCCCTCGCGCTGCCGCTCCAGCACGCACGGTGGGGCGTACGTGCAGGAGCTCGTCGCGCCGGTCCGGGTCGTTCACGCGGGTGCCGCGAGGAACGTCCGCTCTCCGCTGCTTCTACAGCTGCCGATGAACGGGTTGACCGCGTTGCAGATCCTCTCTCGGGCTGCATTGGCTCCGGGGGCAGACGCTCGCCGTGACCGGGGCTGCGGGGCTGCTCGAGAACTACCTCGTTGCAGCTCGCTCGTGCCGCGGGTGTGACCGTGATCGCCGATGCTGCTCCTGCCGACGAAGGCGCTCGTGCGGTCGCTCGGGCCGGACCACATCGTTGCCGCGGGGATCGGGACTAGCGGACGCCGTCCGTTCGATCGTGCCGGGCGGGGTCGATGCGCTGGCCGATGCCTCCGTGCGAGGCCGAGGTCGTCGATGCGGTGCAGGACGGGGGAGCGTTCTTCAGCGTGCGGGGCTGGGGGAGCAACGGGGCTCGGGGGATCCGGTTCGACAAGATCATGGTGTTTGAGGAGTACCGGTCGTTCGACAAGCTCCAGGCAGCTGCGGCGTGCGGTGGAGAAGAGCGGGACGGTGACGCCGAGGGTGGCGGAGGTGTTGCCGGCCTCGCGGGCTGCGAGAGAGCGCATGAGCGGCTCGAGGGCGAGGGGACGCGGGGGGCGGTTCGTTGTTGACGTGGTGGATGTGAGTCAACGCGACGGCACATCGGAGACGCGGTGCGGTTGGCGGAATTGTTGGCAGGCTCGTCGTGGTGGCGATCGACCTGGGCTCGTTGAGGATCGCAAACTCATCGGAGTCGAGATCACCGCCCAGCACACCAGGCGGGTCGACCGAGGCCTCGGGACGGCACCGACTCATCACTCTGCCTGCCGTGTCCGCTGTTTACGACTTTCGAAGGAAGGGGAAACAGCATTGCGCCCGTCGGCGCAGTACGGCCTAGCGGTGAGGGGCAGCTCCCGGCCGAGCGCGCGCACGTGGTGCCAGTCGGCGTCGATGTTACGCGCACAGCTCGGCAGCGGGGAGGCGGCAGCGGTCCTCGCCGCCGAACTGGGTGACGAGCATCGCGAGAACGAGGGGTGCGTAGTCCGCCCGGAGGAGCGCGCCGGGACGTCGTCCCGCATCGTTCGTTCGAGATCGACCGCGCGGGCTCGGGCGGCGTGCGGCAATCCGCCGCCGTAGCTTTAGGTCGAAGAAGCATCAACCCGTGCGTGGCTGGAGTGCTAGTGGGTGCACAGTACTAAGTAACGGTCCCGGAGAAGGTTCGGCGACTCACTGAGCAAGTGGACAAAACAGCCGCCGGGGAACCAGGATTAGTTCTATGTCTATCCGGTCGGCCTTGGCCAAGGAGCTGCTCGACCATGCACCCGAGGACTACGTCTCCCACCGAGTTACAGATCCGCGTTCCCATCGTTTTCGAACCGCACGAGCTACATTGAGTGGAAACAGTCGTTGGCCGAATCCCTCCAGGTCGACCCTTACGGAGTCATTCTCGTCGGTAGTGCCTGCACTGGCTTCAGCCTCAGCCCGCAGAAGAACTTCCGAGAGTTCAACCAGAAAAGCGATCTAGATGTCGCTGTGATTTCCGATCGGCACTTCGATGAAGCTTGGCGCTTTCTCCGGGACCTCGGCTCGGATATTCACAAGCTACCCGCTGATGCTAAGCGTGCCGTTAACTCACATAGATCTGGGCATGTGTTTGACGGTGTTATTGCAACCGATCGCTTTGTTCAGTATCTGCCCTTCGGCAGGACCTGGGTCCCAGCCCTCGAGCTTGCAACGACAACGCAGCCCGCTGATGGGCGGGCGGTCAAGGTGCGATTATACCGCGACCTCTTCGCTCTTCGGTCTTATCAGCCCGCGGAGTAGAAGAAGCTCGAACGCGACTTATGGAAGGCATGTGATGACACAGGACTATCTGGGAACAACCACGCTGACGGCGGCTGCAATAAAGCGCCTATCTGATAACGGGCAACTGGAGCTGAGGCCCCCATTTCAACGTAATCCAGTCTGGCTCGATGCTCAAAAGAGTTATCTTATCGACACGATTCTGAATGGGTATCCCGTTCCCGAGATGTACATGCAAATCGTGCAAGACGAAACCGGGTTCGAGACACATGTCGTAGTCGATGGCCAGCAGAGGTTGACTGCTCTTCTCGACTTCATCGCAGGCGAGTACGCGTTGAGCGGGCTTGACAACGAATGGAACGATTCCAACTGGAAATCTATCCGAAGGTCAGAAAAGGCCATCTATTCCTACACGTTCATTGTGCGTGTTCTGCCCGAGATGTCCACGGAGCAAATTCGGGCAATTTTCCAACGAACTGGAATCGGAACGTCGTTGCTTTGAGTCGGCAGGAGCTTCGCTTCAAAACCTATTGGGGGAGAGTTCATTCAGTCGATGGAACGTATTGCTACGTTTTCCATTTTGGCGGAGTTCTGGATTATTCACCGCACAACGAGAAGTTCGACGTATGCTTGACAAAGTTGAGTACGTAAGCGAACTCGCCGTTGGGTCGCTGCATGGCGTGCAAAACAAAAAGGTGCTTTAGAGCGATGGTTTACCATCTATGAAGCCGAGTTTGAGGATCGAGACAAAGTTGAAACAACGTTTGTAACGGCGCTTGGCGAGCTGGAACACTTGGTACCAAACTTAGGGCGCTCCAGGTGGTCCAAAAAGTCGATTTTTATACGTTGTTTTTGTACGTCGCTTCTCGCGAAAAAGAGCTTCCGCTGAGCAGCGAAGAGCGTGCGCAGATGAAGGAACAGCTGGCCACCTTCGCAGAGCAGGTGGACGTAGTCCTACGGCTCGATCCATCGAAGTCTGCGACGGTCGTGCGCTCGGTGCTCCGCTACTCTCGAGCAGTTCAGCGAGCCGCTAGCGACTTGAAGTAATCGACGGACCCGTGCCGAGGCGCTTTCGGAGTATTTGAGCGGAGAGCGTTCGACTGTTGATCTCAATGGCCCAGCGGATGAGAGTGTCGAGGAATCGAGGTGTAGAAGAGGATCCGTACGATGACGAGTGAAGGGATGCGGCGCTAAGTTTTACATGGGAGACTCGCGTTAGCCGGAGAAGGTGAAGGGCCGTCGGTCAGTGCCGTGATGGTCGAAACGCAGACGGTACTCGGGGTGAGCGTCGTGCCTCACAGCGGTGGCATGGCAGACATCAATCCGCGACCAAAGTCCGGGTTTGGGTTTCAGGAGAGTAAAGGGTGAGCTAGCTCGCGGCGTCGCTGATCTCATTCCACAGGAGTTCGAAATCTGGTTCGTCGCGGAACCGTGGAGCGATGCCCGGGCCAGGTCTTTCAGCCGTCGCTTAGCGAGGGCCGGCATTTCTGCTCGAATGCGGTCAGGAACGCGACCTGATAGGCCGGAATGTGTTGCGCCGCAGCCCATTCGAGGAGTTGCGCCTTTCGCTCAACGTCAATGGGGCCGTCCGTATGGACGGCCTCGATGGCCCAGAACGTGCCGTTTGCTCCGGCATCGAAGAGCAGTGCATCGGGAAGTAGCTGGCTGACCGCTATGGAAACCCCAAGCGTCTGTAGCCGCTGCTCGTCAACGTAGGCTTGCTTTTCTCCAGGTTCCGAGATCGCAAGGACTAGGTGTGCGAAAGCTTGCGAGGTGCCCACTCCTCGACAACGCCTTTTGGGATCAGCGAAGCGTGACCAGGCTCGGAGCCGGACGACCATCAGGGAACGTGACGACGGCATCGGTCGCGCGTGCATGGTCGCGGACGGCCATGGCAACTTCGCACGGGCGCTGGTGGTCATGTGAGTTTCAATCCACGTCGTGATTGCGGCGTCAAGGTCATCATCTTCAAGCGTGGGGTCGAAGAGATCCGCGAAGTGGTCAGCGGAAGCCCATCGGGCTGCTGACAGTGGTTTTCACGCCCGGTCGCGTCACCATTGCGTTGTTGGCGCGCAGGAGATTCCATGAGTCGTCGCGGAGCGACTCGCGCGAGTCTTGCGCGTACCACTGCTCGAAAGCGATGTCCCATGAGCTGAGAAGCGCGGCGACCTTCTCGCGTCCGCGCATTGCGGCTTTACCCACGAGATCCGATGCTCTTCTGTGGTCGCTATAGAGGACATTTTCTTGCATCCACAGAGGCCGTGGAAGGCCGTGCCCAGACGGTGTCTGGCCCCGGGCCGACAGCTCCCGCATGTCGGCGCGGCGACGCCGGCCGAGATTGGGCTGGAAGGGTTGTGTCGAACGCCTCTCGGGGGAAGATCTTCAGAAGCCGTTCGGCGGCCGGCTCCCGGCTGATGATAGGGCGGAGCGATGGCATCAGCTGAGCCTGTACGCCTTCGCCACGGCCGACTCAAGCTCCTCGCCGCGAGTCCTCCCAAGAGGCGAGTACTTCAGCGTCAGGGAGAGGCAGCGCAGCGGCTCGTAGCTCGACACGGCGACCGTGCCACTGAGGCAGCGCATGACACGATCGAGGGTCCGCGTGGCGAGGATACGTGCGACAGCGCCCGCGATAGTAGCGGAAGCGGCGTCGTAGGCAAAGAGCACATTGACGTGGTTCTCCACGATGACGCTTCCGCCGAACTCCTCCAGCCTTCCGGACGTGAGCTCGGCCGGGACAGGAGCGCCTCGTCTGCTCCGGCGCTGTCGTGCGTTGCACCAGCACGGCCGGCTCGTTGAGTGTCATCACCTCGGCATCGTGGTCGTCCCTGAGAGCTAGGTAGCGCTGCGCATTCCGCGCGGGAGCGCAGCGCACTTCGCCGCCGTCGATGTCCGCGCCCCACCAAGATCACCCGTCGTGCTCTGCCCGGGCGAGCGAAAATGTGTTCGCGTCGCCGGTTCCACACAAACGGCCCGGTCGAAGCGCGATAGCCGACGGTCGATAGTGTGAGCGGAAGCTGTGCTGCGGCTGCCGCGATCACTGCATCAATTGGATCCGCCCGGAATGAGCCAAGGGCCTTCACCCTTTGGCGGTGTGATGGATGCGACGGGCTCTATGTTGCCATTGGCCGTGCCACGGTGGTCTGAGGGTGGCGTTTGCGTTGGAATACGGCCAAGCAGGGTGTCTGCAGTTACCCCGGTGAAGGAACCGCTGCGATTGAGGACAAACGCCACGCTTCTTAACAGTGCCTGTTCCGGGAAGTACCGCCGGAGCGATGCTGGTAAACCCCGCGGCGAAGCTTGTCCGGGACGAGTGCGCTGAGCAGACCATCGATGGTGAGGTTGCGAGCGCCTTCGGCCATGAAGAGGCCGTAGATGTTGGCGTCCGTAGAGCACGTGAGCGTACTGCTCACGGGTTGCGGCGTCTAACGGCACCCGGCCGTAGGGCAGGTTCATGATCGATCACCGCTGGCGGGAGAGCGGAGTCCAATCCGTCCCCGTCGGATGAGAGGGCAGTGGACGCCGATTCTTCTCAGGCACCCGGGCGAGCGTCAGCAGCATCTCGGCTGCGAGAATCACGCTCCTACCCGCAGCGGCCCGTCCTGATCGATACCTTCGATCAGTTGCGGCAGTGCAGCGATTGTCAGTGCCGCATCGACGAGCGGCTGTGGCGCGCAGGTGCTCGCGAAGCGGTGGTAGAACAGCGCCCGGATCAGCCGCCGGATCTCGCAGCAGTCCGGGTAACCGGTGATCTTCGCTGGTCCAGCTCAACGCCGCTCGGGTCTGCGCCCACGGGTAGTCCGCTAGATCGGCAGAGGGTGTAGTGCTGGCCATGCGCGCGCGGCTCGAAGGGGACAGGGTCTGCACGTATGCCTGTCCGAGCTCATGTCCGGACCGGTCGCGCAGGTCTGGGGCATCCGGCGAGTCATTGAACGACAGCGCGACTGCACCAACGGCGTGCTCCGGATCGAGCCATCGACCGGAGGAGCCGACGTGTGCCGCCCGATGCGCCCACCATGAGCGCAGTGAAGCGAGCATCTCGGTGGTGGCATCCGGCCGGTACAGCTGTTGATGCGGCCGCAGCCTTCGTTCCCGTACGTGCCATGTGACAACGATATGGGTGAAAGCAGCGCATCGCAGCGGCGTGCCCGCCCGCACGTGTCCGAATGCACCCATTATCCGATGGGGTCGACAAGGTCCGACGTGCTCGGTACATGGTCCAGTCATGGACGTCGACGCCTCGTGCCGACCGGAGTAGTGTCGTGAGTGCCTGTCATGATGAGGGTTGGAAGGGAAACGCGTGGATGCGAAACCTGAGCACGAAATCGTGGCCGCCCGTCGTCGGCAGTTCGACCGGGTCCGCCTGCTGAATGAGGAGATGGACCGGTTGACGATCGATGTCGACCAACGAGCCGCAGCGTCTCGAACAGACTCATTCTTGGCCGTTGCTGCGGGCGTTATCATCGCAGCATCCGTTGCTGGCGCTGTGGACCGTGCTTCCCTGGATCGGCGTCCTCGCGTTGGGCTTCGCGTGTGTCGGACTGTTGTGCGCCACAGTGGCGGCTTCGACCAGGACGCCGAGATCGGGCTCGTTGCGCAGCGACTTGCCGATCTTTACCTGGACTCGGAGCTGTACGCAGCCGCGATCGGGGAACGCAGTTGGTTCGACAAAAGGCCGACGTCATCAGCGCACGTGAATCTGACCTAATCAAGCGGGCGCATTGGGTGGCAACCGAGGTCCACTGCGCTGCTGGTGGTGCTGCGCTTGCGATCGTATTCGCAACTCAGACCCTGGGAGGGTGACGATGGGACGACCGGGCTTCGACGAAAATGCACCAGGCGATAGTGGCGACGACGAATCCGACGCCGGACTCATTGGGTTCGTCAAGAGAGTGGCGATGGCACGGGCTTCCTGACGGCGAGCGCCAACGAAGACGACACTTACACGGCAGACGGCGGGGGTGAGGAACACAAGCGGTAAGCGATCCCGTGGGTCTGAAGTTGCGGCCGCCGCGACGGCGCGTATTCAAACATATGGTGCGGCCCTATCAGCGTGTACGCGAGCAACTGGTCACGCTCAGAGTTGGCGGCTCTCCCCTATACGTGGGAGCGGCGTCAGTTCCCGTCGCGGACGGCCAGGGTGACGCGACCGTGACAGGAGACTTCGTGGCGGTTCGCGTTGGTTCGCTCGCGGATCTTCGTGAGTTCTTCCAGAGCCCCGCGCTTGGTCGCGTTACTTGCGATGGTGGGGCTGGTGCGATTGGAGCGGCCAGATCCTGACGCACTCGGCAGCCGACGACCCGCGTCGTCCCCGGCTGTGGAGCTCGCGTCGGACGGCGAGCTCGGGTGCAGTGTCCCGGCGGCCGAACCGCGCCATGTGTCGTCGGCGCGCGTCGTCCGCTTCCCAGTGCTCCATCTCGAGGATCGTCGTCGAGTGGTCTCGACTCCGCACGGTCGGACGGCGCTCGGTGGACGAATGTCAGCGGAGCACGGTTGTGAGGGCGAGCAGCCATCGGAGGAACGGCACTGGCAAGTGCCCCGATGACGGCAACGCGGTCGTCGGCTGGTAGGTCACACCAGCGTGATCGCCACCTCGCCGCAGTACCTCCCGCCGACGCCAACTGCACTGACCGACCCCGCAGGCCTCGGCGCCCACCGACCTCGGGCAACGGCAGCCCGGCGAACCGCTCCGCCCGAGTGCTCAGCCGGATCATCCGCTTCGGCAGCATCGGGCCGGTTCCGGTCGGGGACCACCAGCGCCTCGATGACCGCCGGGTGCACGCCAGGGGCGGCGGTGCCGTCGAGCACGACCAGGTCCTCCCGGACGAACGACCCGAGCCGCGACCACGAGTGGTCGGTCGGCGCGGATCCCCGACGTACACGTCGTCCACGCCGGCGTCCACGAGCGACAGCGCCTGCAACAACGGCGGCATGTTCGGGTGCTCCTCGACGGTCGGCAACCCTTCGCCGAGCATGCGTCGGCGGACCGAGTCTCCCGCGATGAACGCACCCACACGCCAGCCGAACTGCCGGGCGACTGAGACTGACGCCGCCACCGAGGACAAGCGCCAGCCCGGTCCACTCCCCGCGGGTAGAAGTTGTGGATCAGCTCGACGTCGAGATCAGCGAACGGCGTCAGCTCGTCGGCCCGCAGGGTGCTCGCGTTCAGGGCGATCGGGAGCACCGAGGCGATCTTCCGGATCGAAGATGCCGAGAACCGAAGTCGATCCGCACCCGCGCGACGCTTGATCGTCCGCAGGAACTCCCACGGCGAATCCCCGAGCAGCCGAGCGGTGTTGGGAGAGACGTCGGCCACGACCGTCAGCCCCATCGACGAGGCAGCCGACACGATCGCGGTCGCTGCGGCACGAGCACCGGCGGGGAGTCCTCGGGGATGTGCAACGAGGTGAACGCGAGCGTCGCACCCGCCTCCGCTGCGGCCGCGAAGGTCGGGCCCGCCGGTGGAGCATGCGCCAGGTGCGCGCTCGCGCCCGGCCGCATCAGCGCGAAGCCCCGCCCGAGCAGAACCGGCAGTGGCGCCGGCATCGGCGCCGGCTGCAAGGTCCCCGCGGCGCCGGCAGCAGGAGGCGCATCGGTCGCGTCCGCCGGCACGGCCGACGACACCAGGTCGAGCCCCGGGCGCGGACTGCTCCTCGGAGTCGGCCTTGACCGACGCAGAGACCCCGAACGGCAACGTCGCCACGAACCCGACGACGTACGCCACGATCAGGCCCGACCCGTACCCGAGCAGCGCCCAGCCGTACCCGGAGGAGCCGTTCAGCAGCAGGATGAGCGACAGGTCGAGGCGCCGCTGATGGCGATCGCCCCGACCAGGTGCCCGAGCTGGTCGAACAGCCCGACGACACCGCCACCGAACGCACCACCGATGCGCGCGGTGATGAACGGCCGACCGAGGGGGAGCGTCACACCGTAGATGAGGGGCTCGCCGACACCGAAGAGCCCGGCGGGCAGCGCGCCACGGATCGTCCGCGAGAGCGCTTCGTTGCGACGGAAGCGCATCCAGAACGCGATCGCGGCACCGATCTCCGGCACCACCCATCGCGAGGACGGGCAGCAGCGGTCCGCGGTCTGGTCGATCAGCGTGGTGTGGATCGGCGTGAGCGCCTGGTGTGCATGCCCGTCATGACGAGCGGCAGGAAGAACCCGCCGAGGATGAACCCGGCGAACGCGCCGCCGTTGGCGAGGAGCCAGGTGGCGGCGGTGCCGATCGCGACAGGCGACACCCGGCGACGGACATCAGCACGCCGAGGGTGATCGACCCGGCGACGAGCACCGTGACAGTCGGCACGACGATGAGCGCGATGACGTCCGGCGTGTGCCGGCGCATGAACCGTTCGACCAGGGCGGCGAGGATGCCGCCGGCCATCGCCGAGCACACCACCCTGCCCGAGGCAGGCGTCTGCCCGAACACGGTCACGTTGGCAGCCCCGGCGGCGACGACGATCGCGCCCATGGCGCCACCGAGGATCGGCGTGCCGCCGAACTCCTTCGCGGCGTTCATCCCGACGAAGACGGCGAGCAGGGACAGGAACCCGGACGACAGGACGCCGAGGAACGGCGTCACGCCGAACAGCCACCCGAGGTTCGTCAGGATGCCGTTGATCCCGGCGATGAGACCGCAGGCGATCAGCGCGGGGATGAGCGGGATGAAGATCGCGGAGATGCGGCGGATGGCGCGCATGGTGTTGCCGTCCGAACAGGCGCGCGCCGACGCCTTGATCTCGGCGCCGCGAGCCGCCAGCTTCGTCAGGTGAAGCACCGGACGCACCGGACGCACCGGACCCACCAGCCGCAGCGCCTGCGGGGCGGAGGCGCGCAGTGCCTCCAGGTCGACGGCCACGCGTCGACCGAGACCCGGGCCGAGCACGATCTCAGGTACGGAGCCGGCCGCGATCCGCGGCCATGACGCCGTCGGTCGCCTTGAGCTCGTCGAGCGAGACGGACGATTCGGAGACGACCTCGACCCGCAGTCAGGTCATGCAGTTCTCGACGTCGGCGATGTTCGAGGACCCACCGACAGTGTCGAGGATCCGCTGTGCGAGTTGCTGTGCATCGGTCATTGATGGTGCTCCTCGGGGGAAAGGATTCGGGTTGCGGGGAAGGGTCAGAGAACGGCTCGGAGGGAGCCGGAAGCATCGGCGAGACGCTCGCGGGCGTCGACGCGGACGCCCCGGTGAGGATCACCGCGATGGCGGTCTTCACCTCGCCGTCGCTCTCGGACAGGGCAGCGGAGACCTCGTCGTCGGGAGCGCCAGTCATTACGAGCGTGAACGCCCGCGCGACGAGCTTCGCGTTCGTGGCACGCACGTCGACCATGCCGCGGTTGCCGTACGTCTTGTTGCTGCGCACCATCGCGAGCGTGGTGAGCATGTTGAGGACGAGCTTCTGCGCGGTCCCCGCCTTCAGGCGGGTGAACCCGGCGATGAACTCGGGACCGACGACGACGTCGATGGCGATGTCGGCGTGCCGCCCCCCGCGGCCGAACCCGCGTTGCACGCGACCGAGACCGAGAAGGCGGAGCGGCGGCGGGCCTCCCGGATGGCGGCGATCACGTAGGGCGTCCTGCCGGACGCGCTGATCCCGACGACCACGTCGTCGGCCGACAGGCCAGCGTGCGTCGAAGTCGCGGACGGCCGCTTCCTCGTCGTCCTCCGCGCCCTCGACGGCGGTCGTCAACGCGACCTCGCCCCCGGCGATCAGGCCGACCACCTGCGACGGGTCGGTGCCGAAGGTGGGCGGGCACTCGCTGGCGTCGAGGACGCTAGCCGGCCCGGCGATGCCCGCGCCGACGTAGACCTTGCCGCCGCGCTGAACGCTGCGGCGATCCGGTCTGCCGCCTCTGCGATGGCCGGGAGGCGGCTCGACTGCCGCAGGCGCGCTGCGGTCGCCGGCGTTCATGCGCTGGGCAGCCTCGAGGGTGGAGACCAGGTCGATGTCGTCGAGGCTCGCGTCGGTCGCCTCGGTGGTGAGGTCCTTGAGTTCGTCGCGCAGGTGGTCGTGGTGCACGTCGCGGTGGAGATCGTCGTGGTGCAGCTGGTCGTGGGGCATGGTGCTCGATTCGGGAACGGTGGTGCGTGCGGACCGCGTGGCGGCTGCGGGCCAGGAGAGGGGACAGGAGCGCTCGTCGGTGCGCTGGGCGACGACGATGAACAGGGCGTCGACGATGGCGAGCTGGCTCATCCGGCTGCCCATCGCGGCGGGGCGCAGGTCGCTCTCGGCGCCGGCGACGCCGAGCAGCACGAGGTCGGCGTGGTGGGTGAGGAGCGAGTTCGCGTGGCCGGTGATCGCGACGACGGTGGCCTCGTGCATCTTCGCCTCGGTCGCGACCTCGAGTGCCTCGGTCGTCGTGCCGGAGTGGCTCGATGATGACCAGGACGTCGTGCGGGCCGAGCACGCTCGCCAGGGTCAGGGCGTTGTGCGGGTCGTCGGCGATCGAGCTCGCGATGCCGATGCGTTCGAGCTTGAGGTGCTCGCGCGCGACGATGCCGCTCGCGCCGACGCCGTAGAGGACCACGCGGCGGGCCTCGCTGATCACCGCCGGCCGCGGACTCGGGCGTGCGGGTCGAGGTGCTGGGTGTCGCTCATCACGGCACGGACGTCCTCGGTGACCTTCGCGATGACGGTCAGCACGTCGTCGTCGACGCTGACGCCGGCGTGGATCTCGGTCTCGTGGCGCTCGTGGATGCCGCGTTCGACGGCGCGGGTCTTGCCGCTGCTGCGCTGCAGGTCGAAGTTGGCGTAGCCGAGGTGCTGGGCGAAGCGGGAGACCGTGGCGGGAGACGCCGGCAGCACCCGCGAGTCCGTGGCGCTCGTGGTGGCGCACGGCGGCGGATCGAGGACGGCGTCGGCGATGGCGCGCATGCTCGTCGGCATCGTGCGGGACTGGGTGCGGACGAGGGCGAACGCGTCGGCGCGGTCGGTGCGATCGGTGATCGTCATGCGCTCCATGAAAGCGCATTGCACGCTCGCGCGCTGACCTGCAAGTTACTTTCGTGTTTCGTCGGTGTGGCGAGGCGGGGGTGCTCGAGGGAGCAGAAATCGTCGAGTCCGGTCGCGGTACTCGACGATTACCTCCCAGACCGAGCCGCGGAAAGCGCTGCGGGCGGCGCTGGTTCGTGGTTCGAGGGTGCGTTCGCACAACGCAAGCGCGTTCGAGCCGTGGCGATGCGCGGCTCGGGCGTCCGTGCGTTGTGCGGGAGGGGCAATGGGAGCCGGCCGTGTGCCGGGCAGGAGGGTGCGGGGCGGGGTGGGGCGTGCCTCCAGGCCGGCTCGCGAGGCGCGTCGTCAGCCCGGTGCAGTGCCATCAGTGGCGCGTCGGACGTAGCGGCGGGTGCCTCGGAGTTGGCGGCTCCAGATGGCCAGGAAGACGGCCGCCACGATCACGAGCACCGCGCACAGGGCGCGACTGAAGCTGACGCTGAAGCCGTCGTCGTCGACCCGAGTTGGCGAAACAGGCGCTGCGGGCCAGAGATGCCTGCGTAGGGCAGGAGGAACTGCGCGCCCACGCGAGGGATTTGAGTAGACGAGCGCGACGCGGGCGTAGACGAACGCGGTTGCGCCCGGTTCGGAGTCGCTCGGGACGATCGGACGGCCGGCGCTGACCCGGACTTCGGAGGAGCGACTGGCCTCGCGGGGCGACGCAGCAGGACGCGGAGGGTGTGCGGCTGGGCCGGTCGTCATCCACATGAGCGAGGAAGGCTCCGGCGAGACCCGCGACGGTCATCGCCCAGCCGACGACCTGGACGGCACGGTCCACGGCGTCGACGTGGGGGATGAACCAGCCGAGGACCGCACCAGCGAGGAGCCCACCGAGGACGACGACGAGCGTCCGTCGACGAAGCGCGTCGTGCGCAGGCTTCGAGCTTCTCCATGCGGGCAGCAGGCGGTGCGGCGGCGGCGCAGCGGCTGCGCGATCGGACCCTGTGGGCGCTGGAGCAGCACCCAGTACAGGCCGACCGAGGGGACGGGCGCCAGGACGAGGGCGAGGACCATCAGGCCCACGGCGACGAAGCCCTTCGACGGGTCGCGGAGCGGGTCGACAGCAGCTCCGGCCTGCGACGGAGTTCGTACTCGATCGCGGTCAGGGACAGGCTCGTCAGGACCATCGTGCCGATGTAGAGGCCGTGCGAGACGCGGTCGTCGTCGCCTCCGGTGTCGAGCAGGTTCGCGGCGAACAGCAGGAACACGATGCTGATCAGCCAGACGAAGTTCAGCCGCATCACCTGCGGGTTGTAGGAGCGGACGTGCTCGAAGACCTGGTGGTGCAGGGTCCAGAAGCGCGCGATCACCCAGAACGTGACGAGGAACTCGAGCAGCGCCGGCCGGGCCTTGCCGAGCAGGTCCCCGGCGGTCTCGTCGCGGCTCAGCTCGCCGGCGAGGTCGACCAGCGGGAGGATGAGGATCGTGATCGCGATGGCGACCGTCGCGTCGGAGAAGTTCACGAGGCGGTCGAGGCCGCGGTCGGTGCGTGCCTGCTCGGTCTGCTCGCTCATGGGCTGAGTGTGGGAGGCCCGTAGCATCGGGAGCGTGAGCTTGACGTGACACTTGGCCGAGTACCGACACTTCAAGGGCGGGGAGTACGAGGTGGTCCTGCTGGCGAAGGACGTCGAGACCGAGGAACCGGTCGTCGTGTACCAGGCGCTGTACGGGGAGCGCGGGCACTAGGTGCGGTCCCTTGCGGACTTCACGGCGCACGTCACGCGCGACGGGTACGACGGGCCGCGGTTCGTGCCGATGGTCGACGGTGACGGTGACGGTGCCGGCGCCGGCGACGTGCGCGACCGGCGCCCTCGCGGTGATCGAGCTCCAGCAGCACCGGTCCGCGTGGGGCGGGACGACTTCCGGTCCGAAGCCGAGCGCCTCCGTTCCGCGCTGGCGGGCAAGGTGACGGCGCTGGAACACATCGGGAGCACCGCCGTGCCCGGCCTGGTGGCGAAGCCGGTCATCGACCTGGCGGCGAGGGCGGCCGAGGATGTGGACGTCCTCTCGCTCGGCCCGACCGTCGAAGCGCTCGGCTACTGAGCAGCTACCTCGAGCCGGGCCGAAGAACCACGGCGTGTACGTGCGTTCGACCGGGACTGCCCGCACCCACCATCCTGCACGTCTTCCGCGCCGACGAGTGGGAGCACTGCAACCAGCGGCTCTTCCGTGACGCCCTGCTCCGGCGACCCGGACGCGCGAGCCCGGTACGGAGCGGCGAAGGAGGCGCCGCCGCGGCGGAGGACGGGCGCGCGTACACGGCCTGGACAAGCGGGCGGTCGTCGAGGAGATCCTCAACGAGGAACGGGCTCGTCGAGGTCTGCCGCCGACGTCGGCCTGGGACAAGTGAGGGATCAGGACAGCGTCGCTGTCGGCGGGCGGCCCTAGGCTTCCAGGGCACCAGAGGACGAGGGGGAACGCATGCAGATCGGCGTCGACGGGAACGTGCTGCTCAGCCCGAGCGACCTCTCCACCTGGGCTGCCTGCGAGTGGGCCTCTTCCTCCGCCGCCTCGACGTGAAGCTCGGCCGCGGAGACGCCCACCTGCCGGAGTCGCACGACGACATGCTCGAGCGCACCGCCCGGCTCGGCGACCAGCACGAGCTCGACTACCCTCGCGATCCTGAAGGAGACGCGCGACGTCGCCCTGTTCGACCGCCCCACACCGCCCGACTACGCCGCGGCGGCCGAAAGCGGCGCTGGACGCCATGCGGAACGGCGCCGACGTCCTGTACCAACCGACCTTCCACGTGCCGGCCTCCGCCGACGGCAGCGGCTTCATCGGCTTCGCGGACTTCATCATCCGCAACGACCGCGGCGAGTACGAGGTCTACGACACCAAGCTCGCCCGGCACGCCAAGACCAGCGCACTGCTGCAGCTCGCCGCCTACGCCGAACGGATGCAGGCGCACGGCATCCCCACCGGCGAGCAGGTCCACCTCGTGCTCGGCGACCGGACGACGACCACGCACGAAGCTCGCCGACATCGCCCCGGTGTACCGCACGCAGCGCGCCGAGCTGCAGCGGGTCATCGCCGAGCGCATCGCGGCGGACGAACCGCTGCGGTGGGGTGACCCGCGCTATGAGCTGCGGGCGCTGCGACGTCCTGCTCGACCCAGGTGGCGGACCACCGCGACCTCGTGCTCGTCGCGGGGATGCACCTCGACCAGCGGGCGAAGCTGATCCGGCACGGAGTGCGGACGATCGACGACCTGGCGGACCGCACCGCGGCGGTGCCGGGCTTGTCGCGTGGGACGCAGGACAGGCTGGTGCGGCAGGCGCGCCTCCAGGTCAACACCGAGCACGCGCGCGACGCGAGCCGCGCGCCCGGCATCCCACACCAGCCGCTGTACGAGGTCCTCGACCCGCGCGCCCTCGAGCGCGATCCCGCGCCGGACGCGGGCGACGTCTTCTTCGACTTCGAGGGCGACCCGCTGCACACCGAGGACGGCGTGCACTGGGCCTCGACTACCTGTTCGGGCTGGTCGACGACCGCGCCGAGTTCACGGCGTTCTGGGCGCACACGATCCGCGATGAGCGGCAGGCGCTGCTCGACTTCCTCGCGTTCATCCAGGCGCGGCGCGAGCAAGTACCCCGGCATGCACATCTACCACTACGCGGCGTACGAGCGGACGCACCTGCTGTCCTGCGGCTCGGCACGGGGTCGGCGAAGAAGCGGTCGACGACCTGCTCCGGCGCGGGCGTGCTGGTGGACCTGTACCCGATCGTGCGGAAGGCGCTGGTGGTCGGCAGACAGCTACCGATCAAGAAGCTCGAGCCGCTGTACATGGGTGAGGACCTGCGCGAGAGCGACGTCACGAACGCCGCGGACAGCATCACCGCCTACGTCGACGCGATCGAGGAGCTCCGGAACGGTGACCCTGCGGCCGGGCAGCACATGCTCGACGAGGTCGCCGACTACAACGCCTACGACTGCCGGTCGACGCTGCGGCTGCGCGACTGGCTCCTGACGTTGCGGACGCCGGCGCCCGCGCGCGGGCCGGAGCCGGAGCCGTCCGAGCTCCTGCCGCCCATCCCCGTCGACCGCGAGCCGAACCCGGTGTCCGTCGCGCTCGCCGCCGAGCTCGAGGACGTCGAGGCTCTGGACCGCACGCCCGACCAGACCGCGTTGGCGCTCGCCACAGCCGCCATCGACTGCCACCGCCGCGAGGCCAAGACCTTCTGGCAGGACCACTTCGACCGCCTGCGGAACCCGGTCGACGACTGGGCGGACACCCGCGACGTCCTCGTCGTCGAACGCGCGTCCGTCGAGCGGGACTGGGACACGCTGCCGCGTGCCCGCTCGCAGTCACGAGGACTCCGGTTGTCGGGGACGCTCGCGCCCGGTTCGCGGCTCCGGCCTGGAGGCGCCCCACCTCGTCTACGACGACCCACTCCCCGCCATCGGTCGACTCCCCGGGCCCGGGTCGAAGGGCGCATCGGCTCGCGCGGTCGTCCTCGACGTCAGCGACAACGGCGACGCCACCGAGGTGCTGCTCAAGGAGAGCCTGCCTGCTCGGCGGCGAGCCGCACCGACTTCCCGGTCGCCATCGCTCCGGCAGCGCCACCGCGGGCGAAGCCCCAGCCCGAGGCGATCGCGGAGTGGGGCCAGACGGTGCTCGACGAGCTGCCGTCGATGCTGCCCGACCCGGCACTCGACCTACTGCGCCGAGTCCCGCCGCGCGGGGGGATCGCTCCGGTGCAGGGCGACGACACGGTGTCCGCCGTGGTGGCGACGCTGCTCGGGCTCGACCGGTCGTACCTGGCGATCCAGGGCCTCCCGGCACGGGCAAGACCTACGTCGGGTCGAACGTCGTCGCGCGGCTCGTCCGCGAGCACGGCTGGCGCGTCGGGGTCGTCGGTCAGTCGCACGCGACGTCGGAGAACTTCCTGTCGGCCGTGGTGCGGGCGGGTGTCGCCGCGGACCGGGTCGTCAAGGTCCCTCGCTCCGGCGCGGATCCCGACGACGTCGACGCTGCGGCGTGGACGCCGGCGAAGAACAACGCCGCCGTCGCTGCGTTCCTGGAGTCGTGCGAGGCCTCGGGCACCGGGGGAGTCGTCGGCGGCACCGCGTGGACGTTCGCGAACGAGACGACCATCGGGCGTCGCTCCCTCGACCTGCTCGTGGTCGACGAGGCCGGACAGTTCTCGCTCGCCCCGACCATCGCCTCGTCCATCACGGGCATCGCGGCTGCTGTTGCTCGGTGACCCGCAGCAGCTGCCCCAGGTGTCGCAGGGGTCGCACCCGGAGCCCGTCGACCAGTCGGCGCTCGGGTGGCTACCGACGGCGGGCACGTGCTGCCGCCGGAGTTCGGGTACTTCCTCGCCCGCACGCGTCCGGATGGAGCCGGCGCTGACGGCGTCGGTGTCCCTCGTTGTCCTACGACGGGCAGCTCGCGTCGATGGTCTCCGGACGGCACCTCGGCGAGCGCCGACCCCCGGCGTGCACGCGGTGCCGGTCGCGCAACGCCGGGAACACGACGTCCTCGCTCGAGGAGGCCGCCCGTGTCGTGCAGCTCGCGCGGGACGTCGTCGGACGCCGCTGGGTCGACGGCGACGTGTCGCGTGACCTCACCGACGAGGACGTCATCGTCGATCAGCGCCCCTACAACGCCAGGGTGCGGTCATCCGGCAGGAACTCGACCGGGCCGGCATGGGGGGGACCCAGGTCGGCACGGCCGACACTGTTCCAGGGGCGCGAGGCCGTCGTGTCGATCGTCTCGCTGGCGGCGTCGAGCGCTGCCGACATCCCGCGTGGGCTCGACTTCCTGCTCATGCCGAACCGGTTGAACGTGGCGTTGTCGCGGGCGAAGTGGGCGGCGTACCTCGTGTACTCGCCGGCGCTTGACCACGGGGTTGCCGCCGTCCATCGCCGGGCTGTCGTTGCTGTCGCGGTTCATCAGCTCGTCGAGCCGCGCCGCTGACGACGCGGTCTGACGCCGGAGCTCAGCCGCCCTGCACCGTGCCGACTATGCAGAACTTGTAGGTGGCGATCGCTCCGAATCGCGATCCGACGACCGTGATCGACCACCCGACCGGTCTGCCTGAGGACACGGAGCAGAGGACGCGCGCCGTCAGGAAGGGCGGCCGCGGCCCGGCCATCGGGCAGCACGACCAGGTCGAATCGCCCCGAACGACAGTCAGGGTCTCCGGGAAGGAGCCGCTGGCGAACTCCTGGCGGAGCACGAACGCGAGTGTGCTGGCACTCTGCGAGCGCGGACTGTTTCAGCCTCGAACGAGGTGGGCGCCGT
The DNA here is from genome assembly GCF_979253735.1 of Curtobacterium sp. AC273. Taxonomy (NCBI): domain Bacteria; kingdom Bacillati; phylum Actinomycetota; class Actinomycetes; order Micrococcales; family Microbacteriaceae; genus Curtobacterium; species Curtobacterium sp. AC273. The sequence goes on along the minus strand of NZ_CEEDDU010000013.1, from coordinate 10,840 downwards.
CCCGTTCGGTGGCCCGCCGGTCTCCGGTTCGGGTGCCGCGGCGGGGACGGGTTCCGCCACGGGGACCGCAGGCGCTGCGGGTGCGGTCGGCGCTGCCGTGGGAGCCGTCCGATCGGCATCGACGGCGGATCATGTCGATGGCCGTCACACCGCCGAGGACGGAGCCCCGCGATTCGATCAGCAGGGACAGCGCCGGCAGGTGCACTCCAACGACCGACAGTCCCACCCCGAGGACTGCGTACGCCATGAGCGCGGTACCGACGGTCTCGAGGATCGCGCCGCCCCGACCGAACGCACGAGCGACCGCTCCGTTCCGGTACCAGTCCTTCACCAGGCGACTGCCGACCACGATGGCGGGGATGCCGATCGAGGACGCGATGAACCCCGTCACGGACGCCCGACCGCTGCGGTTCAACCAGTGCCAGGACCAAGCTGCCCGCACCGAGCAGCATCGCGAGTGTCGTTTAAGGCCCACGGTCGAGTGGCGCGTCTCGGCTCGACGACCGCGGTTCTCGTCCGAGGACCTCGCGGCGTCGGACCGGGAGGAGCGTCGGCGAAGTACCCCGAAGGGGACCACCCTCGTGGCCCTGGACCGCCCAACGGCATCGTCGCCCTACTTCCTCGATGTCGCCTCCATCCTGCCGTCGGCCCGGGAGATGAGCGATCCCCTGCAGAACTGGGCGCGTGTCGTTCGCTCGACGAGGAACTGCCCTTCCCTCGCTTCCGCCACCGGCGGCGCGCCGCAGCCCACACGTTGGTTGCTTGTGACGGATGTCGGATCCGGACGACCATCTCGGGGGGGGGGGTTCGCGGTCCGATCCGACACGGCGCAGAACGCGACTGTCTCCGCTCGGGGTGCTGACGCCAGAACGAGGGCTACCGCACCCGGGACCCCTGGGACGGTTGCACCATGGGGGAAGCGAAGGGTGGCGCGCAGCTGACGCTCCGCGCACGGAAGCCTCGGCTACGCGGTGATGCAGGAGTGTCTCGCGATCCAGTCGGCCGCTCCGGCGCGGACGGGCTGGCAGCGGTTCTGGGGGCATCGATCCGCCAAGCACGAGGGGATGCCCGGTCCTGGTTCAAGGGCGCGATCGGCGAGCGGGACGTCGCACGGGCGCTCGACGCGCTCGGGCCGGAGTTCACGGTGCTCCACGCGGGTGCCGTCGGGAAGACCGCTCGACCGACATCGACCACATCATCGTCGGGCCGACCGGCGATCTTCTCGACCAACACGAAAAGGAATATCCGCCGGGCAGACGTCTGGGCGGCGGACGCACCCTCACCGTAACGGGCAGCGGACAACCGCACATGCGCACCGTGCCGTCGCCGAGGAGCGTGCGACGGCGCTGCTGTCCGCGGCCGCGGGTGGGCCGATCCTCGACCGCAGCCGGTGCTCGTGGTGGCGGCGGCGAAGCTGCGGTTCGGCGACAAGGCGGCCCCGGCGGTCGTCACCCACAGGCCGGACCAGGTCGGCGCGTGGATCACCGGGTTGCCGCGGGTGCACTCCGACGAAGCGGTGCGGTACCTCGCCGATGTCGCCGAGGAGCGCCGGACGTGGCACGTCGACGCGCTGGTCGTCCTGAACGACACGCTCCGCCATGTGCAGCGGTTCGAACGGCTCGAGCGGGAGATCGACCAGGCCCGAGGCGCGGCGACGACGCGCTGCTGCGGAAGGGCCGGGTCGTCGCGGGCCTCGAGGCACCGGCCGGCGGCCTGCTCGGCTACTGGTGGGCGAGCGGCTGCGATCTCGCTCGGGCAGTGACGCGACGGACGGGCGCGGACGGGTCAGCTCGTCGCGTCGCCGTGGTGGCGGCCGTCGTCGCCGCGAGCACGCCGGCGGTCATGGCTGCCGCCTGGATGTCCGACAGCACGGCGCGGACGGCGGGTGGAGGCCCACTCGCCCTCGCTGATCGACCGGACGAGGGCCTTGTCGACCGCGCCGAACTGGTTCCGCAGGGTGCCGGTCGCGTCGAGCAGACCGATCACCGTCACCAGGTACGGGGCTCGGCGGGGTCCGCTGCGCCAGCACGTCGGCAACCCGGCCCGGACGAGCGACTCCGGGCCGCCGTCGAGCTCGGGATGGCCGGGGTGGTGGTGAACAGCACGAGGGTGGTGCGCTGCTCCTCCGAGACGATGCCGCGCTGCAGGAGACCGGCCAGGACCGCGTCACGGAGCGGGCGCTTGCCGAGGCGCTGCACCCACCACCTCGCCTTCCGGCGGCGTGACCGACACGGAGTAGACAGCGCGCACCTGCTCGAGCACCCCGTCGAGGGCGGCGTCGCCGGTGGGGGTGCCGGTGGCGATCCCGGACGCGGCCGTCCTGCAACGTGATCGCACCCCGCATGGCGAGAGGTCCACCAGCGCGGCGCCGGCGAGACCGAGGTCGAGTCGTTGACCGTCAGTACTGCGACGCCCGTCGGGGGCGATCTGGAGCAGCGCGAAGGCCTGGGGGATGGGTCAGCAACTCAGCCATGTCCGCATGGTGCCACGCGGGGCGGAGGGGTGCCGCGCCTCCAGGCCGACGCGCAGGACACCGTGAGGTGCGCCGCGCGTCGGACCGGATCCACGAGTACTTGGCGGACTGGCCGCCGTCGATCGGGACCACCGTCGCGTTGACGTACGAGGCGTCGTCGGAGAGCAGGAAGGCGACGACGGCAGCGATCTCGGGCGCCTCGCCGTAGCGCTTCGGACGGGTTGACCTGGATGAACTCCTCGGCGGCCTTCCGCGGGTTCTCCGGGTCGAGCTGCTTCATCGAGTTCTCGATCATCGGCGTCCAGATCGCTCCGGGGGGCGATGGCGTTGATGCGGATGCCGTACTGGCCGTACTCGACGGCGGAGTTGCCGGGTGAGGCCGACATTGCCGTGCTGGGCGGCGGCGTAGCCGGACTGGTTGCCGATGCCGCGGATACCACCGACGCTCGCGGTGTTCACGACCATGCCGCTTCCCTGCGAACGCATGACCGCGAGCACCTTCTCGAGGCCGAGGAACACACCACGGAGGTTGATCGAGACGACACGGTCGAACTCGGCGGCGGTGAAGGACTCGGTGGGGTTCTGCTTGCCCTCGATGCCGGCGTTGTTGAAGAAGCCGTCGATGCGTCCGGAGAAGCGCTCGGTGGTCGCGGCGACGTACGCCTCGACCTGGGCCTGGTCGGAGACATCCGCGACAGTGGTCAGGACCTGCGCGTCGGGGGATGCCTCGAGCACGGCGGCCTTCGACGCCTCGAGCCCTTCGGCGGAGACGTCGACGAGGGAGAGCGCGGCGCCCTCGGTCGCCAGACGGACAGCAGGTAGCGCAGCCGAGGCCGGAGCCGCCGCCGGTGATGAGGACGGCGCGGTCGGTGAAGCGGGTGGTGGGCATGGGGTGGCCTCCTGGAGGTCTTCGACGGTGAAGGGGCTACTCGGGGTCCGCGCGGCGCTCGTGGTGCGGCGCAGGGCAGCTCGAGTCCGGTCCGGTGCAGCTGCATCGAGGTACTTAGACTACACCTGTCGTTCAGCGTTCAGCAGCCTCCGAGGATCCGGGCCATCGCATCGTGCTCCGCCGGGGCGACCCACAGTCGGTACCCGCCTTCACCGCGTGCACCTGGTGTCGACGTAGGTGCAGCGGAAGGACTTTGTCGGCCGGCAGCCAGGTCAGGCGGGCGTCGCCCGAGCGCTTCTGCGCGTTCGAGTGCCCGCCGACGGCGAAGAGGTTCTCCGGGTCGTTCGCCAGGGCCTCGCGTTCGGTCTGGCTGAGCTGCTGGGCGCCGGTCCGCCACGCGTTCTCGAGCGCGACGACGTGGTCGATCTGCACGAGGGTCGAGGTCCGGTTCCCGTGCACGAAGTCGACCGTCGCCCCGGTGTACGGCGACAGCGTCCCCGTCAGCACCGTGCACGGCCCTTGACGGGTGATGGCGGTGAGGTCCTGCGCCAGCACGTCGTTGCGGGTGTCGCACTCGTTCCGGTCGACGTCGAGCCACGCGGTGCCGAAGTCGCCCTCGCGGTCGTAGCCGGTCGCCGGCGCTTTGCCCTTGACCGGCAGGGCAGCGAGCTGGGCCTCGTGCGCTCGCAGCGCTGGTCGCGGTGCCGCCTGCGGTCGGACTGAGGCGCGGCTCGGCTCCGGCGCGTCGGGTTCCTTGCTCGGATGGTGGGTGCGTCGGTCGCGGCGGCGGTCGCCGCCGGAGCGGCTTCGGCATCGGGCGCGAGCACCCCGGTGGTGTGGAGTGCGTAGGCGCCGACCGCGAGGGCGAGGACGACGATGACGGACATGAGGCTGGTGCGGGCACGGCGTCGGCGGGACGTCATGCGGGGTGGGGCTCCTCGGTGGTGCGGCGGTGCGGGTCCGGCGGGACCGGGATCGATCTTCCTGTGAAGGACCGACATCGTCGGGCGTAGACACGGGCAAGGACCGATTACGCGAATCCGTCCGTGTCCGTCACCGGTGGGTCGATGCCGCCCGGGCTTCGGCACCCGGCAGATCCCCGACGCCGATGCTCCCGCCGCGGTGGGCTCGGCACTCGAGGCCGGCTACCGCCACATCGACACCGCCACGGGCTACAGCAACCAGCGCGGGGTGGGGAAGGCGATCGCATCGTCCGGCCTGGCCCGCGACGACGTCTTCGTCACGACCAAGCTCCCGCCGGACAACGCCGACCGTGTGCGCGAGACCATCGAGGAGAGCCTCGAGCAGCTCGGCCTCGACCACCTCGACCCTCTGGCTCGTGCACTGGCCGCCGAACGGCGAGGCCCGCCCGGACGTCTGGGAGCAGGTCGTCCAGCAGGCCGACGGCCTCACCCCGCGCGGTCGGGTGAGCAACTACCTGCTCGCGCAGATCGACGAGCTGGTCTCCGCGACCGGAACGACCCCGGCCGTGAACCAGATCAAGTGGAGCCCGGTCGAGTACGACCGTGCGGGATCGCCGACGGGCTGTCCGAGCGCGGGGTCGTCCTCGAGGGCTACAGCCCCTTCAAGGCGAGCAACCTGGTGGACCCGACGCTCGTCTCGATCGCCGAGGCGCACGACGTCGACGCCGCCCAGGTGATCGTCGCGTGGCACGTGGCGCACGAGTTCGTCGTCATCCCGAAGTCGTCGAACCCGAGCGCATCGCCTCGAACGCCGCCGGAGCCCGCATCGAGCTGAGCGCCGACGAGGTCGCACGGATCGACGCCCTCGGCCACTGACCCGGCGCACGCTGCGTCCGCACAAGCGCGAAGCTCTGGCCGCCGAACTGGTGCACGCCGCGGTTCGGCGTGACTTCCGTTGCGGCGGCACGCCGAACCGGACGCGCGCACGCCCGGCACGCCTGGCCCGCCCGGCGCCGCCAGCAGCCCCCGGCCCGCTCAGTCCAGCAGCGACCGGATGTCGTCGGCCGTCAGGTCCTCGGCGAACAGCGCGTCGTCGTCGATCATCGTGGCGAACAGCTCGGCCTTCTTCGCCGCGAGCGCGAGGACCTTCTCCTCGATGGTGTCCTCGGCGATGAACCGCTGCACGTTCACGGACTGCGTCTGGCCGATGCGGTGCGTGCGGTCGACCGCCTGGTTCTCGGTCGCGGGGTTCCACCACGGGTCGAGCACGAACACGGTGTCGGCCTCGGTCAGGGTCAGCCCGAACCTGCCGGCCTTGAGCGAGATGAGGAACGCCGGCGCGGTGCCCGTCCGGAAGCGGTCGATCACCTCGGGCCGACGCCGCGTGGACCCGTCGAGGTACTCGTACTCGATGCCGCGCTCGTCGAGCGCGGCGACCATGCGGAGGAACGCGAACTGGCTGAAGACCAGGGCACGGCGGCCCTCGGCGGCGAGCTGCTCGAGTTCGTCGAGCAGCAGTTCGAGCTTCGCGGAGGACAGGTCCTCCCGCGAGCCGTCGACCAGCGCCGGTGACAGTGCCAGCATCCGCAGCAGCGTCAGCGACCGGAAGACGATCATCCGGTTCCGCGCCAGGTCGTCGATCAGGTCGAGCACCTTCAGGCGCTCCCGGTTCAGCGTCCGCTCGTACAGAGCCCGGTGCTCGGGGTCGAGCGTCACTCCGACGACCTGCTCCTGCTTCGTGGCAGGTCGGCGGCGACGCTCTCCTTCGTCCGTCGGAGCATGAGCGGCCGGATCCGCTGTCGCAACCGCTCGGTGAGTTCCTGGCGCGCGACGCCCCGCAGGTCGGGGAGGCCAACGGCTTCAATGCAGTCGTCGCCGAACCGCGACCACGACGACAGCAGCCCGGGCGCGACGACGTGGAACAGCGCCCACAGGTCGGTCAGCCCGTTCTCGAGCGGCGTCCCCGTGATCGCGAACTTCACCGGCGCGCGGAGCTCCACGGCGGCGCGGTGCGTCTGCGACTGCGGGTTCTTCACGAACTGCGCCTCGTCGAGCACGAGCGCCGACCACGACAGGTCGGTGTACGCGGCCGCGTCGAGGCGGAGCAGCGCGTACGACGTGACGACGATGTCCGACGCGGCCGCCGCCCGAGCCACCCGGGCCGGGTCCTTCAGCGAGGTCGCGGTGACGGTGGTGACCCGGAGCGACGGGGTGAACTTCGCCGCCTCGTCCGCCCAGTTGCCGACCACGGAGGTCGGCGCGACCACGAGGAACGGCGGCCCCTCGGGCGAGGCCTGCCGCGCGGCCGCGATCATCGCGAGCACCTGCGTGTGCCAAGTCTTGCCGAGGCCCATGTCGTCGGCGAGCACCCCGCCGATGCCGTGCGACAGCAGGAACGACAGCCACGCGTAGCCGGCGTGCTGGTACGGCCGGAGCTCCGCGTGCACCGAGTCCGGCAGGGGGACCGACTCCGGCGGGGTCGCCCCGAGCAGCCCGGACGCGATCGTCTGCCAGCGTTCGTCGTGCGAGGTCTCGTCGGCGAGCTGGTCGAACTCTGACCAGAGCCCGGCCTGCAGCGGCGGGGCCACCGTCATCGGCTGGTCGGGCTCCCACTCGTCGAGGTCGCGCGCTTCGTCGATGAGCCCCTTGAGCCGGTCGAACGCCGGGTCGCCGAGCGACAGGTACGAGTTGTCGACGAGCTTCATCCGCCGGTCCTGCTTGGCGAGCGCCTCGGAGCAGCGGCGTGAACGGCACCTGCTTGCCGTTCACGGTGACGAAGATCCCGAGGTCGAACCAGTCGTGCTTCGGACGGCATGGTCGTGACCGTGATGTGCGGCCGTCCGGTCAGCCGCTCGTAGTCGACGCGCTCGCCCTGCACCACGGTGCGGACGCCGAGCGCGGGGAGCGCCGGCAGCAGCTCGGTCGCGAACACCGCGACGTCGGCGCCGTCGACGGTGCCGTCCACGAACCAGTCCAGTCCACCGCCCGGGCCAGCGCCGGTTCCAGGGCCTGGAGGCGCGGCTCGGTCCGCGTCGTCGGCCGTCGTCCCCGACGTGGTCGGCTCCACGGCGTCGTCCGCCGCACGCAGACCGCTCAGGTCCGGCAGGGGGCCGTGCAGCGCGACCGGGTCCTTCTCGGCCGTCGACGTGCCAGCGCCACCTGCAGGTGCACGCGGTCGTCCGTCCGGGGGAGTCGCGCCGGCTCGAAGGTCGCCGGAGCATCGGCGCTCGGGCGGCGTGCGCTCCGGGAGCGCGATCGAACCGTCGGAGCTGACGAGCCCGAGGGCGCCGCGCAGCCTCGGGGACCAGTCGGCTAGGAACTCGTCGACCTCGGCCGCGGGCACCGTGATGCGCGTGCCCTCGACGAGCATGCGGCGCTGGTCCTCGGGTACCGGGCCGGAGGTCGGGGCGAACACGACGTGGAACTCGCCTTCGCGGAAGACGTAGAGCCCGTGGTCGCCGATCAGTATCCGGGCGGCGCCGTCGACCACCGGCCGGCCGTCGAGGACCGCACTCGCCCCGAGCACCAGTCCGTCCTCGTGCTGGGCGGCATCGATGGAGCACCCGCGCCTCGGCGCCGAGCACCGCACCGCCCTCGCGCTTGCCGGTCACGAAGGCGATCCCCAGCGCCTGTGCCTGCCCGAGCAGCGGCCAGAGCAGTGGGCTGCCGAAGCCGTCGAGGTGGATCCAGTCGAGCCCCACCTGGCAGCCCGGCGAGCTGCCCGGCGCGGTGGAGCGCGTGGCGAACCAGGTGGAACCAGCCGTGCTGCTCGGGGGACAGGCCGAACCGGTTCATCGAGTAGGGGAGCGTGCCCCACGTCAGGCTGCCCGCGCACCCAGTTGCCGGCGTCGCTCCGGGTCACCGCGGACGCCGAGCCGCACCGACCGCGAGGCCGTGGGCAGTGCCCGACCGGCCGCCCGCGCGCGGGACGCGAGCCGGGCCGACACCGCGTCACGCAACTCGAACTGCAGGCCCATGGGCGTGCCCTGCGGAGCGACCGACTGCTCGTCGTCACCGGCGGCGGGCGCGAGGTCGCCTCCAGTCAGAGGGCGGCGGAGCCGGCGCTTCCGCACGTGGGCCAGCCGCGGCGGCGAGGCACGGGCGTTGATGGTGAGGAGCGCGGCGGCGACGTGCTTGCACTCGCCCTGCAGCGGCAGCGCCAGGTGCTGGGGGTGGACCGGCCGGACGAACTCGCCGCGCGCCGGGGTGGCTCGATCCGACCTGGTACGGGTCGTCGGCCGAACCGGAGACCGTCGCGGTGACCGTGCCGTCGTCGTCGTGCCAGTCGGCGTCGTCGACCAGGCCGGCGCGGACGAGGTCACGGGCCTGGCCGAACGCCTGCGGCCCGACGAAACGGATGACGTCGACGGCGTCGATCATCGGGGCGGCTGGCACGCGTCGAGTCTGCCAGGTGCCACCGACCGCAGCAGCGCGCAGCCGCGGCCATACTGGGACGGTGACGACCATGCGAGGCGAACTGCGATCCACGGCCACCCGCGAAGCCGAGGGCAGCGGGGATGACATCGAATCGGCTCGGCAGGCCGCGATCGCGGCGCTCGACCTGGACGGCTTCGAGTTGCAGTAGATCAACGCGGTCACGAGCAAGGCGACCTGGGAGATGATCGTCCGGGCGATCGCGCGGCTGCGGGAATGCCACTGCCGCACGAGGTGACCGGCAAGACCTCGCCGACGCGCTGCGGGCGTTCCGCGAGTCGATCCCCGAGGCTGGCAGGCACAGAACATGCGCGAGGTGCGGCAGTAGGCGATCGGCCGCTGCGCGCACCGGGTCTACTTGGGGGCGTCGGACCGGAGCCGATCCCCGGCAGGATCGTTGTCGGTCCGTCCGGGTGGGAGTCGCATGTTGCAGTCACTGGTCTACATGAGTTCGGCCTCCTCCGAGCCGTTCGACGAGGAGGCCCTCGCGGCGGTGCTCGAACACGCCCGCGCCGAACACCGCCGACGCGGGCCTCACCGGCATGCTCGTGCACCGGGCCGGCCGCTTCATGCAGCTGCTCGAGGGCCCGTACGACGCCGTGATCGCGACCTACGCCCGGATCGTCGAGGACCCGCGCCACGAGGAGGTCCGGCTGCTCGTCGAGGAGTCGATCCACACGCGGCGCTTCCCGGAGTGGTCGATGGCGTACGACCGCGAGGCCGACGGCGGCGACGTGCCCGAGGGGTTCAGCGGGTTCCTCGCGGCGGGGACCGGAGTGCGACACGAGCCGGCCGCGGGAGCTGCCGCGCTGGTTCCGGAACCACCCGACGGCGACCCGACGGCGTCGAGCAGCAAGGCACCGCCGCGAGGCGTGAACCCCGCGGCGGCGGCGCGCTGCGGCGGCCGTGCGCTGCCAAGCCAGTCGCCGATCGGCTTGCCGGTCGACTCTCCCGTCGCCAGCTTGCTGTGCCGGCGCGAGTAGCCGAAGTACACGCCGAGGCCGATCGCGAACCAGATCGCGAAGCGGACCCAGGTCTCCCAATTGCAGGAACGCCGAGCTTGGCCAGCGACGCGATCACGCCGATGATCGGGATCACCGGCATGAACGGCAGCCGGAACTGGCGGTCGAGGTCGGGCTGGCGGTAGCGGAGCACGATCACCGCGGAGCAGACCACCACGAACGCGAGCAGGATGCCAATGTTCGTCAGCTCCGCCACCGACGCCGATCGGCAGGACGCCCGCCAGGATCGCCGACGCGATGCCCAGGATCCACGTGACCCGGGTCGGCACGTGTCGCTTGGGGTCGGTCTTGCGAACCACTTGGCACCAGGCCGTCGCGGCTCATCGAGAACCAGACGCGGCTGGCACCGAGCAGGAACGTCACGAGCACGGTGATGATGCCGACGATGGCGCTGATCGCGATGACGTTCGCGACACCGCCGAGGCCGAGCAGACCGCGCGAACGCCGACGAGAAGCCCGAGGCGGGGGTCGATGTCGGTGTACTTCTGCATCCCGGTGAGGACGAGCGTCGCCAGCACGTACAGGACCATCGAGATGCCGAGGGACAGCAGGATCGCCTTCGGCATGTGCTTCCGGGCGTCGGTGGACTTCTCGGCCGCGGTGGACATCGCGTCGTAGCCGAACACGGCGAAGAACACGGTCGCGGCACCGGTCATGACGCCGCCAAGCCGAACGGGAAGTACGGCGAAGTAGTTCGCGCTGTCGATGTGGAACATTACCGAGCACCACGATGAGCACGACGAGCGCCACCTTGATGCCGACGGCCACGAACTCGAAGCGGGCGGCGCTGCGGATGCCACGGGTCAGGACGAACGCGGGAGCAGGCAGAGGATGATCCGAAGACGTCGATCACGTGGCCGTCTGCCGGTCCCGGGGGCGCCGAGCATCCAGGCGGGCAGGTCGATGCCGAACTGGCCGACCAGGAACCCGACGTAGCCGGAGATGCCGATCGCGACCACCGCCACGATCGCGGTGTACTCGAGCAGCAGGTCCCAGCCGATGAACCAGCTGACTGAAGCGGCGCACGAAAACGCGAAAGCGTTTCACGATAAATGCGAAAACGGTTAAACACCCAAATCTCCAAACTGAACGAAGTACA
>NZ_CEEDDU010000012.1:0-95927 GCF_979253735.1 Curtobacterium sp. AC273 | reverse complement strand
GCGCCACCGCGAACGTGCCGCGCCTGCCGCGGCTCGGGGCCGTCAAGCGCGGCTGAGTCGACGGCCGGCCGCCGGGTCGCCCGCCCGCCGGGTCGCCCTCGCTCGCCCGGTCGACGTCGGCCTGCGCCTGGCGAGGGCAGCCCGAACTGCTCCGCCGACCGTGCCGGCCGTAGGCCGGCTCGACCGCCGACCACGGCACGCTGTCGCCGAGCCGCCAGCGCGTCACCCCGTGCAGCACCGGCCAACCGCGGTCGCGCATGCCCCGCACCGTCGCGATCCACCGCTGCCGGGGCCCGTACGTGCCGAGCGGCGCAGCGATCGCCCACGCCAGGTCGAGGTCGCGCAGGAACGCGTGCAACTGCTCGCCCGGCAGGTTCCGGTGGATGAGCGCCTTCGGCAGCCGCTCAGCGACGACGCTCGGAACGTCGAGCCCGGCGAGCCGCGCAGTGACACCGAACGTGCGGGGCGCGAGCTCGTCGAGCGTCACCCACGAGGCCACCCGGCCGACCTCGTTGCACGTCCCCTCGACGAGTGCGCCGCCAGGGCTGGAGCCGGTCCTGCATGATCCGCCACGAGGCCGTCACCCGGACTCGTCGTACTGCCGCAGGACGTTGAACGCGCGGATCACGACGGGGCGTCGGCCGCCGGGCGTCGGCGTCTCGAAGCCGCCGAGCCGGAACGTCACCCCGTCGCGCGTCCTGGCGTTCGCGAGCGCCACACGTGCCGGTTCGATCTCGATGCCGGTGACCTCGACGTCCGGCCGGACCCGCGCCAGGCGGTCCCGGAGCTCGAGCGTCGTCGTCGGCCGCGCGCCGTAGCCGACGTCCGCGACGAGCGGGTCGGAGGTCCGCCGCAGGGCGGGCAGCGCGGCGATTCACCGGTCGACGCGGCGGAGCCGGTTGTACCCGGTCGTCCCGCGCGTCACGCTCCCGATGGGCATACCGACCAGCGTACGGGCCAGGTGCTGCTCGGTAGGATCGGTGGCATGACCTCCACGCTCGTCCTGCTCCGTCACGGCAACAGTGACTGGAACCAGAAGAACCTGTTCACCGGTTGGGTCGACGTCCGACTCAGCGAGTTGGGCGAGAAGGAGTGCTGAAGCGCGCCGGCGAGCTCATCAGCGAGTCGGGCATCGTCCCGGACGTCCTGTACACCTCCCTGCTCACCCGCGCGATCCAGACGGACATCGCCCTGCTCGAGGCGGACCTGGCCTGGCTGCCGCCGGTCAAGCGCGACTGGCGCTTCAACGAGCGTCACTACGGCGCCTTGCAGGGCAAGGACAAGGCCCAGACCTCGGCGGAGTACGGCGAGCAGCAGTTCATGGAGTGGCGCCGTTCGTTCGACGTGCCGCCGCCCCCATCGACGACGACGCCGAGTGGTCGCAAACCAGCGACCGCCGCTACGCCGACCTCGGCGACCAGTTGCCGCGCACGGAGTCGCTCAAGCTCGTGATCGACCGTCTGCTGCCGTACTGGGAGTCGGACATCACGAAGGACCTCGGCGCGGGCAAGACCGTCCTCGTCACGGCGCACGGCAACTGCTGCGGCGCTCGTGAAGCACCTCGACGGCATCTCCGACGACGACATCGCCGGCCTCAACATCCCGACGGGCATCCCGCTGGTGTACGAGCTCGACGACGAGTTCCGCCCGACGAAGCCCGCGTACTGGGCCTCGACCCCGAGGCCGCCGCCGCGGGTGCCGCAGCGGTCGCCGCCCAGGGCGCCAAGAAGTAGCACCCCACACACGAACGCCCCGTCGGGTCTCCGGGCGGGGCGTTCGTCGTGTCGTCCGCCGACTCCCGTCGCGCTGCCGGGAGGAACGGATCACCACATCAAGACGATGTCGCTTCGGCGACGTGGTCAGCTCCGCGGGCCGCGGCCGGTCAGATGAAGTGCGACGCGATCTCCTGCACGAGCGCACCGACGTCGTAGGGCTTCGTGGTGTCGACCCGGACGACGGTGATCAGCCCGGTCGGGCCGGCGGTCGGTCCGAGGTCGTCCCAGGTCTCGAGGATCGACGCGAGGTCGCCGTGCACCTCGTGCCGGATCGGTGCGTCCGGCTCGTACCGGTCACGCAGTCGCACGTCGGCGGTGTCCCGGTCAACGTGGCACCAGACCTCGACGGCCCGCGGTGACCCCGCGGTGAGCAGCCCGGCCGTCAGGTGGTCCCGGCTCTCCTCGGTGACCCAGACGGCGTCGACGCCGTTCTCGACCGCGCCGGCCATCGCCCACACGGAGTCCATCGCGATCCCGCCGAGCGGACGTGACGCGATCATCGGCCCCACGATGTCCGCGAGGGGCTCCTTGATCCGGTCCTTCGACAAAAAGGCAGCCGAGCACCTCGGCGAGGGCGGATCGTGCTCTTTGCCGGAACCGGGCATGCCGTTGACGATGATCGCGACCTGGGCCATGCGTCGATCCTCCCGCCCCGCCTTCACCATCGCAAACGCAACGGCGGCGAAGGCCCGCAAGCGGTACTTCGCTGCGAGCAACCGCCGACGTTGCGCGTTTGTGCTTCGCGGGGAGAACCCGGGGTCAGACCGCCGCGGTCGCGGTCGAGGCGCCGGTCCAGTTGCCCGTCGCCAGGTACTCGACCTTCTTCGCGATCGAGACCGCGTGGTCGGCGAAGCGCTCGTGGTAGCGCGAGGCGAGGGTGGCGTCGACCGTGTCGATCGGGTTGCCCTTCCACGCCCCGCCGAGCACGAAGTCGAACACGCTGGCGTGCAGCTCGTCGACGGCGTCGTCCTCGTCGCGGATCTCGGCGGAGAGCGCGATGTCCTCGGTCGCGAGCAGGCGCGTGAGCTTGGAGACATCGCGACGTCGTGTGCGCCCATCTGCTTGAAGGTGCTTTCAGCGGAGGCCCTTCGGCACGACCTTCTCCGGGAACCGCTGACGCTTGCCGCGCGATGCGCCGGGCCATGTCGCCCATGCGCTCGAGCGAGGAGCCGACGCGCAGGGCGGTGACGCCGACGCGGAGGTCGCGGGCCACCGGAGCCTGGCGCGCCAGGATGTCGATGGCGATCTCGTCGAGGCTGTTGGCGGCCTCGTCGATCTTGGCGTCGTCGGCGATCACCTCCTCGGCGAGCGCGACGTCGGAGCCGCTGAAGGCCTGGGTGGCACGGGTGATGGCGTGGACTCGACGAGCCCGGCGATCTTGGTCAGTCGCTCCTGGACGTCCTGGAGCTCCTGCTGGAAGACTTCGCGCATGGGGAGTACCTTCTCTGCGTACCGGTCGAGTGTCGTCAGCTCAGGTGAACGAACGGTGACGCGCGGCCGAACGCTTCGCGATCCGGAGCCGGAACCACCGCGAACGGGGTGAACGGCGCCCGAACCCCGTGTGACCACTCCTACACTGACGGCATGGACAACGCGTGGCTCGTGCCACTGTCGATGCTCCTCGGCGGGGTCTTCGGCGCGGGGCGTCGTGGTGCTGATCATCACCGCCGAGCGCACGGCTCGTGCAGCCGACGTGGCAGAACGCATCGCTGCCGGACGGCGTCGCCGCGGTCATCGCCACGATGCACAACCCGGCCGTGGTGGTCGACCCCTCGAACACCGTCGTCGCCGGCAAGTCGCCACAGGCACTGACCGTGGGACTCGGCGCGGCGGAAGCTCGTGCACCAGGAGCCGCCGACCTGGTCGACCGGGTGCGCAAGAGTGGTGAGATGGGGTTCGAGGACCCGAGCCTCCCGCGCGGCCGTCGGGGCGAGCTCATCGGCTACCTCAGCTTCCGCGCCGCGCAGCTCGGCAACCGGTACGTGCTCGTCACGGCGGACGACCTCACCGAGAGCCACCGCATCGACGAGGTCCGGCGTGACTTCGTGGCGAACATCTCGCACGAGTTGAAGACCCTGATCGGCGCCATCGGCCGCTTCGTCCAGACCCCCGTCGCCGCCGCGGACGAACCGCAGCACGTCCGCCGGTTCGCGGCCCAGCTCGTCACCGAGTTCGAACGACTGGCAGCCCTGACGAAGGACATCATCGAGCTCGGCGTGTTGCAGTCCGTCGACACGCTGGAGAACAGCGAGGAGACCTCGATCGACCGCATCGTGCAGGCCGCCGTGGACACGAACGAGATCGTCGCGCGCGCCCGGGACATCGAGCTCGTGCGGGCGAAGAAGTCGAAGCTCCGGGCGATGGGCGACCTGGGCCTGCTGCAGATCGCGGTGTCGAACCTCATCGCGAACGCCGTCAAGTACTCGCCGGACTACACCCGCGTCGGCGTCGGCGTGCGCTCGTCGAAGGCTTCGCCGAGATCGCCGTGATGGACCAGGGCGTCGGCATCCCCGAGGCCGACCTCGACCGCGTGTTCGAACGCTTCTACCGCGTCGACCCGGCCAGGTCCCGCGCCACCGGCGGCACCGGCCTGGGGCTCGCGATCGTCAAGCACGTCGTGAGCAACCACGGCGGCGACGTCCGCGTCTGGTCGCAGCCCGGCAAGGGATCGACCTTCACCATCCGCCTGCCCGAGGCGGACCCCGAACTGACCACCGCACTCGAAGAGCAACTGGAAGAGCAGCAATCGTGACCAAGATCCTCATCGTCGACGACGAGCCGGCCCTGAGCGACTTCCCCCTGGAGTTCCTGGTGCCGCAGCGCGAGGTGGCCGACACCTCCGTCGCTGCGGACGGTGTGACCGCGCTGTCGAAGTTCGACGCGGAGAACCCCGACCTGGTGCTCCTCGACCTGATGCTGCCGGGCCTCTCCGGCACCGAGGTGCGCCGCCAGATCCGCACCCGGTCGAACATCCCGATCATCATGCTGACGGCGAAGGACTCGGAGGTGGACATCGTCGTCGGGCTCGAGCTCGGCGCCGACGACTACGTGACGAAGCCGTACTCGACGCGGGAGCTCCTCGCCCGGATCCGCGCCGTGCTCCGTCGCCGGACCGAGGACGACCCGGCGGAGAGCGGCATCCTGCAGGTCGGCGGGATCCGGATGGACGTCGAACGGCACACCGTGGCCGTGGACGGCTCCGGAGACGCCGATGCCGCTCAAGGAGTTCGAGCTGCTCGAGCTGCTGCTCCGCAACGCCGGGCGCGTGCTCACCCGCGGGCAGCTCATCGACCGGGTCTGGGGCTCGGACTACTTCGGGCGACACGAAGACCCTCGACGTGCACATCAAGCGCATCCGCTCGAAGATCGAGCGCGTCCCGAGCGCACCGGAGATACTCGTCACCGTGCGCGGACTCGGCTACCGCATCGAGGGCTGACGCCCGTCGGGCGCAACGCCAGCGAGGCGCGGTGCCGGTCCCAGGGGACCGGCACCGCGCCATCCAGGCGGTCGCGCTGTGCGCTACGGGTTGATCGGGGTGTCCGTCGCGTCGCCCGTCGGCTCGGAGCCGCTCTCGGAGGGGGCGGTCGACGTGCTCGTCGGAGTCGGCGTCGGCGTCGGCGCGAGGGTCTGGTACTCCTCCTGCGCGCTGGTGAGCACCGGCACGTTGGCGGAGACGCCCTCGGCACCCGAGTACGAGAAGTAGACCTTCACGAGCGAGCCGGCCGCGGCGTCGGCGTTGTCGAAGACGACGTCGGTGCTCTCGCCGGCCTCGGTGCCCTGCGTGGTCGAGCCGGTGTCCTCGGTGGCGCCCTCGGCCGTGGTGTCGGTCGTCATCGGCGAGGTCGACGTGCGTGTTCGCGGGCGACCTCGACGGTCTGGGTGTCGCCGCCGATCTCGATCGAGACGGTGATGTCGTCCTTCTCGGCGGTGTTCACGAGGGTGCCGATGAAGCGCGCCTGCTCACCGTCGTCCGAGGTAATGAGCAGCGCGTTGCGGACAGCGATCTTGCCCGTCGAGACGTCCACGCCGTCGGTGATCTGCTTGATCTCCGTGGTCTGCGCGGGCGACAAGAACTCGCACCTCGGTGGCGCCGAGCGCGATGGTTGCCGCAACGGCGACGGACACGAGTACCCGAGCTCGCAAGAGATTCCTCCGGAAGAGTCCGACGTGGACCGGACGGTCCGAACCCACCATCCTAGCGAGCACCTGGGAGGGCTCGTTGTTAGGTGCCCCTTACCCCAATTCCGCTTGTGGTAAACTGGAGCGTGTCTCGGAACGGAGCCTGATACATGCAATTCGAGGTCGGCGAGACCGTGGTCTACCCCCATCACGGGGCGGCAACCATCTCTGAAGTGAAGACGCGCGTCATCAAGGGCGAGGAAAAGGTCTACCTGAAGCTGCGGGTCACCCAAGGTGACCTGACGATCGAGGTGCCGGCGGACAACGTCGACCTGGTCGGTGTCCGCGACGTGATCGGCAAGGAAGGGCTCGACAAGGTGTTCGAGGTCCTCCGGGCCCCCTTCACCGAAGAGCCCACGAACTGGTCGAGGCGCTACAAGGCGAACCTCGAGAAGCTCGCTCCCGGTGACGTCATCAAGGTGTCCGAGGTCGTCCGCGACCTCTGGCGGCGTGACCAGGACCGCGGCCTGTCCGCGGGGGAGAAGCGAATGCTCGCCAAGGCGCGGCAGATCCTCATCTCCGAGCTGGCGCTGGCCGAGAAGACCGACGAGGACCAGGCATCGACCGTCCTCGACGAGGTCCTGGCCTCCTGAGCGCGGCGAACCACTGAACACGTCGACGACCGTTCTGTTCCCCGAAGGGGTGGACAGGGCGGTCGTCGTCGTTGCGGCCGGTTCCGGCACGCGCCTCGGCATCGGGACCGCCAAGGCGTTCGTCCCGGTGGCCGGCACCGTCATGCTCGCGCGCGCGCTCGAGCCGTTGTTCACGCTGTCGTCGCCGACGCTCGTCGTCGTGGTCGCCCTCGCTCCGCTGGTCGACGAGTGCCAGCAGCTCATCGCGTCGGTGGCCGGGGCGGCGGTCGCGTACACGGCGGTCGTCCCGGGAGGCACGGATCGCCATGGTTCGGTCGAGGCCGGCCTGGCCGTCCTGCCGGACTCCGTCACCTCGGTGCTGGTCCACGACGCGGCGCGCTGCCTGACGCCGGCCGCCCAGTTCTCGCGGGTGTTCGACGCGGTCGACGCGGCGATCGCCGCCGGCGGCCTCGCCGGGTTCGTCCCGGCGTTGCCCGTCACCGACACCGTGAAGCGGGTCGACGGGGACGTCGTCGTCGAGACCGTCGACCGCGCTGCCCTGGTCGGTGTGCAGACGCCGCAGGGCTTCCCGCTCGCCGCACTCCGGCAGGCGTACGCGGTGGCGGAGCGGGCCGAGACCGACGACGCGGGGGTGTTCCAGGCAGCGGGCGGCACCGTGCGGTTCGTCCTCGGGCGACGCGGACGCGTTCAAGATCACCACCCCGTGGGACCTGGGACGGGCCGAGTCGATCGTGCGGTCGCGCGTCGCCGCCCCCGATGGTGTGCGGGTCGGGTTGGGCGTCGACGTGCACGCGTTCGACGACGCCTCGCCCTGCCGGGTGGGGCTCCTCGACTTCCCGGGTGAGGCCGGGCTCTCCGGACACAGCGACGGGGACGCGGTCGCGCACGCGGTGTGCGACGCTCTGCTCTCCGCTGGTGGGCTCGGGGACATCGGCGGCCGGTTCGGCACCTCCGACCCCGCGTACGCCGGAGCCGCCGGTGACGTCTTCGTCCGCGGGGCCGTGGCAGCGCTGGCGTCGGCCGGGCTCGTCCCGACGTCCGTGACGGTGCAGGTCATCGGGAACCGCCCGCGCATCGGCGGCCGTCGGTCAGCGATGCAGGACGCACTCGCCGCGGTCGTCGGGGCCCCCGTCGCGGTGTCCGGCACGACCACGGACGGCCTCGGCTTCACCGGGCGTGGCGAAGGGCTCGCCGCGATCGCGACGGCCGTCGTCAGACCGGCCTGACGTCCTAGGCTTGGGGGCGTGGACCGTACGCCTCTACGACTCCCGCGCCGCAGCCGTCGTCGACCTCGTCCCGCTGGTCGACGGACACGTGAGCATGTACGTCTGCGGTCCGACGGTGCAGTCGTCGCCGCACATCGGGCACCTCCGCTCCGCCCTGGTCTACGACATCTGGCGTCGCTGGCTCACCCACCGCGGGCTGCGCGTGACCCTGGTGCGGAACGTCACCGACATCGACGACAAGGTGCTCGACCTCGCCGCCACCACGGACGAGGAGTGGTTCGCCCGCGCGTACCGCGTCGAGCTCGAGTTCACCGCCGCCTACAACGCCCTCGGCATCCTGCCCCCGACGTACGAGCCGCGCGCCACCGCCAGCGTGCCGCAGATGCACGAGATCATCGCGAAGCTCATCGACCAGGGGCACGCCTACGCCGCCGCGGACGGCTCCGGCGACGTCTACTTCGACACCGGCAGCTGGGAGTCGTACGGCGCACTCACCCGCCAGCGTCGCGAGGACATGGTCGAGGCCGCCGACGCCGACCCCCGTGGCAAGCGCGACCCCCGCGACTTCGCGCTCTGGAAGGGCGCGAAGCCGGGCGAGCCGCTCGACCGCGAACTGGGACTCGCCCTGGGGGCCGGGCCGCCCGGGGTGGCACATCGAGTGCTCGGCGATGTCCTCGTCGCTACCTCGGGCCGGCGTTCGACATCCACGGCGGCGGACTCGACCTGCGCTTCCCGCACCACGAGAACGAGCTCGCGCAGTCGACGGCGGCGGGCGACGCGTTCGCGTCCTACTGGCTGCACAACGGACTCGTGTCGGTCGGTGGGCAGAAGATGTCGAAGTCGCTCGGCAACTCCAGTGTTCGCCGCGGACATGCTCGGGTCCGCGCGGCCGATCGCCGTCCGGTACGCGCTCGGCGCCGCCCACTACCGCTCGACGATCGACCACCACGACGGCCCCCTCGCCGAGGCCGAAGCGGCGCTCGACCGCATCGACGGCTTCCTGTCCCGGGCCGCCAGCAGGCTCGAAGGGGTCCGGTTGGCCGATGCCCCGGGCGTGCCCGAGGCCTTCGCCGACGCCATGGACGACGACCTCGCGGTGCCCCAGGCACTCGCCGTCCTGCACGAGACCGTCCGCGCCGGCAACGCTGCGCTGGACGCCGACGATGCGGAAGTGCTCGGAACCACGTACCATCAGGTGGCCGCGATGGCCGAGGTGCTCGGCATCGACCCGCGAGCCGCCCACTGGACTGGCGGTGGCCACGACGCATCGGCCGCACCACTCGCAGCCCTCGTCGACCGCCTCGTGCAGGAGCGGACCGACGCCAGGGCAGCACGCGACTTCGCCACAGCCGACCGCGTGCGGGACGACCTCGCAGCCGCGGGCATCACCATCGAAGACACCGCAGCAGGTACACGCTGGAGCATCGCCTGGACAACGGCAGTGCCGGACAGGGAGAGAGCAATGAAGAACGTCTCGGGGAGCAAGAAGGGTCGGCCCGGCGCCGTCCGCTCCGGCCGCAAGGGCAACAAGCAGGTCGGCTCCGGCGGCCAGGGCGCGCAGGCGCTCGAGGGTCGCAAGCCCACGCCGAAGGCCGAGGACCGCCCGTACCACCCGGCCGGCAAGCGCAAGGCCGCCAAGGAGCGGTTCGAGGCCGCGCGCGGTCGTCACGGTGCGTCGAGCTCGCCGCAGCAGCGGACCGGTCGCCCGCCGACACGGAAGGCCGACGACCACGAGCTGGTCACCGGTCGTAACTCCGTGCTCGAGGCCCTGCGCACGAAGACCCCCTCCAGCACGCTGTACATCGCCGCCCGCATCGAGGTCGACGACCGCGTGAAGGAGATCCTCGCGCTCGCCAACCACCGCGGCCTGCCGATCATCGAGCTGATGCGCCCCGAACTCGACCGCATCACCGGGCACGACAGCGTGCACCAGGGTGTGGCGCTCAAGGTGCCGGCGTACGAGTACGCCGTGGCCGAGGACATCGTCGAGCGTGCGTTCTCGCGCGACCAGGTGCCGCTCATGGTCGCCCTCGACGGCATCACCGACCCGCGCAACCTCGGTGCGATCATCCGCTCCACCGCGGCGTTCGGCGGCCACGGGGTCATCGTGCCGCAGCGTCGTTCGGTCGGCGTGACCGCGTCGGCGTGGAAGACCTCCGCCGGTGCCGCAGCCCGCACGCCCGTCGCGATGGCGCCGAACCTCACGCAGACGCTGAAGTCGCTCAAGTCGATGGGCCTGTTCGTGCTCGGCCTCGACGGCGACGGCGACGTGGAGCTCGACGGTCTCGAGCTCGCCGACCGTCCGATCGTGATCGTCGTCGGCTCAGAGGGCAAGGGCCTGTCGCGCCTCGTCACCGAGACCTGCGACGCGATCGTGTCGATCCCGATCTCGAGCGCGACCGAGTCCCTGAACGCGGGCATCGCCGCGAGCGTCACCCTGTGGGAGGTCGCCCGGCGCCGTCGCGCGTCGTAGCTTCCTCCCCCACCGCGAAACGCAACCTCGGCGCGATCTCGCGGCGGTACAACGCTGCGAGCAACCGCCGAGGTTGCGTTTTGCGGGACGGGAGTGCGGGGCGCGGGCGCGCGTCAGACGCTCGCGCGCCAGTCCTCGACGTCATCGGTGTCGTCCACCTCGGCGTCGTCGACCACCGGGATCGGCAGCGTCATCGACGACGTCGGCGGGTTGATGAGCAGCCGCTCGTCACGGCGGTGGCGCAGCACGTCGTTGATGTAGGCGGTCGTGGCCTCGGGCAGCGACACGGAGCGCTCCTCCTGCTGGGACATGAACCAGCGGTGCTCGAGCAGTTCGTGGAAGACCTCGGCCGGCTCGAGGCGCCCGCGGAGCTCCCGCGGGATCGACCGGATGACGGGCTCGAACACCTTCGACACCCACTCGTGCGCGACCATCTCCTCGTCGAGGAGGTCGCGGCCGTTGCGGGCCCGATAGGAGTCGAGGTCGTTGAGGAGGCGCCGCGCCTGGTTCTCGCCGGCGTCGAGGCCGGTGAGCCGCAGCAGCCGCCGCTGGTGGTGCCCGGCGTCCACGACCTTGGGCTGGATGCGCACCTGCGAGCCGCCCTCGGTCGTGTGGATGGAGAGCTCTTCGATGTCGAACCCGAGGGCGTTGAGTCGCTCGACGCGGTCGTTGATGCGCCAGCGCTCCTTGATGTCGAACTGCTCGGTGCCGGTGAGTTCCTTCCAGAGGATCCGGTACTGGGCGACGATCCGGTTCGAGACGTCCACGGCGTCGGCGTTCTCGTCGAGCCGGCCGCCGGCCTCGAGGTCGAGGAGCTCGCCGGCGATGTTCACCCGCGCCACCTCGAGGTCGTTCTCGCGCTGCCCGTTCGACAGGCCGCCGGGGTAGAGCTTGCCGGTCTCGGCGTCGACGAGGTACGCGGCGAAGGCCCCGGCGTCACGTCGGAACAGGGTGTTCGACAGTGACACGTCGCCCCAGTAGAAGCCGATGACGTGCAGACGCACGAGGAGCAGGGCGAGGGCGTCGACCAGGCGTGTGGCGGTCTCCGGTCGCAGCGTCTGCGAGTAGGAGCGCGCGGTACGGCAGCGAGAAGCGCAGGTGTCGGGTGACGAGCACGGGGTGCAGGGGTTCGCCGTCGGCGCTCACCCGGTTGGTGATGACGGCGACGGGGCCGACGCAGGGGACGTCCATGCGCTGCAGCGTGCGGAGCATCTCGTACTCGGAGCGGGCGACCTCTTCCCCGGTCTCCTTCACGGCGGCCACGTACCCGCTGAGGTGCACGAACCGGACGAGGTGCCGCGAGATGCCCTTCGGCAGCGCCACGATGACGTCGTCCGGCCAGTCCGCGAGCGGGACGTCCCAGGGCAGGTCGAGGAGTCCGGGGTCGACGGTGGCTGCGGTGATGGACAACGAGTCGGACACGATGGGTTCCTCTGGTGCTGGAGTGCGGATCGGTACGGCACTGCGATCGGTACGGCACTGCGAACGGTACGGTACTGCGAACCGACGGGAGGCGCGGTGCCCGCTGGCACCGCGCCTCCTGTGAGTGGCCTTCCGTCGTTACGCGCCGACGACGGCCTTGTCGTCGAGACGCTCGCCCGACTCGGTGTCGAAGGCGTGCACGTGGCCCGACTTCGGCGTCACGACGATGGTGTCGCCGATCGAGGGGTGCGCGCGGCCGTCGACGCGGGCGACGATGTCGACACGCTGGCCCTTGACGTCGGCGTGGCCGTAGAGGTAACCGTCGGCGCCGAGCTCCTCGACGACGTCCACCGTGACGGGCAGGCCGTCGCCGGACTGGGCGACGACGACGTCCTCCGGGCGGATGCCGACCGTGATCTGTGCCGCACGCGCGTTGGAGAGGGTGTCGCGGTCGATCGCGTGGTTGAGCGTGCCGAACTTGATGCCGCCCTCGACCACGTCGGCCGGCAGGAGGTTCATCGCCGGCGAGCCGATGAAGCCGGCGACGAACACGTTGTTCGGCTTCTCGTACAGGTCGCGCGGGGTGCCGACCTGCTGCAGGATGCCGTCCTTGAGGACCGCGATGCGGTCACCCATGGTCAGGGCCTCGGTCTGGTCGTGCGTGACGTAGACCGTGGTGACGCCGAGACGACGCTGCAGCGAGGCGATCTGGGTGCGGGTCTGGACGCGGAGCTTGGCGTCGAGGTTCGACAGCGGCTCGTCCATGAGGAACACCTGCGGCTGACGGACGATCGCACGGCCCATCGCGACGCGCTGACGCTGACCACCGGAGAGCGCCTTCGGCTTGCGGCCGAGGTAGTCCTCGAGGTCGAGGAGCTTCGCGGCTTCCTGCACGCGGGTGGCGCGCTCGTCCTTGCCGACGCCGGCGATCTTGAGCGCGAAGCCCATGTTCTCGGCGACGGTCATGTGCGGGTACAGCGCGTAGTTCTGGAAGACCATCGCGATGTCGCGGTCCTTCGGCGGGACGTCGGTGACGTCGCGGTCGCCGATGCGGATCGCGCCGGAGTTGACCTCTTCGAGGCCGGCGAGCATGCGGAGGGAGGTCGACTTGCCGCAACCCGAGGGGCCGACGAGGACGAGGAACTCGCCGTCGGCGACGTCCAGGTCGAGGGAGTCGACCGCGGGACGCGTGCCTCCGGGGTAGAGACGGGTTGCCTTGTCATAGGTGACGGACGCCATGAGCGTTCGGTCCTTTCTTCACCGGCAGGTACGTGCCGGACGATCCGGAGCGAAGCGGTCAGCCCGCGAGGCCCCGGATGGTCGTCGTCGACCATCGAGGTTCATACAACACGACTTCCCTGCGATGCGCCAGTGCTGTCCCCCTGGTTGGCTGGTTCTCAGAGCGTCCCACTACAATCGCCGGGTCCGTCCGCCGCTCGGGGAGGTACGGCGGACGCCGAACCAGGAGGACCACTCGATGACCAACCGCCCCGAGGGTGACGCCCGCGCCGCGCGGAACGAGCGACGAGAAGCAGCCAGGCAGCGGGCGCAGCGCGCACGCACCCAGCAGAAGCGCCGGCAGCGGGGTGTCCGCCTCGGCCTGCAGATCGGCCTCGGGGTCGTGTTGCTCGCCGCCGCGACGATCGTCACGCTCGTGCTCGTCGACTCCGTGCAGCCCGCCGGGCCCGGACCGGCGAACACGTCGCAGGGCGGCATCACGATCGGGCAGGACCTCAAGGCCGTCGGCGCCGCGCCGACGCCGAGCGCCACCGACGGCTCGGGTGCGGTACGGATCACGATGTACGTCGACTACCTCTGCCCCACGTGCGGGCAGTTCGAGAAGGCGAACGGCGAGTACATCGAGAGCCTGGTCGACTCCGGCGCCGCGACCGTGGACATCCACCCGATCGCGACCCTGTCGAACCGGTCGACAGGGCACGAAGTACTCGCTCCGGGCCGCGAACGCCGCCGCCTGCGTCGCGAACGACTCCCCGGACCAGTTCTTCGCCGTGCACGAGGCGCTCTTCGCCGAGCAGCCCGAGCAGAACACGGCGGGCCTCACCGACGCCCAGCTCACCCGCGTGGTGACGGGGGTCGACGGGCTGCAGGACCGCCGTGCGATCCGGAGCTGCATCCAGGACCAGACGTACGCCAAGTGGGTGGACGAGCGGACCAGCGCGGTGACCGGCGGGGACATCCCCGGCTCAACGCTGCGCGAGTTCCCCGGGGTGCCGCTCGTGCTCGTGAACGGTCAGCGCTACGAGCTCACGTCGCCGATCACGAACGACGACTTCCGCACCTTCGTGGTGACCGCGGCCGGCGCGACCGACGCCACCCCGACGCCCACGCCGACCCCCTCGGCCACGCCGACGGCGACGCCCTCCGCCACCGCGACGTCCACCCCGAGCGCGACCCCGTCCAGCTGACGGACGCGTCCACCGACGGGCGGACCGACGGACGGGAGGCGCGGTGCCGGCTGGCACCGCGCCTCCCGTCCGTCCGCTGGTCGCGTCTCGGGCGTGGGCCGGCCTAGAGGGACGAGCCGGGGATGCTGAAGGTGTCGCAGGACGTCGCGCCCCGCTGGTAGCCCCGCATGAACCAGTTCTGGCGCTGCTCGCTCGACCCGTGCGTGAACGAGTCCGGGTCGACCCGGCCGCTCGAGCGCTCCTGGATGCTGTCGTCGCCCACGGCGCTCGCGGCGGACAGCGCGTCGTCGATCTGCGCCCGCGTGATCGGCTCGAAGAACGTCTCGCCGTCCGCGTCCTTCGTGGTCGCGGGCGTCGCCGACCCAGGCGCCGGCGTAGCAGTCGGCCTGCAGCTCCCACGCGGACGCTGCCGGACGACGCACCCGTGCCCGAGCGGTCCGTCGAGGCGAAGGCGCCCTGCAGCTGCTGGACGTGGTGGCCCCACTCGTGCGCGACGACGTACATCTGCGCGAGCGGCCCGCCGGACGACCCGTACCGCGACTGGCAGGTCGTCGTAGAAGGCGGTGTCGAGGTAGATCGCGCGGTCCGGCGGGCAGTAGAACGGCCCGGTCGAGGCCGAGGCCTGCCCGCACCGGTGTCGGTCGACCCGGTGAACAGCACGAACCCGGGGTCGAGTACGCGATGCCGAGCTGGCGGGACTCCGTGGCCCAGTAGGCGTCGAGGGACTCGGCCGCGCCCCCTCCATCCGGCACTCGACCTTCAGGTTGGCGTCGCGCCCCGTGCGGCACTCGGCCGCCGGGTCGGCGGTCCACCCGTCTGCTGGATCTCGGTCGTGCCGTCACCGCCGCCGACGATCCCTGCTCAGGTCGAACCCCGTGAACTGGGCGATGAGGAACACCAGGATCGCGCCGACACCGACCGCCCCGCCACCGATCACGGCACCACGGCCACGCCGCGTGACCTTCCCACCCTCGAGCTGTGAGTCCTCGTTGAACGTCATGCCCCGAATGTACGGATGCTCCGAGCGCCGCGCCCGGGACGGCGAGTAGACACGGGGACATGGCGAACCTCGACGAAGCACACCCCCTGTTCCTGTTCGCGATGGACCAGCGTTCCTCGCTGCTCGAGCACACGTACGACGAGTCCGGCGGCGAGCCGGTCGACGAGGCCGAGGCCGAGCGCGTCCGGGCCGGCAAGCAGCTCGTGCACCGCGGGGTCCTTACGGCGCCGGCGGCCGGGGCTCTCCTGCGACCGCACCGGCGTCCTCGTCGACGAGCGGTACGGCGCGGACGTCGCCCGGCTCGCGAAGGACGCCGGCCTGCAGCTGGCGATGCCGGTCGGGCGCTCGGGCCGCGAGTGGTTCGAGCTCGAGTACGGCGACGACTGGCTGGCCCACGTCGACGCGTTCGACCCCGACTTCGTGAAGGTGCTCGTGCGGGACAACCCCGCGTTCGACGCCGACCGTCGGCAGCAGCAGGCGAGCGACCTGGCAGCGGTGTCGGCCGCGCTGCACGACGCCGGACGGCCCTTCCTCGTCGAACTGCTCGTCCCCGGCACCGACGACCAGAAGGCATCCGTCGACGACTACGACCGCGACCTCCGCCCCGACCTGGTCGTGCAGGTGCTCGAGTACCTGCAGGACCGCGGGGTCGAGGCCGACGTGTGGAAGCTCGAGGGACTCGACGCGCGCGAGGACGCCGAGCGGGTCGTGGCCACGGCGCGACGCGGCGGGCGGGACGCGGTGCAGTGCATCGTCCTCGGTCGGGACGCACCAGAGGAGCAGCTCGACCACTGGCTGCGGACCGCTGCCCCGGTCGACGGGTTCGTCGGCTTCGCGATCGGCCGGAGCAACTGGGAGGAACCGCTCGAGGACGTCGTGCAGCGAACACCTCGACACCGAGGCGGCCGAGCAGCTCATCGCCGGAACTACCGGCACTTCGTGGACACGTGGCTCGAAGCCCGCGACGGGGTCGAGCACGGGGTGGACGCCGGGGCGGTTTGACTCAGGTGCGGATCAGCGGCTCCACGGCCGCCAGGTCCGCACCGATGCCCACGTCGACGAGTTCGATCCGCCCGGCGAGGTCGCGGCGGGCCCGCTCAGCAGGCCGGCCTTGACCCCGCCGAACGTCACCGTGACGTCGGCGTGCAGCACGTGGTCGTCCGCGATCCCGCCGGTGTCGACGTCGATGCCGCTCGGTACGTCGACCGCGACGACGAACGGTGCGCGCTGGTCGCGGGCGAGTTCGCGGATCGCATCCACCACCTCGCGGGCGGGGGACCGCAGGGCGGACGCCCCGTGCACCCCGATGCCGAGGATGCCGTCGAGCACGAGGTCGGCCTCGAGCGCGGCGTCCGTCGCCACGGCGGCCAGCCGTTCGCCGTCACGCGGGACGGCCGCGCGCAGGATGTCCGCTGCTCCGGCGTGCGGCTCCGGTCCCGAGGTGCCGGACGGGCCGGCCAGGAGGCGCGCACCGGCGTCCAGCGCCGCTGCCAGGCCCGCCTCGTGGACGCGTGAGCCGACGCGGAGGACCGCCACGCGCCTCCCGGCCGCTGCGAGGCGCGCGCCCGCGAACAGGGCGTCACCGCCGTTGTCGCCACTGCCGGCCAGCACCAGGACCGACCCCGGTCCGTCTCCCGGTCGGACGGCCGGGTCGTCGAGCAGGTCGCCGACGATCGCGGCCAACCCGTCCGCCGCACGCTGCATGAGGGGCTCCCCCGCATCGAGGTGCGGCCGCTCCGCCGCCCGGATCTGATCGCCGCCGTAGCCGTCCATGACGACCACAGTGCCCCGGTAGCCTTGAGAGGACATGTCACTCGTCCCCGCTGCGCCCCGACCCCGTGCCGTGATGTCCCCGGACGGCCTCCCGATCGCGACCTACGACTTCGGCGATCCCGAGGCGCCGGCCGTCATCGCCGTGCACGGCTTCGCCTCCGAGCACTGCTCAACTGGCACGCCTCCGGCTGGACCCGTGACCTCGTGCGCGCCGGGTACCGCGTCGTCGCGCTCGACCAGCGCGGGCACGGCGCCAGCGCGAAGCCGCACGACCCGGGCGCGTACTCGATGGACCTCCTCGTCGCCGACGTCACCACCGTCATCGACACCTACCTGCTCGACGACGTCGCGTACCTCGGCTACTCTGCTCGGCGCGCGGGTCGGGTGGCACACCGCCGAGCAGCTGCCGGACCGCATCAGCCGCGCCGTGTTCGGCGGCATCCCCGACGCCGACCCGATGCGCCGCGTGCGGGTCGACCAGGCGAAGGCGTACCTCGCCGACGGCACCCCGATCGAGGACCGCGTGACGAACGGGTACCTGACGATGGCGGGGAACGTCGAGGGGAACGACCTCGCCGCGCTCGTGGCGATGGTCGAGGGCATGCGCGACAGCGTCGAGCCGACCCCCGCGAACGCCCCGACGCAGCCGATCCTGATGGCGGCGGGCAGTGAGGACGGCATCCGGGACAGCGCCGTGCGGCTCGCGGCGGCGGCACCCGACGCGGCGTTCTTCGAGATCCCGGGGCGCAACCACTTCAACGCGCCGACGTCGCGGGCGTTCCGCGAAGCCGCGCTGGCGTTCCTGCGTTCCTGACCGCGTCGCGTTGTCCGCCCGGCGCTGAGGGGTACTCGTAGGTCCTCGCTGCCGTCGGACACCGCGCGTACCGTCCCCGCCATGGACTACAGACTCCTCGGCAACAGCGGGACATCGGTGTCGACGCTGACCCTCGGCACCATGACCTTCGGCAGCGAAGCCGACGAACCCACCTCCCACGCCATCATCGACGCCTTCGTGGCAGCCGGCGGCACGCTCGTCGACACGGCGGACGTCTACTCCGGCAACGAGTCCGAGCGGATCATCGGCCGCTGGCTCGCCGCACACCCGACCGAGGCGGCGCAGGTCGTCCTCGCCACCAAGGGCCGCTTCCCGCAGGGCGACGGGCCGAACGACCTCGGGCTGTCGCGCCGCCACCTCCGCGTGGCCCTCGACGCCTCGCTCGAGCGGCTCGGCGTCGATCACATCGACCTCTACCAGATGCACGCGTGGGACGCACTCACCCCGATCGACGAGACCCTGCGGTTCCTCGACGACGCCGTGTCCGCGGGCAAGATCGGCTCGTACGGGTTCTCGAACTACCTCGGCTACCAGGTGACGAAGGCCGTCTACGAGGCGAAGGCCCACGGCTGGGCGCCGCCCGTCACCCTGCAGCCGCAGTCCAACCTGCTCGTCCGCGACATCGAGCACGAGGTCGTGCCGGCCTGCCTCGACGCCGGGATCGGCCTGCTCCCCTGGTCGCCCTCCGCCGGCGGCTGGCTCACCGGCAAGTACCAGCGCGACGAGGCCCTGACCGGCACCACCCGCCTCGGCGAGAACCCCGAGCGCGGCATGGAGGCGTGGGAGGCCCGGAACGGCGACGAGCGCACCTGGGCCGTCCTCGACGCGGTGTCGACGATCGCCGACGCACACGGAGTCTCCCGTTCGCAGGTCGCCCTCGCGTGGCTCCTCGCCCGCCCCGCGGTCACGAGCGTCATCCTCGGGGTCCGCACGCTGTCGCAGCTCGAGGACAACCTCGGTGCCGCGGACCTCGTGCTCGACGAGTCCGAGCTGCGGACCCTCACCGACGTGAGCGCCCCGCGCATCGACGACTACCCCTACGGCACGGCCGGCGTCGCCCAGCGCGAACGCAAGATCACCGGCGGACGCTGAACGAACGGGCAGCGTGCGCCGGACGCTGGGCGCACGCTGTCCGCCTTCTGCGGCTTTCCGCGAGGATGTGCACTCGCTCTGGACACGGTGCTCGGTGAGGTGTCACCATCACTGCACGACCGGCTGGTTACCGCGTCGAGCGCTCGGAACGCCCCTGATCCGCGTTCCACGCGCCGGAAGCCCCGGGCGATCACTCGCTCGGGGCTTCCGCACGTCCGGGACGTCGTCCCTGATGGGGCCGGCAGCGGGACTTGAACCCGCAACCCCCGTATTACAAGTACCGGTGCGCTACCAATTGCGCCATGCCGGCTGACCCGCTCATCCTACCGACGAGCGGGCCCGGGCTCACGCGTCGGTCTCGGCCGCGGCCTTCGCCTCGAAGTTCAGCGAGATCGAGTTCATGCAGTAGCGGTCACCGGTCGGGGTGCCGAACCCGTCGGGGAAGACGTGCCCGAGGTGCGAACCGCAGCTCGCGCAGCGGACCTCGGTGCGTGCCATGCCGAGCGAGTTGTCCTCGATCAGCTGCACGGCGTCCGGGTTCACCGACTCGTAGAACGACGGCCATCCGCAGCCGGAGTCGAACTTCGTGCCGCTCTTGAACAGCTCCGCGTTGCAGGCCGCACACGTGTAGACGCCGGCGCGCTCCTCGTCGAGGAGTTCACCGGTCCAGGGGCGTTCGGTTCCCGCCTGACGGAGGACGGCGTACTGGTCCGGGGAGAGCTCCTCGCGCCACTGGGCGTCGGACTTGTCGACGTTGTATGCCATTGTTTCCTCCTGCTTCCGGCCGGGTTCTTCACGGGGCATTCCCGACCACTCCACTAAACTCGCCACGATGTCCGAACATTCCGTGCACCATGCTCGTTGGGACCGTCTGACGACGGACGAACTGTACGGCATCGTGGTCCTGCGGAACCGCGTGTTCGCGCTGGAGCAGCGCGTGACGGCCGAGGACTTCGACGGCCGGGACCGCGCGCCCGACACCGAGCACTGGTGGTTCGGCACGGACACGGAAGCGGTTGGGTACCTGCGACTGGTCCGGCCCGCCCCGGACGAGGACCACCCGGCCGGAGCGTCGCCGCCCGCCTGGGTGATCGGACGCGTCGCCACCGACCCGGCGCACCGGGGGCACGGCGTCGCCGGCGGTCTGGTCGCCGCGGTGCTCGGGACGCACGGGCACGAGCCGATCGTCCTGCACGCCCAGGAGTACGTCGCCGGGCTGTACGAGCGGCACGGCTTCGTC
This sequence comes from Curtobacterium sp. AC273, assembly GCF_979253735.1. NCBI lineage: Bacteria > Bacillati > Actinomycetota > Actinomycetes > Micrococcales > Microbacteriaceae > Curtobacterium > Curtobacterium sp. AC273. The sequence continues at coordinate 75,892 of NZ_CEEDDU010000012.1, read as the reverse complement.
CGGTTCGGCGAGCCCTACGACGAAGCGGGCATCCGGCACGTCGGCATGGCGCGGCCCGGTCCCGCCCCGGCCGTCTGATGGACATCCGTGCGCGGTACGCGGCCTACGCCGACCGGATCGCGTCCGTCTCACCCGCGTACGCGGCCTGGGCCCGGTCGCTGGACGACGACCTGGTCGCGCTCCTCGACGAGGTGCCGGAGCCGAAACGGCAGCCGGAACTCCTCTTCGCGGTCGCGCGGCGGCTGGGAGCGGACCCCGCGGACCCGGTGCGCTCCGCGCCGTCGGCCTGGAGGCGCGCCCCACCCTGGTCGCGGCCCTCGCCTCCGCCACGGTGCAGGCCAACGACCCGCGGCGGCTCGGTCCCGTCGTCCCGCTCTTCGCGGCGCGCTCGCGGCGCGGGTGGGGCGGCCGCTCGGCCTCGTCGACGCGGGTGCGGCGGCGGGGCTCTGCTCGATCCCCGACCGGGTGACGCTCGACCACCGCACCGGGGACGACGTCGTCCGGGTGCACACCGCCCCGGATGCCCCGTCGCTCCACCTCACCGCCGACGTGACCGGGGTGCCGATCCGCCCGGCGACCACCCCGATCCGGATCGCGGCGCGGATCGCCCTCGACCCGAACCCGATCGACCTGGCGGAACCGCACGCGTTCGACCGGCTGGTCGAGGCCGTCCCACCCGAGGCGACGGACCGGACCGCCCTGATGCGCGAGGCGGCGCGCGCGACGCTCGCCGTGCCTCCAGTCCGGATCGCGGGCACGCTGCCCGGCGACCTGGACCGCGCGCTGGACGCCCTGCCGGACGGCCTCGAACCCGTGGTCCTCACCACCGGGACCCTCGTGTACGTGCCGGGCGCGGACCGGCAGCGGTTCGTCGACCGCGTCCGTGACCGCGGCGTGCACTGGATCGCCCTCGAGCGGACGGGCATCGTGACCGCCGTCGCCGAGACGCTGCCCGCAGACGTCGACCCCGGTGACCCCGACGCCTTCGCGACCGCCTCGCTCGACGGGGTCGCGGCCGCCGTGTCCGACCCGTTCGGCGTCCGTGTCCGCTGGCTCCGCGACCCGAGCGGGTGACGCATCTCCGCGACCCGAACCTGTGACCCGTCTTCGCGACAGTCCAGCGGCGTGCCAGGGTCGCGCTGCACTCCACCCCTACGATGTGCGAGACCCGTTACCCGACCGTGATCGGAACCGCAGTGACCGCCACCCCCGCCGACGAGCGCAGTGCTGACCAGCTCAGCGAACTCGCCGTCCACGTGCTCGCGTTCGAGCACGAGCGGGCACGGCAGGACCGGCTTGCGGCACGACCGCACGAAGGAAGCAGAGATCCGGGTCGAGTTCGAGATGTCGCCGGCGCGGTACTACCAGGTGCTGAACCGCGTGATCGACTCGCCCGCGGCGCTCGCGTACGACCCGCAGCTGGTCTCCCGGTTGCAGCGGCTCCGGCACGCGCGCACCAGTGCCCGGGCGGCGCGCAGCTTCAGCCGCCTCCGGCGCGGCTCCCGAAGGACGTGAAGAGGAACGATGACGACGAGAGACACCCGAGACCGGTTCGACGACGTCGCCGACGGCCCACGGGTCGGCGCGCACCGCGGCGCCCAGCGTCGTGGGCGCGGCTGGATCGCGTTCGCCTGGGCGGCCCTCGCCACGGGCGTGCTCGTCGGGCTCGGGGTGCTCGTCCTCGCACTGCTGAACGGCAGCTACTCCTTCACCGGGTCGACCTCGCCGTCGGCGTCCCCGTCCTCGTCGTCGTCCGCCACCGCGAAGCCGTCGGCATCGCCCTCGACCCCGGCGTCCCAGGCGCCGGCCGCGGGGACCCCGGCAGACCAGGGCTCGACCACGCTCGTCGTCCTGAACGGCACGACCACGACCGGCCTCGCCGCGAAGGGCAGCGCCGCGCTGACCACCGCGGGGTGGAAGGTCACCTCGACGGGCGACGCCGGCACCACCGGCACGACCGCGACGATCGTCTACTACCAGCAGGCGTCCCAGGCGGCCGTCGCGCAGGGGATCGCGAAGTCGCTCGGCGTCACCGCGGTGCAGCAGTCGGCGGCGTTCCCGAACGCCGACATCAGTGTCGTGCTCGGCGCGGACTACGCCGGCTGACGCATTCCTGCGGTGGTTCCTCCGTCGTTCCGGAGCGGTTCAGGCGCCGGTTCCGGCTGCATTTGTGACGGTCGTGTTTCCGGCACGCTGATTCTTGACGGAATCGACGTGAAAGAACGTCACACCTCTTGCCCTGTCGGCATTGTTCGGTAAGAGTCGTGCCAAGGCGGCGACAGCGCCGTTCGCACCAGCACCACCGCAGGGAGCAAGAGATCATGGCCAACGGAACCGTGAAGTGGTTCAACGCCGAGAAGGGCTTCGGCTTCATCACCGTCGATGGAGGGGGCCAGGACGTGTTCGTGCACTACTCGGCAATCGACATGTCGGGCTACAAGGTCCTCGAAGAAGGTCAGGCAGTGACCTTCGACGTCGGCACCGGTTCGAAGGGACCGCAGGCGGAATCCGTCCGCCCCGCCTGAACCACCTCGCGAACGCGCCGTCCCGTCAGGGGCGGCGCGTTCGTCATGCGTCCGGCGGTGTTCCGGGCGAAGTCCTGGGAACTCGACCCGCGCCTCCGTTCTGTGTTGCACTCGCACCCTCCGAGTGCCAGAATCGGCGTTGGCACTCGCTCACGCTGAGTGCCAGCACGACCCCCATGACGACGTCCGGGAGGGACGAAGAACTCACATGGCTAAGATCATTGCTTTCGACGAGGAGGCCCGCCGTGGCCTCGAGCGCGGCCTGAACCAGCTGGCTGACGCCGTGAAGGTGACGCTCGGCCCGCGCGGCCGCAACGTCGTCCTCGAGAAGAAGTGGGGCGCCCCCAGATCACGAACGACGGTGTCTCCATCGCCAAGGAGATCGAGCTCGACGACCCGTACGAGAAGATCGGTGCGGAGCTCGTCAAGGAGGTCGCCAAGAAGACCGACGACGTCGCCGGTGACGGCACGACCACCGCGACCGTCCTCGCCCAGGCGCTCGTCCGTGAAGGTCTGCGCAACGTCGCGGCCGGTGCGGACCCCATCTCCCTGAAGCGCGGCATCGAGAAGGCCGTCGCGGCCGTCTCGGAGCAGCTCCTCGCCAACGCGAAGGAGATCGAGACCAAGGACCAGATCGCGGCGACCGCGTCCATCTCCGCCGCTGACCCGACGATCGGCGCGCTCATCGCCGAGGCGATCGACAAGGTCGGCAAGGAAGGCGTCGTCACCGTCGAGGAGTCCAACACCTTCGGCACCGAGCTCGAGCTCACCGAGGGCATGCGCTTCGACAAGGGCTACCTGTCGCAGTACTTCGTGACCGACCCCGAGCGTCAGGAAGCCGTCTTCGAGGACGCCTACATCCTGATCGTCAACTCGAAGATCTCGAACATCAAGGACCTCCTGCCGGTCGTCGACAAGGTCATCCAGGCCGGCAAGCAGCTCCTCATCATCGCCGAGGACGTCGACGGCGAGGCCCTGGCCACGCTCGTCGTGAACAAGATCCGCGGCATCTTCAAGTCCGTCGCCGTCAAGGCCCCGGGCTTCGGCGACCGCCGCAAGGCCATGCTGCAGGACATCGCGATCCTCACCGGCGGCCAGGTCATCTCGGAAGAGGTCGGCCTCAAGCTCGAGAACGCGACGCTCGACCTGCTCGGTCGTGCCCGCAAGGTCGTCATCAACAAGGACGAGACCACGATCGTCGAGGGTGCCGGCGACGCCGAGCAGATCGCCGGCCGCGTCCGTCAGATCCGCGCCGAGATCGACGCGACCGACTCCGACTACGACCGCGAGAAGCTCCAGGAGCGCCTCGCGAAGCTCGCCGGTGGCGTCGCCGTCATCAAGGCCGGTGCCGCGACCGAGGTCGAGCTCAAGGAGCGCAAGCACCGCATCGAGGACGCCGTCCGCAACGCGAAGGCCGCCGTCGAAGAGGGCATCGTCGCCGGTGGTGGCGTCGCCCTGATCCAGGCCGGTGCCGTGGCGCTCGAGTCCCTCGAGCTCCAGGGTGACGAGGCGACCGGTGCGAACATCGTCCGCGTGGCGATCGACGCGCCGCTCAAGCAGATCGCGCTGAACGCCGGCATGGAGCCGGGTGTCGTGGCCGCCAAGGTCCGCGAGCTCGAGTCCGGCTGGGGCCTCAACGCCGCGACCGGCGAGTACGTCGACCTCATCGCCGCGGGCATCATCGACCCGGCCAAGGTCACGCGCTCGGCGCTGCAGAACGCTGCGTCGATCGCCGGTCTGTTCCTCACGACCGAGGCCGTCGTCGCCGACAAGCCCGAGAAGGCGCAGGCCATGCCGGCCGGCGACCCGACGGGTGGCATGGACTTCTAAGTCCGACGTTCCGAAGGGCCCGCACGCTGCGCGTGCGGGCCCTTCCGCGTGCAGGGCGCCGAGCGGGTCGGACGGGCCGTGCGTCCGTCCACGCCGAGATCGCACTTCGTGCGCACACGCTCCGGCGAGATCGCACTTCGGCGGCGATCGACGGGCCGATCACCCGCGGAAGTGCGACTTCGGCGTCGGCCGATGCCGTCACGGCGCCCGGCGGCGATGGTCGAACGCGCGACGAAGGTGCTCGAACACCGTCGCTGGTCGAGCAAGGTCCACGGATGTCGCGCGGATCACGACCCAGCCTTCGGAGGTGAAGTCGTTGCCCTGCTCCGGTCTCTCCGAAACGCATCTCGGTCGGTTCGGTGGTGATCACCGTCGTACTCGAGCGCAATGCGCAGATCCGGCCATGCCATGTCCGCGCGGCCGATGAACCGTCCGTCGGCGGCGTGCACGTCGACGTTGAGGTCGGGCTCGGGAAAGCCGGCATCGACGACCATCAGTCGAAGGCTCGTTTCCGTCGGCGACTCCGCGCCGGTCCGGATCCGCTCGACCGCTGATCGAGCACGCACGACGCCGCGGTCGCCCGCTCTGATCGTCGCCGAGAGCTGCTCGAGGGTGGCGAGGCGACCGACTCCCACCATGTGGTCGCCCAGGATCACGAGGTCACGGGTGTCCAGCAGGGTCCGGCACTCGTACCACGCCGCAGCGGGCGTGCTGACCCGGGTGCCGAAGACCGTCGTGGAGCGAGCTCGGTCGAGGGCGACACGGTGGCCGACCACCCGCTGACGTCGTTCGACGGGTCCCGATCCGACGGTCGAGACGTGGACCGTTGAATCCACACGACTGAGCGTCTGCGGCAGCGGGCAGTCCCAGAGCACGGCGGCCGAGGCGTGACTCAGGTGCTGGTCGGAGCGGAGCAGGAGACCGATGGCGATCAGCCGGTGCAGGAGTTCGTCCGCGCCGGTGGGGAGACGGACGCCCCGTGCAGGTGTGATCAGGTCGCGGCGACGGAGCCGGTCCTTCGCGATGCCCGACGCGAGCGCATCCCGGACGAGGAACGGCGTGTTCGCGAACGCGCTCGGCAGCGGTCGGGGTCGGCGGCCATGGGGTCCACCCTGGGCACGGTCCGACAAGCGATGCTGCGTGGCGCCTTCGTTGTGGACAGGGGGCCAACAGGCGTCCCCTGTGGAGGACTCATGGAGATCGCAGTCCGTGCCGGTTGCGCGCAGTCCGGCCGCGGCGAGATCGCACCTCGGCGGGCTCGCGCGTCGGCGATGCGGCACGAAGTGCGATCTCGGCGGAAGTCAGGCCGGCGCGCGACGGCGGGCGGCGCGCGGGTCAGGCGGCGGGTGCGGCGGGGGGCGCGGGCGGGGCGGGGGTGTAGTCGCGGGGGAGGAGGGGGAGCCACACGCGGAAGGTGGCGCCACCGCCCTCGGTGTCGAAGACCTCGACGGAGCCGTTGTGCGCCGCCACGATGCCGGACACGATGGCGAGTCCGAGGCCCGAGCCGCCGGTGTCCTGCGCACGCGAGGTGTCCGCACGCCAGAAGCGCTGGAAGATCTTGTCGCGGAGCTGCAGCGGGATGCCCTCGCCGTGGTCGATCACGTCGAGGTGCGCCATGCCACGCTCGTCGTCCACGCCGATGCCGATCTCGATCGGGTCGTCGTGCTCGGTGAACCGCATCGCGTTGCCCATGAGGTTCGTGACGATCTGCCGGATCTTGTTCTCCTCCGCCAGGACGATCGGCGGACGCTGCGGCAGGACGACGGTCGGGAGCGGCGTGGTCTCGTCGGTCGGGGCGAGGGCGTCGACGCTCATCGCGCGGGTCCGGCGGGCACGCAGTCGGGCGATGGTCTGCCGCGAGAACGCGATCGGGCCGGTGGTGTTCGCCGAGGTGGGCGACGTCGGAGGGACCTCGCCGGTCTCGGAGAACGGGGACGTCGATGCTGCCGAACCGAACGCGGACATCGGTGGACGCACGGCCTGGGCCACGCTCGCCGGTCACCGAGTCCTCGACGAGCACCTGGATCTCGCGGTCCGGGTTGGACGCCATCGTGTCGAGCGCGGAGTCACGGGCGATGGCGACGAGGTCGACCGGGCCGAGCTCGAGCGGCTTCGACTCGTCGATGCGGGCGAGTTGCAGGAGGTCCTGCACGAGGAGGCCCATGCGCTGGGCTTCCTTCTCGATGCGCTCCATCGCCTGGGCGACGTCCTCTTCCTTGCGGAGGGCGCCCATGCGGTAGAGCTCGGCGTACCCGCGGAGGGACACCAGCGGCGTCCGGAGCTCGTGCGAGGCGTCGCCAACGAACCGGCGCATCTGGTCGATGGTGCGCTGCCGGTCCTCGAACGCGGAGTCGATCCGTTCGAGCATCGAGTTGAGGGAGCGGTTGAGGCGGCCGACCTCGGTGTTCGGGGTGTCCGCTTCGAGGCGCTGGTTGAAGTCGCCGGCGGCGAAGCGCGCAGCGGTGTCCTCGACGTCGCGCAGGGGGTCGAACGTGGCGGTGACGAGGAGCCGGGTGAGCATCGCCCCGAGCAGGATCACCGAGATGCCGAAGCCCAGGAAGATGACGGTGAAGCGCGCGATGGTCTGGTCGGTGTCGGCGCTCGAGACGGCGACGAGCACGTACCCGGTCTCGGTGCTGCCACTCGTCTGGTCTTGCAGCGACGCCGGGATGACCTGCGCACGCCACTCGTGGTTGTGCTGGCTGTCGCGGGCCAGCGAGAACCGCACGCCGCTCTGCGCCGCGGCGGAGAAGTCGAGCTGGCGGATGTCGGCCGGCTGGACGCCTTCGTCTGGCAGATCCGGTCGCTGTCGGAGTTGTACGCGGCGACGTAGGCGCTCTGCGAGAGCACGACCGAGAGCTTGCAGTACTGCTCGCCGTCGCTGATGTTCTGGCCCTCGAGCTGCTCGGTCGTGTTCTTCACGCTGTTGTCGAGCTGCGACATCAGGTAGGTGGACAGCACCGTCATGGTGCCGAGTCCGGCGACGAGCAGGCCGAGCGCGACCAGGAGGACCGTGATCCCGGTGATCTTGGTGCGCAGGGAGATCCCGTCCCACCAGCGGCTCATTCGCGTGTGCATGCTGCCCCAACGATAGACAGCGGCCGCCCGGTGAAACCGGACGGCCGCCGTGAAGACGTGACTAGGAGGCCTTCGACGCCTTGAGCATGTAACCGAAGCCGCGCTTGGTCTGGATGATCGGCTCGGCCGAGTACTGGTCGAGCTTGCGACGCAGGTACGAGATGTAGGACTCGACGATGCCGGCGTCGCCGTTGAAGTCGTACTCCCACACGTGGTCGAGGATCTGCGCCTTCGACAGCACGCGGTTCGGATTGAGCATGAGGTAGCGGAGCAGCTTGAACTCGGTCGGGGAGAGCTCGATCTGCGCGTCGCCGATGGTCACCTCGTGCGTGTCCTGGTCCATCGTGAGCTCGCCGGCGCGGATGATCGCGTCCTCTTCGTCGTTCATGGTGCGACGGAGGATGGCCTTGATGCGGGCGACGATCTCGTCGAGCGAGAACGGCTTCGTGACGTAGTCGTCGCCACCGACGGTGAGGCCGGTGATCTTGTCCTCGGTGTCGTCCTTCGCGGTGAGGAACAGGATCGGCGAGGTGTAGCCCGACGAGCGGAGGCGCTTCGTGACGCCGAAGCCGTTCATGTCGGGGAGCATCACGTCGAGGATGATGAGGTCCGGCTCTTCTTCCAGCACGGCGGAGATCGCCTGTGCACCGTTGCCCACCGCACGCACGGCGAAGCCGGCGAAGCGCAACGAGGGGGGGGGGGGGGGGGGTCGTCAGGAGGTCGCGGATGTTCGGCTCGTCGTCGACGATCAGGATCTTGGGGCCATCGCTCATGGTCCTATCTTCTGACCGTTCCCTCGGGGTTTCCTGGGAGCGATGCGTACGTCAGCCCACGGGCGTCTGGATCTGGTCCGCGTCGAGGATCGTGTACGAGTAGCCCTGCTCGGCGAGGAACCGCTGCCGGTTCTGCGCGAAGTCCTGGTCGACCGTGTCGCGCGTGACGAGGGTGTAGAACGACGCCGGCAGGCCGTCCTTGTTCGGGCGGAGGAGTCGCCCGAGACGCTGCGCCTCTTCTTGGCGGGACCCGAAGGACCCGGACACCTGGATCGCGACGGTCGCGTCGGGCAGGTCGACGGAGAAGTTCGCGACCTTCGAGACGACGAGCACGTCGATCGTGCCTTCGCGGAACGCCTGGTAGAGCCGCTCGCGCTCGTCGATCGGGGTCGCGCCGGTGATCTCCGACGCGTCGAGCGACTCGGCCAGTGCGTCGAGCTGGTCGATGTACTGCCCGGATGACGAGGATCTGCTCGCCGCGGTGCTTCTCGATGAGCTCGCGGACGACCGGGGTCTTCGCCGGGGAGGTCGCGGCGAGCCGGTAGCGCTCGTCGTCGCTCGACGCCGCGTACTCCAGGCGCTCCTGGTGCGGCAGGTCGATGCGGACCTCGAAGCACTCGGCGGGGGAGATGTAGCCCTGCGCCTCGATCTCCTTCCAGGGGGCGTCGTACCGCTTCGGGCCGATGAGCGAGAACACGTCGCCTTCGCGACCGTCCTCGCGCACGAGGGTCGCGGTCAGGCCGAGGCGCCGACGGGCCTGCAGGTCGGCGGTGAGCTTGAACACCGGCGCGGGGAGCAGGTGGACCTCGTCGTACACGATGAGGCCCCAGTCGAGGGCGTCGAGCAGCGACAGGTGGGTGTACTCGCCCTTCCGACGGGCGGTCAGGATCTGGTAGGTCGCGATCGTGACCGGCCGGATCTCCTTCACGCTGCCGGAGTACTCGCCGATGTCGTCCTCGGTGAGGGTCGTCCGGCGCAGCAGCTCGGACCGCCACTGCCGTGCGGACACGGTGTTCGTGACGAGGATGAGCGTCGTCGCCTTGACCGTGGCCATCGCCCCGGCGCCGACGAGCGTCTTGCCGGCGCCGCAGGGCAGCACGACGACCCCGGACCCCTGCGCGAAGAAGGTGTCGACGGCCTGCTCCTGGTACGGACGGAGGTGCCACTCCGACGTGTCCAGGTCGATCGGGTGCGGCTGCCCGGGCGTGTAGCCGGCGAGGTCCTCGGCCGGCCAGCCGAGCTTCACGAGTTCCTGCTTGATCTGCCCGCGGGCCCAGGGCAGGAGCTCCACTTCCTGCGGGGACCGCATGTTGCCGAGCAGCGGCTTGATGCGCTTCGACCGGATGACCTCGGCCAACACCGACGGCTCCGTCGCGGTCAGGAGCAGCACCGGCTGGAGCTCGAGCTCTTCGGACGGCGAGTTCGCGATCACCGGTGCGTCCGGGCGCTCCTCGCGCCGGATGACGAGCCGGCCGTACCGCGCCACAGTGTCGCGGATGTCGACCGTGACGCTCTGCGGGACGGGGAACTTCGCGAAGTGCTCGAGCGTGTGGATCATGCTCTCGGCGTCGTGTCCGGCCGCGCGCGCGTTCCAGAGACCGAGGCGCGTGATCCGGTACGTGTGCACGTGTTCCGGGGCGCGTTCGAGCTCCGCGAACACGGCGAGGTCGTGCCGCGCGTCCTCGGCGTCAGGGTGTGCCACTTCGAGCAGCACGGTGCGGTCGCTCTGCACGATCAGCTGGTCCGTTCATGACGGATGAGCCTATGCCGCGCGGCTGCGAACCGGCGCGGACCGGACGTCCTGTGGAATCAGGCGTCGCTCTCCACAGCCACGACGAGGGAGAGCGGCAGGGTCCGTTCGACGTCGACGGCCGTGTCGCGCCCGCGGACGCGCCCGGCCGCAACGGACGTCGGGATGATCGAGAACGGCCGTTCCGTGCCGTCCGGCATGCGCACGGTCAGCCGGATCGGGGTGCGGCCGCGGACGGCGAGGTCGATCTGCCGCCCGAGCCACTCCTGCTCCGGTTCGGCGTCGCCGCGTTCGGTGGTCACCCGCAGTCGCTCCACGAGCGCGTGCGCCGCCTGCTCCGGGTTGCGTCCGCCTGCGCGTCGGCGGCCGGGAGGCGCGGATCTCGTCGCGGGCGGGCTGCGGCCGTCAGGACGGCCGGGTAACGCTGGTCCTCCAGCGCCGTGTGGACGACGTGCGGCGGGTAGCGGGTCAGGAGCGTCGTCAGCTCGCTGCGCTCCCACGCCAGCTGCCGCAGCTCGGCGTCGACCCCGATGAGGTCGAGCTGGTCGGCAGTGCCGTGCACCTCGGGTGCCGAGGCCGTCCGCGCCGACGTCGACGACGATGCTGCCGTCGCGCGAGGAGACCTGGTCGACCAGGTACGCGAGGGGCTGGGGCAGCCCGGTCGCGGAGAGGCGTTCGAGCAGCGCGACGACCTCGTCACGGGTGAGCCCGGCCTGGAAGGCCCGGCGGAGCGAGTCCTCCGAGATGCGGTACCGGGCGGCGAGCCCGGGTGCCTCGAGCACGGCGACGCTCCGGAGGGCGTCGTCGTCGACCGGCGCGAGTGGCCCCGGGGCGATCACCGTCAGGTCGTGCTGCAGGTAGACGCCGTCCACCGTCGGCGGCAGGTCCTCGGCGGCCGGGGCGGCGTCGCCGTCGAGCAGGGCACGCCCGGTGTTCGTCACGAGCCCGTCGACCGCCAGACCGAGGGCGTCCGCCGAGCCCGGCGACGTCGAGCAGGACGGCGTCGAGCCATCGCGCCCCGGCGGGGAAGGCCCAGCGGCCGACGGCGACGAGGTCGCGGAGGTCGTCCCCCGAGACCGCGAGGACGTCCTGCACGGCGGGGTCGAGCGCGTCGCGCCACGCCGTGACGAGGGTCGACCAGCGGTCCGGCCAGCTCGCGACGAGCCAGGCGTCGCCGGCGGTCGTGGTCGTCCACGTGCCGTCCGACGGACCCGCGAAACCGATCCGTTCGAGGAGTCCGAGCCGGTGCGGCACCACCTGCGGGTCGGCGCCGGCGCGTTCGCCGAGCACCTTCGCCAGGGGAGTCCTCGATGCCGCCCTTCACGAGTTCGCGCACCGCACCCTCGGACACGGCGCGCAGGAGCTCGGCGAGCACGGTCATCGTCGCGAAGGCGTGCTCGGCGCCGACCGTCCGGGCGGTCGCGTCGTCGACCGCCTGCGGGTCGGGGGGCGGCTGGGCGGGGTGCGCCGTGCCTCCAGGCAGGCCCACGAGGTCCGGGTGGGCGGCCAGCCGGGCCGTGACTGCGTCGTCGACGCGGCCGTCGTCGTCGGCCAGGCCGAGCGTGACCGCCGGGGCCAGGGCGTCCACGTCGCCCGTGCCGTCGCGCAGGGCGAGGAGCGTGGCCTCGGGGCAGGTGCTCGATCGCGGCGTCCACCGCGTCGTCGGTGCGGAGTGCCTCGGCGAGGTCGAAGAAGTCCGAGATGCGCAGCGGGCCGGTCTCGCCGAACACCGCCGTCGGGAGTCGCCGGGCCAGGACGAGCCGCTCCAGGGCGTCGTCGGGCATCGCCCGGAGCCGGGCGGCGAGGTCTGCGGTGGTCGTCACCGTCCGCCGCGATCGTCCGGCGCGGGCCTCAGCGCGCCGTCCGGTTCAGCTCGTGCCCTGCGCGTCCAGGTGATCGCGAGCAACGTGAAGACGAGCACCATGCCGATCGGGAAGCCGATGAGCGGGATCGCCATGATGACCGGCCACGGCATCGAACCCTGGACGCTCGGGGCGGTCAACCACATCACGATCATGGCTGCCATGCAGAGGAACGCGGCGATGAAGATCCCGCCGACCATGAACGCGAGTGCGCGTTCGGTACGATTGAACGTCACCGGGGAATCCGCGGAGTCCTGCGTGTTCCCGGTCGATCGGGTCGGCTTGGCCATCGACCCAGGATATCCGACGCACCACGGCCGAACCACGACCACGAGGAGACCGACGAATGCCCACCGGCAAGGTCAAGTTCTACGACGACCAGAAGGGGTTCGGGTTCATCACCGGCGACGACGGTGAACCCGTCTTCCTGCACGCGCCCTCGCTGCTCGACGGCGTCACGTCGGTGAAGGCCGGATCACGCCTCGAGTACGGCGTGGTCCAGGGAAGAAGGGGTCGCAGGCGCTGTCCGTGCGGCCCCTGGACCCGCAGCCGTCCCTCGCGAAGATGTCCCGCCGCTCGGCGGACGACATGGCCGTGATCGTCGAGGACCTCGTGAAGGAACTCGACCGCATCAGCGGGGACTTCCGGCACGGCCGGTACCCTGAAGAACGGCACCCGTATCGCCGCGATCCTGCGGCACGTCGCTGACCAGTTGGACGCGTGATGACCGACATCGATCCCTCCTCCACCACGGAGCCCACCGCACCGGTCCCCGGTCCCGACCTCACCGCGCTCGCGCGGAAGGCCCTGCTCGAGGTGACCCCGGAATCGACGGTCGGGGCGTCCGCGGGCACGGTCGACGAGGGCGACGGGCGTCGTCTCCGTCCTGTTCGCCAACCGCATGTCCGGGTACCTCGGGCTGGCGCTGGACCGTCTCGATCGCCCAGGTCGAGGGTGACGAGCCGAGCGTGCTCGAGGTCGAGCTCATGCCGGGCGACGGCTCGCTCGTCGCGCCGGAGTGGGTGCCGTGGTCGGATCGACGCGCGGAGTACCGGGCGGGGCAGGACTCGGAGCACGCGCACGACGACGACGAGTCGGACGAGGACGGCGACGAGGACGAGGACGAGGACGGCGACGAGTTCGACGGCGACGACGAGTCCGACGAGGACGCCGACGACGAGTCCGGACGACGACGAGTCCGACGACGACGACGACGACGAAGACGACGAAGACGACGACGAGTCGGACGACGACACTTCGACACCGACGAGGACGACCTCGACGAGTCGGACGACGACGACATCGACGGCGTGGACGTCGACGAACTCGACGTCGACACCGACGCCGAAGACGACTCGGACGCCGACGACGACGAGGACGAGGCCCCGCAGCCGTCCCGCGGCGCTCGCCGCCGTGCCCCGCCGTGTCCGTCCAGTCGACCCCGACGAGGTGCACCTCGAGGTCGACCAGCTCGACCCGAGCGAGACCGACCCGGACCAGCACCGGTCCCGACGCCGGCGCCTTCCCAAAACGCAATCTGGGGCGGTTCCTGGCAGCGGAGTACCGCTGCGAGGAACCGGCCCCGCTTTCGCGTCTTGCGATCGCGCGAGCGACCGGGCGAGCGACCGGCCGGCCGACGACCGGGCGCGACGCCGGGTCAGCGCAGCGCGTTCACCGTGTAGTCGATCGCACGCGCGAGCTTCGCGACGTCGTCCGGGTCGATCGCGGTGAAGGTCGCAACGCGGAGTTGGTTCCGGCCGAGCTTCCGGTAGGGCTCGGTGTCGACGATGCCGTTCTGGCGCAGGGTCGCGCGACGGCCTTCGCGTCGATCGAGTCGTCGAGGTCGATCGTGGCGACGAACTGCGACCGGTGCTCCGGCACGCCGACGAACGGCGTCGCGTAGTCGACCGATTCCGCCCAGTCATACAGCGTCGACGACGAGGTCTTCGTGCGGGTGTCGGCCCACCCGATGCCGCCGGACTGGTTGATCCACTGCACCTGGTCGTCGAGCAGGATCAGGGTCGCGAGCGCCGGGGTGTTCAGCGTCTGGTTCAGGCGCGAGTTGTCGACGGCGTTCTTGAGCGACAGGAACTCCGGGATGTACTGGCCGCTCGCCGCGATGCGCTCGACGCGCTCGAGGGCGGCGGGGGAGAACAGGGCGAAGCCAGAGCCCGCCGTCCGAGGCGAAGTTCTTCTGCGGCGCGAAGTAGTAGACGTCCGTGGCGCTCACGTCGAACGCCGCACCACCGGCAGCGCTCGTGGCGTCGACCACGGTGAGCGCGCCGTCGTCACCCGCGGCGCGGACGACCGGAGCCATGACGCCGGTGGAGGTCTCGTTGCGCGGGTAGGCGTAGACGTCGACGCCCTCCACCGGTTCGAGCGACGCGAGCGAGCCCCCCGGGGCCTCGAGCACGTGCGGGCCTTCGAGCCACGGGGCGGCGGCGGCCTTGGCGAACTTGGAGCCGAACTCGCCGAAGGACAGGTTCTCGGCGCGACGCTCGATGAGTCCGAACGCGGCGGCGTCCCAGAAGGCGGTCGACCCGCCGTTGCCGAGGATGACCTCGTAGCCCTCGGGCAGGTCGAACAGGTCGGCGAGGCCGGCGCGGACGCTGCCGACCAGGTCCTTGACGGGCTTCGGCGGCAGGGAGGTGCCGAGGATCGTCGCCCCGCGGGTCACGAGGGACTCGAGCTGCGCGCCACGGATCTTGGACGGGCCGCAGCCGAATCGGCCGTCGGTCGGGAGGAGGTCGGCGGGGACAACGATGTCTGCCATGCACCGATCCTAACGAGCGGTATCCCAGCGCTCGTGACCGTGCACCGGCCGGACGGGGCGGACCTCGAAACCGCGCCTCCAGGCCGCCGCCGACCCACGCCGGACGGGAGTTTCTTGCACCACGCAAGTGTTGGTCAGTCCTCGACGCCCCGAACAAGTAGGGTGGGGCGCGCCGGGCCCAGACATGAGAGAGGCGGACCGTGACCGATCTCGTCGACACAACGGAGATGTACCTCCGCACCATCCTCGACCTCGAGGAGGAGGCGATCGTTCCGTTGCGCGCTCGCATCTCGGAGCGCCTCGGCCACTCGGGTCCCACGGTCTCGCATGACCATCGCCCGCATGGAGCGCGACGGCCTCGTCGTCGTGTCCGGCGACCGGCACCTCGAGCTCACGGAAGAGGGCGCTCCCGCGCTGACCCACGTGATGCGCAAGCACCGCCTGGCGGAGCGGCTGCTCTCCGACGTCATCGGACTCGACTGGGCGTTCGTCCACGACGAGGCCTGCCGCTGGGAGCACGTCATGAGCGAACAGGTCGAGGTCCGCCTGCTCTCCGAGATGCTCGGCAACCCGACCGAGTCGCCGCACGGCAACCCGATCCCCGGCCTCGCCGAGATCGGCGGCCCCGCGGCTGCCGGCTTCCTCGACGGCGTGCAGAACATCGTCGCCGCGACCGAGGGCACCGACGCCGTCGCGACCGGTGTCATCCGGCGCCTGGGCGAACCCGTCCAGTTCGAGCCGGAGCTCCTCCACCAGCTGCGATCGGCCGGCGTCATGCCGGGTCGGCTGGCGAGCGTGCAGCGTGCGGGCGTCATACGTGGCCGTCCGGGTCGACGGCGAGGACTCGGGGATCGAGCTGCCGAGCGAGGTCGCGCAGCACGTCTACATCGAGCGCGTCCGCAGCGACTGCGGCCGGCGATGCCCCTGCAACTGGGGGAACGGCATTTTCCCCGCCCTGATCAGGGCTTCTTACCGTTCCGTTACAAAGCGGCGTTTTCATCTCGACAAGGTAACGGTCAGCACGTACACTCGACGAGTCCGCCGGCCACCCACGAGGCCCAGGACCCGTGACAGGACGTCTCGAACCCGTCTCCTGTCTCGATCGGAAACGATGACGAACGGATGGGGTTGCGCGGTCCGCGGTCACCCACGCGGACGTGATGACGAGACGCCGGAGACACCCCTTTGACGCAGACCGGCTCCGCCGCGGACGCCCAGACGCCCGTGAACCCGACGAACACCGCGAACGCCACCGATGCCCCGCTCGCGCCGCCGCGCCAACCGGCAGAGCGAGACCGACGTGCTCCCGCACCCGGAGCGCTGCTCGCGTGACGCCCGTCCGTGACGCGCCGCTCCCCGGCGGTCGTCGTGCCGCGCAGGCCGCTCGGACCGCCGCCGACACCAAGGCGAGCTCGTCGGCCCGCAAGTCGCCTGCTTCCTGGCGCCGGTCGCCCTGACCGTCGCCGCCGGCATGTTCGGCACCGTCGCGGTCGCCCCGGCCTCCGCTGCCACGCAGCAGTCGAGCAGCACCGACGCCGCGAACGCCCAGCGTGCGATCCGCACCACCGAGGCCCAGAACTCCTCCGTGTCCGACGCGGTCGCCCTCGCCGGCACCAACCGCGACGGCTACGGCGCCACCGCGCAGTCCACGCTCGATGCCGAGGCAGCGAAGAAGGCCGCCGACGCCGCCGCGAAGCAGGCCGCGTCCCAGGCCGCAGCCACGCAGGCCGCACGTGCCCAGACCGCGTCGCAGTACGCCGCCTACACCGGCCCGAGCGCCTCCGACTACGTGGCGTCGGCCAGCGCCGCGAAGACCCTGCCCTCGCTGCCCGCCGTGACCGCCACCGCCAAGCAGTACATCGGCACGCACTACGTCGCCCGTGGCGCCGACCTGTCCGGCTTCGACTGCTCGGGCTACGTCATGTTCGTGTACGCCCAGTACGGCATCAACCTGGCGCACTCGGTGCCGCTATGGCAGGACCAGGCCGGCACCACGATCCCCGAGTCCGAGGCCAGCCGGGTGACGTCGTCATCTTCAACAACGAGGCGCACGACGGCTTCTACATGGGCAACGGCATGATCATGGACGCCCCGAAGCCCAACGGTTCGGTCTCGATCCGCCCGATCTGGACCCCGCCGACTACCACATCGTCCGCTTCGGCATCTGGAGCCGACCGGGGCGGGCTTCGATCCCGTGATGCATCGCCGGAACCAGCCCGCACACCCTCGTGCCGGGCCGGTTTCGACGCACCCCGCTGCTGCACCGGTCCGATCCGGTCCGCACAGGGAGACCTCATGTCATCGTTCCGCACGACCTGCACCATGGGTCGGCGCGCGTACGTCGACATATGGCCGACCACCGCCTGCGTGCACGAGCACACTCTCCTGCATGACGAGAGCACTGGCTCCATCCGGGTGGTGCTCTTCGTGGTTCCGGGGTCGTGTACGCGAGTGACGGTCACCCGAGCGGCGCCTCGGCCCGACGCAGACCCGCACCGCCCGGAAGCCGTCCAGGCACGTCGGAAGGGAACCCATGCGCACTCTCGTCCTCAACGCCGGTTACGAGCCCCTCGCGGGTGATCTCGTTCCGTCGGGCCCTCGTGCTCGTCATGAACCAGAAGGCCGCCATCGTCGCCGCGGACCTCGAGCACCCGGTCACGGGCTCGACGTCCTCCTACGACCGTCCGTCCGTGATCATCCTGACCCGGTACGTGCGGACTCGCAGCACTCCCGGCTCGTGCTGGTCTCCCGGCGCGGGGTCCTGCGCCGGGACGCCAACCGGTGCGCGTACTGCGACCGGCACGAGACCACGATCGACCACGTCCAGCCGCGTTCGCGCGGTGGTGAGGATTCGTGGGAGAACCTCGCCGTCGCGCCGCTGCCCGCCTGCAACAATACGAAGCGGCGATCGCACCCCGCAGGAGATGGGGGTAAGCGGCTCCGCTTCCGCCCGAAGGCTCCGCACGGGTCCTCGTGGGTAGCAGTGCACGAGCGCCCGCAGTCCGAGTGGGACGAGTACCTGGTGGCCGCGTAGCGGCTGCGGGGACCGGTCGACGGCCTGGAGGCGCGGGGCGGGGCCGCCACGCGCCTCCAGGGCCGTCAGCTGGTCCGGATCCAGGGCGCGCGCCCGGCGGCCCGGCAGCAGGAAGACCGCGACGATCCCGAACACGATGTAGACGAAGTTGAAGAGCGACGCGAACGTGACGAGGGCGTGTGAGCCACTCCGTGACCACCGCGCGCGCGTCGTTGAGGCCGCCGACCGCCATCAGGGTCGTCGGGTCGGTGAAGCGCGTGCAGGAGCATCGGCACGATCAGCCACCGGCTGACCCGGAGCGCGAGGAACATCATCGCGCCGAAGCCCATCGCGTAGCCGACGGTCGCGAAGACGAGGAGCGTGGCTTGCCGCCGCCGAGCAGGTTCTGCAGGCGGATCAGTCCGAAGACGAGGGACGACAGGACGAAGACGGCCCGCTCGCTGTACCCGTGGCGTTCCAGCAGTTCGCGCAACGGCGAAGCCGTGCGGGGTGAGGAAGTCCCTCGGCGAACCCGACGCAGAGGCCGAAGAACAGGATCGAGAGCACCAGCGTCGGCGTGAGGCGTGACCAGTCGGTGCCGGCGAGCTTGAGGAGCGGCGGGACTACCGTGATCTACGACGGCGATCCACATCCACCGCGGTGCGCGGGTCGTGCGCCGGTGGAACAGGCGCGGCACCCAGCCGAGCGTCGCCGCGAACGCCAGGAGCAGCAGCCCCATCAGGCCGATCGGCAGGATCGACCCGGAGGAGCACGCTCTTGGGGTCGCCGAAGGGGTCGTCCAGGTCGATGTACGGCCGGATGACGAGGCCGAGGAGCTGGCCGAGACCCAAGTACACGGCCAGGTACAGGGCTGCGAGGAGGACCGCGCGCCACCACCCGCCCCGTTGCCAGAACCGCCGCCAAGCGTTCCTTCGCGCGTCTGATCCGTCATGTCGTTCCCCCGCGTGTCGGTCATCGTGGTGTGCCGGTCGTCCCGGTGTGTCGGTCGTCGTCTCAGCGCACGTCGTCGCGGTCCCGCTAGCAGTCGTCGCAACTGCGGTCGGAACCAGAACACGAACACCGCGACGACGTACACGGCTTCGAGTGCGATGCTCACCGGCACGCTCCAGTCGCGGACGGGGCCGTCGAGGACCGCGTCGTTGAGGCCGTGGATCGCGGCTGCGCCGAGGTACGCGATGACACCCTGAAGCCGATCGCCCGCCCCGCCGGCAGGTGCTTCGCGGCGAGCCAGATGATCACCGCGGCCCCCACTGTGATCACGGGGTGCGAGACCTCGGCGATGATGCGGACGATCATCATGTCCATCATCATCATGACGAACGGCGCGTCGGACGGCGCCGGGCCACTGTCGAGGATCGGGTCCAACGAGGTGATGATGTAGCTGACCCCCTCGAGGAACCCCAGCCAGGCCGCGGCGACGAGCACGAGCCAGGCGCCGAGCCGGGGCGAACGGTACGTGCGAGAGGACAGCAGCAGGACGATCGGGAGCAGGAGCTTCGGTGAAACTCCTCGACGAGGCCTGGCCAGATCGCGCCGCCCGGCAGCATCGTGGCCGGGCCGTTCAGGGCGCCAGCCAGCAGCATCGCGATGGTTCCCCAGGCGAGCCCGATCCACAGCGCCTGGCGCCGGTGCGGCGTGTCCGCGAGCGAGATCTTCTGGACGGAAGTACCACGCGATCGCGACCAGCGGCACGCCGATGCCGACGATCGCGGCGATGACCACCACCACGAGCGAGTACGGCGGCAGGCCGTCCTCGACCGTGGCCTCGCGGCCGCCGGAGAGCATCAGCGAGCCACCCCAGCGCCCGAGCAGTGCACCGGCAGCAGCGCCCCCGAGGCCGACGATGAGCGGTACGGTCCCACGGGGTCGCGTCATGGTGCTGAAGCTATCAGCACGCTGAAGACACACGGGGTTTCGTGCGTGCCTGCAGCTACGGCCCAGGGTGTGCCTGGGCCTGTGCTTGGGCCTGGGCCCGCGCCCGCCGTCGCCGCACGGTCAGCGTGATCGCCAGGGCCGGGAGACCGAGCGTGCAGCCCCAGAACACGACGACGGCGGTGACCCAGAGCGCCGTCAGTCGACCGGCGCCCTGCTCGGCGGCGGCGAGGGTCTTCGCGGTCGGCGCGTGGACCGACCCGACGGGGCCGTGGTCGACCGCGTGCGGCGGGTCGTCGAGGACCACGAGGAACGACAGTCTGCGGGGGTGGTCGCTCGACGGCGGGAAGCCCCAGGTCTCGTCACCGACGGCCGTGATCGTGCTGCCGGCGGCCGGGTCGTCGACGTCGTCCGGGATCCTCAGCGCGTAGTGCGGCGTCTCCTTCGGCATCCCCGACGTGGTGTCGACGTCCGTGAGCACACCCTGGACTACGACGGAGTGTCCGACCAGGGGACGCAGCTCGGCGATGTGCTGCGGTGCCGAGTCCTTCGCGGCCCCGAGGAACCAGAGGCCGAGGGCACTCGGCAGGAGCAGCACACCGAAGACGACCCAGACGGGCCAGCCGGGGACGGGCAGGGCGGGGCCGCGCCGCCGGGGGAGCAGCCCACACGGGAGCGCCCGGCTGCCAGCCGCTCACGCCGAGTCCCCCGTCGTCCCCATGGCCTCATCCTCACAGTGATCGGACCGGGGCGTGCGATCGTCGGGGGTGGGTCGTAGCGTCGGGCCATGGCAGACACTCCGTTCATCGACGACGCGACGATCGCCGACCTCCGCGCGCGCCTTCGCGCCACCCGGTGGCCCGACGCCCCGTCCGGACTCGGGTGGTCGCTCGGCGTGGACGTCGACGAGCTCCGGCCCCTCGTCGAGTACTGGGCGGACGGCTTCGACTTCGACGCACACCGCGCCGAACTCGCGGCGCTCCCCTCGCACCGGGTGGTCGTCGACGGCATCTCCGTCCACGTCCTGCACGCCCACGCGGGTGGTCCGGATGCGCTGCCGCTCCTGCTCGCGCACGGCTGGCCGGACTCGGGGTGGCGCCTCCGGAAGGTGCTGCCGATGCTCGTCGACGCCGGGTTCGACGTCATCGTGCCGGACATGCCCGGGTACGGGTTCTCCGAAGCGCCGCCGCAGCCGATCGACGCACGACGGGTCGCCGGGATGTGGGCGACCCTGATGACCGGGCTCGGGTACGACCGGTTCGCGGTGTCCGGCGGCGACATCGGCACGCACGTCGTCCGGTACCTCGCGCTCGACCACCCCGACCGGGTCGTGGCCGTGCACCGGATCGACGGCGGACTCGCGTGGCCGGGGCTGGACGCGTCCACACTGTCCGAGGCCGAGCAGGCCTTCGTCGCCGAGACCGACCGGTGGCGGACCGACGAGGGTGCCTACGCGATGCTGCACCGCACGAAGCCGCAGACGGTGGCGGTCGCGCTGAACGACTCCCCGGCGGGGCTGGCGGCGTGGATCGTCGAGAAGCTCCGGTCGTGGAGCGACTGCGACGGCGACCTCTGGTCCGTGTACACGCGAGACGAGGTGCTGGCGCTCCTGACCGAGTACTGGGCGACCGAGACGATCGGGTCGTCGATGCGGATGTACCACGCGAACGCGGCGGTCCCCGCGGAGCAGATGGCACGTCGGGTGGAGGTGCCGTCGGGGTTCTCGATCTTCCCGGGAGACCTCGTGCGGGCGCCCAAGGAGTGGCTCGAGCGCACGACCAACCTGGTGTACCACCACGAACTCGAGCGTGGCGGACACTTCGCGGCGTTCGAGCAGCCGGAGGTCTTCGTCGACGAGCTCCGCGCCTTCCTGGAGCCGTTCCGCCGGTAGAGTGGTCGGGCCAGCCTCTGTAGCTCAATGGAAGAGCAGTTCCGTCCTAAGGAAACGGTTGGGGGTTCGAGTCCCTCCAGGGGCACTTCACGCGTCGTAGGGGTTCGAGTCCCTGCAGCGCGTTCTTGGGGCACTTCGCACGTCGTTGTACCGGCTGGACTCCCCGTACGATTGACCCCGTGTCCAAGGTCCTGAGCAGTCTCCCCGTCGGCGAACGAGTCGGCATCGCGTTCTCAGGGGGTCTCGACACCTCCTGCGCCGTTGCCTGGATGCGCGAGAAGGGAGCGATCCCCTGCACGTACACGGCCGACATCGGCCAGTACGACGAGCCGGACATCGACGCCGTCCCGAGCCGCGCCCACGAGTACGGCGCCGAGATCGCCCGCCTGGTCGACGCGAAGAGCGCCCTGGTGGAAGAGGGCCTGGTCGCCCTGCAGACCGGCGCGTTCCACATCCGCTCCGGTGGCAAGACCTACTTCAACACGACGCCCCTCGGCCGCGCGGTGACGGGCACGATGCTCGTCCGCGCCATGAAGGAGGACGGCGTCGACATCTGGGGCGACGGCTCCACCTACAAGGGCAACGACATCGAGCGGTTCTACCGCTACGGCCTGATGGCGAACCCGCGACTGCGCGTCTACAAGCCGTGGCTCGACTCCGAGTTCGTCGAGGAGCTCGGCGGCCGCAAGGAGATGAGCGAGTGGCTCGTCGCCCGCGGCTTCCCGTACCGCGACTCCACCGAGAAGGCGTACTCGACCGACGCGAACATCTGGGGTGCCACGCACGAGGCGAAGAGCCTCGAAGAGCTCTCGAGCGGCCTGGACATCGTCGAGCCGATCATGGGCGTCGCCGCCTGGCGTGACGACGTCGAGGTCGCGACCGAGGTCGTGACGGTCCGCTTCGAGGCCGGTCGTCCGGTCGCGATCAACGGCGTCGAGTACACCGACGCGGTCGCCCTCGTGTACGAGGCGAACGCCATCGGTGGTCCGCCACGGCCTGGGTGCGTCCGACCAGATCGAGAACCGCATCATCGAGGCGAAGAGCCGCGGCATCTACGAGGCCCCGGGCATGGCGCTGCTGCACATCGCGTACGAGCGCCTCCTCAACGCGATCCACAACGAGGACACGGTCGCGTCGTACCACAACGAGGGGCGCCGCCTCGGTCGCCTGATGTACGAGGGGCGCTGGCTCGACCCGCAGTCCCTCATGCTCCGCGAGTCCCTGCAGCGCTGGGTCGCCTCGGCGGTCACGGGCGAGGTCACGCTCCGCCTGCGCCGCGGCGACGACTACACGATCCTCGACACCACGGGACCGGCGCTGTCGTACCACCCGGACAAGTTGTCGATGGAGCGCGTCGGCGACGCGGCCTTCGGCCCGGACGACCGGATCGGCCAGCTCACGATGCGGAACCTCGACATCGCGGACTCCCGTGCGCGGCTCGAGCAGTACGCCGCCGCCGGGCTCATCGGCGGCGCGACCGGTGACCTGGTCGGTCGGCTCGAAGCCGGCGAGTCCGAAGAGATCCTCGGCGGCGCCGTCGTCCACCACGGATGCCGACGACGCGCTCGGTCGCGCGACGGACGCCGCCTCTCGAGGGTGCGGCCTTCGACTCCGGTACCGACTGAGCACTGCGTGCAAGAAGGGGGTCTCCGCGTCGCGCGGAGGCCCCCTTCGTCGTGCTGCGCCGGTGTCGATGTCCTCGCTGGCCGCCCGGAGCAGCGCTGGCTGTCGTTGCGTGTGCATCGTGCGACGAGACACGCGTCGATCGACTCGCACGTTGTCGAACCATGCCCACGCATTGGGTGCGTGTGCATCGTGCGACGTCCCACTTGTCGATCGACCGGCATGTTGTCGAACCATGCCGATGCATCGGTCAGGGTCAGCGCGACCGCCCGCGACCGACCGCGACCGCCCGCGACCGACCGCGACCGACCGCGACCGACCGCGACCGACCGCGACCGACCGCGACCGACCGCGACCGCCCGCCGCCGCCCGCCGCCGACCGCGACCGACCGCCCGCAGACAGACGGGAGGCGCGGCGCCACCGGCACCGCGCCCCCGCCGAGCGTCCTGTCGCGCCGCCTCAGCGCGCCTCGGCGGTCTCCACGCGCTTCTGCCGCCACGCACGAGCGGGCGTGTCCGGCCCGTCCCACACCTGGATCGCACCCCCAGGCGGCGGCGAGCAGCGGCACGGAGATGATCGCCCCGGTGATGCCGGCGAGCACGGTGCCGGCGGTCAGGCCGATCAGGATGACGAGCCCGTGCAGCTTCAGCGTCTTGCCCATCAGGACCGGCTGGAGCAGGTTGCCCTCGAGCTGGTTGACGAGCACGACGATGCCGACCACGATCAGCGCCTGCACGCGGGCCGAGCGCGACCAGGGCGACGAGCGCCGCCAGGATGCCAGCCGCGGTCGCACCGACGATCGGGATGAACGCCGTGATGAACACGACGACGGCGAGGGGCAGCGCGAGCGGGACGCCGACGATGGCGATGCCCACGCCGATGCCGATGGCGTCGACGGCTGCGACCGTCGCGGTGCCGCGCACGTAGCCGCCGAGGGTCTGCACGACGCGGTCACCGACACGGCGGGCCCGCAGGTAGCGCTCGCCCGTGAAGGGGCGGAGCAGGAACTCCCAGATGCGCGGGCCGTCCTTCAGGAAGAAGAACAGGACGACGATCATCAGCACGAGCCCGGTCAGGAAGTTCGCCGTGGCCGAAGCCCCCGCCAGGGCTCCCGAGCCGAACTGCGAGCTGGTGACGAAGTCCTGGATGCCCTTGACGGCTTCGTCGATCTGCGACTGGTCGATCGAGAAGGGGAGCGTCGACGCGAAGTCCTGCAGCTGGTCGAAGCCGTGCAGTGCCGACTTCCTGCAGCTCGGGCCACTGCGAGACGACGGCGACGACGATGAGCCAGCCCACCAGGCCGAGCACGACGAGCACGCCGATGAGGACCGCGAGCGTCGCCAGCACCGAGGGGACACGGTGTCGACGGAGCCACGAGACGACGGGGTGCATGGCCGACGCGATGATGAGCGCGAGGAGCACCGGGATGGTCACGACGCTGAGCGTCGCCGCCGCGTAGACGATGCCGATCGCGATGACGAGCACGATGATGAGCTGCAGGCGCAAGGGTGGCGATGCCGCCGAAGGAGTCCGACCACTTCTTCGACACCTCGGTCGGTGCAGCGGGGGCGGACGGTGTGCTGGGGGTGTTGCCGAACAGGGGCATCTGGCTCCTCGGGGTGCGGGTGTGCCCGCCCACCGTACCGGGGACGTCGCCCGCAGGGCCGGGCCGGTCGAAAGCCGCAGCGGCGGTGCCATCGCGCTCCGGCCCGAGCTGCAGGAAGTGCTCGAGGGCCGGAGCGTCGATGCTCGTCGCGGGTCCCGGCGTGGGGAGCGCCGGTCGGGTGTGACTCGCTGACGACCATCACTCTAGGCGGTCCGCAGAAGTGTGGACAGACAGATCGGTCTCCCCAGTTCGGGGGTCGCCCCTCGATGCGGTTTGCGGAGACTTCTCGTCCGGAACCGGCGACGCCGTTACGGTGAGGGGACCAGGCCGAATCTCAGGTCTCGTGGTCTTGATGCTCCTCGCGGTCTGCGAGGTCTGGCGCAGCGAGACGGTCTGGTCGAATCCGGAGTGCGCATCACTCCGACGAAGGGCAGGTCGCCGTGACCGCCACCACCGTTCCGAGCTCGTCCGCTACAGATCTCTTCGCCAGTTCCACCCGCTCCCCGGTCGCACCCGTCGCCGGCTCGCTGCTGGAACTCGTCCTCTCGTAGGACCACCCAACCCGTCGCGCACCAGCGCACCCACCGACGGCCTGGAGGCGCGGTGCCAGCCGGCACCGCGCCTCCAGTCCGTCCGGGCGCAGGTCCAGTGCGTCCAGGCGGCCGCCGCTTCCAGCGACGCGTCCGCCCGCTCGGGCGAGCCCGCAGCGAGGACCGCGAGCGATCCGACCTCGGGACGCGAGCCACAGGACCAGGGCCGCCGCGAAGACGAGCACCTCGGTGACCGTCAGCGCCCAGATGATCCCGGCGAGCCCGAACCAGACGTTGCCGACGATGACGATCGGGACGAAGAGCACGCCCTGCGCCATCGAGAGCACCATCGCGGGCAGCACCATGCCGGTCGCCTGGAAGAGCGAGGTGAGCAGTCCGGTGAACCCGTTGACGATGGTCGCGACGAGCTGCGCGGTGAGGATCGTCAGACCGACGGCGAGCACCGAGTGGTCGCCGGAGAAGACCGTGAAGACCTGCTCGCGGAAGACGAACACCGCGCCCGAGAACACCAGGACGATCGTGCCGACGGTGAACGCCGCCCCGCGGAGGGCGGCTCGCAGTCGTGCGGCGTCGCCCTTGCCGAACGCGTAGGCGAGGAGCGGCAGCACGCCGATCGTGACGCCCATCACGAGGAACTCCGGCACCTGGGCGATCCGGACGGCGACGCCCATCGCGGCGAGCGGGTCGTCCCCGTAGGCAGCGGCGAGGTTGTTGAGCACGAGGGTCGTGACGATGAGGAACGCGGACTGCAGCAGCTCGCTCGAGCCGATGCCGAACACGCCCGCCAGGACGTCGCGGCGCAGCGTGAACCACTTCGGCGCGAAGCGCACGTTCTCGCTGTGCCGCTGCAGCCACACGATCCAGTACCCGATCGCGACGAGGTTCCCGAGCCCGATGGCGAGGGCCGCACCGGCGACGCCCCAGTGCAGGACGAGGATGAACAGCACGTCGAACACCAGGTTGCCGATGGTCGACAGGATGAGGCCGACCATCGCCTGGCGCGCGGCCCCCTCGGAGCGGACGATCTGCTCGAGCGCGAACGAGGCTGCCAGCACCGGCACGAACGCGAGCATCACGGCGACGTAGGCGCTCGTGGCCGGCACCGCGGCGGCATCGGCGCCGAGCACGGCGACGAGCGGCTGCAGGAAGACCAGGCCGATCACGGCGAGGACGGCACCGGTGACGACGGCGCCCCAGAGCGCGAAGGAGGCGACGCGCTTGATGTCCTGCGCCTTCGCCGGGTCGTGCTCGGAGGCACCGAGCATCCAGGACATGAGCGCGCTGCCACCGACGCCGAACACACCGCCGACCGCCATGATGAGGCCGAGGAGCGGGGTGCCGAACGTGATGGCGGCGAGCAGCGAGGTGTCGTGCTGCGCGCCGATGAACCCCGCGTTGATGACGTTGTAGACGGCGCTGACGACCATCGCGGCGGCCATCGGCACGCACAGGTGCAGGAGGGCACTGCCGATGGGGGCGGCGGAGAGGTACCAGCGGTTCTTCGCCGCGGCGGTCCCGGGCGTGGATCCGGGCGTCGGCTCGGTGGTGGACGGTGACGTGGTGCTCATGACTGCCTCCTTCAGGGCAGGGCTCCGCCCGCCCTTCCGGGCACGACGGAGGCGCGCGGGCCGCGGGCGCGGTCGCGTGGGATCGCGGTCCGCGGCTGCGGGCGCGACGGGGCGCCTCGGGAGCGGGCGCGTCGGTGGGGCCTCCGGCGGTGGACCGGGAGGCGCGGGGTGCGCCGAGCGGGTCGGCGCGGGCGGGGGTGCCGGGGTCGGGTGCTAGCGGGTCGGCTCCGGCGGGTCGGCCGTGACCTTCTGCAGGGAGGGCCTGCAGCGTGGCCCGTTCGTCCTCGCTCAGCGGCGCGAGCAGGACGTCGTCGAGGGCGACCATGGCGTCCTCGAACCCGGCGATGAGGGCGATGCCCTCGTCGGTGGCGTACACGCGCTTCGTCCGGGCGTTCCCGGCGTCGGCGCGGCGTTCGACGAGCCCGCGGCGCTCGAGCCCTGCAGGAGGCTCGAGACGCTGGCCGCACTCGTCCGGGTGATGTCGGCGATGTCCCGCTGGATCGCCCCGGGCGTGCGCTGCCAGGTACCCGAGCACGAAGGACTGCTCCTGGGTGAGGTCGCGTTCCCGCACCCACTCCTCGGCGGCCTTCCGCTGCGCCCACCCCGATCCAGCGCATCTGCTGGAGGGGGAGTCCATCCGGGGCGCCTGCTGCGCGCTGGGGCTGCTGCGACGTCCTGGGGTCCTGCTTCGTCATGCTCAAAACACTAACCATTCGATATCTAACTGTCAATGATCAAACTGTTGAGGGTGTCCAGCCCGCGTCCCTCCCGAACAGGGGGTATCGCCAGCACCCCCGACACCCCTTGTAGATTGCACAGGAACGCGGTCTCACCAGCCGCTCATCCTCCAGCTCGACGACGTCGCCGGGCCTCACCCGAGGGGATCAGGAATGGCACGAGGACGAACCATGCGCGCACCTTCGATGCGCCCGTTCGTGGGGCCACGGCCCGCCGACCCCTCCGCCCCGGAGGTGGTCACGCCGGATAGCCGCGCCCGCGCACAGCTCGACGCGCACACGTGACTCCGGGGCCGCCTCACCAGCGACCTCGTCGGATCCCACGGCCAACCACCGCGGGATGGATCAGCGGCGGAGGACTCCTCCGCCGGAGGAAGAGGCACCATGCCACGCACAGCAACACGCATCGCGCTCCGCGCGGGCGCCACGGCCACCGTCGCGGCGGTCATCATCGGGGGAGCAGCCCTCCCCGCACACGCAGCCGCCTCGGACGCGACCCAGGCCGAAGGTCGGCTCATCGCGGGGAGCGGCACGATCGACCTCGACGACGTGGCGGCGCTCGCCGGGTCGTTCGGGGCCACCGCTCCAGGCGGCCAGGCGGCCGGCGGGTCCGACCCGCTCGACCTCGCGGTGCTCAACAGCATCGGGATCAACGTCCCCGGCGGGATCCAGCTGCTCGGGCAGAACGGCCTCGTGAACGTCGGGGTCGCCGGACAGGTCGCCGCGACCGACACCACCTCGGCGGTCGCCGCCTCGGGTGCGGTCGGGGCGGACGGCGCGATCCAGGTCGGCCCGGGAACCCCCGGTACCGGCGCCACCGTGAACCTCACGCCGCTCCTGGGCGACCTCGACGTCGACGGGGTCGTGAGCGAACTCTCCGTCGGGCTCGGCGCGCTGTCGGCTCGGGCCGAGGCAGACCGCACCTTCGACGGCGCCGACGTCACCACCGACTACCAGGTCGCCGGTGCGCAGGTCCGCCTGGTCAGCCCGGCGGTGCAGCAGCTCGTGACGAGCTTGGACACGACGCTCGGCACGACGGACACGACCGTGAACACGGCACTCGGTGAGGACGGTCTCACGACCGACCTGACCGCCTCGCTGCTGGGCCCGGTGACCGACGCCGTCAACACCTCGGGCTCGGCGTGCTCAGCCTCGACGACACCACGGCGCAGCTCACCGCGGACGTCGACCTGCAGGGAGCGCTCGCCACCGTCACGCAGCAGCCGCTGACGGACGGTCCGGTCACGCTCGACCTGTCCACCGGCGTCGTGTCGATCGACCTCGGGCAGCTCTACACGCTGAACGACCTGCCGGCGAACACGAAGCTCCTCGCGAGCGACACCGTGAACGCGCAGATCACCGGCGCGATCTCGGACATCCTCACGGAGCAGTTGCCGGCGCTCCTCACGAGCACCATCACGAACGCACTCGACGCCGCCGCGGTGCAGCTCGTCGTGGACACGGGCGTCGACCTGGCCGGACTCGACGTCGCGGGCCTCACCCTCACCGTCGACACCACCGTCGGTGACCTGCTCGGCACCGGCGACGGCGCCACCCTCACGGTGGCCGGCGACGGGATCCTCGGCCCGGTGCTCGGGACGCTCGACCCGCTGCTCCAGCCGCTGCTCGGCTCCACCGTCGTGCCGGCGCTCACCGGGATCGTCGGCGACGTGCTCGGCGGTGACTTCGTCGCGAACACGGTGCAGACACTCCTCACCACGGCGACCGGCACGGTCACGGCGCTCAACCCGCTGCTCGACATCGTGAACGAGCTCGTGTCGATCACGATCAACTCGCAGACGGCACCGGTCTTCACCGAGCCGACCGCCGACGCCACCGGGGCCACCACGGTCCGGGCGGTCCGGGTGCAGCTCCTGCCCGCGGCCGACCTCGCGACGGTCGACCTGGCCACCGCGACCGTGCAGGCGGACCCGTTCGCCGGGATCGCGATCACCTCGCCCGAGGACGGCACGGACTACACGGTCGAGACCGACGACGACACCACCGACGTGCCGGTCACCGGCACGGCGGAGCCCGGAGCCGACGTCGACGTCACGCTCGACGGTGACGCGGACGGCGTCCAGTCGACCGTCGCCGACGAGGACGGCACCTGGACGGTGACGTTCCCCGACGTCGCGGTCGGCGACCACGAGGCCGAGGCCGTCGAGACCATCGGCGCCCTGGTCAGTGACCCGGACTCGGTCACCTTCGCGGTCGCTGCGGCACCGGTCGACCCGACCGACCCCACGGACCCGACCGATCCCGGGACGCCCGGCGGTCCGGATGGCCCGGGAGCGGGCGGTGACGGCGGTGCCGGCGGAGTCGGTGGTGCCGGTGGTGCTGGTGGTGCCGGCGGTCTCGGAGCCGGAGCCGGGGCCGGGGTCGGCACGGGCTCCCTCGCCTTCACGGGCGCCGAGGTCCTGCCGTTGATGCTCCTCGCCGGGCTGCTCCTCGCAGCCGGCGGCGGCGACCCTGGTCGCGCGTCGTCTGCGCCGCGTCTGATCGGTCGGACGACCCCGACGGGCGCCGGTGGGGACCGGCGCCCGTCTCCCAGGGGTCGTGGCGCGTTCGGGTCGCCGCGACCCCGACCGGTGCGGTGGTGGTTCGGGCCGCCACCGCACCGGCCTCTTCTCCGCTCTCGTTCCCAGCCCCGTCCACCCTCGAGCCGTGAGGACCACCGTGCACGACCACGACACCCACCCCCTCGACCGCCGCGTCGGACCGCCGCCACGTCGAGCGGTTCCGGCTGACCCGCTCCGCCGAGACCCTCGGCGTCGTCTGCACCTGCGCGATCGGCACCGACCACGACAACACGGTCCGGCCGATCGGTGCCGAACCCGTTCGCTGAACCCGTGCGCGCCGGCGGTCGCAGCGGGATACTGAGGTGGTGCGTGAACTCCAAGCCGCCATCGCAGCGGACCTCAACGTCCAGCCGACCATCGACCCCGAGCAGGAGGTCGCCCGTCGGGTCGGGTTCCTGCGCGACTACCTGCTGACCACCGGTGCTGCGGGCTACCTGCTAGCGATCAGCGGCGGCCAGGACTCCACGCTCGCCGGCCGACTGACCCAGCTCGCGGTGGAGTCCCTCCGCGCCGAGGGGCACGCCGCCGCGTTCACCACCGTCCGCATGCCGTACCGGGTGCAGGCGGACGAGGACGACGCGCAACTCGCCCTGCAGTTCATCGCCGCCGACCCGGGCATCACGATCAACATCGAGCACGGGGTCGACGGGGTCGTGCAGGACACGGCGGCGTCCGGCGTCCCGCTGAGCGACTTCGTGAAGGGCAACGTCAAGGCGCGGATGCGCATGGTCGCCCAGTACGCCGTGGCGGGACAACTCGGACTCCCGTCGTCGGCACGGACCACGCGGCCGAGGCCGTGACCGGCTTCTTCACCAAGTACGGCGACGGTGGCGTCGACCTCACGCCGCTCACTGGCCTGACGGAGAGCCAGGGGCGGCAGCTGCTCGAGCACCTCGGCGCACCGGCCCGCCTGTACGAGAAGGCCCCACGGCGGACCTGCTCGACGAGACGCCCGGCCGACGACGGCGACCTCCGGGCTCCGCTACGCCGAGATCGACGCGTACCTGCAGGGGCACGACGTGCCGGTGGAGGTCGCCGAGGCGATCGAGACGCGCTACCGCGCGACGGAGCGCAAGCGCCAGGTCCCGGCGACGCCCTTCGACGACTGGTGGCGTGCGGGCGCGTAGGCGCTCGCAACCGCCGACGGGAGGCGCGGTGCGGGTCCGACCCGCACCGCGCCTCCCGTCCGTTCTCCACATCTCGTCCCCGGCACCGTCCTGCTGTCGGCTCCCGCTCCTAGGATGGGAGGCAACGGAACAACAGATGCGGAATCCAGGTCGAGCCGAACGTGGCCGGACGCTGGACCGGAGGGGGAGTCAGCCGGAAGTCCTGTTCGCGCTCGGAGCCGTCCCGCTGATCATCGGCGGGATCATCGTCCTGGCGATCATCGCGCTGATCTACGCGAAGGTCGTGTACCGGAACGCGGGTGCCGACGAAGCACTCATCATCACGGGCAAGCGCTCACGCAAGGTCAAGAACTCGGACGGCACCGGGAGCGGATCGAGTCCGGCATCAAGGTCGTGCTCGGTGCCGGCGTGCTCGTCCGACCGTTCTTCGAGAAGGTCGCGAAGCTCTCGCTGAGCTCCCGGGCGATCGACATCAACGTCAACGCGCAGGACTCCCGCGGCGTCACGATCGACGTCGAGGCAGTCGCGCTCGTCAAGGTCGGCGAGACCGACGCCTCCATCCGGGCGGCGGCGCAGCGGTTCCTCGGCCAGGAGAAGAAGATCGACGACTTCGCGCGCGAGGTCCTGTCGGGTTCGCTCCGCGCCTCGATCGGTCGCGACCGACGTGTCGACGATCATCCGCAACCGTGACCAGCTCACCGTCGCCGTGCTCGACGTCGCGAAGGACGCCCTGCACAGCCAGGGGCTCGACGTCGACTCGTTCGAGATCAAGGGCATCTCGGACCGCAACGAGTACATCAGCGACCTCGGTCGTGCCGAGCGTGCGCGTGTCCGGCTCGAGGCCGAGAACGCCGAGGCCCAGGCCGACCGCGAAGCGCGTGAGGCTCGGGCGACCGCCGACCAGGCCATCGCCGAGGCGGAGAACACGCTCGCCATCCGACGGGCAGCGCTGCAACTCGACGCCGACCGTGCATCGGCCGAGGCCGCGGCGGCGGGTCCGCTCGCCCAGGCCCGTGCCGCTCAGGGCGTCGTCGAGCAGGAGCAGCTGACCGCGCAGAAGCGTGCCGAACTCCGTCGCGCCGAGCTCGAGTCCGAGGTCAGCGCCGTTGCCGAGGCCCAGGCGCGGAAGACCCGGGTCGAGGCCGAAGCGGCCGCCGCTGCCCAGGTCGAGACGGCCCGTGCCCAGGCCGAGGCCCGGCGGATCTCCGCCGAGGCGATCGCCGCCGAGGCGAAGGCCGAGTCCGAGGCCGCAAGCTCGCCGCCGACGCATCGCGTGCCGAGGGTGAAGCGGCCGCCGACGCGATCCGTGCCAAGGGGCAGGCCGAGGCCGACGCGACGAAGGCGCAGGCCGACGCCCTCGCCCAGCACCTCCGACGCCGTCCTCCGCGTCAAGGCGATCGAGACGCTGCCGAGCATCGCCCGCGAGCTCGCAGCCCCGATGAGCAACATCGACAAGCTCACGGTGGTGTCGTCCGACGGCCGGTGCCCTGTCGAAGAGCGTCGTCAGTCAGTTCAGCGAGGTCGACGCGCTGCTCGGCACGACGGCCGGCTTCACCCTGAGCGACATCGTGAAGAGCACCGCGACCGGGCAGGCTGCGGCTCGCGCCGTCGTGCGGGAGCAGGCACAGGAGCCGCTCGCCGCCGAGTAGGGGCAGTGCCCGGTGCGGGCGCGGCGGGGCTCAGGCCTCGTCGCGCCCGTCGTCGTTCCGGCGCTCACGCTGCTGGCCACCGGCGTCCTCGCGCTGGCCGCCGTGGTCGTCGCGCTCGGCGTCGTCACGCTCCTGCGAGAGCCGCTGCTGCCAGACGACGCTGCGGGCGGCACCCTCGAGGATGTCGTCGACGCTCCGTCCGGCCTGCGCGGCGAGTGCCCCGCTGAGTCCCGCGGTGAGGGTGCCCCCTGCGGACACAGCCGCTCGACGACCTCCTCTTGCCGGTCGGTCAACGGCTCGTCGATCATCTCGTCGATGGTGTCGCGGATGTTCTGCTCGCTCGCGTCCAGGGCCGCCTCGTCGCCCGAGTGCAGTGCTGCTGCGCCTCGCCGACGACGACCAGTCCGAGTCGTGCGGCGTCGTCCTCCGGACGTGGGGTGCTGCCGTGCTCGTCAGTCATGCGGAGGACCGTACGCTCCCGGGGGTCGCGCTTCCTGGATCGATGGGGTACCGCGGCCGACGGTGACCCGTTCAGGCCGGAGCGTGCCGGCCGCGGTGACCGATCCGCAAGAGGATCGCCGACGTCGGTACCTCGTCGTCGGACGAGCGCCCGACGACCACGATCCCGCCCCGGTCGGCCGCGGCCTCGAGCGCGCGGAGGACGACGAGCCCCGATGCCGGGTCGAGCTCGCTCGTGGGGTCGTCGAGCACCGTGACACCGGCATCGACCGCGAGCGCCCGAGCGAGTGCGACGCGCTGCTGCTGCCCGCCGGAGAGCTGCTCGGCGAGGTTGGTGCGGACCGCCGGCGGTACCCCGACGGCGTCGAGGGCGTCCGTGATGCGGTCGTCCCGGTCAAGGACGTCCCCGCTCCGCGCGACGGCGGGACGGCGCGTGCGCGAGCAGGCCGAGTGCGACGTTCTCGGTCGCGGTCAGGGCTCCGAGCAGATCGTGGTCCCGCGTCAGGAGCGCGAGCGGTGGCCGTCCGGCGGCGAGGTCCTCGATCCGGACCGAGCCCGTGCTCCTGGCGCGTGCCGACCGATCGAGTGGGGGCGCGTCCGGGTCGAGCGCGGCGACGACGGCCGAGAGCACCGCGGACACCTCGGCGCCGTCGTCCCCGGTCACGACCACGACCGCGCCGGCGTCGACCCGGCCGTCCACCGCGAAGACCTCCCGGTCGCCGAACCCGACCGTGAACCGTTCGAACACCAGTACCGTCACGCCGTCGCCTCCTCGTCCGCCCGTCGGATGCGCAGGCCGCCCGTACCGTCCGGCTCGACCGTGACGAGTGCACCGGTCGGCCAGTCGCCCCGGAGGTGCTGGGGGATCGGCACGGAACCGTCGGCCGCGACGACGGCGCGCTGCCCCGACCCCGGAGTCCTCCTCGCCGACCCGGCCGTCGCGGAGGTGGATCATCCGCTGCATCCGGCGGGCGACGGCCTCGTCGTGGGTGACGAGCAGGACCGCGATCCCCTCCCGCTCCGTCTCGGCGACGAGCAGGTCGAGCAGGGCATCCCGCGCGGCGGTGTCGGGGCGGCTCGTCGGTTCGTCGGCGAGCAGCAGCCGTGGGCGGGACGCCAGCGCCACCGCCAGTGCCGTGGTCTGCCGGTGCGACGCGGACAGCTCGGCGACGGGACGGCCGTCGTCGGGGACCCCGCCGGCTGCCAGCACACGCTCGCCGAGTGCGCTGTCGCGGCCGGGGATCCCGCGGACCGTCCAGGCGACGTTGGCGCGGGCCGACTCGTGGCCGATGAGGTTGACGTCGGCGCCCTGCAGCATGAGTCCGAGGACGTCACGCCGCAGCCGGTCGAGGTCGCGCCGGTCGGCGGTGCCGAGGTCCTGCGCGCCGATGGTCACCGTGCCGGCACTCGGTCGCATCAGGCCGGCGGCGATCGACAGCAGGGTCGACTTGCCCGAACCGGACGGGCCGAGCAGGGCGACGCGCTGCCCGGGCGGCACCGTCAGGTCGACGCCGCGCAGGGCGGCCACGTCGACCTCGGCCTCCCGGTACACGTGCACGAGGCCCGAGGCGCGGAACGCCGGGAGGGACCCGTCGTCCGCGACGGGCGTGGAGCGCGATGGCGTCACGGTGCGGGCCTCCCCTCTCGCGGGCGCCGGTGCTCCGCTCCGTCGCCGCTGCCGCGCGGTCGGCCGGAACCGTCCGCGCCGACGGCGGCGACCCCGGCGGAGACGGCGAGCAGCACGAGCATCGTCACCGCCGTGACCGCGAGCACGGTGAGCGGCCCCACGGGTACTCCGAGGGGCGGGACGGCCTCGGCGCGCAGCGGGAGCCGTGCGGCGGTCACCACCGTGGCGATCGTCCCCGCCACCGCGCCGAGCAGGACGGCGGCCGCGGCGGGGAGGAACGTCTCGCGGAGCACGGCTCGACGCACGGCGCTGCGCGGGAACCCGCTCGTCCGGACACGTCCACGTCGTCACGACGGCGACGCGCTCCGATCGCACCGGCCCCGGCGACGACGAGCAGGACGAGCACGAGGGCCGCGCCGGCGGTCGGGACGCCGACCAGTGCCCCGAGCACCGGGGCGCTCCGCTCGGCCCGGCGTTCGGCGTCTGCGAGGGTGTGCCGGCCCGTCACGGTGACGCCGTGCCTGGACAGGGCGGCCGTGACGCGCCGCTCGGCCCCGGGTGCGACCCACACCTCGTGGTCCGTGCCCGTGCCGACCGGGTTCGAGACGTGGCCGGCCGAGGTCAGGTCGACCAGGGCGCCGTCGGCGAGCACCCGCGGGAGCGCCGGCGCCGTCCCGACCACGCGCAGCACGATCGACTCCCCGTTGAGCCCGATGCCGACCGTGGCGTCGGGAACGCCCGCGAACGGTTGCGTGACCGTCGCAGCACCGATGACGGTCGGGAGGGGCTCGGCGCCGTCCCGCGGGGTGATGCTCGGTGTCCCGGAACCCGTCGGGTCGACCCACGAGACGCGGAGGCCGTCGCGGCGGTCCCCGAGGGTGGCGGTCGGGCCGCCGTCCGGCAGCGGGTTCTCGCCGAGTCGGCTCCGCCAGCGGTCCGCGTGGAGCCAGGCGGCGCCGACCGACCGCGCCGTCGTGCCGTCCCCGACCGTGACGTCGGTGATCGTCGCCCCGAGTCCGTAGGGTGCGCTGGTGGTCGCGCTGGTCTCGAGGCCGAGCCAGACGAGTCGGCAGCCGTCGGTGCAGGGGAGGGCGCCGCGGGCACTCGTCAGCGTGCCGTCCCGCGGTGCGCCGAGGACGACCCGGTGCCAGCCGTCGGTCGCCTGCACGACGGCGACGACGTCCACGTCGGCGGGGTCTGCGGGGGCGACGGTCTTCGCCGCCTCGCCGTCGGGTGCGCCGACCTCGCGGAGCGGCTCGGCGAGCTGCGTCCCGGTCAGGCGGAGCGACCGGCCACCCGTCGGACGGAGTTCGCGTTGGAGGGCGGCCGTGCTGCGCCCGCTCCAGGTCGGGTCCCACGCGCTGACGGCGGCGAGGCGTGTGGAGTCGAGGGCGATCAGCCGTCCGACGCCGACCCCCCTGGACGTCGCCTGCACCGCCATCGCCGACCGCCCGCCGGGATCGGCGTCGCGCACGGCCTGCACGAAGGGCGTGTCCTCGGCCACCCGCACGTCGAGGACGGTCGCTGCGCCGAGGGTCGCGGCCGCGCGGTCGTCGGCGAGGCGGACGGCCAGGACGGCCGTCTGCGTCGACGACACCGCGAGCGCGACGCCGAGGACGACCATGACTGCGGTCGTCAGCACCGACGGCGTCCGCGCGATCCGACGCACCACGAGCAGTTCGGTGAGGAACGCGCCGGGCGGTCGGCCCGGCGACGGACCACGGCGACCCCGACTCGCAGTCCGACGATCGCCAGCAGGACGGCGATGAGCGACGGCGCGAGGAGCGCGATGCTCGGACCGGTGACCTCCGTCTCGGTCGCGACGGCCGCGAGTCCGACGACCGCGGCGATCACGGCCACCGCCTGGACGACCGCGCCCGCGCGGGACAGGGTCCGCGGCTCGGTGACACGCCGGAGCAGGTCGACGAGTGGGACCCGTGACGCGCGGGCGCTCGCGACGACGAGGGCGACGAGCGACCCGGCGATCGCCGCGGCGAGGGCGAGCAGGACGGGCGCGCGGAGCGGTTCGAGGGCCGGGGCCCCCGCGCCGAGCAGCACCGGCGCGCAGAGTGCGGCGAGGCCCAGACCGGCAGCCGCGCCGGCGACGGCGCCGACGACCGTCGCGAGCACGGGCTCGAGCAGGACCGCGGCGAACCGACGTCGCGCCGGCAGCCCACGCAGCCGGGCGAGTCCCCCACTCCGCCGCGCGCGCCTGCCCGATGCGGCCGGCGACGACCCCCTGGGCGAACCACGCCAGCACGACCGCCTGCAGGTGCCGTCACGGCGACGATCGTCGTCGCGGCGTCGTTCCCGTCCGCCACCCGGTCGACGAGGTCGTCGATCCGTTCCTGCACCGACACCGACGACTGTGCGCTGCTCTCGGTCAGCGTGCCGTCCCGAGCGGCTGCGACGTCGCGCACCACCGCGGGCACGTCGTCGAGGCGGAGCCCGTGCCGGAGGGTCTTGACCGACCACATCGTCCCGGTGATCGACAGGTCGTCGAACCCGGCGAGGGACATCACCAGGTCGGGGCCGCCGGTGCCGCCGCTGCCGAACAGCTTGCCGGGCGCGCTCGCGATCCGGCCGACGCGGCTCGTTGCGTCGTAGGTGCCGACCACCCGCACGCGGACGGACTGCTCGGGGACGTCGAGCACGGAGAGCGGCAGCACCGCCCCGGTCGCGATCCCGGAGCCTGCCGGGGCGAGCACCTCGTCGGAACCGGACGGACACCGCCCGTCGACGAGGCCGAGGGACGCGCAGTCGTCGGAGAGCCCGGCGAGCTGGGTGTACCGCACGTCGGCGTCGGCCGGATCGGACGGCGCTCGGTAGGAGACGAGGGCCTTCGACTCGGCGACGACGACTTCTCCGTGCCAGAGGCGGCTCTCCGTCGCTGCGGAAGTGGTCGTGACGACCGCTCCTGGGCCTCGCTGAGCTTCTGGTACTCGATCTCGGCCGAGGCTGCGATCGACGTGCCGCGCACCCCGGCGTGGGCGAGCGCAGTCGAGCGTCGACTGTTCGACGGCGCGGAGGAGCAGGGGCGCGATCACGGACACCACGGTCGCGACGAGTGCGAGGAGTGCGAGCACCACGGCGGCCGCGGGGCGGCGACGGACGCTGCGTGCCCAGAACGGAGCCGACCCTCGTCCCACCGGCACCCCCTCGCGCGGTCGGCACCAGCGCCGACGTCGGAAGTCTGGCACACCGGTGGGGCGTGCGCGGTCACCGGTGCGCGGCGGTCAGCGCGTCGTCCACCGGCGGAGGAGCCACTCCGCCGCCGCCAGTCCCTCGCGTCGCTGGAAGTCCCGGAGCGTCGGCATCTGCGGGATCGCGGCCGCGCGGCGTTCTCGAAGAAGGTGCCCGCCAGCCCCGCCAGGACCGCGTCCACCGTCGGCGCGGTCAGCCCGGCGAACACCGGGTGCTCGGCGAGGTGCGCCTCCACGTCGGTCGACTCGCCCCGGACCAGCACGTCGAGCAGGTAGGTGAGCGGGTCGAACCAGTGCGCGCCCACGGCGGCCCACGGCCAGTCGAGCACCCAGACCTGCCCCGCGTGGTCGACGAGCAGGTTGTCGGCACGGCAGTCCACGTGCACCAGGTGGTCCCCGTCGAGCAGGGCAGCGCTTCCCGGCCGCCGTCCGGGCGAAGGCCTGTGCCGCCGCCTCGACGTGCTGCGGATCGACGACGGCAGCCCGGTGGCGAGCATCCGGTCCCAGGCGCAGAACGCTCCGGCGAGGTCGTCCGTGAGTCGAGGCCGTGCTGCGAGTGCACCGGTGGCGACCGGCAACGTGTCGAGCGCGTCGAGCACCGCTCGGATGTCGGTTCCGTCGCGGCT
Organism: Curtobacterium sp. AC273; assembly: GCF_979253735.1. Classification (NCBI taxonomy): domain Bacteria; kingdom Bacillati; phylum Actinomycetota; class Actinomycetes; order Micrococcales; family Microbacteriaceae; genus Curtobacterium; species Curtobacterium sp. AC273. The sequence continues at coordinate 37,145 of NZ_CEEDDU010000012.1, read as the reverse complement.
CCCACCCGGATGGCGGCCGTCCACGTCGGAGAGCACCAGGGCGATCCAGTCGTCGCCGGCGGCGGTGTCCTCGATCGCGGCGAGCAACCGCGGGGCACGGACCGACCGCGGGAGCTGCACCATCACGTCGGCCTCTCGTCGGTGGAGATCGAAGGCGTCGGCGTTGCGCGATCGTGAGACCGTCTTGACGAACGCCCGGCCGCCGCCCCTGACGACGACCCGATCGGCACTCCCGGGCGAGTACCCCCTCGGCCTGCGACTCGGCTTCGACCACCTCGCCCCCGAGCGCCTCCTCCACCCGACGGCGCAGGGCCGTCGGCAGTTCGTCCCACGTCATCCGCCCCACGAGGTTCACGGTACCGGGCGGCCCACCCTGAGAAGCCGTTCACGAACGTGCGCTCTCGGCAAGTTTGCGTTGTCGGCAAACGTGCTCTGGGTGTAAAGTTGCATTGTCGCAAGGTTGACCCGCCGTCACCGGCCCGCCAGCACGCTCCGGCGTCCCTCGCGACCACGCACCAGCACGCACTCACCCCTCGCACCCCTGAAGGACCCCATGTCTACTGCCACCGCACCCGTCGAGGTGCAGCGCGGACGACAGAGCACCCCGGCCAGCACGCCGGGGAAGCCGATCATGTCGCACCGCCAGATCCTCCTCGTCATCTACGGCCTGATGGCCGGCATGTTCCTGTCGTCCCTCGACCAGACGATCGTCGGCACGGCGATCCGTACGATCGGTGACGACCTGCACGGCCTCGACCAGCAGGCCTGGGTCACGACCGCGTACCCCATCGCGTCGACCATCACGACGCCGATCTACGGCAAGCTGTCCGACGTCTTCGGGCGTCGGCCGCTCTACATCTTCGGCATCGCGGTGTTCATCCTCGGGTCGCTGCTCTCGACCATGTCGACGTCGATGATCATGCTCGCCGCGTTCCGCGCCTTCCAGGGCATCGGTGCGGGTGCGCTGATGTCGCTCCCGTTGGCGATCATGGGCGACATCCTCGCCCCGCGCGAGCGTGCGAAGTACCAGGGGTACTTCCTGGCGGTCTTCGGCATCTCGAGCGTCATCGGCCCGCTCATCGGTGGGCTGTTCGCCGGCGCGTCGAGCATCCTCGGCATCACCGGCTGGCGGTGGGTCTTCCTGATCAACGTCCCGATCGGTGTCGCGGCCCTCCTCATGGTCATCGCGTTCCTGCACCTGCCGAAGTTCGGCGACGCCAAGGCGAAGCCCCGCATCGACTGGTGGGGCGCGACCTCCGTCATCGTGACGCTCGTCCCGTTCCTGCTGGTGGCCGAACAGGGCCGCACGTGGGGCTGGGGTTCGGCCGGCGCGATCGCCTGCTACGTGATCGGTGCCTCGGGCTCGTCGCCTTCCTCGTCGTCGAGACGCTCATGAAGGACGACGCGATCATCCCGCTGAAGCTGTTCCGCTCCGGCACGTTCTCGATGGCCACGATCCTCGGGTTCCTCGTCGGCTTCGCGATGTTCGGCGCCATGCTGACCATCCCGCTCTACCTGCAGATCGTCACCGGGCTGACCCCGACCGAGTCGGGCTTCGCGACCCTGCCGATGATCGGCGGGCTCATGATCGCCTCGATCGCCTCGGGCCAGATCGTCGCCCGCACCGGCCGCTACCGGATCTTCCCGGTGATCGGCACGACGCTGGTCTCGTGCGGCTACGTCGTGCTCACGTTCATGACGATCGACAAGCCGCTGTGGTTCCTGATGATCGGCATGTTCCTGATCGGGCTCGGCCTCGGCCAGCTCATGCAGAGCATCACCCTCGCCTCGCAGAACTCTGTCCAGCCGCGTGACATGGGCGTGGCGACCAGCTCCGCCACGTTCTTCCGCCAGATCGGTGGGACGCTCGCCACCGCGGTGCTGCTGTCGGTCCTGTTCTCGATCATGCCGGCGAACATCCTGCACGCCACGGCGGACGAGAAGAACCTGACCCCGGCCCTCGACGCCGCGCTGAACCCCACCGTCGCGACGGCGAAGGCGAACCAGGGTGTCATGGACCAGATCTGGAACCCGATCGTCACCCCGGTGAAGCAGCAGGTGCAGACCGGCCTCGACGCCGCGACCGCCAAGGTGACCCAGGCCACCACCGGTGCTCCGGAGTCGGTGCAGCAGCAGGCGCTGGCGAACGCCGCGACCCAGGCGCACGCGAGTGTGCAGGACGGCAAGCTCGCCGTCGACTGGTCGAACGCGGCGCAGCGCACCTACTGGGTGAACGACCTCGCGCCGACGCTCGCGAAGCAGATCGACAAGGGCGCGAACAGCTCGGGCGACTCGAACGCCGAGACGAGCGACACGTCCTACCTCAACGGCGCGGACAAGGCCCTCACGAAGCCGTTCATGACGGGCTTCAACACCTCGGCCGTGACCGTCTACTGGGTCGGCTTCGCGGTGATCCTGCTCGCGTTCGTCCTGAGCTGGTTCTTCAAGGCCCCGCCGCTCCGGAAGAGCTCGGCCTTGCAGGAGCAGGCCGACAACGCCGGCACCGCCGACGACCTCGAGGTGCAGGCGGTCAAGGCCGCCGACACCATGGGCTCGCCCACCGCGCCCGTGACCGGTTCGATCCCCGTCCAGCGGGGCGCCTCGAACGACTAGGGCCGAACGGGGCCTCCCTCCACCTCGAGGGAGGCCCCGTCCCGCACCACCCGTTCCGCACCAGGAGCAGCACGTGACCACCAGCGAAGCCCCCGCCGCAGACTGCGGCCTCCGGGAGCGCAAGAAGCAGCAGACCCGCGCCGCGATCCACGCCGCCGCGCTCGAGCTCGTCACCGGCCGCGGGCTGGCCGGCGTCACGGTCGAGGAGATCTGCGCCGCCGCCGGCGTCTCGCCGCGGACGTTCTTCAACTACTTCCCGTCGAAGGGCAACGCCGCACTGGGCCTGCCCGCGACGACGGTGCCCGACGAGGCACGAGCGACGTTCCTCGCCGCCGAGGGGCCGCTCGTCTCGGACCTCTGCGACCTCGTCGCGCAGACGGTCACCCTGCCGGAGGACCGTCGCCGCATGAAGGAGCTCGTGCAGGCCCGGCCCGAGATGGTCCCGACGATGCTGCAGTGGATGGCGGATGCCCGACTCGCCGTCCACGAGGTCGCCTCGCAGCGGACCGACCCGGACTCGGCGCGCACGGCGGTGACACTCGTGATGGCCGCGGTCATCGAGGCGGCACACCGCTTCACGGTCGGCTCCCGCGACGACCTGGCGGACCGGCTCCGAGGTGTGGTCGCCGAGATGGGCCGGCTCGCCACCGCCTGACCACCGCGACGGTCGCGTCGCCGCCGGCGCGTCGCGACCACGGCCTGGAGGCGCGGTGCGGGCCCGACCCGCACCGCGCCTCCAGGCCGTCGGTGCGTTCCGACCCATCGCGAGTGCAGTGGAAAGCGGAATCGCGCGTAGGTGGTCGGAAAGAACGACCTCCTACGCGCGGAACGACCTCCTACGCGCGGAACGACCTCCTACGCGCGGAACGGCTCCGGGGCGGGCGGACGGCGCGAGTCATCGGACGACTTGGCGCGCTTCGTGGCTGAAACGCAACGTCCCGCCCTCTTGACAGCAGAGACATCGGATGTTTCGATTACCTCGTTCGGTCGACGGCGACCGGACGGGCAGGAGACACGATGAGCCGCATCACCGGTCTGCGCGTGCGCGACGTCCGGTTCCCGACCTCGCGGGAGCACGACGGGTCCGACGCGATGAACCCGGCGCCCGACTACTCCGCGGCGTACGTCGAGATCAGCACCGACGCCCGCGACGGGCACGTCGGCACCGGCTTCGTCTTCACGATCGGGCGCGGCAACGAGGTGCAGGAGTCCGCGATCGCCGCCCTCCGCGACCACGTGCTCGGGGCCGACGCCGAAGCGCTCCTCGACGACATGGGCGGGACGTGGCGGGCCCTCGTGCACGACTCGCAGCTCCGCTGGCTCGGCCCGGAGAAGGGCGTCATGCACATGGCGATCGGTGCCTTGGTGAACGCGCTCTGGGACCTCCGGGCGAAGCGTGCCGGGCAGCCGCTCTGGGCGCTGCTGGCCGACCTCAGTCCGGAGGAGCTCGTCGACCTGGTCGACTTCCGGTACCTCACCGACGCGATCACCCCCGACGAGGCGCTGACGATGTTCCGCGACGCCGTCCCGCTCCGCGCCGAGCGCCGTGCACGGCTCGAACGCGAGGGCTACCGCGCGTACACGACGACCCCCGGCTGGCTCGGCTACGACGACGAGAAGCTGGCGCGCCTCTGCCGCGAAGCCGTCGACGAGGGATTCACCCAGATCAAGCTCAAGGTCGGCGGCGACGTCGACGAGGACATCCGGCGGATGGGCATCGCCCGCGCCACCGTCGGCCCAGACATCAGGATCGCCATCGACGCGAACCAGCGCTGGGACCTCGACGAGGCCGTCGCGTGGATCGAGCGGCTGCGCCCGTTCGACATCGCCTGGGTCGAGGAGCCGACCAGCCCGGACGACGTCCTGGCGCACGCCGAGATCGCCCGCCGCATCGCCCCGATCCCGGTGGCGACGGGGGAGCACATGGCGAACCGCGTGATCGCGAAGCAGCTCATCCAGGCCCGCGCGATGAGCGTCCTGCAGATCGACGCCACCCGCGTCGCCGGGGTGAACGAGAACCTGGCGATCCTGCTCCTCGCGGCGAAGCACGGCGTCCGGGTGTGCCCGCACGCCGGTGGCGTCGGGCTGTGCGAGGCCGTCCAGCACCTCTCGATGTTCGACGCGGTCGCCCTGACCGGCGACCTCGACACCCGGTGCATCGAGTTCGTCGACCACCTGCACGAGCACTTCGTGACCCCGGTCGACGTCCACGACGGCCGCTACCGGCCGCCGACCGCTCCCGGTGCCGGCACCGAGATGCTCGCCGACACCCTCGACACGTACTCGTTCCCGGACGGCCCGGTCTGGGCCGCGCCGGCCGAGGACATCCCGGACGCGGTCCGCGTCGCCTGACCAGCACCTCCCACACCTCACCCGATCACCACGACGAAGTGGAGACTCCGATGCAACGACGACGCATCATCGCCGGGCTCGCGGCAGCAGTTGCCGCGACCCTCGTGCTCACCGGCTGTTCCTCCGGCAGCAGTGCCGGCGGGAGCCAGTCGAAGGACGCCCTGACCTGGTCCATGTGGATCGCCGGGAAGGAGGACAAGGCCGCCTGGCAGAAGGTCGCCGACACCGTGAAGAGCGAGGACGACATCACCCTGACGATCCAGGGTGCGCCGTTCGAGAACTACTTCACGAAGCTCAGCACGCAGTTGAGTGCGGGCGGCGCCCAGTGCGTCGTGAGCATGCAGTCGCTCCGCACCGCGAACTACACGTCGTCGCTGCTGCCCCTCGACGACCTCGCGAAGAAGGACGGCACCGACCTGTCCGCGTTCGACAGCACCGCGCTCGACGGCATGAAGGTCGACGGGAAGCTCTACGGCCTGCCCTACGACACCGGGCCCATCATGATGTTCTACAACAAGGACGTCTTCACGAAGGCCGGGGTGGCCGAGCCGAAGCCGGGGTGGACCGTCGACGACTTCGAGGCGGCGGGCGCCGCGCTGAAGGCGAAGGGCATCACGATGTTCGGCTCGACGGTGGGCGACCTCAACCTCGAGTCGATGGTCTACGGCTACAACGGTGGCCGGGTGATCACGTCCGACGGCGAGCTCGACGCGTCGAACGCGAAGTTCGCGGACGGCCTCGACCGGCTCTCGACGCTGGTGGAGAAGGGCTACGCGACGCAGGCGTCGTCGGACTCGTCGACACCGGGCAACGACTTCGCCGCCGGCAAGGTCGCGATGTACACCGACGGTCCGTGGTCGCTCATCAGCCAGAAGGCCAAGGTGAAGTTCGACCTCGGGGTCACGACGCTCCCCGCCGGGACGTCGGGTCCGTCGACCTTCGCCGCCGGCTCCGGCTTCGGTGTCTCGAAGCAGTGCAAGTACCCGGAGCAGGCGTTCAAGGCCGTCCAGACGATGACCAGCGAGAAGGTCCTGACGTCGCTCGCCGAAGCGGGACGAGCCTTCCCCGGCCGCACCGCTGCCCAGTCGGCGTGGTACTCGAGCGCCGGCATCGACGGCGCCGAGGCCGCGCTCAAGGCGGGACTCGCGAAGTCCTCGCCGCTCCTCGGGAACAAGCAGAGCGACCAGCTGTCCCAGCTGTTCACGCAGTACGCGCTGCAGGCGGTGAACGGGCAGACCTCCGGCAAGGAGACCATGTCCTCGATCGCCGGCCAGCTCGGCACGCAGTGACGGACGGGAGGCGCGGGTCGACCCCGCCCCGCGCCTCCCGTTTCGTCGCCACCCCACCCAGGACCGCGCGAACGACGAGGAGGTCGTCGCATGACCACCATCCAGGACCCACCGGCCGAAGCGGCCGTCCCCGCGGTCGCGAGCGCGATCGCGGTCGGCACCGCCACCCCGCGGCGGAAGGACGGCGAGGACACGAGCGCGCTCGGGCGCCGCTCCTGGTGGGGCGCCGCGTTCGCGGCACCCCACTCGATCGGACTCGTCGTCTTCACGGCGTTCCCGATCATCGCCTCACTCGTCGTCAGCTTCATGAACTGGCCCATGCTCGGCGAGCGGAGCTGGGCCGGCATCGAGAACTACACCCGACTGTTCGCCGACCCGGTCTTCCGCACGGTGACGCTCAACACGGCGCTGTTCGTGGTCCTGTACGTGCCGCTCAACCTCGTCGTGTCGCTCGGGCTCGCGGCTTGGCTGACGCCACGGATCGCCGGCCGGCACGTCTTCCGCGTCCTGTTCTTCATCCCGACCATCACGCCCATCGTCGCGAACGTCGTCGTGTGGCGGATGCTGTACCAGCCCGGTGGCGCGATCGACGCGTCGCTGCAGTCCACCGTCGGGGTGCACGCGCCGAACTTCCTCGCCGACCAGCACTGGGCGATGTTCGCCATCGTCGCGATGAGCGTGTGGCAGGGCTTCGGCTACAACATGCTGATCTTCTCGGCGGCACTCGACGCGGTGCCGGAGAACCAGATCGAGGCCTCGCAGCTCGACGGGGCGAACGCCTGGCAGACCTTCTGGGCGATCAAGTTCCTGCTCATCTCGCCGTCGGTGTTCTTCGCGACGATGATGACGCTGATCACCTCGTTCCAGGTGTTCGTGCAGCCGTTGGTGCTGACGAAGGGCGGGCCGGGCACCGCGACGGAGACCCTCGTGCAGTACATCTACAACACCGGCTTCCAGAACCAGCAGCTCGGTCTGGCCTCGGCCGGCGCCTGGGTGCTGTTCGTCACCATCCTCGGGATCACGGCCGTCCAGTTCCTCGGGCAGAAGCGGTGGGTGCACTATGAGTGAAGCGGTCCGCGGGCGCGTCGGCGCCACCACGTCGAACCGGACGGTCAACCCACGTGCCGTCGCCAGGACGAAGTCCGCGCCACGACCGGGGCGGGTCCGGCACGCGATCGGGTACGTCCTGCTCTGCCTCGTCGCACTCCTGTTCGTCTCGCCGCTCATCTACATGGTCGCGACGAGCCTGAAGCCCGCCGACCAGGTGTTCACCACCCCGCCGACGCTCTGGGGTCGCTCGCTCGAGTGGGACAACTACGTGCAGGCGTTCACCTACCTGCCGTTCGCCCGGTTCATCCTCAACGGGGTGTTCGTCGCCGCGGCCGGCACCGCGATCAACGTCGTCGTCGCCGTGCTGTCCGGCTACGCGTTCTCCCGCCTGCGGTGGCGTGGCCGGAACACCGTCTTCGTGCTGTTCCTGGCGACGCTGATGATCCCGCAGGACGTCCTCGTCATCCCGATGTACGTGATGATGCAGGGCTTCGGTTGGGTCGACACGTTCCAGGCGCTCATCGTCCCGTGGGCCTTCACCGCCCTCGGTGCGTTCCTGGTGCGGCAGTTCTTCCTCACCGTGCCGCAGGAGCTCGACGACGCCGCACGGGTGGACGGGGCCGGGCGATCCGGACCTTCTTCTCCGTGATGCTCCCGCTCGCCCGACCGACCATGGCCCCCCCCCCCCCCCCCCCCCCCCCCCCCCCCCCCCCCGTCCTCGCGGTGTTCTCGTTCATCTCCTACTGGAACTCGTTCCTCTGGCCGCTCGTCGTCGTGAACGACGTCGAGGCCCGCGGCACCATCCCGCTCGGCCTGCAGCAGTTCTTCGGGCAGCAGGGCCCGGAGTGGAACCTCGTGATGGCGGCCTCGGTGATCTCGATGCTGCCGACCGTGATCCTGCTCGTCCTGCTCCAGAAGCACCTCGTCAAGGGCATCGTCACCTCCGGCCTCGGCGGCCGCTGATCCAGCCGCACCGCGCCGTGGACGCGAGCACGTCGTGACCGCAGCGCACCCCGACCACCCGCACTGTTCCTCCCGTCCGAAAGGAAGACTCGCCACATGACCATCACCGCACCTGCAGAGCCGCAGACCGCGACCGACGCCACCGGCCTGCCCGCGTGGTTCGCCCACGACCGGTTCGGCATGTTCATCCACTGGGGGCTCTACGCCCTGCCCGCACGGCACGAGTGGGTGAAGAACCGTGAACGGATCACCGACGCGGACTACCAGAAGTACTTCGACCACTTCGACCCAGACCTGTTCGACGCCGCCGACTGGGCCCGCCGCGCCCGCGAGGCCGGCATGAAGTACGTGGTCCTCACCACGAAGCACCACGAGGGCTTCGCGCTCTGGGACTCGAAGCTCACCGACTACAAGGCGACGAACACCCGCTTCGGCCGCGACATCGTCCGCGAGTTCGTCGCCGCCGTCCGGGCCGAGGGCCTGCGCGTCGGCTTCTACCACTCGCTCATCGACTGGCACCACCCGGACTTCACGATCGACGGCGTGCACCCGCGACGGGACGACGGCGAGGCAGCGATCGCCGCGCTCAACGAGGGCCGCGACATGGCCCGGTACCGCGCGTACCTGCACGGGCAGGTCGAGGAGCTGCTGACCGACTACGGACGGATCGACTACCTCTTCTACGACTTCTCGTACCGCGACAACGACCACGAGGACATCTGGGGTGGCAAGGGCCGAGACGACTGGGGGTCCGAGGAGCTGCTCGACCTGACCAGGCGGCTCCAGCCGGGCATCATCGTCAACGACCGGCTCGACCTGCCCGGCGACATCGTCACCCCGGAGCAGTACCAGCCGGACAAGCCGATGGAGGTCGACGGCGTGCGCGTGCCGTGGGAGGCCTGCCAGACCCTCAACGGCTCATGGGGCTACGACCGCGACAACCTCACCGTGAAGAGCGTCGACCTGCTCGTCCGGATGCTCGTGGACGGCGTCTCGAACAACGGGAACATGCTGCTCAACGTCGGACCGACCGGCCGCGGCGAGTTCGACGGGGTCGCACGGAGCGCACTCGCGGGCATGGGGACGTGGATGCACCAGCACGCGCGGTCCGTCTACGGCGCGGGGCCGTCGTCCTTCCAGGCACCGGCGGGCACCGTGTACACGCAGAACGGGAACCGGCTGTACCTGCACCTGTTCACGTGGCCGTTCGAGCACGTGCACCTGGCCGGCCTGGCCGGGAGGGTCGAGTACGCGCAGCTGCTCAACGACGCGTCCGAGATCCACTTCCGCGAGATCCCCGAGGGCACCCGTGCGCAGAACACCGGGCTCGGCGGACAGCCGGCCGGCACCCTGACGGCGACCCTGCCGATCGTGCGCGCCCGACGTCGCGGTGCCGGTGGTCGAGCTGTTCCTGCGCGACTGGATGCAGCGCATCGTGTCGAGGACACGGTTGCGGGCGGGACAGGAGTCCGCCTACGAGGAGGCGCACGCCGCGATCCCGCCCGCACTGGTCGACCGGCTCCGCGCCGCGGGGGTGTCGAACTGGAGCATCTGGCGGGACGGGCGGGACCTGGTCCACCTGATCGAGGTCGAGGACTACCGCGCGATGCGCCGGTCGCTCGCCGACGACCCGGTGAACGCCGCCTGGCAGGAGGTCATCAACCCGCTCCTCGAGGCGGACGACGACTACTCGGGCAGCGACGACGGGATCCCGCTCGTCTGGACGCTGGAGGAACAGGCATGACGGACCTCGCCGTGGACCTCGACCGCGGGCCGTTCTGGCTCGGCGGTGCCGGCATCGCCAACCTGCTGCGCGCCGTGTCCGACCAGGACGCCCGAGCCACCGTCGACGCGGCGTGGGACGTCGGCGTGCGGGGGTTCGACACGGCGCCGCACTACGGCCTCGGGCTGTCCGAACGGCGACTCGGGGCGGCGCTCGCCGACCGGCCCCGCTCGGATTACCTGGTCTCGACGAAGGTCGGTCGGCTGCTCGTACTCCGGTCGCGGCGACGGCGACGACCTGGCGTCGGGCGGGTTCGCGGTGCCGGACGACCTCGTCCGGCAGTGGGACCCGTCCCCGTCGGGCGTCCGCCGTTCGCTCGACGAGTCGCTCGACCGGCTCGGCCTCGACCACGTGGACATCGCGTACCTGCACGACCCGGACGTGTACTCGCTGACCGACGGGCTGACGCAGGCGCTGCCGACCCTCGCCGAGCTGCGGGACGAGGGCGTGGTGCGCGCCGTCGGCGTGGGGTCGAACTCGGTGTCCGCGCTCGAGGCCGCCGTCGAGACCGGGCTGTGCGACGTCGTCATGCTCGCCGGTCGGTACACGCTGCTCGAGCAGCCCGCGGCGTCGCTCGTCGCACGGTGCGGGAGCTCGGCGTCGCCGTGGTCGCGGTCGGGGTCTACAACTCGGGGCCGCTCGGCCAGGACCGTCCGGACGCGTCGGCGACCTACGACTACGCCACCGCGCCGGCTCCGGTCCTGGCGCGGGCGAACGCCGTCGCGGACGTCTGCGAACGGCACGGGGTCACGCTGCCCGAGGCCGCGCTGGCCTTCCCCCGCCGGGCCGCAGCCGTCCGGGCGATCGCCCTCGGGGCCCAGTCCGCCGAGCAGGTGCGGGAGAACGCCGCACGGGCGGCGGCGGACGTCCCCGAGGCGCTCTGGGACGAGCTGCGCGCCGCGGGCCTCCTCAGCACCTGACCCGTGGAACCACGAATCCGACATCGAACCAGGGCAATCGCCCGGTTCGATGTCGGATTCGTGGTTCGTCGCGCGCCGCTCGGCGCCGCTCGGCGCCGTCGCGACTAGCGCGTGCGGGCGCTGCTGCGGCCCGAGACCTTCAGGTAGATGAACAGCACGATGATCGCGCCGATGATCGAGCCGATGATGCCGGCCGGCTGGAAGAAGCCGTCCATCGGGTCGTGCTGGAAGATCAGGAAGCCCAGGAAGCCTCCGACGAACTGAGCCGATGATGCCGAGCAGGATGGTCATCGGGATCGAGATGTGCTGCTTCCCGGGCATGACGAGATCGGGCGACTGCGCCAGCGATGAGTCCGACGATGATGAGGCTGATGATGAGACCGAGCACGGTTTCCTCCTTGTGGGGTCAACGTGTCCAGCGGGTTGCCGGGTTCACGACCGACGTCCTACCCAACACGACGGTGCCCCAGCGCGTTCTCAGGTTCAGTCGAGGGACCGGCGCAGCCAGCGCTCGACGCCCTCGACGTGCGACACCACGAGGGACTGCACGAGCTGCGGATCACGGCGGCGGATCGCGTCCACGATCGCGGCGTGCTCGTCGAGCGTGCGCTGCACCGAGCCGTTCTGGGTGAGGCCGCGCCAGACCCGCACGCGCACGGTCTTGCCCGACAGGGCGTCGAGCAGCCCGGACAGGTACTGGTTGCCGCCGATGCCGGCGATGGTCGAGTGGAACAGCAGGTCGTGGGCGACGAGGTCCTCGACGCCGGTGTCCTCGGCGACCGACGCCATCAGGGTCGCCAGGTCGTCGATCTGCTGCTCGGAGGCGCGGGCCGTCGCGAGCACGGCGGACGCGGGTTCGAGGATGCGCCGGACCTCGAGCAGGTCGACGAGCGAGCGGTCGTGGTGCATGTCGACGACGAACGACACCGCCTCGAGCAGGACGCCCGGCTCGAGGGAGGTGACGTAGGTGCCGTCGCCGCGGCGGACGTCGAGCACGCGGATGAGTTCGAGGGCCTTCACCGCTTCGCGCAGGCTGTTCCGTGACAGCCCGAGCGACTCGCTCAGCTCCTTCTCGGGCGGAGGCGCTGCCCGGGCTGGAGCTCGCCGCTCACGATCATCTGCTGGATGCGCGCGATCGCGTCGTCGGTCAGCGAAGCCACACGTCCACCTCCTGCTCAGCCCACTCGCGGACGCGACCGGACAGGTCGACGATAGTCGTGCCTCCAGGCCGGGACCGGCAGCATCAGGCGGGCCGGAGCCGGAGCGCCTGCATGCCGCCGTCGACGGCCAGGTCGACGCCCGTCGTCGACCGGGCGAGGGGCTCGTCAGGTAGGCGACCGCTTCGGCGACCTCCTCGGCCGCGACGAGCCGTCCGTGCGGCTGTCGGGCTTCGAGGGCCGCGCGCTCGGCGGCCGGGTCGGCGGCGGTCGACAGCAGGCGACCGACCCACGGGGTGTCCGCGGTGCCCGGGTTGACCGCGTTCACCCGGATGCCCTCGCGGAGGTGGTCGGCGGCCATCGCGCGGGTGAGCGCCGCGATCGCGCCCTTGGTGGCGGAGTACAGCGCACGCTGCGGCAGGCCGGCGGTGGCGGCGATCGAGCACGTGTTGACGATGCTCGCGTTCCCGGAGGCGCGGAGGTGGGGGAGTGCTGCGCGGGAGAGCCGGACGGCACCGAGGACGTTGACCTCGTACACGCGACGCCACTCGTCGTCGGGGTTGTCCTCGACGGTGCCCTGCGCGCCGATGCCGGCGTTGTTGACGAGGACCTCGAGGCCGCCGAGCTGGTCGACCGCCGCGGACACCGCTGCGCGCACGGACTCGTCGGAGGAGACGTCGCAGGTGACGGAGACGACGCCCTCGGCGCTCGAGGGTTGCAGGTCGAGCACGGCCACGGTGGCACCGCGGTCCTGCAACGCGGTGACGATCGCGGCACCGATGCCGGACGCGCCGCCGGTGACGATCGCGCGGACGCCGTCGTGTGACCCGCCCATCACGCCGCCCCGATCGTCTGCCGCTGCGAGCCGAGGCCCTCGGCGGTGAGTTCGACGACGTCACCGGGCTGCAGGTACGGGGCACCGCTGCCGAGCGCCACACCCGCCGGGGTCCCGGTGCTGATGACGTCGCCCGGGTACAGCACCATGAACTGCGACAGGTACCGGACGATCTCCGCCGGCTTGAAGATCATGTCAGCGGTGGTGCCGTCCTGCCGCACCTCGCCGTTCACGGTGAGGTGCAGTGCGAGCGACTCCGGGTCGAGCCCGGCCTCCTGCAGCGACGACGGGGTGACGAGCCACGGCCCGAGCGGGTTGAAGGTCTCGCACGACTTGCCCTTGTCCCACTGGCCGCCGCGCTCGAGCTGGAACGCGCGCTCGGAGACGTCGTTGGCGATGGCGTACCCGGCGATGTGGGTCGCGGCCTCGGCCTCGGACTCGCAGTAGCGGGCGGTCGTGCCGATGACGATCGCGAGTTCGATCTCCCAGTCGGTCTTCGTGCTGCCACGGGGGACCAGGACCTCGTCGTCGGGGCCGATCACCGTCATCGGGTCCTTCATGAACACGATCGGCTCGGTCGGGATGTCGGCGCCCGTCTCGGCGGCGTGGTCGCGGTAGTTCAGGCCGATGCAGACGACCTTGCCGGGTCGGGCGACCGGAGCGCCGCGGCGGAGGGCATCGGCGTCCGGGACGGGCCGCAGGTCGCCGGCGCTGCGGGCGTGCTGCACGCGGCCGATCGGGTCGGACGCCAGGAACGTCCCCGAGACGTCGGTCGTGATCGGGCGGAGGTCGAGGACCTCGCCGTCGGTGTCGATGGCCACGGGGATCTCGCTCCCCGCCGGGCCGAGTCGTGCGAACCGCATCGTTCCTCACTCTCCTGCTGCACCGGTGCAGCGGAAACATCCTATGTCTGAGGATGCTCCCCGGCAAGGTAGACGCGCTCGGCGGTCCCGCGGAACACCGCGTCGCGCTCGTCCGGTCCGAGGTCGGTGAGGGCGGTGGTGGTCGTGTCGAGGACCTCGGCGTAGTCGGTGGCGAGCGTCGACACCGGCCAGTCCGAGCCGAACAGGGAGCGGTCCGGGCCGAAGAGCTCGACGACCTCGCGGGCGTAGCGGGCCACGGGGCGGTCGCGCCAGTCATCGCCGGCTTCGGTGAGGAGGCCGGAGACCTTGCACACCACGTTCGGGCGCGCGGCGACGTCGCGCATCTGGGTCCGCCAGGCATCGGCGACCTCGCGGCCCTCGCCGCTGTCCTGCGTACCCGATCGGTCGCGTGCGATGGCGGGCTTGCCGGCGTGGTCGAGCACGAACACCGCCTCCGGCACGGCGTCGACCAGCGCGAGAGCGGCCAGGTGCTCGCGCTCGCGGACGAGCAGGTCGAACACGAGCCCGGCGGCGGCCACGGCACGGACACCGCGGACCACCGTCCGGGCGTGCGAGCCAGGACGGATCGGGTTCGTCGTGCGCCTGGTGTCGGACGCCGACCAGTCGCTCACCGCCCGGCAGCGCCCGCACGACCGCGAGTCGGTCGGCGACGTCCGGCGCGGTCAGGTCCATCCACCCGACGACCCCGGCGACCGGCCCGGGCTGCGCGAGGAGCCACGCCGTCTCGCCGGGATCGTGCACGGCCTGCACGACGACGGTGCGCGTGACGTCGGTGTCCCGGGTGACCGCACGGAGGTCGTCCACGTCGAACCGGCGCCGGATCGGGGCGACCGAGTCGTCCATCCAGGGGTACGGCCGGTCGGCTGGATCCCAGAGGTGGTGGTGAGCGTCGATGATCACGCGGCCATCATGCCCGATTCATCCGATGTCCGACCAGTTCGACCAGTTCGACCCATGACACCCGCGATGGAAAGGAATCGGGCGTACTCGGTCGGAAGTTCCGACCAGGTACGCCCGATTCGGGCAAGTACGCCCGAGCCCGGACCAGGCGCGCGGCCGGCCCAGGCGCCCGGCCCGCACAAGCCCCGCGCTCAGACCAGCGACGCGGCCTCGAGCTCGGAGCGCAGCTCGGCGTCGGACGGCTCCACGAAGTGCTTGCCGTTGGGCAGCACCACGACGGGGATGTTCTTCCGCCCACTGATCGTCTCGGCGCGGTCCGCCGCGGAGAGGTCCGCCTCGACGTCCACGTACTCGTAGTCCACGCCGAGCGTGTCGAGCAGCGCCTTGGACCGTCGGCAGTCGCGGCACCAGTCGGCACCGAACATCGTCACCTTGTCGAACGTCTCGTCAGTCATGTCCCCCCGAACAGATGACTCGATCCCGCCATTCCCGCGGTCGTACCGTGCGCCGTCGGAGCACCATGTCCCCATGAGCCTGCCCTCGGACCTCCCCGCCGTCCGCGCCGAGCACCGCAACGAGCACCCGCACCGGCACCCGGACCCGGACCCGCACGAGCAACCCCCGCACCCGCACCACCGGCACGGGTGGTGGTGGAAGACGCTCCTGACCGGGTTCGTGCTCTGGGTCGTCACGATCATCGTCACCTTCTCGACGCTGAACACGAACCTGGTGCCGACGATCATCCTGCTCGGCAGCTTCCTCGTGCCGTTCACGGTCGTGCTCTTCGTCATCGAGCGGGTGACCGGTTCGGTGAGCACGATGCAGCTCATCGTCGCGTTCTTCGTCGGCGGCATCCTCGGGGTGCTCGGGGCGTCGCTGCTCGAGGCCGACCTCCGCGCGGGTGCCGGGCTCTACATCGTCGTCGGGTTCGTCGAGGAGTTCGTGAAGGGCGTCCTGCTCGTCGTCGTCGGGTGGCGGGTGCGCCCGAAGACGGCTCGGCAGGGTGCGCTCCTCGGCGCCACGGTGGGCGCGGGCTTCGCGGCGTTCGAGTCCGCCGGGTACGCGTTCAACGCGGCGATCACCAGCCGCGGCATCGACCTCGTGTCCCTGCTGCAGACCGAGGTGGTGCGGGCCATCCTGTCGCCGGTCGGCCACGTGCTCTGGACCGCGATCCTCGGGGCGGTGGTGTTCGGCGCCGCGCACGGACGGGCGCGCTTCCGGTGGTCGTGGTCGATCCCGATCGCCTACGTCGGCGTCGCGCTCCTGCACGGTCTGTGGGACTCGAACTCCACGATCTCGACGCTGCTGGCGTTCCTGGTGACCGGCACGCCGTTGTCCGCGGCTCGGAACGGTGCCGTCCCGGTGTCGATCGCGGGCCTCGCGACGACGCTCTACGTGGTGGGGCTGGCGATCGTCTCGGCGATCGGGGTGGTCATCCTGGTCGCGGTGCTGGATCCGAGCGAGGAAGCGGAGTGCCGTCGGCGTCGACGACGACCCGGCCTGGGGCGAGACCCCGGCACCGCACCCGCTCGGGTGATGCCGCACGCTCGCCCTACGATTGGGGCATGCCGCCCGGACCCGACCCCGAGACGCGCGCCTGGGCCTCCGCCGCCGTCCGACGGTTCGCTGCCGCCACGAACCTGCTCGTCGCCGCCCGCCGGTTCCGCATCGTCGGCGGCGACCCCCGCGACACGGCCGCGCTGCACGCCCTGCTGACCAGCCTCGGTGCACGCCCCGCGGCGGACCACGAACCCGTCGACCAGCTCTGGTGCGTGGGATCGCCGGACGAGAGCACGGCCGCCGTCGAACGCGCGAGGCCGACCGCCCCCGCGGGGCCACCCTCGTCGTGGTCGACGCCGGCCGACACCTGCCCGCCGTCGACGAGGACGCCTTCGGACCCGTCACGAGCGTCCGTCCGGGGGTGCTCGGCGTACCGGCCCTGTCCGACGACGTCTTCCTCGTCTCCACCGGACGCGACCCGGAGGACGACCCCGCCGCCGACGCCCGTCTGCGCTGGGCTCGACGCTCGATGCCCGTCTCACGAGCGGTCGCCGCCGAGCTCCGCGACGGCGGACTCCTCCGTGGCACGCGCATCGGCGTCAGCATGTTCCTCGAGCCGAAGACCGCCGTGCTGAGCCTGCTGCTCCGCGACGCCGGGGCCGAGGTCGTCGTCTACGCCCACGCCGACGAGACGGACGACGCCGTCGCGGACGCGCTCCGACGTGCGGGACTGACCGTGCACGCCAGCAGCACCGCGACCCTGCCGGAACAGAAGGACCTCGCGCTCGCGATGCTCGACACCCGACCGCACGTCCTGCTCGACGACGGTTCGCACGTGATCCGGCTCGCCCACCAGGAGCGCCCGGACCTGCTGCCGACGATGCTCGGTGCGGCGGAGGAGACGACGAGCGGCCTCCGACCGCTCCGCGTGCTGGCCGCGCGCGGCGAGCTCGGGATCCCCGTGGTCGCCGTCAACGACGCCCGCACCAAGACCTTCTTCGACAACCGGTACGGCACCGGGCAGTCGACGGTGTTCGCGACACTCGACCTGGTCGACGGGCTCCCCTCCGGCACGCACCGGGTCCGGCCGGGAGGCGCGGCTGTCGTCGCCGGGTTCGGGCACGTCGGCGAGGGGGTCGCGCTGGTGCTCCGCGCGCTCGGCTTCACCGTCACGGTCGCTGAGACCGACCCCGTCCGCGCCCTGCAAGGCGCTGTTCGCCGGGTACGGGGTCGCACTGCTCGTCGACGCCGTCCGCGACGCCGACCTGGTGATGAGCGCGACCGGGGTCGCGGACACGATCGACCCGGGGTGCTCCGGCCTGCGCGGACGGCGCGGTCGTGGCAGTCGCCGGCGGGGTCGACGGCGAGGTGGCGATCGACGCGGCGCTCGCCGCCGGTGCCGTCCGGACGGAGATCGGCCGGAAGGTCGAACGCTTCGCGTGGCCGGACGGTCACGACGTGCTCGTGCTCGACGACGGCGGGTGCATCAACATCACCGCGGCCGAGGGCAACCCGATCGAGATCATGGACCTGTCCTTCGCCGCGCAGCTCGGCGCCGTCCGGATGCTCCTCGAGCGCGGCGACGAACTCGACCGCGCCGTCGTGCCGATCGACCCCGCGGTGGACGACGCGACCGCCCGGCGCGGCGCTCGCCGCGTTCGGGAGTCGACCCGCGCCTCCCGGCCCGCTCGCCGCACAGCCCGCCGACCGCGAGCTCGACGTCCGGACCCGCCGTTTCGGGGAACCGTCGTGACCGGCGACCACGCGGTCACCGTGCACGCGGCGCGCATCGTCGTCCCGATGACCGCGCCGCCGATCGCGGACGGCGCGGTCGCGGTGCAGGACGGTCGGATCCTGCACGTCGGCGACCGGTCCTGGGTCGTCGACCAGCTCGCGAGCACCGGCACGGCCTTCACCGAACGGCGCTGGCGCGGGGCGCTCCTGCCCGGTCTCGTCAACGCGCACTCGCACCTGCAGTACACCGGCATGGCAGGTGTCGGGCAGCGCCAGTACGCGGGGTTCGAGGACTGGGCCGCCGCGTTCAACCAGGACTACGCCGAACCGCACGACTGGCGTGCCGAGGCCGCCGCCGGGGCTCGGCAGTCGATCCTGGCGGGCGTGACGAGCATCGCCGACGTCGTCACCGACCTCGAGGCGGCGACCGCACTCGAGTCGCACGGACTCGGCGGCATCGCCTACTGGGAGGTCATGGACTGGGAGAACGCGGCGTGGCAGACCCACGGCCGCGACCAGGTCCTCGCCGAGCTGGAGCCCTTCCCCACCGTGCCGGGCGCCGACCTCGCCGCACGCCCCCTACTCGCTCGACGTCGCACCCCCTGCTCGAACTGCCGGACATCGTGCGGCAGCGCGGGCTGCGCCTGCACCTGCACCTCGGCGAGGCGGCGTTCGAGGGTGAGCGGGTCGCTCTCGGCCCGTCCCCGGACTCGACGGCGTCGACGGTGTCGGCCACGGCAGCGACTGGCACCTGGCGAACGCGCCGTCGTTCCGGGCCATGCGGGCGCTCGGCTTCGGTGCCAGCGCGACCGCGTTCGTCGACCGGCTCGGCGTGCTCGGGCCGGACTGCCACATCGCGCACGGGGTCTACATGACCGCGGCGGACCGGGCCCTGCTCCGTGCCCGCGGCACCGCCGTCGCGCTCTGCCCCCGCTCGAACGCCGTCATCGGGCTCGACCCGGTCGCCGGTCGCGGACTACCTCCGCGAGGGCAGCCCGATCGCGATCGGCACCGACTCGCTGTCCTCGTCGCCCTCGCTCGACCTGATGGCCGACGTCACCGCGCTGCACCGGATCGCCCGCGCCCAGGGGTACGGCCACCGGGACCTGCACGAACGGCTCCTCGCCGCCAGCCACACCCTCGGTGGCGCGCACGCGATGGGACTCGCCGTCGGGCCGGACCGCGTCGGGCACCTCGCCGTCGGCGCGCGGGCCGACCTGGCGGTGTTCGACGTCGATGCCCGCACCGTGCCGGACGCGATGGCCGAACTCGTCGAGGACGGTGCCGGCCGTGCGGGTGCGACGACCGTCATCGGCGGCGTCGTCCGGGCCGCCGACGGCACACTCACCCCGACCCCCGTGGAGGAACCATGACCGAGACCGCACCCCGACCCGGCATGGCCGCGCGACGCACGTTGCGGCGGCGAGCCGTCATCGAGTGCCTCGCACGTCCCGAGAGCGCCGTCGCCCTCGGCATGGAGCCGCACCCCGAGGCGGCTGGTACGTGCGCACCTGGACCTCGCCCGCGACGGTGTCGACGGCAGGCGGCGACCGTCTCACGGCCACGCTCGGCATCCACTTCCTGCTGCCCCCGGGCGAGGCCTCCGCCTGGCACCGGGTCACGAGCGACAGATCTGGATGTGGCACGGCCCGGACTCGGTCGACCTGCTCCCGGCGGTGACGGCGACGAGCCCGTGCCGGGAGCGACCATCACCCTCGGGCCTGATGCCGGGCGCGACCGTGTGAGACGACGCGCAGGCGTTCGTGCGCGGCGGGGTCTGGCAGCGGAGGACGATCCCGGGCGACGGCGAGGAGGTGCTGCTGAGCTGCCTGGGGTCGCCGGGGTTTCCTCGTTCGAGGACTTCACGATGGCGGAAGCCACCGAGTGGCAAAGGACAGCCGTTTCGCGCTAGTGTCCCAGTGCAGACAGCCACTTCTGTCCTGCCCTGACCCCCCTCCCTGAAGGCCCGACCGTGACCCGTTCCCTCCGGCCTCACCCTCTCGCCGTCGCCACCGCCGCGGTCGCCGCCCTCGCCCTGTCGGCCTGCTCCGCCGGGGGCAGCGGCAACGCCGACGGCACCGTCACCGACGGCAAGCTCACCGACGCGACCGGGCAGCCCGCGTACTCGCCGTGGGTCGACGACAGCCTGCAAGCCGCAGTCCGGCAAGGGCTTCGAGTCCGCGGTGGCGTACGCGGTCGCGAAGGAGATGGGCTACGCGAAGTCCGACGTGGTCTGGAAGCGCAGCACCTTCGACAGTGCGATCGCCCCCGGCCCGAAGGACTGGGACCTCAACGTCCAGCAGTTCTCGATCGACGCCAAGCGCAAGAAGGCCGTCGACATGTCGAAACCCGTACTACACGACCACCCAGGCCGTCGTGACGACCAGCGGCTCGAAGGCCGTCGACCACACCAGCATCGCCGCCCTGAAGCAGGACGCGATCGGCGTCGCCACGGGCTCGACGTCCATCCAGAGCGTGAAGAGCGTCCTCGGGGTCACGCCGCAGGTGTTCAACTTCGAACGACGACGCCGTCCCTCTCGCTGAAGTCCGGCCAGATCGACGCGATCGTCACCGACCTGCCGACGGCGTTCTACATGGCCTCGGCGCAGGTCGACGACGGCACCGTGTCGGCGCAGTTCCCGTCCGACGGCAAGGGTGACGAGTTCGGCTTCGTCCTGCCGAAGGACTCGGAGCTCACGAGCAAGGTCGACAAGGCCCTGAAGACCCTCGACGACGACGGCACCCTGCAGGACCTGCAGACCAAGTGGCTCTCGTCGGAGACCGGTACGCCGGTCCTGAAGTAACCGGATGACCCTGCCAGCAGGGGCCGGCACCCCGGTCGCCGCACCCGCGCCGAGCCAGGTCGAGCTCGAGCGTCGGCTCTACCGTCGCCAGCGTGGCCGTCGCTCCGTCGTGGTGGTCGGTCGTCTCCACCCTGGTCGTGCTCGCCGTCATGTACTTCGGCGTCGTGAACACCCCCCGGGTGGTGGCGGCGGTGCAGCAGTCGTTCTTCGACCCGAAGACCGCGGTCGACACGTTCCCGGACATCCTGCTAGGCCTCTGGTTGAACGTCCGGATCCTGTTCTTCAGCGCCATCGGCGTCGCCGTCTTCGGCACGCTGCTCGCGGTCGTCCGCGGCCTGCGCAACCCGGTGTTCTTCCCGCTGCGGATGCTCGCGACCGGCTACACGGACCTGTTCCGCGGCCTGCCGCTCATCATCGTGCTCTACCTGGTCGGCTACGGCATCCCCGGGCTCGGGTGTTCCCGACGGCTCCCCGCCGAGGTCTGGGGCATGATCGCGATCACCCTGACCTACTCGTCCTACATCGCCGAGGTGCTCCGGGCCGGCATGGAGGCCGTGCACCCCTCCCAACGCCTGGCCGCCCGGTCACTCGGACTCTCGCACGCCAAGACGCTGCGGCTCGTGGTGCTGCCCCAGGCGATCCGCAAGGGTCACCCCGGCGCTGATGAACGACTTCGTGTCGATGCAGAAGGACGTCGGTCTGGTGTCGATCCTCGGGGCCGTCGACGCGGTCCGCTCCGCCCAGATCGCGCAGGCCGAGACCTACAAGGCTTCACGCCGTACTTCGTCGCCGGGCTGCTGTTCGTCGTGATCAGCCTCCCGCTGATCCGCGGTCACGGACGCGATCGCGCGTCGCCAGCAGCGGCGCGAGCAGATCGGAGTGGACCGTATGAGCGAGGCCGGCCTGGAGGCCCGTGGTGCGTCCGGTACGGACGCCGCGGTCCTCGAACTGCGCGGGTTGTCGCAAGGCCTTCGGCGAACACGAGGTCCTGCGCGGGATCGACCTGACCGTGCACCGCCACGAGGTCATCTGCGTCATCGGCGCGTCCGGCTACCGGCAAGTCGACGCTGCTCAAGACGGTGAACCTGCTCGAGGGCATCGACGACGGGGAGATCCTGCTGCAGGGCACGGACATCGCCGACCCGCGGATCGACGTCGACGCGACCCGGGCCCGCATCGGCGTGGTCTTCCAGCAGTTCAACCTGTTCCCGCAATGACCAAGCTCGACAACGTGACGCTGGCCTCGCGGCAGGTGCACGGCGTCGGTCGCGCGGCGGCCGAGGCGACCGCGAAGCGGCTGCTCGACCGGATCGGCCTGGCCGACTTCGCGGGTGCCTACCCGGACCGGCTCTCCGGCGGGCAGCAGCAGCGCGTCGCCATCGTCCTGGGCGATCGCGTCCGACCCCGAGCTCCTGCTGCTCGACGAGGTCAATGAGCGCCCTCGACCCGCAGCTCGTCGGCGAGGTGCTCGACCTCGTCACGGAGCTGAAGCGCGGCGAGGGCCGACGATGCTGGTGACGACGGCACCAGGATGCACTTCGCGCGGAACGTCGCCGACCGGATCGTGTTCCTGCACCCAGGCGAGGTCGTCGAGCAGGCGCACCTCCGCCGAGGTCCTCGACGCCCCCCAGCCCCCCGCGCTGGTCGAGTTCTCCGCCCGCGTCACACGCCTGAGCCCGGCCGCTCTCCGCAAAACGCAACGTCGGCGGTTGCTCGCAGAGGAATACCGCTGCGAGGTGTCGCCGACGTTGCGTTTTGCGAGCCCGACGCCCGACGCCCGACGCAACGCCTAGGGCGTCAGCAGGACCTTGCCGACCACCTCGCCGTCGCGGACCCGGCGGTGAGCCTCGGCGGCGTCGTCGAGCGGCAGGACCGCGTCGATCACCGGCCGGACCCGCCCGTCGGCGACGAACGGCCAGACGTTGTACCGGACGGCCTCGACGATCGCGGCCTTCTCGGCGAGGGGCGCGCGCGGAGTGTCGTCGCGCTGATGGTCGCCCGCTTCCGCATCATCACGCCGAAGTCGAGTTCCCCCGCCTGCCCGCTGCCCGAGGCGATCACGGCGACGTGCCCGTTCGGCGCGAGGACCTCGAGGTTCCGTCCGAGGTACTCCGGCCCGACGACGTCGAGCACCACGTCCACGCCACGGCCGTCCGTGTACTCGAGCGTACGGGCGACGAAGTTTCCTCCGAGCGGTGGTCGATCACCAGGTCGGCACCGAGCTCGCGCGACGCCCGACCTTGCGCTCTCCGCCCGACGTCGCGATCACCGTGGCCCCGAGCGCCTTCGCCCAGAGCACCGCGTGCGAGCCCATGCCCCCGGTGCCGCCGTGCACCAGGAGCGTCTGGCCCGGTCGGAGTCCGGCGAGCATGCCGACGTTCGAGTAGACCGTGCAGGCGGCTTCCGGCAGGCCGGCGGCCTCGACCAGGTCGACGCCGTCCGGTACCGGCAGCACCTGCGTCGCGGGTGCGACCACGAGCGAGGCGTAACCACCGCCGGCGAGCAGCGCGCAGACCCGGTCGCCGACGGCGAAGCCGCGGACGCCGGGGCCGAGCGCGCACTCGTGCCGGAGCACCTCGAGACCGAGGACGTCGGACGCCCCGGGCGGCGGTGGGTAGTTACCCGCGACCTGTTGCAGATCCGCGTTGTTCACCCCGGCTGCAGTGACCTCGATGAGCACCTCGCCGATCCCCGGCACTGGGTCCGGGAGTTCGCCGACGTGGAGGGCACCGTGGTCCGGGGTGATCGCTCGCATGCTCTCGACCGTACGCGACCCGACCCGGTCGGCCGTCATGCGAACCGGCGTCGACCGTCCGGTCACGCGGAGAGCCCGGTCAGTACGCTCGGCGGGGAGCCGCGCACCGACCGGAGCAGCGGCCAAGACCGGGGGAACCACCACCATGCCGAAGAAGCTCGTCTCGCTCGCCACGGCCGCGATCGCCGTCGCACTCCTCGCCGGGTGCTCCTCCGGCGGTTCCGGCGGGTCCTCGGACAGCAGCGCCTCCGCGACACCGAAGGCCACGAAGACCGCGGCTGCGCAGTCGCAGAAGGAAGCCTGCGCCCAGCTCGAGGGCGAGTTCCGCTCCTTCGTCGCCTCGCAGACGTCCGCCTCGGCTCCGGCCGACCCGAAGGCGCGCGCCGCGGTCGTGTCGGAGCTGAACGAACGGCTCGACGCGGCGCTGCCGGACATCGGCAACAGCACCGTGAAGACCGCGTTCTCGGACTTCAACGCAGCGGCGAAGGACTACGCGTCGGCGCTCACGTCGACCGGATCGGCGGACTCGACCGAGTCGAAGCAGGCCCAGACCGACGTGCAGTCGGCGCTGAAGGAGGTCTCGGCGGCCTGCCCCGCCTGATCACGGCGGACCGGTCGCGCCCCGTGGCTCCTGTCGACCTGGAGGCACGGGGCGCGTCCGTCACGCAGCCGCCGGTTGCGAGGGCGTCCAGTCGGGCCACGTCCTCCGGACGCAGCCGGATCGTCGCGGCCGTCACCGAGTCGAGGATCGACTGCGGGCGGGATGCCCCGGGGATCGGGACGACGACGTCGCTCTTCTGCAAGCTCCCACGCGAGCGCGATCACCTGCGGGCTGACCCCGCGGTCACGGGCGATGTACGCGAAGTCCTCGAACGCCGTGCCGAGCTCCGCCGCGTTCGCGATGCCACCGAGCGGGCTCCACGGCAGGAACGCGATGCCGAGCTCGTCGCAGAGTTCGAGCTCCGGCTCGCTCGACCGGAACTTCGGCGAGTACTGGTTCTGCACCGAGGCCAGTCGGCCGTCGAGGACCTCGTTCGCGGTGCGGATCTGGTCGGAGTCCGCGTTCGAGATGCCCGCCATCCGGATGACACCGTCGTCGAGGAGTTCGGCGAGGGCACCGATCGACTCGGCGTAGGGCACGTCGGGGTCGGGGCGGTGGAACTGGTACAGGCCGATCGTCTCGACGCCGAGGCGCTTGGCGGACGCCTTCGCAGCCTCCTTCCAGGTACTCCGGGTGCCCGTTCTTCGCCCATGCGCGGCGTCGGGCCGGGGGTATCCGCCCTTCGTCGCGATGAGGACGTCGGAGGTGTCGCCGTAGTACTCGCGCACCGCCTTCACGATGAGCGACTCGTTGTGACCCACTTCGTCGTGGGCGGCCAGGTGGTACGCGTCGGCGGTGTCGATGAGGGTGACGCCGGCCTCGAGCGCGGCGTGGATCGTGGCGATCACCTGCCGTTCGTCCGGGCGCCCCTCGATGGACATGGGCATCCCGCCCAGTCCGATGGCACTGACCGACACGTCTCCGATGACTCGTTGCTTCATGGGCCCAGCATGCGCCGAGGTGGTGCGCGGCGCTCGGGGGCGTCGTCGGGGGTGTGGATCGACGCTGCGGAGCGGGTCAGCGTCGTGCCCACGCGGGGGCGTGCTCGGGCAGCGGGGCCGAACGCGATCCCGCGGGCGTAGGCGCCACGCACCGGCGGGACCCAGCGGGCGAGCAGGACCGGGAGCGCCGGCGAGGCCGGCCTGCAGCGCGCCGGCGAACGCCCGTTCGAACACCACCCGGTGCAGGACCGCCTGTGCGGCCTGGACGACGACCGCGGGCGCCGAGCGACGGCGCTGCACCGCGGCCAGGGCGCCGTCGAGGCCAGCGCCGCGCAGTCCGCGCCGGAGCGCCGGCACGAGGATCGCCGCCGTCGCCACGGCGTCCTGCACGGCCAGGTTGTTGCCGACCTCCGGCCGGTGACATCGCGTGGGCGGCGTCGCCGATGCAGAGCAGCCCAGGGCGCCGCACCGCCGGAGCCAGTCCCTTCGGACCGTCGAGCACGTGCACGTCGTCCATCGAGGTGATCGCGTCGAGCCCGTCCGGCGAAGTCGGGCCGGGTCGGGCGACCCGGTCGCGGAAGGCTGCGAGACCCTCGGCACGGAGGGCAGCGTCCGACCCCTTCGGCGCGAAGTACGCGACCTGGTGGTAGTCCGGCCGCGGGAAGCTGAGAAGGACGTCGGTGCCGGAGAACGCGGGCACGAGCGCGGTCTCGGCGTCGCCGGGCTCGCGCGGCAGCCGGAACCACCACGTGTCGAACGGCACCGGGAACGCGTGCGGGCGCAGTCCGGCGGCGTTCCGCAGTACCGAGTCGCGCCCGTCGCACGCGATGACGACGTCGGCCCGGAGTTCCTCCACGTCGCCGTCCTGGTCGCGGTACGGCCGGAGGTGCACGCCGGTGACGACGCCGTTCTCCTCGATCGTCCCGCTCGCCGCGAGGCCCATCCGAGATGCTGAACGAGGCCTCGTGGCGGGCTGCGGTGACGAGCATGTCCAGCAGGTCCCACTGCGGCACCATCGCGACGTGGTCGTACGGCGGCCGCAGCCGCGAGAAGTCGCCGAGCAGTGCGCGTGACCCGTCGGGCAGCGGCAGCGAGAAGTCGTCGAGGCGGAACTGCGGCAGCGCCCGGAACCGATCGCCGAGCCCGAGCTCGTCGAGCAGCCGGATGGTGGAGGCGTGCACGGTGTCGCCGCGGAAGTCCCGGTTGAAGTCGTCGTGCTTCTCGACCACCCGCACCGCGATGCCGGCCCGGGCCAGCAGCAGCCCGAGGACCACCCCGGCGGGGCCGCCACCGACCACCGCGACGCCCGTGCGCGAGACCGTCCACCATGCCCGGGGAGGCTACGCCGCCGCACGCCTCAGGCGGTGCTGCCGACCGAACTCGAGGTCGAGCCGGCGTCGGCGGCACCGGCGAAGACGATCCCGCCCACGTGATGCACCCGATCGCGAGCACGAAGCCGATCGCGGCGATCCACCACGAGCTGCGTCGGCGGATCCAGGCGCCGATCGCGAGGACCACCGTGGCGACCCCGATCACGAACGACCCGCCGACCGCGATCGCCGCGCCGCCGAAGTACGCCCCCGGGGAGCAGCCGGTCGACGCGTCGCAGGTGGCGGTGGCCGAGATCACCGCGATGATGCCGACGATCGTCGTGACGACGGTCATCACGGTGCCGAACGCCAGCAGCAGCACCGTCGAGATGCGGTCGGCGAGCCGCGCGGCCGGGAACAGCGTCGTGCCGCCCCGCTCCCACGAGCGCTCGGCATCGGCGGCGCCGGGGGAGGAGGCGGAGGGCCGGACTGCGGCGGTCCGGCGGGGACGTTCGACCAGGTCATGGAGACCGTCCTACCGCGCCTCGACCCCGAACGCCTGAGCGAGGCGCTGGATCTTCTGCGCGCGACCGAGCCGTGGCAGGTCCAAACCGTCGCGGATGACCTTGCCGCGGGCCTCGAAGTCGTCGAGGAAGTCCTGCGCCCACGCGACGTCGGTCGGCGTGGGGGAGATGACCTCGTTGATGACCGGCAGCTGCTCGGTGTCGGGGGCAGAGCTTGCCGGTGAGCCCGAGCGACACCGCGACCTGCGACTGCTCGCGGAGGATCAGTTGCGAGGAGCCGACCGTCGGGCCGTCGATCGGGCCGGGCAGGTCGCCCACGCGGGACGCGACGACGAGCTTCGAGCGCGGGTACGCCATCGCGAGCGTGTCCGCCGAGGGTGCCGGTGTCGCGGCGGTAGTCGCCCGAGCCGAACGCCAGCCGGAACGCCCCCTGCGCCCGCGCGATCGAGACGGACTCCTCGATGCCGAGCGCCGACTCGACGGGGGCGATCACAGGGGTCTGGCCACCCAGACGGTGCCACGTGTCGGTGACCTGCGCCGGCGACTCGGTCTTCGCGAGCATCACGCCCCCTGGAGACCGGGCAGTCCTCGGAGCTCCTCGACGTCGTCCGCCCAGAAGTCCGTCGTGACGTCGTTGATCCGGACCCAGGCCTCGCCGCCGCCCGCGAGCCACGAGGCGACCGTGTTGCGGGCACCGGGCTTGGCGGCGGGGTCGACAACGTCCTCGATGTCGAGGATGATCTGGTCGGCCCGGGAGCGCTGCGCCCGCTCGAAGCGGTCGGACGCCGTCCCCGACACCAGGAGCCACGACCGCGAGATCTCGGCGGGGACCACTCGACGCCGGTTCGGCCCGGCCGACGAGGGCGCGGGGGTGGACGGAGCGGGACGGTCGTCGATGGCCATGTCCCGTTGGTACCACATCGCCTCGCCCGGGATCGCATCGGGGCCTCCCGGAAACCCCGAAACCTCGGTTCATTGCCAGAGAGGCGGCCCGATCCCGCCTACAGTGTCGGATGTGTGGCGAGCGGACAGGGTGACCGACGGCGAGGACGACGTGAACGACGACGTCCGCGGCCGGGGCGCCGCCGCGCCGCGGAACAGGACCAGAAGGACCAGCACGACCAGCCGGGGGAGCAGGACCAGCAGGGGCAGCAGGAAGAGACCGTCGTGAGTGACGAACCCGACCGCACCCTGCGTCCGGAACTGCAACTCACGAGTCCGCGGGCGATCAGCCTGGGTGATCCGCGCCTCCAGGCCGGCAACGCCGCCGAGCCCGTGTGGGACGTCTGGCGGAAGCAGCTGACCGGCGTCGGCGGCACGAGCCCCCTCACCCACTTCTCCGACCACCCGCGCGCCCGGATCGAGCTCTCGACGACACACCCCGGCGGCCTCGCCCAGTTCATCACCGGCAAGACCACGCCGCTCTCCAGCCTCATCCGCGACGAGGTGGCGCTCCGTGCCGCCCGCATCACCGCCGCCCAGGTCGAGGCGAAGGGCACCGAGCTCGCCACGGTGCGCGACATCGACGCCGTGAAGCTCGGCATCGGCATGGCGGACTGGCAGCACGGCGACGAGCAGTTCCGCGGCCCGGTGCTCCTCTCCGTCCGCTGGCCATCCGCCGCCACGGCCGCGGCTTCGAGGTGCGGCTGCTCGGCGAGCCCGTGCTCAACCCCGGCCTGGCCCACGCCCTGCACGAGCAGTTCGGCGTCAACCTCGACGCGCAGTCCTTCGTGGCGCTGGCGCAGCAGGACGGCTCGTTCACGCCGAACCCGGTCATCGACCGCCTCCCGTGGTCTGTGCGCGCACATCCCGGGCTTCTCGGTCCACGCACGGCTCGTCGTGTCGACCTTCGCCGAGGTCGCCACGGGCACCGTCGAGGACACCGAGGACCTGTCGCACCCGTGCTCGACGCCCTCGCCGGCAACCCCAGCGCCAAGTGGCAGGTCGAGCAGTCGTACCACCCGGTCGAGCAGACCCCGTCGGACGAGCGCAGCCCCGAGACGGACACGCATCCTCCTCGACGCGGACGACGAGCAGGAGAACGTGATCGCGCAGATCACGGCCGGCAACTCGATCGTCGTCAAGACCCTGCCCGGTACCGGCGGCACGCAGACCATCGTGAACGCGCTCGGCGGCCTCGTCGCCGCGAACAAGCGCGTGCTCGTCGTCAGCCCGCGCCGGGCCACCCTGCGCGGCATCGCCGCACGCTTCGCCGAGGTCCAGCTGCCCGGCGTCGCGGTGACCCCTGGAACCCTGCGCCGCGACGTCGTGCGGTCCATCGCGCGCAACGAGAAGGCCTCGCGTCCGAACCTGCGCGAGGTCGACGACGCCCTGGTCCGGCTGCACAAGGTCCTCAAGGACTACCGCGGCTCGCTGACCCGCGTCGACCCCGACTTCCGCGTCTCCGTGCTCGACTGCCTGGTCGAGCTGTCGCGGCACTCGCTGCTGCCGGTGCCGCCGTCGACGACGGCCGCCTGTCGAAGACGTCGGTGACGAGCATGGTCGAGGGGCGCTCCCGCGTCGCCGAGACCATGGTCAGCGCCGCGAACCTCGGCGAGTTCCGCTACGGCCCGGACGACTCGCCCTGGTACGGCAGTTCGGCTCGAGCGACGGTGCGCAGCGTGCCCACAAGACGGCGAAGGACCTCGACACCGACGGGCTGCCGACCCTGCTCCGCCGGGCCCACGACCTCGTGGCCTCGACGCACATGCGGCAGTTCACGACGATCAACGAGCTCGGCATCTACCTCCGGCTGCTCACCGAGATCCAGGACACCCTCGACCGCTTCCTGCCCGTCGTCTTCGACCGCTCGGTGTCCGGGCTCGTCGCCGCCACCGCCCCCCGCGGCGAGGGTGCCCCGATGTCGGCGACGAACCGCCGCCGACTGAAGAAGCTCGCGCGCGAGTACGTCCGGCCGGGCGTGCACGTGTCCGACCTGCACGAGGCGCTCACCCGCGTGCAGCGGCAGCGCGTGCTCTGGCAGCGCTACGTCGCCGCCGGCGTCAGCCCCGAGGTCCCCACCGGCATCGCGGACGTCCAGGTGCTCTTCTCGAACGTGGTCGAGGACCTCGCGCGTCTCGACGAGGCGCTCAGCCGCACCGCCCGCGAGAGCCAACTGGCGAACGTGCCGATCGACGAGCTCGTCCCGACGATCGCCCGCCTCGCCGAGGAATCGGACGTCCTGCACAACCTGCAGGGGCGCACCGAGCTCATGCAGACCCTGCGCGACCTGCAAGCTCGAACCGCTCATCACCGACCTGGCGAACCGGCACGTGCCGGACACCCACGTGCCGGCCGAGCTCGAGCTCGCGTGGTGGCAGTCCGCGCTCGAGGCCATGCTCGAGTCCGACCGGGCCCTGCTCGGCGCGAACACCGACATGCTCGACCGGGTCGAGGCCGACTTCCGCCTCGTCGACGACGCGCACGCGCCCGGGGTCTCCCAGGGCCTCGCGTGGCAGCTCGCCGAGAACTGGAAGGTCGGACTCGTCGACTGGCCGGACGAGGCCACGGCGCTGAAGACCCAGCTCAAGGAGGGCGCGATCAGCTCGCGCCTGCTGCAGGACTCCGCCCCGCACCTGTCGCGCTCGATCGCGCCTGGTGTGGCTCGCGAGGCCCGTACGAGGTCTCCCAGATCGCCGACACGATGCCGTTCGACACGGTGATCCTCGTCGACGCCGGGGCCGTCACCATCGCCGAGACCGTCGGCGCCGTCCGTCGCGCCCGGCAGACCGTCGTGTTCGGCGACCCGGTCACCCGCAGACCCCGTCCCCGTTCCGGATCGCCGTCGACCCCGCGCACCGTGCGCTGCAGGTCGACGAGGAGACGCTCGACGCCTTCCACGCCGACTCCGCGCTCGCGAAGCTGTCGACGCTCCTGCCGACCCTGTCGCTCACCCAGTCGTCCCGCGCCGGCCGCGAGGACCTCGCCGAGCTCGTGAACCGTCGCTTCTACGGCGGCCGGATCGAGTCGCTGCCCTGGGCCGGCTCGTTCCTCGGGCACGGAGTCCATCGCGCTCGACTACGTCAGCGACGGCAAGGCCGTGCCGGACCCAGTCAGTGCCGTCGGGAGTGTCGACGCCGAGGTGGACCGTGTCGTCCGCCTCGTCATGGACCACGCCCGCACCCGGCCGACCGAGTCGCTCATGGTCATCACCGCGTCGGCGAAGCACGCCGTCCGGGTCGAGCAGGCCGTGCTCACCGCCGCACAGGGCCACAAGGACCTCACCGAGTTCGTCATCGAGGACCGCTCCGAGCCGTTCATCGTCGCGACGCTCGAGCAGTCCGTCGCGCAGAGCCGCGACCGCGTCGTGTTCTCGATCGGCTACGGTCGGACGCCGCACGGCCGCGTGCTGCGCGACTTCGGTCCGCTGGGCAAGCCCGGCGGGGAGCGGCTGCTCGCGGTCGCGATGACCTGTGCGCGTCGCTCGATGGTGATCGTCACGTGCTTCCAGCCGTCCGACATCGAGGCCGAGCGCATGGGCCACGGCACCGTCGCGCTGGCCGAGATCCTCGCCGAGGCCCGTGCTCGCACCACCGCCGAGTACGTGCCGGACGACTCCGACCCGTTGCTCGTAGACCTGGCACGCCGGCTCGAGATGCGCGGCATCCCGGTCGCGCTCGGGCACCGCCGGGGGCTCGACCTGGTGGCCGCGCACGGTGGGGTCTGCGTGACGATCGAGACCGATGCGTCGCTGGTGAAGGGCTCGCTGCGCGAGTCGCTGCGGCTCCGACCCGGGTGCTCCGTCGCCTGGGCTGGCACTACGTGCGCGTGCACGCGTTCCAGCTGTTCTCCGACCCGGACCAGGTGGCGAACACGGTGGCTGCCGTGCTCGGCGTCGACCGCGGTGCGACGCGGGAGATCAGCATCCCGCCGATCCCCGCCCGCCGAGACGCCGCAGGATCTCGATCCCCGCGGGCCCACGCTGGGCCCCGCCCGCC
This sequence comes from Curtobacterium sp. AC273, assembly GCF_979253735.1. Lineage (NCBI taxonomy): Bacteria > Bacillati > Actinomycetota > Actinomycetes > Micrococcales > Microbacteriaceae > Curtobacterium > Curtobacterium sp. AC273. The sequence continues at coordinate 5,293 of NZ_CEEDDU010000012.1, read as the reverse complement.
GATGACGCCCCGCCCGCCGAGCCGGCGGGCTCCCGGCCGGCCGGTCCCGTCACGCCCGGGGCGGACCGGCTGGTGGGCACGTGGACGCGAGCCGACGACGCGACGGAGGTCGCGCCGCCCTCGCCCACCGCGGGCGGCGGACGGCGGCGAGACGGACGTCCGGCCGGGAGGCGCGGGTCGACGCCGCAGACGCGTCACCACCCGGCCCGCTCCCGGCTACGACCCCGCACCGGCCCGGAACCGTCGCGGCACCGCGACGGCGAGAACGACGCCCGGCTGCGCGGGGGCCGTGCCTCCCACTGGTAGCGGGTACCGTAGTTCTCGATGACTGACACCGTGCGGACGCGCCCCGACTGGCGGACCTGGCCCAACCTGATCACGCTGGTGCAGTTCCTGCTGATCCCGGTGTTCGTCGGACTCGTCGTCGCCGGACACCCCGGCTGGGCGCTCGTGTCCCTCGTCGTGCTCGGAGTGAGCGACTGGGCGGACAGCTTCATCGCGCGCCGGTTCAGCCAGACCTCCAAGCTCGGCAAGGCGCTCGGCCGTGCCGGCCATTGCTGGCGATCATCGCGATCGTGCTGTCGCTCGTGCTCACCGGACTGCTGCCGTGGTGGGTCGTCGTCGTGGTGGTACTCGTCGACCTGGTGCTCGTCGTTTTGTCGAGCCGTGCTGTTCCACGGCAACCCCGACCTCGACGTCACATGGACCGGCAAGATCCGTTCGGCGCTCCTGTTCGTCGGGCTGCCGGTGCTGCTCTTCTCGGCGATCCAGACCATCGAGGACAACGCGCCGTGGGTGCGGGTCGTCGCGCTCGTCTTCGTGTACCTCGGCACGGTGGGCCACGTATCGCGGGTGTACAGTACGCCGCCATGATGGTCGCGAAGCCCCGAGGGCCGTCGGGTCGTCCGCGCGCTGAGCGTCGGCCGGCTGGCCGCCCCCCTGTCGCACCCCGAGACCAACATCGCGCCCCGCAGTGACGGGGCGCAGTGTTCATGCGAGGCATAACGACTAGAGCTTCGTCGAGCCGCCGATCCCCGGACCCTCGGGGGCGTTCGACGGCGCCACGTGTGCGCCGCTCCCCGCCTGCGTGGGCACGCCGTTCTGCGACCGGAGCAGGTCACGGATCTCGAGCAGCACCTCGACGTCGGTCGGCGGGACGTCCTGCGGCGTCTGCTCCTCGTCGTTCTTGACCCGCTCGAACGCGACCTTCTTGAGGTGGTTCACGGGGACGACGAGGGCGAGTACACGACCGCCACCACGATGACGAAGTTGAGCGCAGCGCCGATGATCGCGCCGAAGAGGATCTTCGCGCTGCCGCCGGAGGCCGTCGGGATCTCCCAGACGGGCGCCCTTGTCGAGGCTCGAGGCGTTGAACACCGCGCCGATGTGCAGGTTGATGAAGCGACGTGACGATCGCCGTGACGATCGCGGTGAACGCCGCTCCGATGACGACTGCGACGGCCAGGTCGATGACGTTGCCGCGGAGCAGGAACTCCTTGAATCCTTCACGGGACTCCTTCCGGGTCGAGGACGGCCGCCGGTCGGCGGCATGCCCCAAACCTACCGAGGAGTCGGCGCCCGGTCAGGACCCGGCGGGCTTCGACGTGCTCGGCTTCGACGCGCCCGAGCCCGGCTCGAGCCCGAGCCCGAGCCCGACGAGCCCGACGTGCCCGACGAGCCCGGCGTGCCGACGCAGGCGCGAACTTCGCGGGTTCGGACTTCAGCGCGCTCGACGAGCCCTCCGACTTCGGTGCCGTCCGCGAGGTCGGTGCGGTAGAAGCCACCGCCGTTGAAGGTGACCCCGACGGGGGAGAACACCTTGCGCGGGACGCCGCCGCGCACCGGGCACTCGGTGAGCGTGGCGTCGGAGAACGACTGCTTGATGTCGAAGGCGTTGCCGCACTCGGTGCAGCGGTACGAGTAGGTGGGCACCTAGCTCCGGAACGTGATGATGCGGGACGGCGTGATGCCGTCGACGGGTTCGTCGTGGGCTTCGCGCGGGACCTCGTCGAGGTACTCCGCGTCGAAGATCACAGCATAGACGGGCGGACGGTTCGCCATCGACCCGAGGGTCTTGTCGTAGTAGCCGCGGCCCCAGCCCATCCGGACGCCGTCGTGCCCGACCGCGGCTGCCGGGGCGAGGATCGCGTCGACGTCGCCGAGCGCGAGCGGGAACAGGACCTCGCCGACGACCTCCGGCACGCCGAGGATGCCCTCCGTCTCGGACGTGCCGTCACCGACCGCCCAGTCGAGCAGGCCGTCCTCGCGGGTGATCGGCAGCAGCACGCGGATGTCGTGCGTGAACGCCCAGTCCAGGAAGGGGCGGACGTTCGGTTCGTCCGGTGCCGACAGGTAGAGGGCGAGGGAGTGCACCTGGCGCTCCTCGGCGAAGCGCTGCAGGGTCACGGTGAGCGACTCGGTGTCGGCGTCGCGTTCCGTCGTGGTCCGGGTGCGCCGCCGCTGCCGGAGCTCGGCTCGCAGGGGCGCGCTTCTCGTTCCCGAGATCGGCGATCATGGCGAGAGTCTACCAGGCGACCCCGTTGCGGCTTCCCGCCGTGGGCGGCGTGAGGCCGTGTCCCCAACAGTGACGACATGCCCCGTCAGGGGGCATCCGATAGTTTCTGTCGCATGGGCTTCCAGATTTCCAAGGCGGTGATCCCAGCGGCAGGGCTGGGCACTCGCTTCCTCGCCGCGACCAAGGCGATGCCGAAGGAGATGCTCCCCGTCGTCGACAAGCCGGCCATCCAGTACGTGGTCGAAGAGGCCGTCGGTGCCGGACTCACCGACGTCCTGATCGGCACGGGCCGCAACAAGAACACGCTCGAGAACCACTTCGACCACGTGTCCGAGCTCAAGGAGACCCTCAAGAAGAAGGGCGACCACGAGAAGCTGCAGAAGGTGAACCAGTCCACGGACCTCGCCGACATGCACTACGTCCGTCAAGGGACCCGCTCGGCCTCGGCCGCGCGGTGCTCCGCGCGAAGATGCACGTCGGCCGCGAGCCGTTCGCCGTGCTCCTCGGTGACGACATCATCGACGCCCCCGACCCGCTGCTCAAGCGCATGATCGAGGTCCAGGGCGAGAAGAACGCGACCGTCGTGGCCCTCCTCGAGGACCCCGAGTCGCAGACCCACCTCTACGGCATCGCCACGGTCGAGGAGACCGACACCGATGACGTCATGAAGATCACCGGCCTCGTCGAGAAGGCGGCCCAGGGCGAAGCGCCCTCGAACCTGGCCATCATCGGCCGCTACGTGATCAAGCCCGAGGTCTTCGACGTCCTCGAGAAGCAGGAGCCGGGCAAGGGCGGCGAGATCCAGCTGACCGACGCGCTCATGAAGATGGCGAGCGCCGAGGAGTGGACCGGCGGCGTGTACGGCGTCGTGTTCCGTGGACGCCGGTACGACACCGGTGACAAGCTCGACTACATCAAGGCGATCGTGCAGCTCGCCTCGGACCGCGAGGACCTCGGACCCGACCTCAAGTCGTGGCTCAAGGAGTTCAACGCGGGCGAATAGAGTCGGCCCATCCCCGCTCGGGTCCCGGTACGCCGGGCCCCCGAGCGGGACCTACCCCGCAGGACATGCCTTGGTACCGGGGGCGCCTGAGCGATGACGGCGATCTAGACCCTGTCCCACGGGCGGGTCACCATCCGGCCCCTCCGGCTGCGCGACACGCGTGACCTCGACGTCGCACTCGCGACCAACCGTTCGTGGCTCCGCACCTGGGAGGCCACGAACCCCTCCGAAACGTCTCCCGAGCGAACGTCCGCGGCAGCACATCCGCGCGCTCCAGGCCAACGCCCGCGCGGGCTCGGGCTCCGTTCGCGATGGAGCTCGACGGCCGCTTCGTCGGCCAGCTCAACGTCCTCCGGCATCACCTACGGCTCCCTCGCGAGCGCCTCCATCGGCTACTGGGTCGTCGAGGACGCCGCCGGCTTTAACGTCACGCCGATCTCGGTCGCGATGGCCGTCGACCACTGCTTCCGCGTCGTCGGCATCCACCGGGTCGAGATCTGCATCCGCCCGGAGAACCGCGCCGTCGCTGCGCGTCGTCGAGAAGCTCGGCTTCCGGTTCGAGGGACTCCGCCGCCGCTAACATCCACATCAGCGGGGACTGGCGCGACCACTTCTGCTTCGCCCTCGTCGCCGAAGAAGTGCGCGAGGGCGTCCTCGAACGCTGGGTCCGCGGCGAAGGTCCCGCAGGGCCTCGGCAGCGTGCCGCTGGCGGCACGCGACGAGGCGGCGCTGCCCTGCACACGACGCCCCGCGTCTGACCCGGCCCGCCCACCCCGCAAAACACTGCTATGGCGGTTGCTCGCAGCGGTATGTCGCTGCGAGGATCCGCCGAGGTTGCGTTTTGCCGGGGGTGGTCGCGCCGTGTGCCGGCCTGGAGGCGCGGCTCGGCCCCGGTGAATTCGCTCACGACACGCGCAACACGCGTCCGGCAATCACCCGGCGGGGGAACGCCCGCCCCTGCCGTGTCCCCATGGCAGGAATCGGCTCGTGGGGCGGCGGCATCGTGCTCCTCGTCGCGGCCGTGCTCTGGCTCGTCTACCTCATGCCGTCTACCAGGCGGCCCGGCGGCGAGTACCTCGCCACCGAGCGGAACGCGATCCGCCTCCAGCAGACCCTCCGGATCCTCGCGCAGACCGCCGAGCTGCCGGACGAGGTCCGCGTCGAGATGAACGCGAAGTCCCTCGCCGAGCGCAGCGCGTCTCTTCTCTCGAGGAGGCCAAGCGCACCGCGATCTTTCCCGCGCACCGAGCCCGCACGGCAGCCTCCCGAGATCACCCGCCGCCTCGCCGAGCGCGAACACGTCCTCGAGCGTGCCTCGGCCGTCCCCGCACTCACCGCGATGCGCATGCGTCGTTCGCGGCTCGGCGCGACGCTGCTCGGCGCCGTCGGCCTCGTCGTCGCGGTCGTCGTCTTCGTCGCCGCTCCGGCGATGTGGCTCGTCGGGATCGCCGGACTCGTCGCCGTCGGTGGGTCCGCGGCCGTCCTCGCCCAGCTGCACCAGGTCGCGACGGCGCGGAAGGCGCGCACCGCGACCATTGTCGGGCGTGACCCGCGCCTCCAGGCCGGCGACCAGCTGGACGGACCCGGCGCCGCCGCTCTCCACCGAGCAGCCCGCGGAACCCGTGCGCGATCGCTCGTGGACGCCGAACTCGGTCCCGAGCCGCTCTGGCCGCGCAGCCGACCGCTCCCGCTGCCGCGCCGGAGTCCGCCGCCGAGCTGGCCGCACGGCTCAAAAAGCAGCGCGTCGCCGAAGCGAAGGCGGAGGCCGAAGCCGG
>NZ_CEEDDU010000011.1:0-150823 GCF_979253735.1 Curtobacterium sp. AC273 | reverse complement strand
GCGTTGTTGACCTCGCAGGCGGTGCTGGCGACTGCGGCTGGCGGCGCGTTGCTGTGCTGCTGGGCTGGCGGCATCCAGTTGGCCAGCGGCGCCGATTTCTCGACGCCGGGCTGGACGTCGGTGGCGCAGGCTGGCGTCGGCGGCGAAACCGGCGCAGGCGCTGCAGGCGGATGCCGTCGACGATGGCGGCTCAGGCCGTAGGCGTTCCTGGTCGCGGTCTTCCAGGCCAGCACGGTCGATGCCGTCGGCGGGCGCGCCGCAGGCCGCGCACCACCGCCGGCGCTGCCGTTGCTGCGGTTGTCGGCGGCGTTCTTGCCGTTGTAGTGTCGGCGATCGGCGACGGCGCAGGTCGGCGGCTGGCGATCAGCTTGCTCGGCGGTGCCGTCGCGCTTTCTTGTAGGTGGTGCAGGGCGTACTGGCCAGCACGGCGGGCGCTGCCGTCGGGTGACCACCTCGTCGACGCTCGCCGCCGGCGTGCTCGGCGCTGCCGAGCTTCATCGAGTTCGGTGTCCTTCCTGGCCTTCTTCGCGCGGGTTGGGAGCGGCGGGCTGACCCTCGGCCGGAGCAGCGGCGGGCGCAGGCTCTTCTCGGCAGCGAGCTTCGGACGCGACGCGAACTCCTCGAAGGCGGCACGAGTCTCACGGTCGTCGAGCGACGCGATGTCGCGGCCGAGGAAGAAGCCCCCGACCCAGTCGCCGATGGCCTTGCCGCGCGCGCTCCACGACGGCGCTGGCCAGGCCGTGGTAGCCGCGGTGGGCGCCCCAGGCGAGGAAGCCCTTCATCGCAGAACTTGCCCGACTGGAACACGCCGATGCCGAACCCGAGACCCGCGTGGCTTCGAGGTTCGTGATGGCGCTGTAGTCGCTCGTGGCCTCGCCGCGCATCGTCGCGACGACGTTCTTGGCGAGCTGCTTCGCTGGCGCACGGCGTGCTGGGCGTTCGGCACGCAGAAGCCGCCGACTTGCCGCCACCGGTCAGGTCCGGCACGGCAGCGACGTCGCCGCAGATGGCCGTCCACGATCACGCCGTTGTCGTCGACGACGCGCAGGTCAGGCTGCACGCGGATGCGACCGCGCTGCTCGAGCGGCAGGTCGGTGCCCTTGACCATCAGGTTCCGCCGCTTGACGCCGGCGGTCCAGATGATGAAGTCCGACTCGATCGTCTCGATCGCGCCGTCGGTGGTCTTGAGCTCGCAGACGCCGCCCACGGCCGAGGCCAGCTGCGTCTCGAGGTGCACCGTGGCACCGCGCTGGGCGAGGTTGTCGAGCACCCAGTGCGACGTCTCGAGCGACACCTCGGGCATGATGCGCCCCATCGCCTCGACCAGGTGGAAGTGGGTGTCGTCGAAGGACAGCTGCAGGTAGCTCTTCGGCAGGTCGGACGCGAACGAGCGGAGCTCGGCGAAGACCTCGATGCCGGCGAAGCCACCGACCACGACGACGGTCAGCAGACGGTCCTTGCTCGGGCCGGCCGGCAGGTTGCGCTGCCTTGTGGAAGTTCGACGGGGATCTTGTCGCGGATCGCCGCGGCCTCTTCGATGGTCTTGAGGCCGATGGCCTCGTCCGCGACGCCCGGAATCGGGAAGGTGCGCGAGGCCGCGCCCGCGGTCATGACGATCTGGTCGTAGGACTCTTCCCGCGCCCGCACCTCGGTCAGGGTGATCGTCACCGTCTTGGTGGCGTAGTCGACCTTCGTGACCTTGGCCGTGACGACACGCGTCTTCTTGAGGGTGACGACGGTGCAGGGCGATCGCGTGGCGCAGCTCGATGGAACCGGCGGCGACCTCGGGGAGGAACGGCTGGTACGTCATGTACGGCAGCGGGTCCACCATCACGACCTCTGCCAGCACCGACCCGGGCGAAGGTGCTTCTCGAGCTTCCAGGCGGTGTAGAAGCCGGCGTAACCGCCGCCGACGACGAGGATCTTGGGCACGGGGAATGATCTCCTTGGATGAAGTTGGCGGGGAGTCGAGTCAGACTTCGCCGCCACCCGCCCCGACTCCAGCGTCTGCACCGCCATCATACGCCCGGCACTCCACCGGGAGGGCGACCAGCGCTCGCGCGCTCGAGCGCGAGGTCGCCGATGGGGTTGACACCGGGTCCGGCGGCGAGGGCGTGGCCGACGGCGATGCAGGCACTTCGCGGGTGGGCATGCCACCGGCGCTGATCCCGTCGATCTCGTCGGCGTGCTCGATCGACTCACGATCGGCCAGGTAGGACTCGTGCGCCGCGCGGTACTGCGCAGCGACGTCGAGGTCCTCGAGGGCTGCCAGCTCACGGCGGCCTGGTTGGCCTCGAGGGTGCTGACCGCGGCGGTGGCCGCGAGGTGGCACAGGTAGTAGAACGTCGGGAACGGGGTGCCGTTCGACGGTCAGGCTTCGTGGAGACGACCGTGGGGTTGCCACGGAGCGCGGCGGGCCGCGATCCCGATGACGTCGCGAGCCGGTCGGCCGAGCTGCGCCAGAACGACCTGGACGTCGCGTTCGGAGGGCGGAACCGAAGGGAGGGTCGTCACGGGGACGAGAGCCTACCGGAGTCGGGCGCGGCCTACTTCGTGTCGCCGGTGCCGGTGACGTCGGGTGCGACCAGCTCCTGCTTCGTCTGCTCGGTCAGGCCGGACGTGAGCACCGACGACAGCATCGCCTGCCCAGTCGACCTTCGGGGTCTGCACCGTCGAAAGGCTCACCGGCGTACCGGAGTCGGTCGTGGGCTTGCCGTCGGGCTTCGACGCCTCGGTCCCCATCACTGAGGTAGCTCTCCTCGCCCGGGTACACGTAGAGCAGCCGGTCGCGCGCCTGCGCTTCGATGTAGGCGGGGTCGTCCCAGCGTGCGACGTCCTTCTGCTTCTGCGTGACGTCGGCCTTCTGGCTGGCCACCTCGCGCTGCTGCTGCGCGATCTGCTCCTGCTGCTGGATGAGCGTGCGGAGGGAGGGCGCGAGCACGACGACGAACAGCACGATGATCGCGAGCATGAGCAGGCTGACCCGGAGAACCGGATCGACCGGTACCAGGGGTGGTTCAGATCGTACCGTTCTCCGGCATGGCCACGGGGACGCGGCGGACGCGGGGCTTCTCACTGGGCACGGTCCAGAGCGATAACCCGGCCCCGGTGGTCGGGAGTGGGCGGCACGCGGCGGTTCGGTGCCCTCCCAGCGTCCGCACCGGGCCACCGGACGGCGCGCCTCTACCGCCTCGCCCGCACCGTCCGACGGGTGGTCGCGCCGACCACCCGCGCCGCCCCGCTGCGCCGACTGCCGCGCCGACTCCTGCGCCGCTCACGCCGACGACGACGGCCTCGCCCTCCGGCAGGAGGACGGCGTCGTGTCGTGCAGCCGGTGATCGATGCTTACCAGCGCGGCCGAGCACGGGAAGGCCGAGCGACGCCGGCGTACGTCGCGGCGTCGCCGAGCTCTTCCTCGATGCGGAGGAGCTGGTTGTACTTCGCGACGCGGTCGAGGCAGGCCGGCGCACCGGTCTTGATCTGGCCGCCGTTCACCGCGACCGCGAGTAGTCCGCGATCGTGGTGTCCTCGGTCTCGCCCGAGCATCGGTGCGACAGGATCGCGGTCATGCCGTGACGCTGCGCGAGGGACACGGCGTCGAGGGTCTCGCTCAGCGATGCCGATCTGGTTGACCTTCACGAGGATCGAGTTGCCGGCCTTCTCGTCGATCCCGCGCTGCAGGCGCTTCAGGTTCGTTGACGTAGAGGTCGTCGCCGACGATCTGCACCTTGTCGCCGAGCTCGGCGATCAAGTGGGTCCAGCCGGCCCAGTCGTCCTCGGCCAGCGGGTCCTCGATGGTCGCGAGCGGGTAGTCGCGGACGAGCTCGGAGAAGTAGGCGGTGAACTCCTCGCAGCGGGAGCTGCTTGCCCACTCGAAGAAGTACTTGCCGTCGTTGAAGAACTCGGTCGAGGCGACGTCGAAGGCCCAGCATGATGTCCTTGCCCGGCGTGAACCCGGCCTTCTCGATCGCCGCGAGCAGGAAGTCGAGCGCGGCACGGTTCGACGCGAGCTCCCGGCGCGAAGCCGCCCTCGTCGCCGAGGCCGGTCGCGAGCCCCTGCTTCTTCAGCTCGCCCTTGAGGGCGTGGTACGTCTCGACGCCCCAGCGGAGTGCCTCGGAAAAGGACTCGGCGCCGTCGACGGCACCAGGAAGAACTCCTGGATGTCGACGTTGGTGTCGGCGTGCGCCCCACCGTTGACGACGTTCATCAGCGGCACGGGCAGCGTGTGCGCGTTCGGGCCACCGAGGTAGCGGAACAGCGGCAGGTCGGCCGAGGTCGGCGGCGGCACGGGCCACGGCGAGCGAGGCGCCGAGGATCGAGTTCGCACCGAGGCGCGACTTGTTCTCGGTCCCGTCGAGCTCGATGAGCGCGGCGTCGACCAGCAGGCGCTGGTCGGTGGCGTCGAAGCCCTCGAGCGCCGGGCCGATCTCGTCGAGGACGGCGTCGGCGGCCTTCAGGGCGCCCTTGCCGCCGTAGCGGGCCTTGTCTCCGTCACGGAGTTCGTGCGCCTCGAACGCACCGGTGGAGGCACCGGAGGGGACGAGCGCGCGGGACACGACGCCGTCGTCGAGGAGGACCTCGACCTCGACCGTCGGGTTGCGCTCGGGAATCGAGGACTTCGCGTGCTCCTACGGCATCGATCACGGCCACGGGAGTACTCCCTACACGTTCGGTTGTGGTGATTGCGCGGGACCGATCCCTACCGACGCCGGGTGGACACGAGTCCCAGATGACGTCCGCTGTAGGAGAACTCGAACGGCAGGACGGTCGGTTCAGGCGAGCGGACGGAACGCCACGCCCTCCGAGCGACTCGGTGTCCGCCGTCACGGTTGCGAACGCACGTCGAACCCCTGCGCGACGAGCCCGGCGAGCAGGTTCTTCGTGTTCTTCGTCCGGCGTTCCAGGCGCACGCGACGGTGCCCCTCGAGCACCTCGGACTGCGCAACGCCGCGAAGGCCGGACCGAGGTCGACGTCCTTGTCGTACACGAGCACGACGGCGTCGGATGCTCGGCCGACTCCGGCAGCGTGACGAGGTCGACCAGCCGCTCGAACCCGAGCGAGAACCCGACGGCCGGTACGTCCTGCCCGAGGAAGCGTCCGATCCATGCCGTCGTAGCGCCCGCCGCCAGCCCAGGCTGGCCAGCCGAAGTCCGGGTGCGCGACCTCGAAGATCGTGCCGGTGTAGTAGCCCATGCCACGCACGAGCGTCGGGTCGAAGCGCAGGTCGACGCCCGGGAGCGCCGCGCGGAGCTGGAGCAGGTCGTCGAACGCCGCGGTGTCGAGCCACTCCGTGCCGACGACGGACTCCCAGTCGGCCGACCCCGAGCGAGGCGGATCGTGTCCTCGAGCCCCGGCAGGTCGACGCCGACCGTGTCGCGGAGCTCGGCGGCCACACCGCGTCCGGACCGATCTTGTCGAGCTTGTCGATCGTGATCAGTGCCCGGTCGGCGGCCGCGGGCTCGTGATCCCCACGAGGCGAGCAGGGCGAGCAGGATCCGCCGGTCGTTGATCCGGATGGTCGTGCCGGCGATCCCGAGCGCGTCGAGCGCCGCCGTGGTCGCCCGGATGAGCTCGATCTCGGCGAGCTGGCCGGGCTCCCCCAGGATGGCCGATGTCGCACTGGACGAACTGGCGGTAGCGGCCCTTCTTGCGGACGCTCGGCGCGCCAGACCGGGGCGATCTGCACCGACCGGAACACCGTCGGTAGCTCGGCGCGGTGCGTGGCGTAGAATCCGGGCGAGCGGCACGGTCAGGCCGAACCGGAGCCCGAGGTCGGCCAGGTCCAACTGGGCCTCGGCGCGCTGCTGGGTCCTCGGTGGAGAGGCCGCGCTTCATGACGGCGAACGCGAGCTTCTCGTTGTCACCGCCGAGCCCGGAGTGCAACCGTGCGGCGTCCTCGACGACCGGGGTCTCGATCTCGTCGAACCCGTGCCGCGTGTACACCCTCGGATCACGCCCAGGACGTGCTCCCGCCGGGCTTGTCCGCCGGGGAGGAAGTCACGCATGCCACAGGGTGCCGTCACGGTCGTTGCCATGCCGCAATTCTGGCAGACGGTCGTTCACGAAGAGTTGCGCCGCCTCCGAACTGCTGATATGTTTTATCCAGAACCTCGGTCGGACACGTGCCTGATCCACGTGTCGGACCGATCGCTTGAGGCACCGTGCTGCAGTGCGCCCCGCGGTTCGAACGGAGCTTCCCTGGCGACACCGCATCCCTGGTGGGGTCGTCTACGCGCTCGCGGGCGTCGTCCCTTTTTTCGGGTTGGGAGGACGCCCGCACTCTCTCGGACAGCGACCGCCATCGCGCTCGCACTCCCCGCGGCGGCCGGCTGCTTCCCAGCTCGGCGACCGCTGCACGGAGGCTGACGACCGGGTCGATCCGGGCGGTCCGCGCCGCCGCGACCAGAGCGCGAGGCAGCGTCGCTCCCCACGCAGGGTCGACCGCACCGGACGTCGCCGGCGTCCCCGACACGACGGACCCGACGACCGCGTCGGCGTCCCCACGTTCCTCCAGGCGTTCCAACAGCTTCACCGCGCGCTCGAGCGGCGGCATCGCCCGCGGCACCCCGTCGAACAGGCTGCGTCGGCCGGGACTTCTCCGCCGCGCTTCGCTGCACGCCAGACCCGGACGACGTCCTCGACGGTGTCGGCGTGCTCGTCGCCGAAGACGTGCGGGTGACGCCTGATCATCTTGTCGCGGGCGTCGGCGGCGACGATGCTCGGAGTCGAACGACTCCGCGAGCCCCGCGTGCAGCACGACCTGGTAGAGCACGTCGCTTGCGGTTCCTCGCGCAGCTCGTCGTCGTCCCCGGAGTCGATCGCGTCGACGAGTTCGTAGGCCTCTTCGACCGCGTACCAGGCCAGGGTGGAATGGGTCTGCTCGCGGTTCCACACGCAGCCCCCGACGGGGTCGAGCAGGCGGTCGACGACGGCGACGAGGTCCGAGACGGCGGTCATGCCGTCATCGTGCCACGCGCCGCCGCCTGGACGGCAGCCGCGGTGCGCGGCGCGTGTGCTGTACGTGGCGCGTGTCGGGAGGTCTGGTCGACCGGACCATCACCCGAACCCGCGCCGAGCCCAGCGGCACTCGCCGTCCCCCGCTCAGCGCCATCGCCCTCCTGACCGCAGCCGTGCTCGGCCTGGTCGTGGCGAACTCGCCGCTCGGCCCCGGTCTCGAAGACCTCCTGCACGTGCACGCCCCGTGGGGCGCTGGTCGGACTCGACCTCTCGGTCTCGCACTGGATCAGCGACGGCTTGCTCGCGGTGTTCTTCCTGCTCGTCGCGATCGAGCTGAAGCACGAGCTCGTCGCCGGCGAGCTGTCCGGCCCGAGGCCGCGGTCATCCCGGCGATCGCGGCGGTCGGTGGCGTCGTCGTGCCGGCGGGCGTGTACCTCGCGGTGACGGCGGGCACGCAGTACGGCCACGGGTGGCCGATCCCGGCCGCGACGGACATCGCCTTCGCGCTCGGCGTCCTCGCGATGTTCGGCCGCGGTCTACCCTCGACCTACTCGGGCTGTTCCTGCTGGCGCTGGCCGTGCTCGACGACCTCATCGCCATCATCATCATCGCCGTCGTGTTCGCGCACGACACGGACTTCCTCGCGCTCGGCGGTGCCGTCGTCGTGCTCGCGCTGTTCTGGCTCCTCGGCGAGGCGCAACTCCGCCCCGGTCGGCCGGGGCAGGCGTGGGTCATCGTCGGCATGGTCGTGCTCGGCGTCGTGACGTGGTGGCTCGTCTACCACTCGGGCGTGCACGCGACGATCGCCGGTGTGGCACTCGGGCTCGTCCTGCCCCGCCGGCCCGGGCAGCACCCTGCACGAGAACGTCGAGCCGTGGTCGAACGCGATCGTGCTGCCCTTGTTCGCGTTCCGCGTCGGCCGCGGTGATCGTCCCGGCGGTCGGCATCACCGAGCTCTCCCCCACGTTCTGGGCGGTGGTGCTCGCGCTGCCGGTCGGCAAGGTCATCGGGATCACGCTGTTCCGGCTCGATCGCGACGCGGGTCTTCCGGGCGCCGGGGCGGTCGACGCTGTCGTTCTGGTCGATCGTCACCGTGGGGGTGCTCGGCGGCATCGGCTTCACGGTCTCGCTGCTCATGAACGAGCTGGCGTTCGCGCCGGAACGAGGAGAGTCCTCGACGAGGGTATCCTCGCCGTGCTGGTCGGCTCCGGGATCGCGATCGTCTCGCGTCCGCCGTCGTCGTCAGCCTGCGGGCGCGGCAGTACCGGGCGCGGCGAGAGCTCTCCGGGGGCGAAGGCGACGGAGTAGCGCCCCGCGCCGTCCGCCCGGGTGAGCCGCCAGCGCACGGTGCGACATCCCACGCGTCGAACGACAGGTGGAACGTCGAAAGATGCACACGCACCCGCTGCGTGCACGTAGTCCGGCATCCCACGCGTCGAACGACAGGTGGAACGTCGGATGATGCGCGGGCATCTTCCGACGGCGGAGGTTCGGCAGAGGGGAACGCGGCGCGCACCGGGGAGTGTCGCACCACGTGCCGTGGGGCGCGACCGTCGGCGGCCTGGAGGCGCGGTGCGGGCCCGCGCCTCCGCCGCCGCGCGAGCTCGCTCCGCCTAGCGCTACGCGGCGGAGGTCTCCGCAGCGGCCTTCGACCGCCCCGTACACGGCCGTCCAGGATGCTCTCCACCCACTGGATGAGCGCGTCGTCCGGCAGGGTCTCACCGTGCGGCTTCGGCAGCGGGATGCTCGCGGCGTCCTGCTGCGGGAACCACCGGGCTCCCGGGTAGCATACGCTTGAGGCCGGACCTGGGCGGAGTCGGCGAGCTCCTTGCCCGCGACGCACAGGTTCGAGCCCATCACGACCACGTCGGACAGCCCGACCTGCTGTGCCATCCACGCGGAGCCACCGGGAAGCCTCGACGAGGGTGAGCACCGGCTGCGGCGGCTGACCGTAGCGGTCGGTGAGTTCGTCGAGCACCATGTCGATGCCCTCCGCCTGCGCCGCCGGGGCCGAGTACCGCCGAGAGGCTTCTGGTAGGCCTCGAGCCGGAGCCGCTCGGACTCCACGTAGTCCTCCAGGATGTGCGCGTCGACCGGGATCTCGAGCCGGAGCTCGGTCTGCCCCTCGGCGACGTCCCCGCGGAACTGCGAGACGGCCTCGCCGATCATGCGGAGGTACAGGTCGAACCCGACGCCCGCGATGTCTGCCCGGACTGTTCGCCGCCGAGCAAGTTGCCCGGCACCGCGGAACTCGAGGTCCTTCATGGCGACCTGCATGCCCACGCCGAGCTCGTTGTTCGCGGCGATGGTCTCGAGGCGGTCCTGCACGGTCTCGGACAGCGGCTTGTCGGCGTCGTAGAGGAAGTACGCGTAGCCGCGCTCCCGACCACGACCGACGCGACCGCGCAGCTGGTGGAGCTGCGACAGCCCATACTTGCCTCGGCCCGGTCGATGATGAGCGTGTTCGCGTTCGCGATGTCGAGGCCGGTCTCGATGATGGTCGTCGAGACGAGGACGTCGAAGCGGCGCTCCCAGAAGTCGACCATGACCAGCCTCGAGGGTGCTCTCCGACATCTGCCCGTGCGCCACCGCGATGCGGGCGTCGGGGACGATCTCGGCGAGGAGTGCGCGGCGACGCCCTGGATGTCCTTCACGCGGTTGTGCACGTAGAACACCTGGCCCTCGCGCAGCAGCTCGCGTCGAGGATCGCGGGTAGACACCTGCAGGTCCGACTGCGGCCCCACGGGCGCGTGAGGATCGGGTGGCGGTCCTCGGGTGGGAGTGGCGAGCGTCGACATCTCGCGGATGCCGGTGACCGCCATCTCGAGCGAGCGCGGGATCAGGGTGGCCGACATCGCCAGGACGTCGACGTTCGTCTTGAGGAAGCTTCTTCAGCTGGTCCTTGTGCTCGACACCGAGCGCTTGCTCCTCGTCGATGATCACCAGGCCGACGTCCTTGAACTGGATGCCCTGCGACAGGATCCGGTGCGTGCCGATGACGATGTCGACGGTGCCGTCGGCGAGACCCGCGATGGTCTCCTTCGACTCCTTCTCGGTCTGGAACCGGCTGAGCGCGCGGAGGTGCACCGGGAAGCCTGCGAAGCGCTCCTGGAAGGTTTCCATGTGCTGCCGCACGAGCAGGGTCGTCGGGACGAGCACGGCGACCTGCTTGCCGTCCTGCACGGCCTTGAACGCGGCGCGGATCGCGACCTCGGTCTTGCCGTAGCCGACGTCGCCGGAGAGCAGCCGGTCCATCGGGATCGAGCTCTCCATGTTGCGCTTGATCTCGTCGATGGTGGTGAGCTGGTCGGCCGTCTCGGCGAACAGGAAGGCCTCTTCGAACTCGCGCTGCCACAGGGTGTCGGGCCGAACGCGTGCACCTTCGACGCCATCCGCGCCGAGTAGGAAGCTTCACGAGGTCGACGGCGATATCACGGACGACCTTGCGTGCCTTCGACTTCGCCGCGGACCAGGCCAGGCCGCCCATCTTCGACAGGGTCGGGTTCTCGCCGCCGACGTAGCGGGAGAGCTGGTCGAGCTGGTCGGTGGGGACGAAGAGCTTGTCGCCGGGGTAGTTCCGCTTCGAGGGCGCGTACTCGAGCACGAGGTACTCGCGCTGCGTCTTCACCGCGTTGCGGCTCCACCGCTCGACACTTCGCGGCTGACGAGCTCGACGAACTTCGCGATGCCGTGCGTCACGTAGCACCTGACTGACGTCGCCCGGCTTGAGCTGCAGCAGGTCGACGACGTTCTTCCGGCGGCTCGCGAGCTTCTTGACCGTCCGGGCGCCCTGCTGGACACTGCCGGCCGTAGAACTCGGCCTCGCTGACGACCGCGATGCGCGGATCCGGGATGGCGAAGCCCGCCTCGACGACGGCGGTCGTGACGATGGCGACGCCCGGCTCGGGAGGCGCGGTGAGGGTCTCGGCGCGGGCGGCGACCCCCGCGTCGGCGAGCACCTGCACGGCCCGTTCGACCAGTCCCTGGCCCTGGGCGCGTCACCACGTTGGCCCACCGCCGTCCAGGCGAGCTGCTTCCGGCGTATTGCGATCCGCCCCGTCGGCACGCTGCCCGCGAAAGCTCGGCACCGATTCGGCCCGGACGCGGATGTACTCGCCCGCACTCGGCCGCTGCTTCGGCGCCGTCGGTGAGGACGCGATCGGTGTCGCCCTCGTCGAGGCCGGAGTCGAACGGTGACACCGTCCACCAGGTGCGCTGCCCGCATTCGTTCTTCAGCTGCTGCACGCTGAGGAAGTTGCCCGCGTCGAGGTCGATCGGCGCCTGGGCCCCCGCGACTGCGGCACTCCACGCAGCCTGCAAGGAACTCGGTGACCGGGCTCGTCTCGGCCAGGCTGTGCGCGCGGCCGCTCACCCGCTCGGGCGAGAGCACCGCGATGACGCCGTCGTCGGGCAGGTAGTCCGTCACCGGGACGAGGTCCTGCACGAAGGCGCGGGCGCGAGGGACTCCATGCCCTCGACCGGGATCCCCTCGGCGATCTTCGCGAGCATCTGGGACAGGTTCGGGAACTCATGCAGCATCTCGCGCGCCCGCTGCCGGACGTCGTCGCTGAGGAGCAGTTCGCGGGAGGCGGTGAGCTCGACCGAGCCGAGGTCGTCCTCCGTCGTGCGCTGGTCTGCCACGGAGAAGGCCTTGATCGCCTCGATCACGGTCACCGAAGAAGTCGACGCGGACCGGGTGGTCGGCCGTCGGCGGGAAGACGTCGAGGATGCCACCGCGGACACCGAACTCACCACGGCGGGTGACGAGGTCGACGCGGCGGGCGTACGCCATGTCGGCGAGCTGCCCGGCGATGGTGCCGAGGTCGTTGCCCCGGGAGTCCGTCCGCAGCACGATCGGCGCGAGCGAGGTAGAGGTTGCTCGCGATCGGCTGCAACGCGGCGCGGACACTGGCCACGACCACGGTGGTGCGGCGGTCGGCGGCCGGGGTGTCCTGCCAGGCGGCGAGCTTCCGGGCGTCGCTGATGCGGGTGCCCACCGTCTGCGCGCTCGGGCTGAGCCGTTCGTGCGGCAGGGTCTCCCACGCCGGGAACTCGAGGACCTCGGCGTCGGGCAGGTACGAGCCGACGGCACCTCGAACGGCTTCGGCCTCGCGCCCGGTGGCCGTGATCACGAAGAGGCACTGCGGCCCGTTCCGCTCGGCCAGGAGCGCGCCGAGCAACGGGACGCGCGGGCCGTCGACCACCGAGAAGTCGGCGTCACGGGGTGCGGCACGGAGGACGCGAGTCGAGCGGAGGCGCGCGCGAGAGCGCTGGGATGATGCCCGAGATCGTCACTCAGGACATAGTACCGGCGACCCCCGACAGCGCCCGCACCGTGCGCGACCAGGCGAACGCGCGACGGTTCCGTCAGGACGGGGCGATGCACGCGCTGCTGTGCGGCGACGAGCCCGAGGTCGACGATCGCCTCGACCGCGTCGGCGCCGTCTGCCAGCAGGTTCGGCAGGGTCTTCTTCTCGGTCGGCGAGAAGTCGCGGAGGACGTAGTCGGCGGGGTCCTGGCGCCCCGGGGGACGGCCGATGCCGATCCGCACGCGGGAGAACACGCTGGTCCCCATCGCCTTGATGATGTCGCGCAGGCCGTTGTGCCCGCCGTGCCCGCCGCTGCCCTTGAGCCGCACGGTGTCGAACGGCAGGTCCAGCTCGTCGTGCACGACGATGAGGGACTCCGGCGTCGCGCTGTAGAACCCGAGGACGGACGAGACCGGTCCCCCGGAGGTGTTCATGAACGACCCCGGCCCGGCGAGCACCAGGCGGGGTCCCCCGAGGACCAGGCGACCTTCGGCGACCTGGTTCGGGGTCTTGTGCTTCTTGAACGTCGTGCCCATGCGGGCGGCGAGTTCGTCGAGGACCATCTGGCCGACGTTGTGACGGTTGCCGGCGTAGCCCGGCCCCGGGGTTCGAGCCCGAGCCACGACGAACGTGTCCACCGTCATGCGGAGCGCGCCATCCACCACGTCGACCAGATGCCTGCGACAGGTGTTACTCGGAGTCCGAAAGCGCCCTCGGCACCCAGCTCGGCGCCGGCCTCGGCGAAGCGGCGTCGGCGGCGTCGTCGTCGGCGGGTGCCACCCAGGGTGACGATCGCGACGACCAGCGCCTCGGCGATCGGTCTCCGAGCTCGGCGCCCTCCGGGGGCTCGAGCTGCGCGGCGTGGATCTGCACGCCGTCCTCGGGGCCCTCGACGTTGACGGAGACGTGCTCCGGGATGTCGGTCGCGAGCACCAGCAGCGAGACCGTGTTGAGGTCCTGCCCGTGGATGGTGCCCGAGAAGGACTCGCCCTCGATGACGACGGGCACATCGACGGTGACCTTCTCGCCGCGACCGAGGACCACGAGGTCGATGTGCTCGATGATCTGGCGCACCAGGTCACGCTGGACGTCCTTGACGAGGGCGAGCTGCGGCGCGCCGTCGATGTCGAGGTCGACGACCGCGTTGGCGGTACGGACGGAGGAGCATCGTCTCGTGGCCCGGCAGCGAGATGTGCTGCGGCTCGGTGCCGTGGCCATAGGCGGCGGCGGGGATCTTGTCCGCGGCGCGGAGCTTGCGGGCAGCGCCCTTGCCGAAACTTGGTGCGGACTTCCGCTGCGAGCTTGGTGTAGTCAGCCATGGTGTCTCCTGGTCTCGGGGACGACACCGGGGTGCTTGGCATCGTGGGGGTCTGTGGGTGTTGCAGCTCCAGACGCGTGCACGCGTGAGGAACGCTCCCAGGACGGGGCCGGCTCTCCCACTGCGTCGATCACGGCCGCGCACGCGCGCCCCTCGCCGAAAGTCAGTCACCGAGTCTAGCAGCACCCGTCCGGGCACGTGTCGGACCGACTGAGGGTGCGGTCAGGACCAGGCACCGGCTCGCGCCGCGGCCGTCCCTGCGTGTACGAGACTTGTTCACCGTGATCGCCTCCCACCGTGCCCGCCGATCCGCTCGACCGTCCGCAGGTCGTGCGGATCGTCGTGTTCCTGGTCGTGGTCGCCGCCGCGGTGGTCTTCGCGTACTGGCACGTCGGCCGGCAGCGCGTGGACGTCGACGAGGACGTGTACGTGGTGTCCGGCTGGGAAACCACGTGCACGGCGTCTTCATCCGCAACCTCGAGCACCCGCACGACGGCGAAGTACCTGTTCGGCCTGGCGGAACTCGCCCTCGGCGCTCCGGGGCCGCTCGGTCCGCGGTACGTCGCGGCGACCGCCTCGTTGGGCACCGGGCTCGTCCTGTGACCTGTGGTTCCGCCCGTCCGGTCGGGTTCTGGGGGGCGCTCATCGCCGCCGCCCTGTGGTGGCTCACCCCGCGCGCGAACGGCATCGCATGGGGTGACCCGGGCTCCGGCGTCGCCACAGGGATGGACCGCACGGCGCTGCTCGAACCGGTCATGGTGTTCTTCGCCGTGGCCGCGCTGTACGCCGCGTGGCAGTGGGTGAACGGTGCCGACCGCCGACGCTGGCTCTGGGCCGAGGCGTCCGGCCTGCTGCTCGCCCTGTCCGTGACGTCGAAGGTGACCTCGGCCGTGCTGGTCCTCGCGATCATCGCGTTGCCGCTCCTGTTCCGCCGGTGGTGGGACCTGCTGACCGGCGGGCTGATCGCGGCCGGGTCGTTCGTCGTCGGGTTCGTGATGCTGTACGCGCCCGTGGGCTTCGAGCGCGGCTTCGTGCACATGCTGCAGTTCCAGACCGGGCACGCGGAGACCGGCCACACCATCGAGCTGCTCGGCCGCGAGTACCAGTTCGCCCCGTGGTGGGCGAACTTCGTGTACTTCACGCAGGGCACGAGCCGCTGGGTCGTCCTCGTGCTGGTCATCGGGCTGGTCGCGGCGTTCGTGTTCCGACCCGACCGGCTCGTCCGCGTACCTCGGCATCGGCCTCGGTGCGCAGGTCGCCTTCCTGACCGCGTCGGACGTCGCACTCGCGCACTACTACTACGCGTGGATGCCGCTCCTCATCGCCCTCGCCGGCATCGGCCTCGGACGTGCCGGCTGGCCACCCGGACTCGTCAGCCGCCGACAGCGGGTGCGACGGATCGCCGCGGTCTGCGTCGTGCTCACCCTCGCCGTCGCGCCGGTGGTCCGGCTCGGCGTCGCGGTGGCGCAGGCGCGTCCGGCCGGGGTCGCCCGGCTCGACGCCGAGCTGCGCGCCCGGGGCGTCGACGACGGCACCATCCTGTTCAGCGGGTACAACTTGGTCGCGTGGCGGCCGTACTTCGTCCAGCGCGGCACCTGGGAGCCGGACGCCGACGACGTCACCGCCGTGGTGCAGGGGGTGGACCCGCGGTTCCCGATGAAGCCCGGGATCGCCTCGTTCCTGGCGACGCACCGGGAAGGACCTGGAGCACTTCACCGTCGACGAACTGCAGGTGTGGATGCCCAAGGACGGTGCGCTCCGCGAGCGCGACGGCGTCCTCGAAGCCGTCCCGGGCTGACTCGGGTCGACGCGCCTCGGATCCCGAGTCAGCGGCCGACGTCGCGGCGGTGCCGCTGCGCAGCCGCCAGGAGGTCCCGAGCGCGGTCGCTCGCCGACTCGGCGTCGTCGCGGGCTCGCTCGAGGCGCTCGACCTCGGCGGTCGCGTCGGCGAGCTGCCGTTCGAGGTCGGCCCGGCGCTCCTCGGCGGTCTCGAGTTCGTCCGCCGCCGCGTCGAGCGCGGCGTCGGCGTCGCGGACTCCGCCCTCGCGGCGGTCTCGGCCTCGCGGGCCGCACGACGGGCGGCCGCCGGGTCGGTCTTCGGTTCCCGCGTCGGCGCGGCGCGGGATGGCCGCTTCCGCGCCGGTTCCGGTTCCGGTTCCGGCTCCGGCTCCGGTGCCGTCTGCCGGGAGGCGCGGCTCGCCTTCCGCGCGCGTCGCCCCTCCTCGATGGGGATCGGTGGGGCATCGCTGCCGGGCCAGGCGTCGGGGACGGCATCCGGGTCCGCGAGGGCACCGTCGAGGTCGACGTCGTCGAACCCGGCGCTCTCGAGCGGCCGGACGAGCAGGCCGGACCGGACGGCGGCACCGGCGTGCGGGTCGGCCATCGCGGCCTCGATCGTGGCGCGCACCTGGTCGAGCACGGCCGGGGTCAACGGGTGCCCGGCATCCGAGGCGAGGTCGGCGCCGGCCTGGGCGAGGGCGTCGACCACACCCGCCCGTTGCTTCCGGAGCCGCCGGATCTCGGCGGGGTCGGCGTCCGCCTGGGCCGCGCGGATCGCCGGTCCGAGGTCGACCGCTTCGTCGAGCGCGCCCTCGTGTGCGAGCAGGTCGACCACCCACGCCGCCGGCGCTGGTTTCCGGAGGCCGCCGATCGCCGACGCGAGCTCACGGTCGTCCTTCCGCGCGGCTCGCTGCCGTGCGGTGCGTTCGGCTACGAAGTCCGCGGGCGCGACGAGGAGCAGTTCCCTCGCCACGTCCGCGAACCCCATGCCGCCCAGCTTGCCCGCTACCAGTCGTGGACGGTGCCGTCGGCGAGCCGGTTGAACGGCAGGTACGCCTGCTCGTACGGGTACTTCCCCGCCTCGTCGACGTCGAGGCTGACCCGAGTCCGGGCTCGTCGCCCGGGTGCAGGTAACCGTCGGTGAACGTGAAGGTCTGGTGGAAGACCTGGTTCGTCTTCGGCCCGTGCTGCATGTACTCCTGGATGCCGAAGTTGTGGATCGCCAGCCCGAGGTGCATCTGCGCCGCGAGTCCCACCGGCGAGATGTCGGTCGGCCCGTGGAACCCGGACTTGATCTGGTACATCGCCGCGTAGTCCATCGTCTTCTTCAGCGGGGAGATGCCACCCATGTGCGTGACCGCGCCGCGGACGTAGTCGATGAGCTGGTCGCGGATGATGTCCTTGAAGTCCCAGATCGTGTTGAAGACCTCGCCGATCGCGAGCGGCGTCGTGGTGTGCTGCCGGACGAGCCGCAGGGCCTCCTGGTTCTCGGCGGGGGTGCGGTCCTCGAGCCAGAACAGGTCGTACGGCTCGAGCGACTTGCCGAGCTTCGCGGCCTGCAGCGGGGTCATCCGGTGGTGGCCGTCGTGCAGCAGCGGCAGTTCCGGCCCGAACTCGTTCCGGACCGCCTCGAACACGGTGGGGAGATGGCGCATGTACGCCCGGGTGTCCCAGTCCTCCATCGCCGGGAAGGCGCCGCGCTGCGCCGGCTCGAAGTCGTAGCGGACGCCGCTGTTGCCCTCGGTGGTCTTGTTCGACGCGATGCCGTAGATCGACTCGAGGCCGGGCACGCCCGTCTGCACGCGGATCGAGCGGTAGCCCTCGGACTGGTGCTCGCGGATCGAGTCGAAGAGCTCGGGCAGTTCCTTGCCCGAGGCGTGTCCGTAGGCCATCAGCCCGGTGCGGGAGGCGCCGCTCGAGCAGCTGGTACACGGGCATCCCGGCGACCTTGCCCTTGATGTCCCACAGGGCCATGTCGACGGCGGCGATCGCGGCCATCGTGACCGGTCCCCGGCGCCAGTACGACGAGCGGTACAGGAACTGCCAGGCGTCCTCGATGCGGCTGGCATCGCGCCCGACGAGCAGCGGCACGACGTGCTCGGACAGGTAGGCCGCGACGGCCAGTTCGCGGCCGTTGAGCGTGGCGTCGCCGAGACCGGTGACGCCGTCGGCCGTCGTGGAGCTTCAGCGTCACGAAGTTGCGGTTCGGGCTGGTGACGATGACCTCGGCACGGTCGATCAGCTGCCCGCGGTCCGCCGAGGCCCAGGTGTCCGGTCGCCCGGCGGTCGGGTCGGTGGCCGACCCGCCGTCGGTGGCTCCGGGCACGGGAGCGGCCGGGTTCGTGGTGCTGGTGTCGGTCATGCGTGGACTCCTTCGTCGGCAGCGCCGCGGGCTGCTGCCGCAGCGGGTCGGATGCGGTCGGCCGCGGCGGTGACGGCCGCGGCCACGGGGGTGGTGTCGAGGTCGGGGGCGATGACGGCCAGGACGTCGTGCACGTCCGAGTCTGGCCCTGGTGCCCCGGGGTCGTCCACGAGGTCCGGCTGCGTCGTGACGTGGAGCCACCACGCCGCGATCGCCGTCGCGGCACCCGGGCCGATGCCGGCGGACGGGTCGCGCTCGAGTCGGCGCCGCAGCACGTCGACGACCCGGACGGGGAGCTTCTCGGAACCGCCGGACGCGATCTGGCGAAGGGTGTGCCGGATGCGCGGGTTCGCGAAGCGCTCGACGAGGGCCGCGCGGGCGGCCGTGACCTCGTCGGCGGGCAACGGGAGTTCGGCCGCGGCCTCGTCCCAGAGGGCGTCGACGGCAGCGCGGCAGACCGGGTCCGCCATGGCCTCGGCGACGGTCTCGTGGCCGCGGTGCAGCCCGAGGTAGGCGAGGAGCGAGTGCGATCCGTTCAGCAGCCAGAGCTTCCGCTGCTCGTACGGCGTGACGTCGTCGACGACCCGGACGCCGGCGGTCTCCCACGTCGGCCGCTCGACGCCGTCGAAGGCGTCCTCGAGGACCCACTCGGCGAACGGCTCGGTGACCACGGGCACCCGGTCCCCGTCGAGCGCGCCCGGCAGCGCGGCGAGGTCCGCCACGTCGGCGTCGGTCGTGGCCGGCGTGATCCGGTCCACCATCGACGACGGGAACGTCACGTGCTCGTCGATCCAGGCCTGCAATGCGGGGTCCGACACCGCGGACGTCACCGCGTCGCGGAGGACGACCCCGTTGTGCGTGAGGTTGTCGAGGCTGACGAGCGCGATGCGCCCGGCGCCGGCGGCACGGCGGGCGTCGAGCCCTGCGACCAGCCGGGCCGGCACGTCGGAGCCGGACCGGTAGCCCTGTTCGGTGACCGTCAGCGTGACGATGGTCGTCTCCGGCGACGCGACCACGCGCCTCCAGGCCGTGTCGTCGCTACCCGGGTGCGCCGCGACGATCGCGTCGACCACCTCGGCGGTGTCACCGGACGCCGCACGGGTGACGAGCGTGTACCGGCAGTCCTGCGCGACCAGCGCGTCCGCGGTGCGGGGCGAGCGCCCCGTGAAGGCGGTGATGCCCCACTCCCCCGCGCGCTGCGTGTACCAGGCGAGGTGGGCGCGTGCGAACGCCCCACCCCGAGGTGCGCGATGCCCGGACGGCGATCGGTCATGCCGACACCGGAACGAGGGAGCGCAGGTAGGCGAGGTTGTCGGCGGTCCGGGCCTCGAGCGGGAGGTCCATCGAGAAGTCCTCGATGGTGACCCAGCCGTCGTACCCGACCTGCCGGAGCGCGTCGAGGTACTCGGCGACCGAGGCCTGGCCGGTGCGGAGCGGCGCCCACTCGTTCACCCAGATCGTGCTGCCGTCGGCCCGGGTGTCCCCGGTGTCGACCCACCGGGCGTTCTTGACGTGGGCGTGGGCGAGGTACGGGCCGAGCAGCTCGAACGCGGCGAGGTGGTCCTCCTGCCCCTCGATGACCAGGTTGCCGAGGTCGTGGATGACCCCGATGTGCTCCGGGTCGAGCCCGTCGATCAAGCGCAGTGCCGCCGAGGCCGACGGCGTGATGGTCATGTGGGTGGAGCTCGACCAGGGCCTTGACCCCGAGCTCGGCCGCGCGGTCCGCCGCCCACTCCAGGTCGGCACGGGTCCGGTCGAAGAGCTCGCCGTACGTCGCGCCGGTGCGTTCCTTCTCGGCACGGTAGTTCGGCATCGTCACGCGCACCTGCCGGGCTCCGAGTTCACTCGTCACCCGGAGCATGGTCTCGACGCCGTCGTGGTCGGACGCCTGCTGGTAGCCGCCGATTCCGGAGTACTCGAGGCCGGCGGCGTCGGTGATCCGGGCGATCTCGCCGACCTGGTCCTGGATGCCGGTGAACTGCCACGTCGACTGGTTGCCGGCCCAGAAGGATCGGCCGGCGGGCTACCTCGGCGCCGTCGGCGGGGCGGTCGTCGACGACGCGCCACTCGATGCCGTCCCAGCCCTGTTCGGCCAACGTCGAGGCGGCCTGCGACGGGGTCCAGTCCGGCGTGGACGCGGTGAACACGGAGAACTTCATCGGGGTGGCTCCTTCGGTGGCGGTGTCGGACGTGGCTGCAGCGCCCACCACGGGCACCACGTCGTCGTACTTGCCCTCGATCACGTCGTCGATCCGGACGGGCTGCCCGAGCGTCGCGCTGACGTACAGCCCGCGGACGGTGGCGAGCGACACGAGGGCGGCGTCGACGGTCACGCCGGGCTCACGGCCCTCGCGGATCGCGGCCACGATGTCGGTGTACTGCCGACCGTGTCCCGCCGCGAAGTGGTCCGGTTCGGCCGGTCCGCCGACCACGTGTTCCGGCGGGACGACGTCGTCCTTCTGGTCGACGGCCCCGCGACGGCGCTGGCGTTCGACGTGGTGGACGCCGATTCGAGCGATCGCGGCGTCGGGTGCGATGTGGGGGGAAGTAGGCGAGCCGGTCGTCGTCGACGATCGCGGACCCGTGCGTGCCGTAGACGGCGTACCGGGCGGAGAGCCCCAGGTACGCGGCCGTCGTGCAGTGGATGACCCCGAGCGCGCCGCCGGCGAACCGGACCGTGGCGACCGCGGTGTCCTCGACCTCGATGCGGTCGTGCGCGAGCAGGCCCGTCTGCGCCGAGATCTCGACCGGGCGACCGAGTGCCCAGACGAGCAGGTCGACGGTGTGCACGCCCTGGTTCATCACCGCGCCGCCACCGTCGAGCGCCCAGGTGCCGCGCCAGTCGCCGGAGTCGTAGTAGCCCTGCGACCGGTACCAGGCGACGCTCGCCAGGCCGGACGTGACGGTGCCGAACCCGCCGTCGTGGGCGGCTGCGGCGACGGCGGCCGAGGCCGGGTCGAAGCGGTGCTGGCTGATGACGCTCGTGACGAGTCCACGATCATGTGCCGCCGCGGCGAGCGCAGCGATCTGCCGGGCCCGGGGCATCGTGGTGTCGAGGGGCTTCTCGATGACGACGTGCTTGCCGGCGGCCAGTGCGGCCTCGGCGAGCTGCACGTGCATGCCCGACGGCGAGCAGATCGCGACGACGTCGATGTCGGTCTGCGCGATCGCCTCCTCGATGGTGGACGTGGTGATCGGACGCTCGACGCCCATCGCCTCGATCTCGTCGGCGGCGCTGGTGGCCGCGGCGGGGATCGCGTCGACGAGCGCGACGACCTGCAGGTCCGGGTGGTGGACGGCGACCTTGGCGTGGTGGCGGCCGATGACGCCGGCGCCGACGACTGCCAACTTCAGTGGGGTGGTCATCGCAGGGTGACTCCGATCTGGTCGGTGAGGGTGCGGAAGGCGCGACCGGCGCGACCGAAGGCCGCGGGGCCGGAGAACCCGCCGAGGGAGGTGAAGTCGCTGAGGTGCGGCTCGAGCGAGGCGTAGCCGGAGTACCCGGCGTCGCGCAGCGCGGTCAGGGTCTCGACGAGCTCGCCGTCGCCCTCGCCCGCGGGGACCACCGACGAGTCGGCGGCCAGGGCGTCCTTGACCTGCAGGTAGTCGACGTAGGGGGCCAGCTGGGCCCAGCCGTCGGTGAACGGACGGACGCCGCACTGGACGTAGTTCGCGTTGTCCCAGGCGAGGCGGAGTGCCGGGGACCCGACGCTCTCGACGATGTCGAGCACGCGCGAGGGGACATCGCCGTAGATGTCCTTCTCGTTCTCGTGCAGCAGGGTCACGCCCTCGCGCTCGGCGAGGTCGGCCAGGGCACGCATCCGGACGAGGACGTCGTCGCGGACGTCCTCCGGCTGCCGGCCCTCGAAGTAGAACGAGAAGATCCGGATGTTCGTGGTGCCGAGGGCGTGCGCAGCGGCGATCGCACGGCCGAGCCGTCCGACCTCGTGTTCGACGGGCTCGTCGACGGAGACCTTGCCGATCGGCGAGGCGATGGCGGACACGGTCTGCCCACGCTCTTCGAACAGGCGGTGGAGTCCGGCGAGCTGGTCTTCGTCGAGGTCGACGACGTTCACCCCCCAGGCGCTGCGGACCTCGATGGCGCTGGCTCCGAGCGCCTGCAGCACCGCGACCTGGACGACCGGGTCGGCGTCGATCTCGTCACCGAAACCGGAGAGTTCCCAACTGGGCTGGGTCATTGCATTCCCTTCATGGAGACCAGCCTGGGGCGCGTGGCGGGGCCGCACCGCGCCTCCAGGCAATCTGTGGACAACTCGCGCTACTTGACCGATCCGGCGGTCAGACCGCCGACCAGGTAGCGCTGGAAGATGAGGTACAAGGCGACGACCGGCACGGCGCAGACGATCGAGGCGGCCATCATCTGGCCGTAGATCGGGACGGCGCCGCCCTCCTGGGTGGTGCCGAGCACCTG
Source organism: Curtobacterium sp. AC273 (assembly GCF_979253735.1). Lineage (NCBI taxonomy): Bacteria > Bacillati > Actinomycetota > Actinomycetes > Micrococcales > Microbacteriaceae > Curtobacterium > Curtobacterium sp. AC273. The sequence goes on along the minus strand of NZ_CEEDDU010000011.1, from coordinate 128,664 downwards.
CAGGACCACGGCGACCGTGCGGGTGTTCGGGGTCGTCATGATCGTGGAGAACAGGACGTCGTTCCAGCCGAGCAGGAACGCGAAGATCGCGGAGACGACGATGCCGGGCCATGACAGCGGCAGGACGATCTTCGTCAGGATCTTCGTCGAGCTGGCGCCGTCGATGCGGGCCGCTTCCTCGAGCTCCTTCGGCAGCCCGCGGAGGTACGTGACCATCACCCACGTCGAGAACGGCAGCGCGAACGTCAGGTAGGTGACGAACAGCCCCCACCGGGTGCCGATGATCTGGACGCCGGTGGCGCTGGCGATGTTCGAGAACACCACGAACACGGGCAGGAGCAGGAGCGTGCCGGGGATCGACTGCAGGGCGAGGAGTCCGCGGAGGATCGTCAGGCGGCCGAGGAACCGGAAGCGGACGAGCACGTACGCGGTGGACACGGCGAGCGCGGCACTCGCGACGGCGACGGCCCCGGCGGTGAGCATCGAGTTCACGAGCCCCTCGCCGAGCGCGACCGTCGACCAGATGTCGACGTAGTTCGACAGCGTGAACTCGGACGGGAAGTACTCGCCGCGGGCGACCGCGACGTCGGAGTTGACCGAGCCGAACAGGATGTAGAGCACCGGGACGGCGATGAACGCGATGATGACCGCGATCACCGTGACGAGGAGCCAGCGAGGCAGCAGCCGGGTGACGTCGGTGTCGTAGGGGCGCTTGTGGCCCCGGCCGCGGTCGCCCGTGGTGATGCTCTCGGTGAGCGTCGCCGTGGGACGGGTGCGGGTGCTGAAGGACGTGCTCGGAGTGGTCATGCGCGTGCTCCGTCGATGTCGGCGGCGGTCGGGAGGCGGCGAGCGTCGCGCGGTCGGCCCGGCGCTGCTTCCGGTTGGGGCCGGCGTCGTCACCGGTGTCGAGCTTGACCGCCCGCAGGTAGACGAACAGCGGGATGGCGACGATCACGAGCGAGGCAGATCGCCATCGCGGCGGACAGGCCGAAGCGGAACGACTGGAAGCTGGCGATGTACGTCAGGACGGGCATCACCTCGACGCTCGACGGCAGCGGGGTGCCGAACAGGACGAACGGCAGACGTGAAGTTGTTGATGTTGTGCAGGATCGAGATGATGATCGCGAGCGAGAGCGGCCCGCGCAGGTACGGGAAGATGATGTAGCGGAGCTTCGCCCACCAGGTGACCCCGTCGAGTGCCGCGGCTTCGTGCACCTCGTTGTCCACGGCCTGCAGCCCGGCGAGGGACAGCAGGTAGACGAACGGCCAGCTCGTCCAGACCATGACGCCGGCGAGCGCCCAGTACGACGCCGAGCCGTTCAGCCAGAGCACGTCGGTGTGCAGGATCGAGTTCACGACCCCCTGCGGCTGGAGCATCGTCCGGAAGAACGTGCCGACGACGAACGCGGGGAGCACGTACGGGATCAGGTAGACCGAGCGGACGAGCCCGCGACCGAGGGAACCGGTTCTGCGTGGAGATCGCCGCCGCGACCCCGATCGGCACGGTCACCGCGGTGACGAGCACCGACAGCGACACCGAGATCCAGATGGAGTGCAGCAGGGGGAGTCGGTGAAGGCCTCGGCGAAGTTCGCGAACCCGATGAAGGGTGCGCTGAACCACTGGCGGAGCGTGTACTGGTCGAGGTCGAGCATCGCGATGAACACGCCCACCAGGAGCGGCACCACGATGACGGCGAGCATGAGGACGCCGCCGGGCAGGAGCATCCACAGGGGACGCTCGCGCTTGTAGAGGGGGTCTTGCCGACGGGACGGACCGTCTCGGCGCGTTGCTCGGGGCGGGTCTGCGTGCTGGTCATCACAGGCCTCCGTTCTTCTGACGGTCGAGCGTGGACTGGGCGTCCTTCTGGGCGTCCTGCAGGCGCTTCCGGGTTGGGTCGTCGGTGACCTCGCCGCTCTTCAGCGACGGGATGGACTGCACGACGACGTCCACGAGCGAGAGCTGGATGTCCGACCAGGCACCGGTGAAGGCGGTCGGCTTCGAGGGCTTCCCGGCGTCGATGATCGGCTTGAGCTGCGGGTTGTCGGCCGCGAGGTCCGCTGCGGCGTCGGCGTTCGTGGGCAGGTTGCCGAAGAGGCGGTAGTACTCGAGCTGGGCCTTCGGCGTGCTGAGCTGCTTGATGAAGTCGAACGACAGGTCCTGCTTCGTGCCGTAGTCGGCGACGACCCAGTTGTCGCCGGACAGGATGCTGGCGGCCTCGATGCCGTCGGACGGACGCGTCGTGGCTCCCGGTGGGACCGTCGGCAGCAGGGCGAACTCGTACTTGCCGTCGACCTTCGTGTTCTTGAACGAGTTGATCGCGGTGGTCGTGGTCATCGGGAAGAACGCGGCCTTGCCGTCGGTGAACTGCGCGAGGGCCTGGGCGTTGTTCCAGCCGATCGCGGCCTTGTCGACGACGCCGTCCTTCGTCACCCAGTCGAAGTAGGTGCGGTAGGCGTTCGCGACGGCGTCCGAGTCGATCTCGGCCTTGCCGTTGCCGGACACGATCGTGTTGCCGGCGTTCTGCGCCATGCCCCAGACGAACTTCCACGGGTCGAAGCCGTCGGCGTACGCGACGGCCATGCCGTGGTGGCCGTCGCCGGTGGTCGCCTTCGCGTCCGCGGTGAGCTGGTCCCAGGTGGTGGGCATCTCGTCGATGCCGGCCTGGGCGAGCAGGTCCTTGTTGACCGCCATCACGAACGGACGGCTGGCGAACGGGATCCCGATCTGCTTCGAGGCGCTCGGGCCGGAGATGCCGAACGACGCCGGGTCGAACTGGTCCTTCCCGCCGATCGCCTTCCACTCCTTCTTGCCCATCTCGACGAAGGCACCGGTGGCGTACGCGGTCGGGGTGAAGGTGGTGCCGATCGCGTAGACGTCGGGGCTCCTGCCCCGGAGATGACGCTCGTCTGGATCGCGGTCAGTTCCTCCTGCGCGGAGGAGTAGGTCTCCCACTGGATGTCGGCCCCGGTGGTGCGCTTGAACTCGGCGGCGGTGTCCTGCTGCCACTGCTTGCGTTCCTTGGGGTACGTGGTGTCCGCGCCCATCATGACGCGGAGGGTGTTCGGGTCGTCGCCGCTGCCGTTCACCACGGCGCATCCCTGGCAGGGACAGCGCGGCGAGGGCGACCACGGCCACGGCACCGACCAGGGTGCGTTTCCTGAGTCTTCCTGTGCTCATGCGGGGGTTTCCTCCTCGAGACCTCCACCCGGGAGCGACGCTGCCGCCCGGGTGCCGGGTGGTCGTGCCCCCGGCGTGGTGACCACTGTTCCCCGCTTGGCAACATCCGGCAACCGGTTGCCACTTGTTGCCAGACCGGCCTACGTTCGGCTTCGTGAGCAGCACAGACACCGACGTCACCGCCGACGGCACGGCGATCGGGCACCGGCCCCGCCACGGACGCGTCCGTGGCGGGCACGAGCACCGGCCCCGCCGCGGACGCGTCCCGACGGGTGACCATCCGGGACGTCGCCGACGCGACCGGCGTCGCCCCGTCCACCGTGTCCCGAGCGCTCTCGCTGCCCGACCGGGTGAACCACGCCACGCAGCAGCGCATCCAGCAGGCCGCCCGCGAACTCGGCTACGTCCCGAACTCGCAGGCCCGAGCGCTCACGTCCGGTCGCACACGGGCGGTCACCGTGCTCGTGTCCGGCATCACGAACCCCTTCTACTTCGACGTCATCCGCGGCACGCAGCACCAGCTCGCCGGAGCCGGGTGGACGCAGCTGCTCGTCGACACCGAGGAGTCCGCCGACGCCGAGATGGCCGCCCTGAGCGCCATCGCCGGGAAGGCCGACGGTGCGGTCCTCACCGCGTCCCGCCTCTCCGACGCGCAGATCGCCCGGTTCGCCGAACGCACCCCGCTCGTCGTCGTCAACCGCCGGCCCGCCGGGGTGCCCTCCGTCCTCATCGACACCCCCGGCGGCGTCGAACAGGCCGTCCAGCACCTCGTCTCGCTCGGCCACCGCGACGTCCTCTACATCGCCGGACCCGACAGCTCGTGGTCGAACGAGCGCCGCTGGCGAGCCCTCGTCCGGGTCGCCAAGCGCCTCGACGTCCGCGTCGCCCGGGTCGGCCCGCACGCGCCCTTCGTCGACTCCGGCGCCGCGGCCGCCGACGCCGCCGTGCACGCCGGCGCGACCGCGTGCATCGCGTTCAACGACCTCATCGCGATCGGCATGCTCGCCCGCCTCCGGGAGCGCGGGGTCCGCGTCCCCGAGGACATGAGCATCGTCGGCTGCGACGACATCTTCGGCGCCGATTTCTGCAACCCACCACTCACCACCATGACCTCCCCCATCGAACGGGCCGGTCGCGTGGCGATCCGGATGCTCCTCGGGCGCCTCGGCGCGATCCCGGCCGACGAGCTGCCCGGCGAGCACATGAGCGGCGCAGTCGCCCTGCCCACGCACCTCACCGTCCGCGAGGTCGACCGGCCCCGCGCCGGCCTCGCACCACCGTCCGTCCTGAAGGAGTCGACGATGACCCGCACCAGCACCGCCACCCTGCTCGCGCCGCACCCGGACCGGCTCTTCGCCGCCGAACCGAGAGCGCGCGCCGTCGCGCGGACCGTCTACGACGCCGTCGCGGACGCGCCGATCATCTCCCCTCACGGGCACGTCGACGCGGCCCTCATCGCCGACGACCAGCCGTTCGCCGACCCGGCCTCGCTGCTCATCGCGCCGGACCACTACGTCCTGCGGCTCCTGCACGCCAACGGCGTCGGACTGGAGGCGCTGGGACGCGCCGACCTGTCCGGAACCCATCCCGCGCCTCCAGGCCGCGCCGTCTGGCGGAACCTGGCCGAGCACTGGGACGACTTCCTCGCCACCCCCGTCCGCTACTGGTTCGAGACGGAGCTGCACGACGTCTTCGGGCTGACGGAGCAGCCGTCGGCCGCGAACGCGGACGCGCAGTACGACCACATCGCCGCCCTGCTGCAGCAGCCGCAGATGCGGCCGCGCGCCCTGTTCGACGCCTTCGGCATCGAGGTCCTGGCGACCACGGACGCCCCCGACGCCGACCTCGCCGCGCACGCGCGGCTGGCCGCCGACCCCACCTTCACCGGCCGGGTGGTCCCCACCTTCCGCGCGGACGCCGTGCTTCGACCCGTCGCGGCCGGACTGGAGGCCCGTGGTCGCGTCCGTCGGAGAAGCCGCCGGCATCGACACGGGCACCCACGCAGGGCTGTTGGCAGCACTCCGCGCACGTCGCCAGTACTTCATCCAGCAGGCGCCACCGCCACGGACACCGGGGTGCTCGACGCCGGGTCCACGCCCCTGTCCGCCACCGACCGCGAGCGCATCCACGCGGCGGCGCTCCGCGGGGACGTCTCGACGGCGGACGCCACCGCGTACCGGCACGACATGCTCTACCGCTGGGCCGAGATGAGCGTCGAGGACGGCCTCGTCATGCAGCTGCACCCCGGCGTGCTCCGGAACCACCACGGGCCGACGCTCGAACGCTTCGGGCCGGACACCGGGCACGACCTGCCCGCCGTCGGGTCCTTCACGGAACCGCTCCGACCACTGCTCGAGTCGTTCGGCACCGCACCGGGCTTCCACCTCGTGCTCTTCACCGTCGACGAGACCGTGTTCTCACGCGAGATCGGGCCGCTCGCCGGCTTCTACCCCGCCGTGTACGCCGGAGCCCCGCGGTGGTTCATCGACACCCCGGCGGCGATCGGGCGCTACCGGTCGGCGATCACCGACTCGGCGTCGTTCACGAAGACCTCCGGGTTCATCGACGACACCCGGGCGTACTGCTCCATCCCCCGCGCGGCACGACATGGCGCGACGGGCGGACGCGGCGTACCTGGCGTCGCTCGTGGTCACGCACCAGATCTCGGAGGAGGATGCGGTCCGCACCGCCCGGCGCATCGTGTCGGACATCCCGAAGGCGACGTTCAAGCTCTGAGGGCTCGTCGTCCGGTGCACCCGGGTCAGATGACCGTCGGCTGTGCGGCGCGGGACGCGACCGAGCGCATCGCGCATCTCCGCCTCGGCCTCGTCGGGGTCCGGCGACCAACGACACTCGAGCGAGACCGCACCGCGGTACCCGCCGTCGTGGACCGCGGCGAGGAACGTCCGCCACACGTCGTCGACGGTTCCGGAGGCCGGCGGTCCGGGTCGCTGAGGTGCACGTGCCCGATGCGGTCCCCGTGCCGGCGGACGACCTCGAGCGACTCGGCTTCGTTGCGGAGGTGGAACAGGTCGGCGACCACGCCGACACCGCCGAGGCCCACTCGTCGAGGAACGCGACCGTCTCGGCGACGGTGTGCAGCAGGTTCGTCTCCGTCCGGCTCAGCGGTTCGACGGCGATCTGCGAGGTCGTGCGCGGCGGCGGTGTCACGTGCGGCGCGGACGACCTCGGCGAAGCGCCGGTGCGCCTCGGGCCGCGGCATGTCGTCCGGAGCGGTCCGGGCGGTTCCGGAACCGAACACGATCGTCGCTCCGGGGTCGGCGACGGAGTGGACGATCGGCAGGACCTCGGCGAAGTAGTCGCCGACCGCACCGCGGTCAGCGGTCAGCAGCGGGAGGTCGCCGGGGACGAGGACCGCGAACGACGGGAACCGTTCACCGGCGGAGGAGTCGGCGAGCGCCCATCCCGCGCCCTCGCGGACCACGAGGTTGCCGGCGATCGTGGGCTCGACGTGGTCGGCGCCTGCGCGGCGAGCGGGTTCGGTCAGTTCTGCTCCGGCGACGACGCCGAATCCGGTGAACGACATGGGCCCATGCAACTCCGCAGCCAGGGTTCCGGCGAACGTTGCCGTCCGTTGCCGTCCATCGCGGTCGGTCGCCGTCGGTCGCCGTCAGTCGCGTCAGTCGCTGTCAGGTCGGTTCGAGGAGGTGCCCGAGCGCCTCGGCGATGTCACCCACCGCGTCGAGCCGACCGTCGGCGATCAGGACGATGAAGTCGTGCGCCTGGTCGTTGCTGGCGGTGAGCCGCCGGCCGTTGACGCCGAGGAACACGATCAGCAGCATCAGGCCGAGTCGCTTGTCGCCGTCGACGAGCGCGTGGTTGCGGACGACCGATTGCACCAGGGCCGCGGCCTTCTCGACGAGGGTCGGTACGTCACGCCCGCCGACCGACGCAGCCGGCCGGGCCACGGCGGCCTCGAGCAGTCCGACGTCACGGAGGGCGACACCGTCGCCGAGCGTCCGGCGGGCGACGTGGAGCGCCTCGTCGATGGTGAGGTGGATCACCGGCCGAGGCGTTCCAGGGCTTCGGCGTACCGGGGAAGCTCACGATCGAGGATCCCGTCGATGAGGTCGGAGCGACTGTGGTGCTCGATGTACTCACGGATCGCGCTCCGGGCGATCTCCTGCATGGAACGCTCCTCGTGGTCGGCGCGCTTCCGGAGCGCGTTGGTCTCGTCGTCGTCGAGTCGGAGGGTCATGGCCATGACCGGGATGGTATCAGTTGTGATACCGAGGGGCGATCGAGGAGCGTCACGGCTGCCATCCGGGGGGTCACGAGGCCGGTCTCGTAGGCGAAGACCACGAGCTGCGCGCGGTCGCGGGCGCCGAGCTTGATCATCGCGCGGAGACGTGGGTCTTCGTCGTCATCGGGCTGACGAAGAGGCGCTCGGCGATCTCGGCGTTCGTGAGGCCGACCGCGACGAGCTGCATCACCTGGCGTTCCCGGTCGGTGAGGACGTCGAGGCCGGTGCGAGGGACGCCGGCTTCGCGTGCGTCGCGTACGCCTCGACGAGGGAGCGGGTCGCCCGGGCGAGAGCAGGGAGTCCCCGGCGACCACCGTCCGGATCGCCCGCAGGAGTTCGGCTGGCTCGGTGTCCTTCACGAGGAAGCCGGCCGCCCCCTGCCGCGGATCGCCTCGAAGACGTAGTCGTCCTCCTCGAAGGTGGTGAGGATCACCACGTGGACGTCCGCCAGGGACGGGTCGGCCGAGATGCGCTGGGTGGCGGTCAGTCCGTCGGTGCCGGGCACCCGGATGTCCATGAGCACGACGTCCGGGTGTTCGGCTCGTGCGGACTCGACGGCGGCGTCACCGTCGCCGGCCTCTCCCACGACCGTCATGCCCGGCTCGGCGTCGACGAGGGCGCGGAGCCCGGCGCGGACGAGCACCTGGTCGTCGACGAGGAGGACCCGGATCGGCCGTGCGGCGTCGGGGTGTTCGCGGTGGTCGGTCACGGCTGGGCCTCTGGGTCTGCGGTGATGACCGGCAGTCTGGCCGACGCGCCATCCGCCGTTCGTGGTCGGTCCGGCCCGGAGTTCGCCGCCGGTGGCGATCGCTCGCTCGCGCATGCCGATGAGCCGTTGCCGGTCCGCACCGAGGGACGGCGCGGGTCGGTGGCTGGTCGCCGTTCGGGTGCGCGCCGGCCGAGGGCACGCCGTCCGGGTGCACGGGGCAGTCCTCGACGAGCAGGTCGACGACGTCCGGGCCGATCGACACCGAGACGTCGGCGGTGCCCGGGAGCGTGCTTCATCACGTTCGTCACCGACTCCTGCACGATGCGGAAGGCGTTCCGGTCCGTGACGCCACCGGTCGCACCCGGATCACCGGACACGGACAGCCCGATGTCGATGCCGGCGGCCCGGGCGCGCTCGACCAGGTCGGCCAGCGGTCGAGGCCGGGTGCCGGGTTTCCGTTCGGCCGGCCCGGGGCTGGACTCGTCCGTCGGCGCGTCCACCGCCCGGAGGACCCCGAGGTCCGGAGCTCGACGAGGGCTGCGCGGCTGGAGTCACGGATGTCCGCCAGCGACTGCCGCGTCTGGTCCGGCAGGTCCGCCCCGAGGTGCAGCGCGACCCCGGCCTGCAGGTTGATTGGGGACATGCTGTGCGCCACCGAGTCGTGGGTTCCGCGCGATACGGACGCGTTCGTCCGCCGCCCGACGACGTGCGGCCTCGGCTCGTTGCCGTCGGCGGTCGGCGACGCGCTCGAGTCGGACCCGGACGAGTTCGGACACCGCAATGGTCACGGTGACCCAGGCGATGCAGAGCAGCACCACGCTGAGGTCGAGGACGGACGAGCGACCGAGGACCGTGTCGGCCGTCGGCAGCACGGCGATGCTCAGACCGGCCGCGGCTGCGACCACGTCCGGTGCCCCGGAGCAGGCGTTCGCCATCGCCATCGTGAGCGCGGCCACGAAGGGACCCCGTGGGCTCACGACCAGGGCGAAGCCGATGGTCGTGGCGAGCGTGACGAAGAGCCCCTCGGGCCACCGCCACCGCCAGGGCAGGACCACCACGCCGGCGACGAGCAACGTGATCGCGAAGGGACCGAGCTGGACGACGTCGAAGGCCTTCCGCCGACGCGAACGCGTGTCGCACCCAGGGCGGACCACCGACGACCGTGCCGTCGCCGGTTCCGGCACCGTCGCGAAACGGGAGGCGAGGACCGTCCCGACGATCACCACCCACCGCGACCGGCAGCACGCGGCCGACCCGTGCGAAGCGGCGACGACCGCCGAGGCGGGCGTCGTCCGGCGCCGGGTCGGCGACGATCAGTGCGGTGTCCTGCAGCGACCCCGAGGTCGCCGACCAGCTCGGTCCTCGGGCGGCAGCACGACCTGTGGACACTCCCCGGGAGTATCCGCCTGTGGGGGCGGCGCCGCTCTACGACTGCGGGAGCGGGCGGGAGTGGGGCTTCGTGAGGGACGCGTGCCGCGCCTCCGGAGCCCGACGCTGGAGGGGTCGCGACAGCGGCACCCAGAGCCGACCTCAGGGAGGTCCCCATGCGCACCACCATCGCAGCGAACGCGCCGTACTGGCACGGCGGCGGGTTCCCGTTCTTCGTCTTCCCCGCGTTCTTCTTCTTCGCGTTCCTGGTCGTCTCGGTCGTCTTCGGCGTGCTCCGCCGGGGCAGCTGGCGAGCGCGGTCGAGATGCGCGGTCAGTCCGTCCTCGCCGACCGGTTCGCCCAGGGCGATGTCGATGCCGATGAGTACCGCTCGCGGTTCTCCGGCTCAGCCGGAAGTGACCGACAGCGCGGCGAGGATCGTCACCACCGTGTCGTCGACCAGGCCGTCGATCGACACGGCGACGGCGGCCTCGTCGAAGCTGCGGACACTCGAGGGTGGCGAACAGGGAGTCGAGCAGCGACGTCGGCATGTACTCGATGGTGCCGGCGCGACTGCCGCTCGGCGATCAGCTCGCGCGAGCCGTCGAGGAACGCGATCACGAAACCCAGGCGCACTGACACGGAGACGATCGCGGTGGACGCGCGCCAGGCTGCCGGAGTTGGCCATCACGCAACGGCTGCCGGACGCGCTCGACCTCGGCGGTCCGGTCGGCGCAGGCGTCCAGCCAGGGCCAGCGGTCCTCGTCGGTCAGCAGGACCCCCTGCCGCATCTTCTCCTTGTTCGCGGCCGGGTGCAGGTCGTCGGCGTCCACGAACTTCACGCACGGCTCGCCCTGCGCGGCGAGCGCGTCGGCGAGGGTGCGGCCGATCGTGGACTTGCCGCAGCCCGGGACCCCCATCACGAGCAGCGGAGCGGGAGGACAACGCTCTCGATCCATCCCTCCACTGTATCTGATGCCGTGAACAGCGATCCACAGTTGCAGCGCAACAGCCGTGCGGTCCCAGGCCGCCGACCATCAGGTTGAGGTCCAGACGTCCGGACGAAGGAGACCAACGTGGCAGACGGCAACGGTCCAGCGAACATCGGGGTGGTGGGCCCCTGGCAGTCATGGGCTCGAACCTCGCATGGAACCTCGCCTCGCGAGAAGGGCGCAGCGCGGTCGCGGTCTACAGCCGCACCTACGCCCACACCGAGGAACTCATGCAGGAGCACGGCGACGCCGGCTTCATCGCGTCCGAGGACATCGACGACTTCGTGGCCTCGCTCTCCGAAGCCCCGCACGGCGATCAGCATCATGGTGCAGGCCGGCAAGGGCACCGACGCGGTGATCTCGCAGCTCGCCGAGAAGTTCGAGCCCGGCGACATCATCGTCGACGGTGGCTGGCACGAACTTCCACGACACCATCCGCCGTGCGCGACCTGCGCGAAGAAGGGCCTCAACTTCTACCGTCCGGTACCGGCATCTCCGGCGGTGAAGAGGGCGCGTTGAAGGGCCCGTCGATCATGCCCGCCGGGCAATCGCAGGAGAGCCTGGGAGGCCCTCGGGCCGATCCTCAAGTCGATCGCCGCCATCGCCGAGGGCGAAACCCTGTGTGACTGCCCACATCGGCACCGACGGCGCCGGCCACTTCGTGAAGATGGTCCACAACGGCATCGAGTACGCCGACATGCAGCTCATCGCGGAGTCCTACGACCTGCTCCGCCGCGTCGGTGGCTTCACCGTCGAGGACCTGGTGCAGGTGTTCGACGAGTGGAACAAGGGCGACCTCGAGTCCTACCTGATCGAGATCACCGGCGAGATCCTCAAGCAGACGGACGCCGAGACCGGCAAGCCCCTGGTCGACGTCATCCGCGACGAGGCCGGGTCGAAGGGCACCGGCGTGTGGACCGTGCAGAACGCGGTCGGGCTCGGGATCCCGGTGTCCGGCATCGGTGAAGCGGTGTTCGCCCGCGCGGTGTCGTCGAAGCCGATCCACGCGCGGCGGTGCAGAAGTCCGCCAAGGGCCGGCCGTCGATCACCGAGGTGCCGGACACCTTCGCCGACGACGTCCGTGCCGCGCTCTACGCGTCGAAGGTCGTCGCGTACGCGCAGGGCTTCGACCTGATCATCGCCGGGGCCGAGGAGTACAGCTGGGACATCGACCTCGGCAACGTCGCGAAGATCTGGCGCGGCGGCTGCATCATCCGCGCGCAGTTCCTGAACCGCATCGTCGAGGCGTACGACGAGAACCCCTCGCTCGAGTCGCTGCTGGTGGACCCGTACTTCGCGAACGCCGTCGCCGAGGGCGAGGCCGCCTGGCGTCGCATCGTCGGGATCGCGGCTGCATCAGGGGGTCCCTGCACCGGGCTTCTCGTCGGCGCTGTCGTACTTCGACTGCTCGCGTCCGACCGGCTACCCGCGGCGCTCATCCAGGGGCAGCGGGACTTCTTCGGCGCGCACACGTACCAGCGCATCGACAAGGACGGCACCTTCCACACCCTGTGGTCCGACGACGACCGTCGCGAGGTCGAGCAGGAACCGTCGACGCACTGACCTACCCGCCCTGACTCGGAAGGCCCCGCCGGACGGCGGAGCCTTCCGGTCGTCCGGGGGCTCGTCGTCCGGGGGCTCGGCGTCCGGCGGCTCGGCGTCCGGCGGCTTCGTGGTCCGGGGCTCGGCGTCGTCAGGCGACGATGCGTTCGCGGGCCAGGTCGGCGACCAACCGCTCGAGTCGGGGGCCGCGGCCGAGCGTCCGCCGCGAGCCCGGAGCAGCGCGCACGAAGAAGGTCGCCACGGCCGCCGAGTCGTCCGGGCGCACGTAGTGCATGGCCACGGCCCACGAACGGCCGTCGCCGTGCACGTCCTCGAGCCCGACGTGCACCATGCGACTCCACCGGACCACGAGCAGGCGAGTGGCCCGACGATCCTCGAGTTCCCACAGGGATGCCTCGGTGGCTCCGAACGCCCACGTCACGCGCTGGCCGAGCAACACCTCGGGTCGGACGGTCGCGATCGAGGCACGGAGTTCTGCGGTCGGCACCGCGGGGACCAGCCACACCGTCGGGTCGATGCGCCGGATCGCCAGGGCGAGTGCCTCGTCCTGACGACGGCGACGCGACGAGTGCCCCCGGATGACCGCGACGACGATGACCGCGACGCCCAGCCCGATGGCGGCGACCTCGGCGACCCCGAAGTACGTCAGGTCTGCGTCCGGCGACAACGCGACGACGATGATCCGCGCGGTGAGCAGCGCCGCCCAGACGCCGACGATGGTCCACCGGAGGGGTGGCGAGCCGTCGAGCGGGCGACATCGGCTGGCGCTCCTGCCGTCGGGCACGGCCGGGGCGCGGAACACGATCGGGACGCCTCAGCACACCCCGATCCTCGCACGGCCCACCGCTCCATCGGCTGGCGCTGCCCGGTGAACGGCCGTCGAACCGGGCCCGCCGTCCACAGGTTGCCCGGTTGTCAGCCCGCATGCGGCACCGGAGACCTACGCTCAGGCCGTGACCACTGACCAGGAGGACCGCCCCGACGACCACGGAGCGTCCGGAGGTCCTGCCGTCGGCGCGGGCGTTCGCCGCCGCCGTCGGACTCGTCGCCGCAGCGGCGTTCTTCGCCGCCGCCGAGCTCGGTGCGCTGCTGCTCGGCGGTGCCGGCAGTCCGCTCGCTCGCCGTCGGTTCCGCGGTCATCGACCTGGCGCCGCGCGGCGCGAAGGACTTGATGGTGTCGCTCTTCGGCACCGGGGACAAGGTCGCGCTCTTCGTGCTGATGGGCGTCATCGTCGCCGTCGTCAGTGCCGCCGCCGGCATCCTCGAGCGGGCACGGCCGCCGTTCGGCGCGCTGGTGTTCGCCGTCGGGGGCGTCCTGTCCCTCATCGCCGTCAGCACACGGTCCGGCAGCGGGACGTTCGACGGCGCACCGTCCGTCCTGGGCGTCGCCGCAGCGGTCATCGTCCTCCGGGTGCTGGCGCAGCACCTCCCGTCGGTGGGAGGCCGCGGTCGCCGTCCCCTCGGCGAGCCCGCGCCCGGCCTCCACCGAACGGCGTGCGTTCCTGGCGTGGGGCATCACCGCCGCGGCGGTCGCCGTCGTGGTGGGCACCGCATCGCGACTCGGGTCGTCGGCGATGCAGGCCACCGCCGCCGCTCGACGGGCGATCCGGCTGCCGGCTCCGTCGAACGTTGCCCCGTCCGTCCCGAGCGGTGCCTCGCTCGACGTCGCCGGCATCACCCCCTACGTCACGCCGAACGCCGACTTCTACCGGATCGACACCGCACTCCGCGTGCCCTCGGTCGACACCGCCGACTGGCGGCTCCGCATCCACGGCGCCGTCGACCACGAGGTCGAGCTGACCTGGGACGACCTCCTCGCGCTGCCGCTCGAGGAGCACCACGCCACGCTGAGCTGCGTCTCGAACGAGGTCGGTGGCGACCTCCATCGGCAACGCACTCTGGCTCGGGTACCCGATCCGGCTCCTGCTCGAACGGGCCGCGCCGCACGCCGGTGCCGACATGGTGCTGTCCCGCAGCGTCGACGGCTTCTCGGCGGGGACGCCCTCGACGTGCTGCAGGACCCCGGGACCGCTGCGCTGCTGGCTGTCGGGATGAACGGCGAACCGCTGCCGCCCGAGCACGGGTTCCCGGTCCGGATGGTCGTCCCCGGCCTGTTCGGGTACGTGTCGGCGACGAAGTGGGTGACCGATCTCGAGGTGACGCGGTTCGCCGACGCCGAGGGCTACTGGACGCCCCGCGGCTGGTCCGAACGCGGGCCGGTCAAGCTGGAGTCGCGGATCGACACCCCACGCGCGGGTTCGACGGTGCAGGCCGGGTCCGAGGTCGCCATCGCCGGTGTCGCGTGGCAGCCGCACACCGGAGTGAAGGGCGTGCAGGTCCGGGTCGGGGACGGCCTCGTGGCAGGACGCCACCCTCGCCGACTCGGTGTCCGCCGACACCTGGCGCCAGTGGGTGTACCGGTGGACCCCGACGAAGGGATCGCACCGCATCCAGGTGCGCGCCGTGAGCGCCGACGGTGAGGTGCAGACGAGTGTCGAACGGCCACCCGCGCCGAACGGAGCGTCGGGGTGGCACACCGTCGAGGTGCGCGCCTCCTGACCGACGGAGCGCCCACGGTGGTGCAACGACCATCGGCCGCTCGACGTGGTCAGGACGGGCGGGTCGCGACCACGCAGGTGCCGTCGACGTCGTCGTCGGACTCGATCGAGGTCACGAAGCCGGAGGACGCGAACGCCGCGGCTGACGCAGCAGCCTGCGCAGCGGACACCTCGATGACGACGGAGCCGCCCGGGCGCAACCACTCCCGCGCACCGGCTGCGATGCGACGGTGGAGGTCCAGCCCGTCCGGGCCGCCGTCGAGCGCGACCCGGTGTTCGTGGTCGCGCGCCTCGGTGGGCATCATGGCGATCGAGGCCGTCGGCACGTACGGCGCGTTCACGGCGACGACGTCGACCTCGCCGCGGAACCGGTCCGGGAGCGGCTCGAAGAGGTCCCCTCGACGACGATGCCGCGGTCACCGATGTTCTCCGCCGCGACGCTCACGGCATCGGGGTCGATGTCGGCCGCCACCAGGTCGAGCGCGCCGATCCGGCCGAGCAGTGCCACCGAGACGGCTCCGGCACCACAGCAGAGGTCCACCACGCGGTCGTAGCGCTGCAACCGTCTGGCTGCCTGTTCCACCACGACAGTCGTCCGGGCCCGCGGGACGAAGACCCCGGGGGTCACGCGGATGCGGTGCGCCGTCGAACGCCGCCCAGCCGAGGACGTACTCGAGGGGTTCGCCGGCCAGGCGTCGCTGCACGAGCGACCGCAGGCGGACCAGGTCGCCGTCGCCGGCGTCGAGCAGGAGGTCCGCTTCGTCCTCGGCGAAGACGCTGCCCGCGGCCCGGAGTCGGGCCGCGAGCGCGTCACGCGCGGGTGAGGTCAAGCCGCGCCGTCGAACATCGACGTGACGGACCCGTCGTCGAAGACCTCGTGGATGGCACGGGCGATGAGCGGGGCGATCGGCAGGACCTCGAGCCGGTCCCAGCGCTTCTCCATCGGCACGGGCAGGGTGTCCGTGACGACGACCCGGTCGATGAACTCGTCTCTGCAGCAGCTCGGTCGCGGGGTCGGAGAACACGGCGTGGGTCGCGGCGACGACGACACCGGTGGCACCGGCGTTCTTCAGCGCCTCGGCGGCCTTGGCGATGGTGCGACCGGTGTCGATCAGGTCATCGACGAGCAGGCAGACCCGACCGGAGACGTCACCGACGATCTCGTGGACGCTCACCTGGTTCGGGACGAGCGGGTCGCGACGCTTGTGGATGATCGCCAGCGGTGCGCCCAGCTTCTCCGACCAGATGTCGGCGACGCGCACGCGGCCCATGTCCGGCGAGACGACGGTGAGCGTCGACGGGTCGAGGATCTCCTGGAAGCGCTGCAGCAGCACCGGCATCGCGAAGAGGTGGTCGACGGGGCCGTCGAAGAAGCCCTGGATCTGCGCGGCGTGCAGGTCGACGCTCATGATGCGGTGCGCGCCGGCGGCCTTGAACAGGTCGGCGACGAGTCGGGCCGAGATCGGCTCGCGCCCGCGGCCCTTCTTGTCTTGTCGGGCGTAGGGGTAGAAGGGCGCGACGACGGTGATGCGCTTCGCCGACGCGCGCTTGAGGGCGTCGACCATGATGAGCTGCTCCATGAGCCACTCGTTGATGGGCGCCGTGTGCGACTGGATGACGAAGGCGTCGCAGCCACGGACCGACTCGTCGAAGCGAGCGTAGAGCTCACCGTTCGCGAAGGTCCGGGCATCGGTCGGGACGAGCTCGACGCCGAGTTCTTCGGCGATCTCCGCCGAAAGCGTCGGGTGTGCTCGCCCTGCGACGAGGACGAGTCGTTTCTGGCCGGTCGTTTTGATTCCGGACAAGTGCGGTGCTCACTCCCTGACCCGTGCGGGGTCGATGTCGACGACGGGTGGTCGCCGTGTTCTATTCGCCGTTCGCGCGCCGAGCAGCTTCGGCCGCCGGCGAACCGGGCCGGTGTTCCTCGACCCATCCGTCGGTGTTGCGCTGTGGGGCGTAGCTGATCGCCAGCGACCCGGCCGGTACGTCCTTGCGGACGGTCGTACCCGCGCCGGTGTACGCTCCCGTCACCAATCCTAACCGGGGCGACGAACACGTTGTGCGAGCCTGTACGGACGTTCGACCCGACCTCGGTCCGGTGCTTGTGCACACCGTCGTAGTTCGCGGTGATCGTGTTGGCACCGATGTTCGAGTCCTCGCCCACCTCGGCATCGCCGATGTAGGACAGGTGCAGGACCTTGCTGCCCCGACCGATCTGCGCGTTCTTCGTCTCGACGAAGGTGCCGATCTTGCCCTGGTCGCCCAGGATCGTGCCGGGTCGCAGGTACGCGAACGGGCCGACGGAGGCCCCGTCGCCGATCACCGCGAGCGTGGCGTCGACTCGGTTGACGACGGCTCCGGCGCCGACCTCAGTGTCGCGGAGGGTCGTGTCGGGGCCGACGACGGCGCCGGACGCGATCGCGGTGGCGCCGATGAGCTGGGTGCCGGGGAGGATCTCGGCGTCGGGCTCGATCGAGACGTCGAGGTCGATCCAGGTGGTCGCGGGGTCTTGCACGGTGACGCCGGCGAGCTGGTGCCGGCGGACGATGCGGCCGTTGAGCTCGCGGGCGGCGTCGGCGAGCTGCGCGCGGTCGTTGATGCCGGCGACGAGCCACGGGTCGGTCAGCGTCACCACGTCGACCAGACCGCCACGGCCGGCGATGAGGCTCGGCGCGTCGGTGATGTACTTCTCGCCCTGCGCGTTCGCCGTGGTGAGCGAGGGCAGCACGGCGCGGAGGTGGTGCGACGTCGAAGGCGTAGATGCCGGCGTTCGTCTCGGTGATGCCGAGCTGCTCGGGGCTGGCGTCCTTGTGCTCGACGACGCCGACGAAGGCCCCGTCGGTGCCGCGCACGATCCGGCCGAGCCCCGTCGGGTCCGGTGCGATGGCGCTGACGAGGGTCACGGCGTGCGATCCGCCGAGGTGGGCGTCCACCAGACGACGCAGCGAGTCGGCGTCGAGGAGCGGGACGTCGCCCGACAGCACCACGACGGCACCGTCGAAGTCGGCGGGCAGCGCCTGGACCGCGACCTCGACCGCGCGACCGGTACCGGGGACGTCGTCCTGGTCGACCACGATCGCGTCGGGGGCGCGCTCGACGACCTCGGCCGCGACGCGCTCGCGCTCGTGCCGCACGACGACGGCGACGTGCTCCGGGCCGAGGGAGGACGCCGTGCGCAGCACGTGGGCGATGAGCGGCAGGCCGGCGAGGCGGTGCAGCACCTTGGGGGTGGACGACTTCATGCGCGTGCCCTGCCCGGCGGCGAGGACGACGACGGCGATCCGCTGGTCGGTCATGGGTCCATCCTGGCGGCACGCGCCTCCCGGTGTCGGGCGACCCACGGCCTTGTGGGCAACCGTGCGCAGAACCGCACCTGTGGAGGGGAGACGAGCCGCGCCTCCAGGCCGAGCGGTGACCGGTTCTTCCCATCACACGCGGAATGGAAGGCCTAATCGGGCGTAGGAGGTCGAAAGAACGACCTCCTATGCCCGATTCGACCTGGTACGCGCGAAACGACCCCCTATGCGCGGAACGACCCCGCGCCCGACCCCGCGCCCGACCCCCGCGGCACGAACGCCATCAGCACCAGCCCCGCGACGAGCACCACCACCACGCCGATGATCCCGAACCGGGTCGAGCCGCCGATCGTCACCGCGATGCCGAACAGCGCCGGGGCGAGGAACGACGCCGCCCGCCCGGTCGTGGCGTAGAGGCCGAAGAGCTCCCCCTCGCGGCCGGGCGTCGCGAGCCGGCTGAGGTACGCGCGGGACGACGCCTGCACGGGCCCGACGAACACCGCCAGGGTCAGGCCGAGGATCCAGAAGCCCGAGGTCGCCGTGCCGATCAGGAACACCCCGAGCCCGGTGAGGACGAGGCCGACGAGCGACACCGTGATGAGCGCCCGCGAGCCGAACCGGTCGTCGAGCCACCCGGACACGAAGGTCGCCACGCCCGCCACGACGTTGGCCGCGATCGCGAACAGGATCACCTGCGAGGGGCTGAACCCGAACACGGTGGCGGCGATGATCCCACCGAAGGTGAACACCGCGCCGACGCCGTCGCGGAACACGGCGCTCGCGAGCAGGAACGCCAGGACGTCACGACGCTCCCGCCAGAGCCGTGCGATGTCGCGGCCGAGGTCGGCGTAGGCGCTGAGGACGCCGCCGCTGCGGGTGCGCCCCGGTGCGGCCTCGGGGATCGTCACGAAGAGCGGGATCGAGCTCACCGCGAGCCACAGGGCGGCGATCCCGATCGCGACGCGGACGTCCCATTGTCCGGACGCGACGGTCGCGGGGAGCTGCAGGAGCCCGGCCACGCCGGGGACGCCGAAGTCCTGGATGCAGAGGACCAGCAGCACGACGAGCAGCACGATCCCGCCGAAGTACCCGGCCGCCCAGCCGATCACGGACACCGCCCCTTCTGCTCCCCCGGTGCGACCTGGCCGAGCATGGCGTTGTACCCGACGCTCGCGATCTCGTACGCCACGGTCCCGATGCCGAGGAGGGCTGCGCCGAGCAGCAGGAACGGCTGGCTCGGGGCGACGAACACCATCCCGCCGATGGACAGCGCGATGCCGATGGTCGCGATGAGGACGGACCGCCGACGGTGTCCGGACGAGTCCGCGAGTCGGCCGACGGCGGGTGCGACGAGTGCCACCACGATGCCGGCGATCGTCAGCGCGGTCGAGACGACGGCCGCGTTGTGGGCGAGTTCGCGGTCCACGACGGCCCTGCCTGCGGCGGACGTGTCGGCGACGAGGGCCGGGTCCACGAACGCGCGGCTCGCCAGGTAGGTGCTGAAGACGAAGGTCGTGACGACCGCGTTGAACGCTGCGGACCCCCAGTCCCAGAGCGCCCAGGACACCAGGGCCCGCCGGTCGGTGCGCTGCGGCACCGCGGCCGAGAGTGGAGCCGTCATGCGCGAACCGTAGCGCGTCCGGGTGTCGCGTCGGTGGCCCCGTTCCGGGGCACGCGCCCGGGGTGGGCGCGTGCGCGACGCCGGTGGCGGGTGGCAGGGGTGAGCGTCCGACGGCCTGGAGGCGCGGTGCGTGCCCGCCACGCGCCTCCAGGCCGTCGTCCTGGTCCCCGAGGCGGACGGGACCCCGCCGGGGTAGACGACCGACTTCAGGGAGGCCGGGTCGGTGTCGCTCTCGAGGGCCTCGCGGACGTCGTCGAGGCCGAAGCGCCCTGTGACGAGCGAGTCCAGGTCGACCTGCCCCGAGGCGACCAGCTCGATCGCCACCGGCCACGTGTTCGTGTACCGGAAGATGCCGGTGACGGTGACCTCGAGGTTCTGGATGTGCTCGACCGGCAGCGTCATCTCGGAGTTCCCGAGCCCGACGAGCACGGCCGCGCCGGCGAGGCCGACCGCCTTGATGCCGTCGGAGACCGCGCGGGGCGCGCCGCTGGCGTCGATGAACGCGTCCACCGGCACGATGTCGGACGCGACCGACACGACGGTGGGGTCGACGACCTCGGTCGCCCCGTACTGCAAGGCACGCTCGCGGCGTTCGGCGACCAGGTCGCTCACGACGATCCGGGACGCCCCCGAACGCCTTCGCGGCCTGCGCGCAGATGATGCCGATCGGGCCGGCGCCGGCGATGAGGACCGAGGACCCGGGGACGATCCCGGCCTTGCGGACGGCGGCGATGCCGACGGACAGCGGCTCCAGGAGCGCGCCGGCCTCGAACGAGACGGCGTCCGGCAGGACGTGCGCGAACTCGGCCTCGATGGTGACGAACTCGGTGAAGGCCCCGTCGACCGGCGGCGTCGCGTAGAAGCGCATGTGCGGGCAGAGGTTGTAGCGGCCGGCCAGGCGCTGCGCGCAGCGGTGGCAGGGGCGCTGCGGCTCGATGGCCACGCGCTCCCCCACGCGGGACGGGTCGACGCCGTCGCCGACGGCCTCGATCGTGCCGGAGAGCTCGTGGCCGAGCACGAGGGCTCCTCGACGACGAAGTCCCCGATGCGACCGTGTCGGTAGTAGTGCACGTCGGAGCCGCACACGCCGACGGCCGCGACACGGACGAGCACGTCGCCCGGGTCGACCTCGGGGACGGGGCGGTCCTCGACGGTGAGGTCCTGGGTGCCGAGCAGCACGCTCACGCGCTGGTGCTGGGTGGAGGTCATGCGGGTCTCGCTTCCTCGGCCGCGGCGGCGCGGCCGGGCGTGGTGGTGGGGCCGGACGCGGCGGCGCGGCCGGACGGGGGGGGGGGGGGGGGGGGGGGGGGGGGGGGGGGGGGGGGGGGGGGGGGGGGGGGGGGTGGTGGTGGGAGGGTCGTGCTCGTGGGGAGGGTCGCGGGGACGGCCGCCGCGATCCGAGGCCGGGTCGCGCAGCAGGTCGCGGAAGGCGATCTCAGCGGCCCCGTGCACCAGGACGTCACGGCCGAGTGCCGCCGGCACGATCCGGAGGCGGTCGGTCATGCCCGTCATGGACTGCGCGCGGACGTCGTCGACGATGCGGTCCCCGACGTGGTCGAGCAGGACGCCGAGGAATCCTCCGAGCACGACGACCTCGGGGTTCACGGTGTGGATCGCGTTGCGCAGGGCGGTGGCGAGCGCGGCGACCTGACGGTCGACGACCCGCTCGACCTCGGGCCGGCACTCGGCGAGCGCCGCTGCGAGCGCCTCGAGGTCGTCGGGCGGGGTCCCCGTCGCGGCGGTCAGGGTGTCGCGGGACGCCTCGGTCTCGAGGCACCCGACCGCACCGCAGTGGCAGCGGACGCCGTTCGCCGCGACGAAGGTGTGCCCGAGTTCGCCGGCGTAGCCGTCCGCGCCGCTGAGGGGGCGCCCGCCGGTGATGACGCCGCCACCGATGCCGCTCGCACCGCCGTTCAGGTAGACCAGGTCGTCGACGCCCCGGCCGCTGCCGCCGAGCCGCTCCGCCCAGGCGCCGAGGTTGGCGTCGTTGGCGGCGCGCACGGGCAGGCCGGTGCGTGCGGCGAGCGGACCGGCGAGGGGCTCGTCGTGCCAGCCGAGGTGCGGGGCGTACTGCACGGTGCCGTCTTCGACCCGGACGGTGCCGGGGACGGCGACGCCGATGCCGACGAGCCGGAGCGGGGTGGGAGCGCCGGTCGCGGTGGGGACGGCCGGGTCGTCGACGTCCGCCGGGTGCCGGACGCCGTCGAGCAGGGCCGCGACGGTCTCGACGGCCTCGGACGCGGTCGGCGGGCGGTCCTGCGGCGCGACGAGACGTGCGCGGACCGTGCCGTCGAGTCCCACGAGCGCCACGGACACGGCGTCGATCTCCACCGTGACCGCCGCGGCGACCACGTCGGCGGCGGCACGCACGACCGGACTCGGCCGGCCCACCCCCGCGCCGGGTGACCCGGCCGTCGGGAAGCTCCTCGTGCAGCAGGCCCAGGTCGACGAGTTCGCCGACGAGGGTGAGCGTGGTCGACCGGTTCAGCCCGGTGCGCCGGGTGACCTCGGCACGGGTGATCGGCCCCGCCTCGTGCACGAGCCGGAGCACGCGCGCGGCGCTGCCCGGGCTACCCGGGCCCCGGGCGTCGCTCACCGCGACCGCGAGAACGCCGCGTCGAACGAGGCCTCCGGCGGCGCGATCGTGCCGAGTCGGCGCACGAAGGCCAGCGCCTCCGGACCGCCGACGAGCCGGTCCATCCCGGCGTCCTCCCACTCGACGCTGGTCGGCCCGGTGTACCCGATGTGGTTCAGCACGCGGAACACCCGCTCCCACGGCACGTCGCCGTGGCCCGCGGTGACGAAGTCCCACCCGCGGCGGGGGTCGCCCCACGGCAGGTGGCTGCCCAGGCGTCCGTTGCGGCCGTCGAGCTGCTTCACCGACTCCTTGCAGTGCACGTGGTAGACCCGGTCCGCGAAGTCGAGCAGGAACGCCGCGGGGTCGAGGTCCTGCCAGACGAAGTGCGACGGGTCGAAGTTGAACCCGAACGCCGGACGGTCCGCGAAGACCTCCAGCGCGCGCTTCGCGGTCCAGTAGTCGTAGGCGATCTCGGACGGGTGCACCTCGAGCGCGAAGCGGACCCCCACCTCGTCGAAGACGTCGAGGATCGGGGACCAGCGGTCGTGGAAGTCCTGGTAGCCGGCGTCGATCATGCTCGGCGGCACGGGCGGGAAGCCGGCGACGGTCTTCCAGATCGACGAACCGGAGAACCCGGTGACGGTGTCGACCCCGAGCGCGGCGGCGGCGCGGGCGGTCCACTGCAGCTCCTCGGCGGCGCGCTGGCGCACGCCCTCCGGGTCGCCGTCGCCCCACACGTGCGGCGCGAGGATGTCCTCGTGCCGCTGGTCGATCGGGTCGTCGCAGACGGCCTGGCCGGTCAGGTGGTTCGCGATGGTCCAGACGCGCAGGCCGTTGCGCTCGAGGATCGCCTTCCGGTCGGCCACGTAGGCCGCGTCGGTCGCGGCGCGGCGGACGTCGAGGTGGTCGCCCCAGCAGGCGATCTCCAGCCCGTCGTACCCCCACTCGCCGGCGAGGCGCGCGACCTCCTCGAAGGGCAGGTCGGCCCACTGGCCGGTGAACAGGGTGACCGGCCTGGAGGCGCGGGTCGTCTCGGTCTCGTCGGTTCCGTCCGTCGTCGTCATCGTCGTCGTCCTTCCTCGCGGGTGTGCACGGTCACCAGGACTCCGGTCGGGCCCCGGCGGGCACGAGGCTCGGGTCGGTCGACGCGTGACCGCACGTCGACCACGGTGTGCTCACGGCCGGCGGTCGCGACCGCCTCCATCACCTCGAGCACGTGGAACGCCAGGTCGCCGGAGGCGCGGTGCGGACGGTCCGTCGCGATCGCGTGCGCCATGTCGGCGAGCCCGTAGCCGCGGCCCGCGTCGGCGTACCCGGCGTTCACCGGCAGCTCACGCCACTCGCGGTCGTCGGACGTCGCGATCGACACCGGGTCGGAGAACCGGTTCGGGTCCGGCACGGCGAGGCTGCCCGCGGTGCCGTGCACCTCGAACAGCGGTGCCCGGGTGGCCCACACCTCGAACGAGACGGTGACGGTGGAGACCACGCCGCTCTCGTGCTCGAGCACGGCGACGACGTGGGTGTCGACGTCGACGGGGATGGGCGCGCCGGCGAACGGGCCGGTCGCGATGGTGCGCTCCCGGGTGGACCGGGTGGCGCTGCCGCTGACCCGGGCGACCGGGCCGAAGAACTGCACCAGGCTCGTCAGGTAGTACGGGCCCATGTCGAGCAGCGGGCCGCCGCCGGGCTGGTAGTAGAACGCGGGTGCGGGGTGCCAGAGTTCGTGTCCGGGCGCGCTCCACGACACCGCGGCACCGACAGGGTCGCCGATCCGGCCTTCGTCGAGGACGGCACGGGCGGTCTGGATCCCGGTACCGAGCACCGTGTCCGGGGCGCTCCCGACCCGCAGGCCCCGCTCCGCGGCGAGCGCCAGCACCGGCGACGCCTCGGCCGTGGCGAGGGCGAGCGGCTTCTCGCCGTAGACGTGCTTGCCGGCGTGCAGCGCCCGGGTGGCGACCTCGGCGTGCGCCGCCGGGATCGTCAGGTTGAGCACGACGTCGACGTCGTCGGCGGCGAGCAGGTCGTCGACGCTCGTACCCCGGACGCCCTGGGCCGCGCCGACGGCCTGCGCCCGTTCGACGTCGAGGTCGGCGACCGCGGTGAGGGCGAGCCCGGGCAGTGCCGGGAAGTGCTCGAAGTACTGCTGACTGATGTTCCCGACGCCGACGACGCCGACCTTCAGCGGGCTGCCCACAGGAGACCCCTCTCGATGACGGTGCGGAGCGGCTGCGACTCGACGACCTCGAGCCGGTGCCCGGGCGCAGACACGAAGACGCGTCCCTCGCCCCACTGCCGCGTCCAGATCGCGGGCGCGGTGACGGGGCGGTTCCAGGCGTCGAAGTCCCGCGCCTCCTGCGTGGTGGTGGCCAGCACGTCGTTGTACTCGTCGGACAGCACCCAGTACTGCTCGGTGACGAGGTCGAAGTCCTCGATGCCCTGCGTGATGGGGTGCGACCGCCCGAGGTCCGTGATGTGCACGGTGTACGGGATGTAGTTGTCGGACTGCTCGCCGATCCGCTCGGACGGGTGCTTGCCGGCGTGGTGGGCGAACTGCCCGCCGATCATGTGGAGGTAGTCGGCGGTGTTCCGGAACGCGTCCGCGATGCCGCCGTGCCAGCCGGCGAGCCCGGCGCCGTTCAGGACCGCGCGCTGCAGTCCGGCGAACTCGTCGTCGGCGATGGTGGACATCGTGACGACCTGCACGATCAGGTCGACCTCGGCCATGACGGACTCGTCGGCGTAGACGGCCGTCGAGTCCGACACCCGGACCGCGAACCCGTTGTCGCGCAGGAACGGGACGAACAGGTCGGTGGTCTCGACGGGCTGGTGGCCGTCCCAGCCGCCGCGGACGACCAGGGCCTGGCGTGTGCCTTCGGCGGCGGTCACGAAGGTCACCGTCCAGCTGCTGCCGTCGGCGGCGCTGCGTTCGACGGCGTCGAGCACCCGCTGCACGTGCAGGCCGTCCTCGAACGACGGCGACGGGTCGGTGCCGGCGACGATCGCCTCGACGAAGTCCTTCACCTGGTGGCTGAAGGTGTGCTCGTACCCGATGAGGTGTCCGGTGGGCCACCACGCCGCCATGTAGGGGTGCTCGGGTTCGGTGACCAGGATGCGGCGGAAGCCCTGCTCCCCGCGGGTGCCGACGACTCGTACAACCGCAGTTCGTTCATGGACTCGAGGTCGAACTGGATCGCGCCCTCGGACCCGCTGATCTCGAGCGTCAGGCCGTTCTTCCTGCCGGTGGCGTAGCGCGTGGCCTCGAACGTGCCGATCGCGCCGTCGGCCGCACCGCCGCCCAGTCGGGCGGTGAAGAACGCGGCGTCGTCGACCGTGACCTGCCCTCGCTCACTCGACGCCGTGCCGGAGAGTCCGACGCCGTCGGCGAGCAGGGGGCGCTCGGTCACGAAGGTCTCGAGCAGACCCGACACCCGGGTGAGCTCGGCGCCGGTGACGTGCTCGACGAGGTCGATCGCGTGCGCGCCGATGTCGCCGAGCGCACCGGAACCGGCGAGCTCCTTGTCGAGGCGCCAGGTCATCGGGCCGTCCTCGTCGGCGAGCCAGTCCTGCAGGTAGAGCGCGCGGACCTGGCGCACGGTGCCGATCCGGCCGTCCTGCACGAGCTGTCGGGCGAAGGCGATGGCCGGCACCCGGCGGTAGCTGAACCCGACCATGGCGCGGACCCCGTGCGCCCGGGCCGCTGCGGCAGCGGCCGTCATCGCCTCGGCCTGTTCGACGGTGTTGGCGAGCGGCTTCTCGCACAGGACGTGCTTGCCGGCCTCGAGCGCGGCGATCGCGATCTCGACGTGCGACGAACCGGGCGACACGATGTCGACGACGTCGATGTCCGGGTCGGCCACGACGGCGCGCCAGTCGGTCGACGCCGCCTGCCAGCCGTACTGCACGCGAGCGGCCTCGGTGCGTTCCGGGTCGCGCCCGACGATCACCGCCATCTCGGGCTCGACCCCGAGGTCGAAGAACCTGGGGGCGGTCCGCCATGCCTGTGAGTGCGCGGCTCCCATGAAGCCGTGCCCCACCATGGCGATCCGCAGTCGTTCCTGTGCCATCCGCTCGCTCCTTTGCGATCACGTCCTTGCCACAGCCAACACTACCGCTTATGTTGGGCGCGGCAACATTTTGTTTCGACGACGAACGGTGACCACCATGGCAACGACGCCCACCCGTGCAGACAAGTTCTCCTTCGGTCTCTGGACCATCGGCTACAACGGCTCCGACCCCTTCGGCGGACCGACCCGCCCCGCCCTCGACGTGGTCGAGGGTGTCGAGAAGCTCGACGAGCTCGGCGCGTACGGTCTGACCTTCCACGACGACGACCTCTTCGCGTTCGGCTCGACCGACGCCGAGCGCCAGAAGCAGATCGACCGCCTCAAGGGCGCGCTCGAGGCGACCGGGATCATCGTGCCGATGGTCACGACGAACCTCTTCTCCGCCCCGGTCTTCAAGGACGGCGGCTTCACCTCGAACGACCGGCAGGTCCGCCGGTTCGCGCTCCGCAAGGTGCTCCGCAACATCGACCTCGCCGCCGAGCTCGGCGCGTCGACGTTCGTCATGTGGGGCGGCCGCGAGGGTGCCGAGTACGACAGCGCGAAGGACGTGCAGGCCGCGCTCGAGCGCTACCGCGAGGCCGTCGAACCTCCTCGCCCAGTACGTCACCGACAAGGGCTACGGCATCCGGTTCGCCATCGAGCCGAAGCCGAACGAGCCCCGCGGCGACATCCTCCTGCCGACCCTCGGCCACGCCATCGCGTTCACCGAGACCCTCGAGCGCCCGGAGATGTTCGGCATCAACCCCGAGGTCGGCCACGAGCAGATGGCGGGCCTGAACTTCACGGCCGGCATCGCCCAGGCGCTGTACCAGGGCAAGCTCTTCCACATCGACCTCAACGGCCAGCGCGGCATCAAGTACGACCAGGACCTCGTGTTCGGTCACGGCGACCTGCAGAACGCGTTCTCGCTCGTCGACCTGCTCGAGCACGGCGCCCCGCAGGGTGGCCCGGCGTACGACGGCCCGCGCCACTTCGACTACAAGCCGAGCCGCACCGAGGACATCTCGGGCGTCTGGGACTCCGCCGCGGCGAACATGCGCATGTACCTCCTGCTCAAGGAGCGCGCCGAGGCGTTCCGCGCCGACCCCGAGGTGCAGGCCGCGCTCGAGGCCTCGAAGGTCCCCGAGCTCTCGACGCCGACGCTCAACGAGGGCGAGTCGTACGACGCCTTCCTCGCCGACCGCTCCGCCTACGAGGACTTCGACGCCGACGCGTACTTCGGCGGCAAGGGCTTCGGCTTCGTGAAGCTCCAGCAGCTCGCCATCGAGCACCTGATGGGTGCTCGTGGCTGAGCTGGTGGCGGGGGTCGACTCGTCGACCCAGTCCTGCAAGGTCACGATCCGCGACGCGGCGACCGGTGCGGTCGTCCGGGAGGGACGCGCGTCCCACCCGGACGGCACGTCCGTCGACCCCCGCCACTGGTGGGACGCCCTCGGCACCGCCGTGACGGACGCCGGCGGCCTCGACGACGTCGCCGCGGTCGCGATCGCCGGACAGCAGCACGGCATGGTCGTGCTCGACGCCGACGGCCGCGTGGTCCGCGACGCCCTGCTGTGGAACGACGTCCGCAGTGCGGACGCCGCCGCGCAGATGGTCGACGAGCTCGGCCGGGAGGCATGGGTCGCCCGGACGGGACTGGTGCCGGTCGCGTCGTTCACCGGTACCAAGCTGCGCTGGCTCCGCGACGCCGAGCCCGAGAACGCGGCCCGCGTCGCGGCCGTGGCGCTCCCCCACGACTGGCTGTCGTGGCGGCTCCGCGGCTACGGCCCGGCGGACGAGAGCCCGCTCGGCCCCGACCTCGACGCGCTGGCGACGGACGCGTCCGACGCCAGCGGCACGGCCTACTGGGACCCGGTGCGCCGCGAGTACGACCCGGAGCTGTTCGAGCTCGCGCTCGGACGGCCCATGCGTCCCGCGACGACGGGTGACGACGACGCCGTGATCGTCCCCCGCGTCGTCGCACCGGACGAGGCGATGGGCACGCTGTCCGCCGACGTCGAGCTGCCGGGCGGCGCGCTCGCCCGGACGGGGCTCGTCGTCGGCGCCGGACTCGGCGACAACGCCGGGGCAGCGCTCGGCCTCGGACTCGGCCCGGGCGACGTCGCGGTGTCCCTCGGCACGAGCGGCACCGTCTTCGGGGTCAGCGACGCCGAGGTGCGTGACCCGAGCGGGACCGTGGCGGGCTTCGCCGACGAGGAGCGGGTCGCGCCTCCCGATCGTCACGACGCTCAACGCGGCCCGCGTGCTCGAGGTGATCGGACGGCTGCTCGGTGTCGACCACGACGCCCTCGGCGAGCTGGCGCTCACGGCGCCGGCCGGCGCCGACGGGCTCGTGCTCGTGCCGTACTTCGTCGGGGAACGGACGCCGAACCGACCGGACGCGACCGCGTCCCTGCTCGGGATGACCCCGGACACCACGGACCGCGCGCACCTGGCGCGGGCCGCCGTCGAGGGGATGCTCTGCGCCCTCGCCGACGGGCTCGCCGCGGTCGAGGCGACCGGTGTCACCGTGTCGCGGCTGCTGCTCATCGGCGGCGCCGCACGCAACGAGGCCGTCCGCGTCATCGCCGCACAGGTGTTCGGCCGTGCTGTCGAACTGCCCGCTCCCGGCGAGTACGTCGCAGCCGGGGCGGCACGACAGGCGGCCTGGGTCCTCACCGGGGCACTGCCGCAGTGGGACCTCGACACGACGGTCGTGCCGGCGGACCCGCAGCCCGCGGTCCTCGAGCAGTACCGCGCCGCCGCGGCCTGAGCCTCGTCCGCAGTCCGGTTCCTGGCAGGATCGGGCGTACCTGGTCGAAAGTCTCGACCAGGTACGCCCGAATCGACCCGGCACGCCCGAATCCACCTCGCCCGGAGGACACCCATGCCGTTCACCGACCTGCCCCTCGACGCGCTCCGCACCCACCGTGCCGACGTCCGTCGCCCCGCCGACTTCGACGCCTTCTGGGCCGACACGATCGCGTCCGCCCGCGCTGCCGGAGCGGACACCGCCCCGACCCTGGTGCCGGCGGACACCCCGGTGACCGGGCTCGTCATCGAGGACCTCACCTTCCCGGGCTTCGCCGGTGACCCCGTCCGCGCCTGGGTCACGCGCCCCGTCGGCACCACCGGTGACCTGCCGGTCGTGGTCGAGTTCCTCGGGTACAACGGGCGGCCGCGGCCTGCCGGGCGAACGGGTCTCGTGGGCCCTCGCCGGGTACGTGCACGTCGTGATGGACACCCGCGGCCAGGGCAGCGGATGGGGCACCGGCGGCGACACCCCGGACCCGCACGGCTCCGCTCCGCGCGTCGGCGGCTGGATGACCAGCGGCATCACCGACCCCGCCGACCACTACTACCGCCGCGTCTTCACCGACGCCGTCCGCCTGGTCGACGCCATCCGCACCCTGCCCGGCGTCGACCCGGACCGCATCGCCCTGACCGGCGGCAGCCAGGGCGGCGGGATCGCGATCGCCGCCGCCGCGCTCGTCGAGGCGCACGTCGGCCCGATCACCGCCGTGCTGCCCGACGTCGCGTTCCTCTGCGCCTGGGAGTCCGGCACCGCGGTGGCGGTCGGCGGACCGTACCTCGAGCTCGCGACCTACCTGTCCGTGCACCGCGACGCCGCCGAGACCGTGTGGGAGACCGCCGCGTACTTCGACGGGGTGAACCACGCCGCCGGCATCACCGCGCCGGCGCTCTTCTCGGTCGCGCTCATGGACGACGTCGTGCCGCCGCGGACGACCTTCGCCGCGTACAACGCACTCGGCTCGACGGACAAGGCGATCGAGGTGTACCCGTACAACGGGCACGAGGGCGGGGCGTTCCGGCACTGGGAGCGGCAGGTCGCGTTCCTCCGCGAGCGCGGCTGACACCCCCGGTGTCCGCGCGGTCGGGACGGAGTTGCGCCAGATCGCAGGTCGGGCGCGTAGGGATGGTGCACGGGCTCGGTGAGGAGCCCACCGTGGCGGGAGGAGCGTCCGATGCAGGTGCGACCGTTCCACACGGATGCGACGCCGGGCGTGCACCACGTGTTCGACGACTGCACCGACCTGCCGGAGGGGTGCAAGCGCGTGCGCAGCACCCACGGCTGGCCGATGTGCGTGCAGTGTCTCCAGCGGCTGGAGTCCTGACCGGAACGACGGCGACCGGCCGTCCGTAGGGTCGAGGGATGACCTCGGCGATCCCGGCAGTACTCGCACTCATCGCCGGTTCGGCGATCGCGATCGCCGGCCTGGTGCCGTGGGCGGCGCTGCAGGTACCGACGACGCGGGACCTCGGCATCGGCAACGCCGTCCTCGCCTTCCTCGCGGTGGTCTACAGCCTCGCCCTGGTGACCTACACGCTGCTGCCACTGCCCGACACCAGTGAAGTGGCCGCGCTCTGCCGGTCGGCGTCGGGCCCGCAGCTCACGCCGTTCGCCTTCGTCGGGGACATCGCGAAGGAGGGCGGGCTGAGCGGCCCACGGTCGCTGCTCGGCAACCCGGCCGCGGCCCAGGTGGTCTTCAACGTCGTCCTGTTCGTGCCCCTCGGGATGCTCGTCCGGCACGTCTTCCTGCACGGACGGTTCGTCGCCGGCGTGGTGGTCGGGACGGTCGCCGGCTTCGCGGTCTCCCTGCTCATCGAGTGCACGCAGCTCACCGGCGACTGGTTCCTCTACCCCTGCGCCTACCGGTTGTTCGACGTCGACGACCTCTTCGCGAACACGCTCGGCGCCCTGGTCGGCACCCTCGTCTCGCCGGTGCTGTGGATCCTGACCCGGCACCGCGGGGACTCGACGGCGGGCATGCCCCGGCCGGTGACGGTGTGGCGTCGGGGCTTCGGCATGTTCTGCGACCTGCTCGCGGTCACGCTGACCTCCGGTGCGCTGGTCTCCGTCACGAGTCTCGGCTTCGCCCTGGCCGGGCACGACCAGGATGCGACGCTCCCGAGCGTCGTGCTCGCGACGCTGCCGTTCGTCGCGCCGGCCCTCCAGCTGGTCCTCGTGCTGACGACCGGACGCACCCTCGGCGAAGCCGTCGTCCGGCTGCGCCCGGAACCGCATCCGTCCGGGTGGCAGCGTCTGGTGCGGTGGGCGGCCGGCTCCGGCGGGTGGGCCACGGTCTCCGCCGCCGCCTTCCCCCTGTCCGGTCTGCTCGCCTTCGCACTCGCCGTCGCGGCGCTCATCGGTCTGGTCGCGACCCGTGACCGCCGTGGGTTCGCGAACGCGGTGGCGCGGTTGGGTGTGCAGGACGAGCGCGCGTCGGACGAGGCGGCGCGGCGCGAGGGCGCGGCCGACGTGACCAACTGACGGCCTTGGAGGCACGGTGCGGGCCCGCCAAGCGCCTCCAGGCCCGCGGGCGGTGCCGACCAGGTCACCGGCCGTGTCCGCCGGGGCTCCGCGCGCGCGGCACCCCTCATCGGCCTCGGGTGACCGCTGCCCACCGATCGGCGACGATGTGGATGCCGGTCTCCCGCCACCACGGCAGCGAGACGTGCCCGGACGACATGCCGCCGTGCGCGAACCGTTCGACGAACACGCTGTCGCGTGCGCGGTCGTCGATCGATGCACCGGTCTCGTCCTGCACGGCGTCGCGGACGAGCTGACGCAGCGTGAACACGTCGGCCGGCAGGGGCGTCTGCGCGAGTCGCTCGCGCAACGCCGCCCACAACCAGGGATCCCCACGGAACCCGAACTGCGTCGGTGGTCGTTCGAAGAGGTCGCCGACCGTCATCGGTGTCGCGTCCGCACCCATGCGACCATCATCGGGGCGGTCAGCGGTCGACCGGCGGTGTCCAGACCGGGGTGTCGCTGACGGCCTCGGCGATGCGCCGGCTGACGACACCGAGCTGGCGGGCCTGCGCCGCGGAGAGCGACTCGAACACCAGGCTCCGGACGAGGGCGTGATGCGCCGGGGTCGAGCGCGCGACCTGCTCGTGGCCGTCGTCGGTGAGCACGGCCAGGGTGAAGCGCCCGTCACCCGGGTCGACGAGGCGCCGTACCCACCCCTTCGCCT
The DNA here is from genome assembly GCF_979253735.1 of Curtobacterium sp. AC273. Classification (NCBI taxonomy): domain Bacteria; kingdom Bacillati; phylum Actinomycetota; class Actinomycetes; order Micrococcales; family Microbacteriaceae; genus Curtobacterium; species Curtobacterium sp. AC273. The sequence continues at coordinate 96,495 of NZ_CEEDDU010000011.1, read as the reverse complement.
CGAGCCGGGTGACTGCCCGGGACAGCCGCGAGAGGGTGCAGCTGGCGTACCCGGCGAGGACGCTCATCCGCAGGGTCCGCTCCGGCGCCCGGTCGAGGGCGAAGAGCACCCCGTGTTCGAAGTGGGTCACACCGCTGTCCCGCTGCAGCTGCGCGTCGAGGGCGGTCGGCAGCCGCTCCAACAGGGTGGCGAGCGCGGCCCAGACCTCGAGCTGCTCATCGGTGAGTCCGTCGGTGTCCGTCACGCTCCGAGGGTACCAGCATGACTTGCCTGGGCAAGTGACCACGACTACTGTCACTTGCCTAGGCAAGTCACGACGACGAGGAGCAGACGTGGAACTGGGACTGCAGGGCAGGACGGCGTTCATCAGCGGGTCGACGCAGGGGATCGGGTACGCGGTCGCCGCGTCCCTCGCCACCGAGGGTGTCCGGGTGGTGCTGAACGGGCGGGACCCGGCGCGGGTCGGTGCAGCGGTCGACCGACTCCGGCAGGAGCGTCCGGACGCGGACGTCTCGGGGATCGCGGCGGACTTCGGTGCACCGGACGAGGTCGAGCGGCTCCTCGCCCGCCTCGACGACGACGGGGTCGAGGTCGACGTCCTGGTGAACAACGTCGGGCTGTTCGGCCTCGCCGACTTCGAGTCCGTCACCGACGCCGACTGGGCGCGGTACCTCGACGTCAACCTGATGAGCGGGGTCCGGCTGTCGCGACACCTCCTCACCCCGATGCTCGCGCGCGGGTGGGGGCGCATCGTGTTCGTCAGCAGCGAGTCCGGCGTGAACGTGCCGGCGGACATGGTGCACTACGGCGTGACGAAGGCCGCACAGCTCGCGCTCGCGAACGGCCTCGCGAAGCGCACCCGCGGCACGGCGGTCACGGTCAACAGCGTCCTCGGCGGCCCGACCTACTCGGACGGGGTCGCAGCGACGATCGAGTCGATCGCCGCGGCGCAGTCGGTCCCCGCGACCGCCGTGCGCGACGCCGTCATCGCGCAGAACCGCACCACGTTGCTCGAGCGGTTCATCGAGCCGTCCGAGATCGCCGACCTGGTCACCTGGCTGGCGAGCCCGCGGTCGTCGGCGACGAACGGCGCAGCGCTCCGGGGGGCGGACGGCGGGGTCCTGACGGGCATGCTCTAGAGCCGGAGGTCGGCGCCGCGTCGGACGATGTCCTCGGCGACCTCCCGGATCCCCCGTCCGGCGCCCTGGCCGGCACGCCGGATCAGCTGGAACGCCTCGTCGATCCGCACCCCGCGTCGGTGGGCGAGCGCTCCCTTCGCCTGCTCGACCGTCACGCGCGCCTCGATCGCATCCTCCACCTGCTCGTCGAGGGTGCGCAGGGTCCGGTGCCGCGCTGCCGTGCGAGTGCCGCCGACGCGGCGTCGGCGAGGAGCTGGAGGAGCACCACGTCGCGATCGTCGTGCCCTCGGCCGTGGTCGGCGAAGACGCAGAGCGACCCGATCGTGGCGGCACGCAACCGGATCGGCTCCGCGAAGGTCCCGACGAGGCCGCGCTCCCGCATCGTCCGCACGAACGTCGGCCACTCCGCCTCGTGCGTCGAGACGTCCGGCACGTCGATGGTCTTCCCGCTCCGGTGGCAGTCCAGGCAGGGGCCCTCGTCCGTCCCGAGCTGGGCCTCTTCCGCGTCGCTCGACCGCTCACTCGTCGAGGCGATCACGTGGAGGGTGCCGTCGGCGTCGGCGAGGACGATCCCGGCCTCGGTCTCCGAGGTGAACCGGACGCAGGCGTCGATCACCCGGTCCATCGCGTCGATGACGTCGAGCGACGGGTCGAGGACGGCTCCGAGCGCACGGGTGAGGTGGTCGAACCGGTCCTGGCCGTCGTCTGCTCCGTTCGTCGCCATGCACCCGACCGTACGACGGGCGCGCTGGTCGCGGCCGGAGGAGTGCGTGTTCCGCACCGTCCGCGCGATGCGTACACGGCGGCAGCCGTCCTGGTGGACGGATCGACGAGCGTGTGGCACGGTTTCACGACCCCCGAACGGGTCACCGTCCGGACACCTCGACGACGAAGGGACATCCCGTGCTCAGCACGTACCAGGGCCTTCCCGACAGCAGCCGCGCACCGGGTCACACCGTGCGTCCGGCCTCACCGACCCGGCCGTCCTGCAGGCCTACGTCGAGCACCGCGTGGCCGACCCGTCGCTCCTGTCGAGCCCCGCGGGCCCTCGTACGCCGACTTCTTCGTCGCGCCGACCCCGTAGGGAGCCAGCACGGCGAGGACCGGGAACCATGCGACCCCTCGGCCTCCTGCTGGAGGCCGGGGCCGCACGGATCCCGGTCACCGCGTCAGATGCGCTCCCAGGTGACGATCCGACGGTCGGCGGCCACGACCTCGCGGACCGGACCCGTCACGCGGACCACGGCGCGGTCCGTGGCGGAGCCGGGGACGGGCGCTGGACCGGAGGCCGTGCCGTGCGCGACGATGCCGCCGGAGTCCACCGCGCCTCCAGGCCGTGACGCCGCCGCGTGGGACGCGACCCACACCTCGACGTCTCCCGGCTCGACGACGCGACGCAGGTCGCGACCGCTGAACGCGAAGCGCTGGACCGGCACGTCGAACCGCACGCGGGTCGACTCCCCCGCCCCGAGGGCGACGCGCGCGTAGCCGAGGAGCTGCACGAGGGCCTGGTGACCGACCCGTGCACGTCGTGGCCGTAGAGCTGGACGACGTCCTCCCCGGGCGCTCCCCGGTGTTCGTGACGGTGACGGTCGCGGTGAACGCGCACCTCCGTGCCGACCGTCTCGTCGACCTCGAGGTCGGTGTACGCGAACGACGTGTACCCGAGCCCGAACCCGAACGGACGGACCGGGGTCGAGTCGGCGGCGGTGACGTCGGACGGACCGCCGAGCCGCGGGTGCAGGTACGTGTACGGCTGCGCCCCGGCCGCACGCGGCAGGGAGACGGGCAGGCGACCGGACGGTGCTGCGGCGCCGGTGAGGAGGTCGGCGATGGCCGGACCACCGCCCTCGCCGGGGAAGAACGCCTGCACGACGGCGGCAGGGCGCCGGCGCGCGACGTCTCCGGAGCCGGCCGGAGCGTCGTCCAGCGCCCAGCCGATCGCGTACGGTCGGCCGGTCAGCAGCACCATGACGGTCGGGGTGCCGGTGGCGACGACCGCCTCGACCAGCTCGCGCTGCACGCCGGGCAGGTCGAGCGACGCGGTGTCGTTGCCCTCGCCGACGGTCCCCCGGCCGAACAGTCCGGCCTGGTCGCCGACGACGACCACCGCGACGTCCGACGCGCGCGCCACGGCGACGGCCTCGTCGATGTCCGACCGGTCGGTTCCGCTGACGGAGCAGCCGACGGCGAACCGGACGGCTGCGGCGCCGAGGGGCTGCTCGAGGGCCTCACGGACGGTGGGGATCGCGAAGCCGAGGGGCAGGTCGGGGTGCGAGGCGAGGACGTGGTTCGCGAACGAGTAGCAGCCCTGCAGGGCCTCGGCGCGGTCGGCGTTCGGGCCGATCAGGGCGACGGACGTGCCGGGTGCGAGGGGCAGGACGGGCGCGGGCGCCGGCACCCCGCCGTGGCGGCCTGCGCGTCCCCGTCGACCACGGACGCGGTGGGCGGCTCGTTCGACAGCAGCACGAGCGACCGTGCCGCGAGCCGCTGGGCGAGCTCGCGGTGCCGGGGCGTGTCGAGGTCGATCCCGGTGGGGGCGTCCTCGGCGAAAGCGTCCGGGTCGAGCAGCCCGAGGCGCTCCTTCTGCCGGAGCACCCGGAGCACGGCGCGGTCCACGAGTGCCTCGTCGACCAGTCCCGCACGGACCCGCTCGATCAGCGGGGCGAGGTACGCGTCACCGGTCGGGAGTTCGACGTCCACCCCCGCCGACAGTGCCAGCGCCGCGGCTTCGCCACGGTCGGCGGCGATACCGTGCATGACCTCGAGGAACGCGACCGAGAAGTAGTCCGCGACGACCGTCCCCTCGAACCCGAGCTGGTTCCGGAGCAGGTCGGTCAGGAGCGCACCGTCCGCGGCGACGGGCACCCCGTCGATCTCCGCGTAGGAGTTCATCACGCTGCGCGCGCCCCCGTCGCGGATCGCCATCTCGAACGGCGGCAGGAAGGTGTCGGCGACCTCGCGGGGACCGGCGTGCACGGGGGCGTGGTTCCGCCCCGCCTGCGACGCCGAGTACCCGAGGAAGTGCTTCAGCGTCGCGTCGACCCCGGCGCTCTGCAGGCCCCGGACGTACGCGGTGCCGACGGTGCCGACCAGGTACGGGTCCTCGCCGATGCACTCGTCGACCCGGCCCCAGCGCGGGTCGCGGATGACGTCGAGGACGGGCGCGAGGCCCTGGTGCACGCCCAGCTGCCGCATCGAGGAACCGATGGCGGCGCCGACCTGCTCCACCAGCTCGGGGTCGAAGGCGGCGCCCCACGCGAGCGGCGTTGGGAAGGTCGCGGCCTTCCACGCGGCGAGCCCGGTGAGGCACTCCTCGTGGACGAGCGCGGGGATCCCGAGCCGGGTCTCGCGCTGCAGACGGCGCTGCTCCGCCCACAACCAGGCGGCGCGTTCGTCGGGTTCGACGGGACGGGTGCCGTACACGCGGGTGAACTGGCCGATGCCGTGCCGGGTGATGTCGGCGAGGGTGCCGCCGTCGTGCGCGGCGGCCATCTCGCCCTGCATCGGGGCGACGACGCCGTTCTGGTCGAGCCAGTAGCCGACGAGCTGCGCCGTCTTCTCCTCGAGGGTCATGGCGGCGAGCAGGGTGGTGACGCGGTCGGCAGCCGGTTCCGGCAACGACGTCGCCTCGGCCGGGAGGTGCGGGTCGGCTCCGGCGGTCCGCGTCGCGTCCGCCGTCGTCACCCCTTCACCGCCCCGGTCAGGCCGCCGACGATCCGGCGCTGGAAGATCGTGAAGAACACGAGCGCGGGGATCATCGACATCGACGTGAACGCGAGCACCTTGGCCGTGTCGACGGAGTACTGCGACGAGAACGCCTGCACCCCGAGCGGCAGGGTGTAGCTGCCCTCGTTGTTGAGGATGAACAGCGGCAGGATGTAGCTGTTCCAGCTCGCGATGAACGCCAGGATCCCGACGGTCACGACGCCCGGCAGGGACAGCGGCACGATCATCCGGAAGAAGAACCCGAGCCGGCTGGCGCCGTCGATCGACGCGGCCTCCTCGAGCTCGTCCGGGATCGCCCGCAGGAACGGCACCAGGATGATGACGGTCGTCGGCAGGGCGAAGGCGATCTGCGGCAGGATCACGCCGGCCAGGCTGTTCGTGAGACCGAGGTCCTTCACGAGCAGGTACAGCGGGGTGATCGCGACGGTGATCGGGAACATCAGGCCGGCGGCGAACAGGGCGTACAGCGCGCCGCGGCCGGCGAACCGGTAGCGGGCGAGCACGAAGCTCACCATCAGCCCGAGCACGACGACCCCGGCGGTGGTGGTGACGGCGCTGATCGTCGAGTTGCCGAGCTGCTGCCAGAAGATGCCGCTGGACAGCACCGAGCCGTAGTTGCCGAACTGGAACGGTGCGGGCAGACCGGCGGGACTCGTGGTGATCTGCGAGTTCGTCCGGAAGCCGCCCAGCACGATGTAGAGCACCGGGGCGAGGTTCGCGGCGACGAACAGGATCGCGACGACGTAGGTCAGCGGGTTGGCGCGACCGAGCGCCGCACTGGAACGACGCTCACGCGCGCCCCGCCGCCCGGGGGCGACGATGCTCGTGGTGGCCATCAGTTCTTCCTCTCGGTGAGTGCACCGGCGGTGTCCCGGCGGAGCACGAAGCGCTGGTAGATGAGGGCGACGGCGAGCGAGATGATGAACATCACGACGGCGACGGCACTGCCGAAGCCGAAGTTGCCGGAGGTCCGGCCGTTCGCCACCATGTACGTCGCCATCGTCGAGGTCCCCGCGGTCGAGGCGATGTACTGCCCCCAGATGATGTAGACGAGGTCGAACAGCTGGAGCGACCCGATGATCGACAGGAACGCCCAGATGCGGATCGTCGGTCCGAGCAGCGGCAGCGTGATGCGGCGCTGGATCTGCCAGTAGCTCGCGCCGTCGATCGCCGCGGCCTCGAAGAGCTCCTCGGGGATGCTCTGCAGCCCGGCGAGGAACAGGATCACCGCGAAGCCGATGTACTTCCACGAGATGATCACGAGGAGCGTCCAGATGGCGATGTCCGGGTTGGACAGCCAGTCGGCGCGGAGCCCGCCGAGCCCCATCCCCTGCAGCAGGTCGTTCACGGCGCCGTTGGACTGGAGCATGAGGCTCCAGCCGGTGCCGACGATGACCTCGGAGATGACGTACGGCACGAAGACGAGCACGCGGACCAGGCCGCGTCCGTGCATCTTCTGGTTGAGCAGCAGCGCGAGCACGATCGCGATGGGCCCCTGCAGGACCAGCGACATCACGACGATGAAGCCGTTGTGCATCAGGACGGACTGGAACGCCTTGTCCTGGAAGATGATGACGTAGTTCTGGAGCCCGACGAAGTCGGTCGGCGGGCCGTAGCCCTGCCACTTGTAGAACCCGTAGTAGGCGGCCATGCCGACGGGCAGGATCACGAACGTCACGAAGACGATGACCGCGGGTCCGGCGAGGACGGCGATCTCGACGCGCTTGCGCCAGTCCGCGATGCGGCGCGTGGACCGCCGCCCGGCGGGAGCGGCGCACCGCTCCCCGTCGGAGACGTCCCCGCGGCCGTGTCCGACCCGGTGGTCGGAGTCGTGCCGAGGGAGGTGTCGATGGTCATGCTCAGCCCTTGGACGCAGCCTGGTTGGTGGTCGAGACGATGTCCTTCGCGTCGCCCTTGCCCGCGAGCAGGTCGACGACGCTGGTGTTCAGCGCGTTGCCGACGTTCTGGCCGTAGAGGGTGTCGAGGTACTGCGAGACGAACGGGGCCTCCTGGTAGGCGGCGAGCGCCGTCTTCAGGTAGTCCGCGTCGACGACGGCCTGCGCGTCCTTGTTCACGGGGATCGCGTTGAAGGCCTTGTAGTACGCCTCCTGGTTGTCCTTCTGCACGATGAAGTTGAGGAAGTCCGTGCAGGCCTTCTTCGGGGCCTTCGCCGAGCAGGAGTTGCCGTCGACGCCGCCCATCATCGACTTCGGGTCACCCTTGCCACCGTCGATCGTGGGGAACGGGAACCAGCCGAGGTCGGCCAGCGGCTTGCCGTCCGGGGTCAGCGACGCGATCACGCCCGGGTCCCACGCACCCATGAGCTCCATGGCGGCCTTGTGGTTGGCGAGGAGACCGGCGGAGCTGCCGGCGCCCTGCTGCGCCGCGGTGGTGAGGAAGCCGTTGTTGAAGGGCTTCGTCTTGTTGAAGTCCTCGAGCTGCTCGCCCGCCTTGGTCCAGCACGGGTTGTCGAACTTCAGCGACTTCGCGGCACCCTCGAGCGTCTTCTGGCTGCACTCGCGGAGCGCGAAGTTGTAGTACCAGTGCGCGGCGGGCCAGGCGTCCTTCGCGCCGACGGCAACCGGGTCGACCCCGGAGGCCTTCAGCTTCGTGATGGCGTCGTTGAGCTCGTCCATCGTGGTCGGGGTGCCCTCGATGCCGGCCTTCTGGAACAGGTCCTTCGAGTACCAGATGCCCTCGGGGAGCACGGCGCCCGGCATGGCGTAGGTCTTGCCGTCCTTCTCGTAGCCGGCGAACGTGCCGGCGCTGATGGACTGCTTCGCGTCGGCGCTGATGGAGCCGGAGATGTCCATGAGCTGCCCCGCGGCGATCATCGCGTCCATCTTGCCGCCGCCTCGCTGCAGGAAGATGTCGGGTCCGTCGCCGGAGTTGAGGGCGGTCTGGAGCTTGCCGTCCAGGTCCTCGTTCTGGATCGCCTGGGTCTTGATGGTGACGTCCGGGTACTTCTTCTCGAACGCCTTGACCGTCGAGGCCCAGTAGGCCTTGCCCGGTCCGGTGGTGGAGTTGTGCCAGAAGGTCATCGTGACCTTCCCGCCGTCGCCGCCGCCGGCGGCATCGCTGCCCGCCGAGCAGCCTGCGGCCACCAGTGCTGTCGCCCCGATCAGCGCGATGGCTGCCGCGGCACGGATCTTCCTCGTCATCGTGGAACTCCTCGGTGTCGTCGTTGACATGCAGCGACATCGACTGCCGCTGCGGAGAGCGTGCCAGGTGCTCCACAGCGTTGTCAATCGATATCGATAACGTTTTCTTTACCAAGTTCGGTTGGACCACAGCGGTACGGTGTGCACATGGACACGGCACTCGGAGCGCGTCCCGGTGCCGGCCGGGTGACCATCTCCGACGTCGCGCGCGCCGCCGGCGTCTCGATACCGACGGTGTCGAAGGTGATCAACCAGCGCGACGGGGTCGCCCCCGCGACGATGCTCCGCGTGCAGCAGGTCGTCGAGGAGCTCGGCTACGAGACCTCTCTCGTCGCCCGCAGTCTCCGGAGTTCGCGCACCGGCGTCGTCGGCATCCTCGTGCCCGAGTTCGAACCGTTCTCGACCGAGCTCCTGCGGGGCATCTCGAGCGCCACGACCGGCACCGGCTACGAGCTGCTGGCCTACGCCGGCCTGATGACCGGCGCCGACCAGCCCGGGTGGGAGCGGCGTTCGCTGTCCCGCCTGTCCGGCACGCTCATCGACGGGGCGATCGTCGTCACCCCGACCACCGCGCTGTCCAGCTCGTCGATCCCGGTCGTCGCGATCGACCCGCACACCGGCCCCGAGGGCCACGCCACGGTCGACGCCGACAACGAGGGCGGGGCCGTCGACGCCGTCGAGCACCTCGTCGCCCTCGGGCACACCCGGATCGCGCACGTGCACGGTCGCGCCGACCTCGCCTCCGCCCAGCTGCGCGAGGCCGGGTACCGCCGCGCCCTCGCTGCCCGCCGGCATCACCGTCGACGAACGGCTCGTCCGGGACGGCGGCTACCAGGAGGACCAGTCCGCCGCCGTCGCACACGAGCTGCTGACGCTGCCCGACCGGCCGACGGCGGTGTTCGCGGCGAACGACTCGTCGGCGTTCGGGGTGCTGCGTGCCGCCACGGCGCTCGGGCTCCGCGTGCCGGAGGACCTGTCGGTGATCGGCTTCGACGACGTCCCGCAGGCGTCCACGACCACGCCGCCGCTGACCACCGTCGCCCAGCCGCTCGCCGAGCTCGGGTCGCGAGCGGTCGAGATGCTGCTCACGATGCTGCGCGGCGAACCCGCCTCGGCGCACGTGCGCCTGCCGACGACCCTGCGGGTGCGGCAGAGCACGGGCCCGGCACCCACGACCACCGCCTGACGCAGCACCCACGACAGGGCGGACGTCGGCCGGTACCGGCCGCGGTCAGCGCCGCAGCGTCTGCTTCGGGTACTCGCCGAACCGCTCGGCGTACGACGCCGAGAACCGTCCGAGGTGCGCGAACCCCCACCGCCGCGCGACGTCCCCGACGGCACCGACCTGCGGGTCGAGCTCGAGCAGCTCCGCGCGGACGTGGTCGAGCCGGACGTGCCGCAGGTACGTCAGCGGCGACACGTCGAACACCCGCCGGAAGGACTCCTGCACGGACCGGATGCTCAGCCCGGACGCCTCGGACAGCTCGGCGACGGTCACGGGTTCGGCGGCGTGGTCGTGGACGTACTGCACGGCGGCGCGGAGCCGGCCGTTCCGCGGGTGGCCGAGCACGGCCGGCAGGTCGTCGAGACGGGGCGGGAAGGCGTCGAGGAAGACCTCGGCAGCCAGCGTCTTCGCGCTGTGCCAGGCGGTCGACTCCGGCCCACCGACCCGCAGTGACCGAGCGAGCGCGGTGAGGACTCCCTGCCAGCGCCGCGCAGCGTCGGCATCGGGGATCCGGCGGTCGTCGAACCGCAGGGGCTGTTCGACGGCGTCGAGCCGGGCCGCGGCGACCCGCCCGACGAACCCGCGGTCGAGGTGCACGAGTCGGTGGTCGTGGTCGGCCGTCCAGAACGTGTACGCGTGGTCGGGCGGCAGCAGCAGGGGCGTCTCGAGCGGCAGCGGGTACCGCTCCCCAGGCGCTCGACCTCGGCAGAACCGGCACCGATCCAGGCGACGACGTAGTCGCCACCGGGCGGGACGGTCCCGTGCAGCGAGCCGTGGAACTGCGCGCGTCGGATCGTCACCTCGGTGTCACCGAGCGCCGTGTAGCGGTAGTCGAAGGCCTCGTCGGTCGGCCGGGCCACCCAGTCGTCCCCGCCGTACAGGCCGTTGAGGTCCCGCACGGCGTCGTCGGGACGGCTGCCGGAGACCTCGAACCGAACCGTCGCCGGTGCGCCGGATGCGTCGGTGTCGTCGATCAGCGGATCCACCACGGGGACCTCCGATCGGTCCCGGATGTCCGGATCACGACATTCCCCTCGTTATCTGGATACGCTGGCGGGGTGAGCGCGGCGTATCGTTGCGCGGAACCGATCCGCACCGAGGGGGCGACCACGTGAGCGAGATCGACCTGACGGCTGCCATCACCCGCCTGGAGGCGGCGATGGGGGCGCTGCGGGGTCGGCTGCGCGAGCGACTCGGCGTGTCCGGCACGGACCTGACGGTCCTGCAGTTCGTGGCGCGTGCCGAGGCGGCCCAGCGGAAGGTCCGGGTGAAGGACCTGGCGTCGCACCTGGGGCTGAGCGGACCGGCGGTGACGGGGACGGTCGACCGACTGGAACGGGCGGGCCACCTGTGCCGCGTCCCGAACCCGGACGACGGACGGAGCCGGTTCATCGAGCTGACGCCGGAGACCCAGCGCGCGTACGCCTCGGCGATGGACAGCACGAACGAACACCTGCACGAGCTCCTGTCCTCCTTCTCTGATCGCGAGACCGCCAAGTACGTCAAGGTGATCGACCGCGTCGTGACAGCGCTCGAGCACGGCGCCCCGACTCCCTGACGGCAGGCTACGGGCGGCTCGGACGCATTCCGGGTCGTTTGTCCAACAAGCGCAGTTAGGTAACTTCCCTATCTATCTTGCCGGACGGACCGCACTCTCGTCCGTACGTTCTCCTCCGGAGGTCCCCGATCGGGGGCACCAGGACGACGAGGAGGAATCATGGGCAACTACGAATCCCAGCAGGGCGTCGACCCGGTCCGCATCGAGACGTTCCGCCGGATGCGCAAGCGCTGGAAGTTCGGCGAGCTGCAGGACGGTGCCGGCCTGTACGAGGACTTCTTCACCGACACGGACCGCGACCCGCGTCGACGGTGAGCTGACGGCCTGGAGGCCCGGCTCGCGACCGTCAGGTCCGCTGCGGCACCAGGGACACCGAGTTCGGCCCCACGGTCGCCGTGGCGAGGTCGACCCGGGCCAGGCCACCGGGCGCCAACCCGTCGGCGATCGTCAGGCGGAGCGCGGTCTCGGTGTACCGGCCAGTCGACGCACGAGCGTCGACCGCCTCTGCCGGAGCGGTGTCCTCCTGTACGTTCACGCGCAGGGACAGCACGCCCGGCAGGCCGCGCAGGACCGTCGCGAGGGCGGTCACGAGCGGACCTCCCACGGTCGTCGTGATCGTGGTGCCGAGTGATCCGACCACCGCGAACAACCGCGTCGTCAGGGTCCCCACCACGGCCTGCGTCAGCGGGTTGACCAGCGACGTCGCGAGCCCCGTGACGACCCCGAGCAGCCCGCCGAGCGGCAGCCCGAGCAGGTCGACGCCGACGGACAGCTTCGTCCGTCCCGCCACGAGGGCGGCCACGCCGGTGTCGACGCCCACCGAGAGCTTCGCGATCGTGACTCGTGCGCCGAGGAGTGGGGCGCTGAGGTCGGCAGCCATGGCGATCCGCAGCTGGATCGTGCCGAGCGCGGTCGTCAGTGCGGTGGTGACCTTGGACGCCCACGCGTCGACCACCTGACCGAGGCGGTCCGCGATGGCGTTCAGGGTGACGGCGTCGAGGACGACCTCGTGGTTCGCCGGCAGGTCGTTGAGCCCGTGCTCGTCGTCCCCGAGCAGGTGGGCGAGGTCCACCCGGATCGTGCCGGCGGAGAGGTCGAGGGCGAGCGTCCCGCCGGGGTCCTGCAGCGGTTCCGTCAGGAGCGGTGCCACCGCTCGGCCGAGGTCCGGTCCGGTGAGGACGACGGTGCCGCCGACGGTACCGAGCCCGAGGCTGCCGGTGAGTCCGCCGAGCACGCCGAGGATCCCCTGGTTGATCGTCCGCGCGAGCACGCCGTCGCTCCCGCCGAGGGCGGCCACCGTCGCGTCGAGCTGGGCCACGGTGTCGTCGACCGCGGTGACGAGCGCACCGACCAGTGGGCTGCCGACGCGCAGGTCGAGGCTCGCGATCCCGTAGTCGCGCTCGACGCCCGTGGTCCCGGCGTCGGCGGCCTGCTGCACCGCGGCCCGCAGGTTCGTCCGGAGCGTCTGCTGCACGATGCCGCCCCACACGTCCTCCTGCAGGGCGTCGCACCCGGCCAGCCGCGCGTTCGCACCGACGGCACCGATGTCGAGCCCGACGTCGGTGACGTCCGCGATGCCCGGCAGCGCCCGACCGAGGGTGATGGACGCCGGGTCCGGCAGGTTGCTCGTCGGGGTCGTGTCGGTGACGAGCACCCCGCCGGAGTCGGCGACGAGCCCCGATGCTGCGACGGCGTCGCCGGTCCCCGCGACCGTCGCGACCTGGTTGACGGCGCCCGCGGAGCCCGCCGGCAGTCCGACGCCGAGGCCCGTCAGGTCGATGCCGACCAGGTCCCCGAGCAGCCCGACGTCGAGCGGGTTGCCGAACGCCTGCGCGTACGGCTGGACGGTGCCGAGCTCCGGCGCCCCGGCCGGTTCGACCGCGGCGGGCGCCGAACCGGTCTTGGCGACGTCGACACCACGCACGGTGGCGAGCGCGTCGAGGTCGACACCGGCCAGGCTGCCGCCGAGGAACCGGCTCGACGCCGTCGCCGTGTACCCGGCGTCGGTCCCGCAGTCGAAGGACGACGTCCCGAGGTCCCCCGCGACGTACTCGCGGTCGGTCCAGGACGCGGTGCTCGGGACGGTGGAGGGCGCGACGAGCACCGCGGCGAGGACGATGCCCGTCGCGACGGCGATCCGTGACCGGGGTGTCACGCGCGGCCCTCCCGGTCGTTCCGGCGCAGGCGCAGCGCGGTGCCCGCGAGGACGGCGGCGACCGCGACGAGCACGGGTCCGGCGAACCCGCCGCCGGTGAACGCGAGCACGGCGGGCAGCGCCGACGCCTCTGCCGGCGAGGGTACGGCGTCGCGGCTCCGCGCCGTGACGCCGATGCCGAGCCGACCGTCGCGGGCGACGGCTCCGGGCGGGACGGCGGGCGCGGGCGCGGAGCGGGACGACCGGACGAGCAGGTACACGGTGCCGTCGCCGTCCGCATCCGGGATCCGCACCACGGGGCTCGACGCCGACCAGTCGTCCGCCGGGGTCGCCGACACCAGGGCGACGGCGCCGACCGGACACGAGGGACCACCGGTCGTGGTCGTCCACTCGCGGTCGCAGGACGACACCGCGACGCGGAGCCCACCGGGTGCGCGGGCGAGGGCACCGTCCTTCCGGACCTCCAGGTCGAGCGTGACCGGTTCCGGGTGCCCGTCCTCCGCGGTCTCGACGTCGGTCCGGACCTGCCACACCGTCTCGGTGACGTCGGCGGCCCCGGGCAGGGAGAGCGGCTCCGGACCGGTGTACAGCACGAGGCGACCCGGTGCGCCGGTCTCGGGCACGGGCCTCCAGTCGGTCGCCGCCACCGCCACCGCGGTCGTGCCGAGACCGACGCACCCGGCGACCAGCGCGGCCAGGCCGGCGAGGGCTGCGAGGCGGCGGCTCACGACGCGTCCTGCCGACGGCGCTCCGGCCAGAACGCCCAGGCGACCAAGCCGCCGACGACCGCCACGCCGAGGCCGCGCGCGACGGGGCTCGTCGTCGCCACGAGCACCGAGCCGAGCCCGGGTGCGTGTGCGAGGACGAGGCCGGCCGTCCGGACGACGTACGGGTCGCGGTCGTCCGTCGCGTTGTCGTCCCCGCGGAGGGTGAGCGAGCGCGCGTCGGCGGCGCCGGGGACCCGCTCGACGGCGACCACGCGGTGGGTGACCGGCAACGGAGATCCCGGTCGGGGGCACCGTGACGACGTCACCCTGGCGGAGGTCGGACGCGGGGACCTCGTGGGTGATCGCGAGACCACCCGCCGGGATCGTCGGTGCCATCGAACCGGTCGTGACCACGACGAACGACAGTCCGGTGAGCGCGATCGCCACCCCACCCGAGCAGGCAGGCGAGTCCGACGGCGCCCGCGACGGTCACGACGACCGTGCGGACCCGGTCGACGAGACGGCGGGGCGGCGCCGCGTCCGTGGGGCCGGACGGCGACGCGGAGGTGCCGTGCACCGCGCCGTCAGTCGGACTCGGCGGCGAACTGCCACGCCGGCGCGGCGGTGCGTCCCTGCAGGGCGTCGACCGAGGTCCCCGCCGGCAGGGTCGGCGCCTCCGGCAGCGACACCTCGAAGCAGTACCGCTGCGTCGACGCCCCGTCGGCCGCCAACCGCTGGGTGGCCGTCGCGGCCGTGGTGCCGAGCGGCCCGTCGGCGATCACGTCGGCCGGGGTGGCGAACGCGCTCGCGTCGCACGCCGCCGTCGTGCCGGTCACGCTGGCGACCCGCACCCGGAGCGCGTCCCAGAGCGTGTCGTCGGCATCGGTCACGCTGACGCCGTCCGCGGGCACGGCAGCGCGGAGGGCCACGTCGCCGGCGATCGAGTCGGCCGCGGTGCGCAGGGCGACGGGGGCGTAGGTCGCGGTGCCGGGCGAGAGGGCGAGGGCGTCGACCGTGAACCGGAGCGCCTGACCCGGGTTCGTCTCGTCCGAGGTGAACCCGGCGGCGGCGAACGGGGCGGTGACGTTCTGCTCGACTTCGAAGCCCGAAGTGCCGACACCTCCCCCCCCGCCGGAGCCGTCGCCGCCGAACACCCACTCGGTGTCCGTCCACGATGCGAGCGTGTAGCCGAGGCCGCCCACGACGAGGGCACCTCCGGCTGCGAGTGCGAATGCCTTCGTGCGCCGCCGGGCGCGCACGACGGTCCTGGTGTCGGCCATCGACGAGTCTCCTGATCCGTGCCGCCGCCTGGTGGGCGGACGGTCCGGGGTGGTTGGTCCCGGACCGTCCGCGTGCGACGTTCCCCCGATCCTGGTCGATCAACCCTGAGGGGTCAACAAGGGAGTCACCCCTTGACAGCCCCCGAGGTGAGGCCCGACACGATCGACCGGCGGAAGACCAGCACCAGGATCACGATCGGCACCGTCGCGGCCACGCTCGCGGCGAAGATCTGCGCGAAGGGCACCGTGAACTGCGTGCCGAACAGCGCGATGCCCACCGGGATCGTCCGGAAGGAGTTCTCGCTGTTGAACGTCAGCGCCATCAGGAACTCGCTCCACGACGCGGTGAAGGTGAACACCCCGACCGTGAAGAGCCCGGGCTTCGCCATCGGCAGGATCACGCTGAGCACCGTCCGCCAGGCTCCCGCGCCGTCGATCTCGGACGCTTCCTCGATCGTCGACGGGATCCCGACCAGGTAGTTCCGCATGATCCAGATGGCGAACGGCAGGTTGAACGCCACGTACGGCACGATCAGACCCGGGTACGAGTTGAGCAGCCCCAGGTTGCGTTCGAGCAGGTACAGCGGCGTCAGGACCGCGATCGCCGGGAACACCGACAGCATCAGCAGCGAGGTCATGATCGCCGTGCGGCCCCGGATGAACCGGCCGGCCAGCGCGTACCCGGCGAGGAACGCCAACGCGAGCACGATCACCGTCGTGGACACCGACACGATGACGCTGTTCACCATGTACTGCCCGAGCGCGTTGTCGCGGAAGGCCACCACGAAGTTGTCGAAGGTGAACGCCTGCGGGAACGCGGTGGGCGGCGACTGCCCGATCTCGGACGCCGGCTTGAGCGACGTCGACACCAGCCAGTACAGCGGCAGCGCGGTGAGCACGGCGATGACGACACCGCTGACGTTGACGGTATTGACCCACTTGCGCCAGCCCTTGCGCACACGTTGACGGGGCATCAGTCGTCCCCTCCCTTCGCCTGGTTCCGGAAGGCCCGGAGGAACAGCAGACACCCGGCCGCCACGATGACCGCGGTGGAGGTCGCGATCGCAGCACCCGGACCGATGTTGATGTCCTGGAAGAGCACCTTGTAGCCCATGATCGCGAGCGACTGGGTGGCGGTGCCCGGGCCGCCGTTCGTCAGCACGAACGGCAGGTCGAAGACGCCGAACGCCTGCAGGATGCGGAACAGCACCGCGATCGTCAGGGTCGGGGTGAGCTGCGGCAGCACCACGCGCCAGAACGTCTGCCAGGTGCTGGCGCCGTCGAGCTCGGCGGCCTCGTAGTGGTCCTCGGAGATCTGCACGAGCCCGGCGAGCAGGATGATCGCGACGAACGGCGTCGTCTTCCAGATGTCCGCGACCATCAGCCCGGTAATCGCGGGGACCGGTTCGCCGAGGATCACCGGGGCGTCCCCGAACAGGCCGAAGAACCACGTCGCGACACCGTACGTGCTGTCGTAGATGTACTTCCACAGCTGCGCGTTCACGATGGTGACGAGCGACCACGGGATGAGCATGAGCGCGAGCATCCAGCCGCGGGTGGCCCCGAGCCGCTCGAGCACCAGGGCGACGAGCATGCCGAGCACCAGCTCGACCGAGACCGTCACCACCGTGTAGAGCACCGTGAAGCCGAGCGCCCGGTACCAGTCGGCGCTCTGCAGCAGGGCCGCGTAGTTGTCGAGCCCGAACGACTGGATCGTGAAGCCCTCGTAGCCGACCTCGACGTCCGCGAAGCTCAGGACGATCGAGTACACCACCGGGAAGATCGTGACCGCCGCCACGACCAGGAGCGCCGGGGCCGCGAAGCCCCACGCACCCCGTGCGCGGATGCGGTCGAGACGCGACCGCCCGGTCAGGCGAGGCGGCGGATCGACCCGACCCGCGCCTCCAGGCCTGGTCTGCTGCCGCGTCGCGGTGTCGGCGCTCACAGCGCTTCGCCCTTCAGGGCCAGCGAGATGGCGGAGGCCATCGTGCTGGTGCCGCCGTCCACCGAGGCCTGGCCGCCGAGGATGCTGTTCCCGTTCTGGTAAACGCCCTGCGACACCTTCGGGTAGTACGCCGTCGAGGTCGGGCGGGGCACGAGCGTGATGCCGGCGGCCGTGTCGTACGTCGGGCGCTTCTGGGACTTCGCGTCCGCGCTGACGAGGCTCGCGGACCGGGCCGGCAGGACCCCGCCCTCGCGGGTGAGGAACTGCTGCGCGGTCTCGCTCGACATCCAGCTCGCGAAGGTCAGCGCCGCCGCCGGCTCCTGCGTGTGCGGGTTGATGTAGTTCCCCCACCCGCCGATCGTCGAGTGGTGCTCGTCCATGCCGTCGAACGTCGGCCGTGGTGCCAGTCCGACCTTGCCGGCGACCCGGCTGTCCGGTCCGTTCGCGATCCCCCAGGCGCAGGACCAGTTCCGGAGGAACGCGGCGCGGCCGCCGGAGAAGGCGTCGTTCGTGTCCTGCTCCTGGTACGTCAGGGTCGCCCGCGGGCTCGCCCCGTCGGTGATGAGGGAGCGCATGAACTCGAACGCGCGCTTCGTCTCCGAGCTCGTGGTCTCGGGCTTCGTCAGGTCGTCGTTGAGGAGCGAGCCGCCGGCGTCGGCGACGAACTCGGTGACGTTGCAGGTCAGTCCCTCGTACACGTCGCCCTGGAACGCGAACCCGTACGACACGTCTCCGGTGTCGACGAGCTTCGCGGCGGTCTCGCGTACTTCCTCCCACGACTTCGGCACCTGCAGGGAGTGCTTCGCGAGCAGGTCCTTGCGGTACAGGAAGAACGACTCGTCGATGTAGAGCGGGAACATGTAGTACGTCCCGTCGACACTCGCCGCCTGCCGGAGGCCCTCCGGGAACTGCTCGAAGAAGTCCTCGCCGACGAGCTGGTTCACCGGCGTCGCGAGCTTGTTCTTCGCGAACTGCCCGGGCCAGGCGACGTCGCCGAGGTACACGTCCGGCGTGCTGCTGCCGGCGGCGATCTGCGTCGTCAGGCTCGTCCGGTTCGTGTCGGTGTCGCTCGGGGCGCTGACGATCCGGACCCGGATGTTCGGGTGCTCCTTCTGGAACTCGGCGATGAGCTTCCGCCGCAGGTCCCCGCCGTCCTTCGAGGCGACCTGGCCGGCCCACCAGCTGATGGTGACCTCGCCCTCTGGTGGGTCCGTGGGCCGGTTCTCCACGGTGGTGCGTTCCGGGCGGGTGGAGCAGCCGGCGAGCAGCAGCACCCCGCGCCTCCGAGCAGGAAGAGCCTGCGGTCGATTGCCATCCGTCCTCCTCGACGTGTGGTGCTGCGATCCTGTGCGTCCACACAACCAAACGGAGGCTGAGTGCCCCGGTGGGCGCGCAGCGCCGCGTGGGCGCGCAGTGCCGCGATCTTCGCGCTGAGCGACAGTTCACGGGTTCGCGGGCCCGTGAACTGTCGCCCAGCCCGAAACGGGGCGGACGGGAGGCGCGGGGCGGGGCCGCCACGCGCCTCCCGGCCGTCAGGGGGTCGGGGCGGGACCCGTCGACTCGGCCGTCCGGAGCGTGCAGGGCAG
This sequence comes from Curtobacterium sp. AC273, assembly GCF_979253735.1. NCBI lineage: Bacteria > Bacillati > Actinomycetota > Actinomycetes > Micrococcales > Microbacteriaceae > Curtobacterium > Curtobacterium sp. AC273. The sequence goes on along the minus strand of NZ_CEEDDU010000011.1, from coordinate 78,010 downwards.
GAGGAAGTGCGGCAGGTCGTCGGACGTGCCGTCGAGCTGCTCGATGAGCGCGTCCGCCGCTCGCGTGCCGAGCTCCGGGCCGGGGGCGACCATCGTGGACAGCCGTGGGGAGTGCTGGTCGGCGTTCGCCTCGGACGACGCGATGCTGAGCACCGAGACGTCCTGCGGCACCCGGCGACCGGCCGCGTGCAGGCCGACGAGCAGCCCGGCCGCGGAGTCGTCCTTCATGACGAGCACCGCGCTGACGCCCGGGTCCGCCTCGAGCAGGTCGCTCGCCGCGTTCCGGCCGCCGTCGCTGCCCGGCCCCGCGGTGACGATCGTCCCGGTGGTGCCGCGGTCGAGCATCGCCTGCCGGAAGGTGTCGTGGACGCGGAGGTGCGGCGCGTAGCCGGCCATCGGGGTGCCCTCGAGGTCCTCGAGGACCAGGCCGAACCGACGGTGCCCGAGCACCTCGAGGTGATCGAGGCTGTCCTCGATCGTGGTCTCGAAGTCGATGTCGACGTACGGCAGCCCACTGCTGTCGCGGGTGCGCCCGATCAGGGTGAAGGGGACGCCGAGGTCGGTCAGCAGCGGCGACGCGGGGGTCGTCCATCCGCACCTCCATCAGGATGACGCCGTCGACGAGGCCGCCCGAGACGAGGTCGTCGAGGTCGTCGCCGGCCGGGTCGACGGGCCAGAGCACGAGGTGGTACCCGCGCTCCGACGCACGCTTGGCCGCGCTCATGAAGAACTGCGAGGTGGTCGGGCTGAAGCGGTTGCCGGTGGTCGGGAAGAGCAGCGCGATGATCCGGGTCCGGCGACTCGCCAGCGCCCGCGCGACGACGTTGCCGCGGAACTTGAGCTCGCGCATGGCGGCGGTCACCCGGGCCGTCGTCGCGGGGGTGACGTACTTCGTGCCGTTCACGACGAAGGACACCGTGGCGATCGAGACGCCCGCTCGGTCGGCGACCTGCTGCATCGTGGCCATGCCGGTCAGCCTAGCTTCCAGCGGGCACCCAGCGTGTGAGAAAAGCGCTTTACAGGTGAAGCGCTTTCTGTTAGCTTCTCGCCCCAAGAGCACAGCGACGATGACGTCAGCGGCCTCGTCGATGCGTGCCTGTCCCAGCATCCGTCAAGAGAAGAGCTCTGCAATGAAGCACAAGTTCACTTCCCCGTCGCGTCGGACGCGTGCACTCGTCGGCGCCGTCGCCGTCGTCGCCACGATCCCCCTGGTCCTGTCCGGCTGCTCCGGCTCCGGTTCGGCCTCGACCGACTCGAAGACCCTCACGATCGAGGACTACTACGACGCGAACTACAACCCGGTCTACAAGCAGTGCGCCGCCACCATCGGCGCGAAGCTCGACATCAACCACGTCGCCGGCGCCGGCCTGATCGCGAAGGTGCTGCAGCAGGCATCGTCGAAGACGCTGCCCGACGTGCTCATGCTCGACAACCCCGACGTCCAGCAGATCGCCTCGTCCGGCGCCCTGTCCGACCTGTCGGCGTACGGCCTGGACGCCGACGGCGACGTCCCCGGCGTGAAGGCGGCGAGCACCTACAAGGGCAAGCTCTACGGCCTGCAGTCGAACACGAACTCCATCGCGCTCTACTACAACAAGAAGCTGCTGGCGGACGCCGGCGTCCAGCCGCCCAAGACGTGGGACGAGCTCAAGACCGCCGCGAAGACGCTCACCAAGGGCTCGACCTACGGCTTCGCGATGAGCAACATCAACACCTACGAGGGCACCTGGCAGTTCCTGCCGTTCTTCTGGTCGAACGGTGGTGACGAGAAGAACATCGCCACCGCGGACGCCACCCAGGCGCTGCAGCTTCGTCGAGGACCTGCAGGACGACGGCTCGATGTCGAAGAGCTCGATCAACTGGGCCCAGGCGGACGTCAACAACCAGTTCCTGGCCGGCAAGGCCGCGATGATGTTCAACGGCCCCTGGCAGCTGCCGGCGCTCAACGAGAAGAAGGGCCTCGAGTTCGACAGCGTGCCGATCCCGACGCGCACCGGCGAGGCCACGGTCGCACCGCTCGGCGGCGAGGCGTTCACCGTCCCGCAGACCGGCGACAAGGACAAGATGCAGCTCGCCGGCAAGTTCGTCGGCTGCCTCCACACGCAGAAGATGCAGAAGGTCCTGTCGGAGGTGAGCGGCAACGTGCCGACCAACCTCGAGGCCGGCGAGGCGTGGGCGAAGGACCACCCGCAGGTCGCGTCCTTCGTGACCACGGTGCAGACGGCTCGCGCCCGCACCGGTGAGCTCGGACCGGAATGGCCCAAGGCCGCCACGAAGATCTACACCGCCGTCCAGCTCGCCCTCACCGGCAAGGCCAGCCCCGAGGCAGCGCTCAAGCAGGCGCAGTCGCAGGAGCAGTAGTCAGTCGCACGAGCAGTGGGAGCCGGCCGACCGGTCGGCTCCCACCCGCGTGGAGGAAAGGACCCCGGCGTGAGCGCCTCGACACAGACACGACCACGGACGACCTTGCCCGTGACGACCCCCCGACCCGGGCAGCGACGCGCCCGGTTCCGATCCGGCATGACCCGATGGCTCTTCGTGGTGCCGGCCGCGATCTTCGTCGCCGTCTTCTTCGGCTACCCCGTCGTCAAGAACGTCATCATGTCCTTCCAGGACTACACGACCGCGACGTTCTTCACGGGCGAGGCCCCCTGGGTGGGTCTCGGCAACTACATCTCGGTGTTCCAGAGCTCGGTCTTCACGACGAGCATCGTGAACACTGCCCTGTTCACCGCGGGCTCGATCGTCCTGCAGTTCGTCATCGGGCTGAGCCTCGCGCTGTTCTTCCGGCGGCACTTCCCGCTGTCCGGCTTCCTGCGCGGGCTGCTCCTGCTGCCGTGGCTGCTGCCCCTCATCGCCTCGAGCGCGGTGTGGAAGTGGCTGCTCGACCAGGACAGCGGTGCCCTGAACCAGCTGCTCGGGCTCGTCGGCATCGCCCCGGTGCCGTGGCTCGTCAGCCCGAGCCTGGCGCTGATCGCGGTGATCGGCGTCAACGTGTGGCTCGGCATCCCGTTCAACACGACGATCCTCTACAGCGGGCTTGCAGTCCGTGCCGCCGGAGCTATACGAGGCCGGCGCGCTCGACGGCGCCACCGGGTTCAAGGCGTTCTGGTACATCACCTGGCCGAGCATCCGGTCGGTGGTCAGCGTCGTGATCGTGCTCGGGGTCGTCTACACGCTGAAGGTCGTGGACATCATCCTCGGCCTGACCGGCGGCGGCCCGGCGAACTCGACGCAGACGCTCGCCACGAACGCGTACCACCAGTCGTTCGTCAACTTCCAGTTCGGCATCGGAGCCGCGGTGAGCAACGTGCTCATCGTCGTCTCGTTCGTCTTCGCGATGGTCTACATCGCGATCTCCCGGAAGGCGGTCGACGAATGAGCGTCGGAATCGCGAACCAGACCGTGACCGCCACCCGCGCGATCACGACCGACCGGGCCGCACGGCCACGGCGACCCCGCGGCAGCGTGAAGGGCATCCCCCTCACGATCCTCGGCATCGTCTTCCTGGCGATCATGGTGTTCCCCGTCTACTGGATGGTGAACACGAGCCTGCAGGCCACGTCCGGTGCCGCCACCGCGACCTGGTTCCCGTGGAGCCCGACCTTCGCCGGGTACCAGGCGGCGTTCCAGCAGCAGGGGCAGAACTTCGTCTCGAGCATGGTCATCGGACTCGGGACGGTCGTGCTCACGCTCGCCGTCGCGACGCCGGCCGCCTACGGGCTCGCCCGGTTCCGGATGCGCGGCACGAAGGTGTTCCTGCTCGTCCTGCTCATCACCCAGATGATCCCGGCGATCGTGATCGCGAACGCGCTGTACACCCTGTTCAACAACGTCGGGCTGCTCAACAGCTACATCGGGCTGATCCTGGCCGACAGCGCGGTGCAGGTGCCCTTCGCCATCCTGCTGATGCGGGCCTTCATGGAGTCGATCCCGCCGAGCCTGGTCGAAGCGGCCCTGGTCGACGGCGCCAGCGACTTCGGGCCTTCGTGTCGATCGTCGTCCCGATCAGCCGGAACGCGATCGTCACCGCGGCGCTCTTCACGTTCCTCGGTGCCTGGGGCGACTTCCTCATCGCGCTGACCCTGACGTCGACCCCGGCCGTCCGACCGATCACGCTCGGCATCTACAACTACATCGGCACGAACGTCACCGACTGGGGGCCCGTCATGGCGACCTCGGTGCTGGCGTCCCTGCCCGCTGCCGTCCTGCTGATCTTCGCGCAGAAGTACATCTCCGCTGGTGCCCTCGGCGGTGCCGTCAAGTGACGGCCCCGGACCGACGCCACCGCACACCACCGTCTGAAAGGCACACCATGACCACCACCCCGCTCCGCATCACCGTCTGGGGCGAGAACGTCCACGAGCAGGTCGAGCAGCACGTCGCGGAACGGTACCCCGACGGCATGCACGGCGCGATCGCGGACGGCATCCGCGAGAACCTGCCGGACGCCGTCGTCCGCACGGCCACCATGCAGGAACCGGAGCACGGCCTGACCGACGAGGTCCTCGCCGAGACGGACGTCCTGACCTGGTGGGGGCACGCCGCCCACCAGGACGTCGACGACGCCGTCGTGGACCGGGTGCACAAGCACGTGCTGTCCGGCATGGGGCTCGTCGTCCTGCACTCCGGCCACTGGTCGAAGATCTTCGGCAAGCTGATGGGCACCACCTGCACGCTCCGCTGGCGCAGCGAGCACGACCAGGAACTCGTCTGGACCGTGAACCCGCAGCACCCGATCACCCGTGGCGTGCCGAACCCGATCGTCATCCCCGAGCAGGAGATGTACGGCGAGTACTTCGACGTCCCCACCCCCGACGAGCTCGTCTTCATCTCGGGCTTCACCGGCGGCGAGGTGTTCCGGAGCGGCACGACGTACCGGCGCGGCCTCGGGAAGATCTTCTACTTCTCCCCCGGCGACCAGGACTTCCCCGTGTACCACCACAAGGACGTCCGCCGGGTGATCGCGAACGCCACCGAGTGGGCGCGGCCGGAGCGCGAGCGGGAGATCCCGACGCTCCGCCGCTACGACCTCGGCGAGTACTTCGAGGGGCAGCACTACCGCGGCCCGTTCGACGACGCTCCGGTGGCCGAGGGGGCGCAGGCGTGACGGCCTTGCGCGTCGTCCAGGTCGGCGCCGGCGGGATGGGCCGGGCCTGGCTCGCCACCGTCGCCGCCGACCCGGACGTCGAACTCGTCGGCATCGTCGACCTCGACCTCGACGCTGCCCGGGCCGGGGCCGCCGTCGCGGGCGACCCCTCGATCCCCGTCGGCACGGACCTGTCGGCGCTCATCGCCGACACCGGGGCCGAGGCCGTCCTCGACATCACGGTGCCGGTCGCCCACCACCCGGTGACGCTCGAGGCCCTCCGCGCCGGACTGCCCGTCCTCGGCGAGAAGCCCGCGGCGCAGACCGTCGCCGAGGCGCTGTCGCTGGCGGCCGCCGCCGAGGCCACCGGCAAGCTGTTCATGGTGTCGCAGTCGCGCCGCTACAACGACCAGCTCGTGGCGTTCCGGCAGCACGTCCGCGACCTCGGGGCGATCGGCGGCCTGAGCACGCGCTTCGCGAAGGCCCCGCACTTCGGGGGCTTCCGCGAGGAGATGGACGACGTCCTGCTGCTCGACATGGCGATCCACGCGTTCGACTCCGCCCGGTACGTGCTCGAACGCGACCCGGTCTCGGTCTACTGCGAGTCGTGGAACCCGTCGTGGTCCTGGTACCGCGGCGACGCTGCCGCCGCGGCGGTGTTCGCGTTCGAGGACGACGTCCGGTACGTCTACGACGGCTCGTGGTGCGCGCCCGGCGCGGAGACGTCCTGGAACGGCGACTGGCGGGCGTCCGGCGCGGGCGGCACCGCGCTGTGGGACGGCGACCACGACCCGTGGAGCGACCTCGACGGCACGCCGGGCACCCCCGCGGCGGCGCCGAGCGTGGGGAGCGAGATCGCCGGGTCGCTCGCCTCGTTCGTGCACGCGGTCCGCTCCGGCGAGACCCCGGACGGCGAGGTGCACGGCAACGTGATGAGCCTGACGATGGTGGACGCGGCGATCGCCTCGGCCCGGTCGGGGCGGCGCATCGTGATCGACGAGGTGCTCGAACAGGCACACGCCGCGGCCATCGCGCACGAGCAGGACCCGGCGATCCGCGAGCGGCTCACGTCGTGGGGTTCCGTCCGTGGCGCGTTGGCGGCCGGGTCGACGGACGCGGCCACGGTCGGCTGACGCCACCGGATGACGGACGGGAGGCGCGGTGCCAGCTGGCACCGCGCCTCCCGTCCGTCACGGCGCAGGTCGCGCGATCAGCGCGGGATGACCGAGAAGAGGAACTTCCGCCGGATCATGTACCAGACCAGGATGATCAGCGCCGAGTGCACGGCGAACCCGATCCAGCCGTTGTACCAGTCGACCCCCGGGATCGACGCGATCGCCAGCGCGAAGAACACCTGCCAGACGAACACGTAGAGACTCGCCTGACCGATCGGGATCCACAGCCAGCCGATGACCGCCGCGATGGGCTTCCAGAACACCGTGAGGATCGCGTACGACACGATCGCGAAGAACGCGATGTCGACCAGGCGCCCCCACTGCAGGTCCACCCGCTGGTACGCCGTGTTGTACAGCGCGTCGTACATCGATGCCGGGAACGGCACGGGCGTGAAGCCGTACTGGTTCGCGGCCCAGACGTACGCCAGGAAGAGCGCGTACCCGCCGATGCCGACCCCGACGAGGACCTTGCCGAGCCGCCCGGTGAGCGCGCCGATGATCTGCCGTCGGTAGTACCCGAGCACCAGGCCGTGCGTGAACACCACCTGCCACGTCAGGAGCGGGAACACCGACTCGAACTGCGAGTTGATCGGTCGGAACTCCGGGTTGACGGCCTGGTAGACGTAGAGCGCCCAGCTGACGACGAGCAGCGCCCACCAGAACCCGCGACGGATCACCCACATGAACGCGGGGATGAAGAGGCTCAGGACCACGAACAGGCCCATGATGTTGAACGGCCACGGGCCCATCTCGAGCAGCAGGAACTGCCGGATCGCGTACCAGGGCGGTGGGTACGCCAGCAGCTGCATCGCGTTCGGGTAGAGGTCGTACACGCGTCCCTCGGCCCCGACGCCACCGGTGCCGGTCCCCCGGTCGGTGAAGGTGGTGATCGCGTCGGTGTTCAGGAACGGCACGAAGCTCAGGGCGAAGACGACGAGGATCACCGCGAGCGTGACGAGGTACTGCTTCCGCGCACGCTTCCAGGCACCGACCGCGGCGGCCCACTCGCCGAACTTCTTGATCGCGAACGGGTACGTCATGCCGAGGACCATGCCGGACAGGAACACGAACATCTCCGCGCCGGTGATCGCCCCCACGGCGTGCAGCGTGATGTACGAGTAGGGGCCACCGATCTCGATGTGGGTGATCACCACCGCGAGGATGATGAACCCGCGGAACAGGTCGAGCCGGAGGTCGCGCCCGGGCTTGCCGTCGTCCGGGTACCGCCAGCTCGGCAGCAGCCGGCCGAACAGCCCGCTCAGCAGGAACACGACGGCGAGCCCGACCGCGCACCAGACGATCCACGCCATCTGGTCGCCGCCGGTGTCGTACTGCTGGTCGGTCGCGGCGGCTCCGTCCTGCGCTGTCACGCGCTCGGTGACCGGTCCGAACACGAAGTGGTCCGCGCGTTCGAGGTCCGTCCGGAACGACCCGGCGATCCCCGGCACGGCCGTGTCCCGCCAGTCGGCGACGCGGCCCGCGGCCTCGGGCTCGCGGCGGTTGGTCTCGAGGAACGTCACGCCCCGGACGAGCGGACGGTCCTGTACGGCGGCGATCACCTGCCGCCACCAGCCCTGCTTCACCGCGAGCTCGTCGGCACCGCGGAGCGAGTGGTCGTACAGGGCGCCGGTGTCGAGCAGCATCGGCCGGTCGTCGGCCGCGGCGAAGCGGTCGTAGAAGGTCCCGCGCTGCGGCTGCTCGTAGCCCCAGGTCTCGTCGAAGCGCCCGGCGACCTCGTCCGCCTCGGGGACGTCGTTCCGGGTGAGCGGGACGTCCCGCCCGGCGGCCTCGGTGGCCTTCCCCTTGCCGAACGAGAACATCGACAGGCCGACCCAGTCGACGGACGAGTCGCCCGGCCAGTACGGCTCGTACGGGTCGTCGGCCGCGGTCAGCTGCTCGTCGCCGTTCGTGTCCAGCTTGGCCACGTCGGTCGCCGACAGGTCCCGCAGACGCCCGGCGGACTCACCGAACGGGTAGCCGGCGCCGTACGAGGGCGACCACACCATCAGCGCGTCCGAGTCGCCGTCGTGCACCGCCGTCGCCAGGGTCCGGAACGCCGTGACGAACTGCGTCGGCTGCTGTCCCCAGCGGACCCACGTGCCGTTCATCTGCGGCGCGAACCGGACGAGCACCTGGGTGTCGTACTGGTCGTGCACCTGCTCGAGCAGCCGGTTCGCCGCGCGGGCATCCCCGGCGTCGAGCGACCGGAGCGACCGGTCCGGCTCGAGGCTCACGACGAGGACGGCGCCCTGCGCAGCCGCCGCCCGGGTGGCGCGGAGGAACTCCTTGCGCGCACCGCGGTCGAGGGGGTACGCGATCTCGACGCCGTACATCGACGGCGTCGCACCGAGTCGTCCGGCGTAGCCGTCCGGAGCGTCGTCGCCCCAGCCGAGGTCGGGTCCGAACCAGGCCTTCCCCGCCGGCGGCGTCACGGACGCAGCCGTGGCAGCCGTGGCAGCCGTGGTCGCCTGGGCGGCCGACGCCGGCAGGGCGCCGCCGAGGAGCAGCGTGCCGACCACGACGAGGAACGCGACGACCCGGGCCGCCTGTCGCCTCACCGCGAGCACGCCAGCGTCCAGATGTTCCGTCCGCCCTCGTGCCGGTGCTCGAGCCGGTCGAGCGCCGCGATCGCGAGGGCGAGGCCACGCCCGCCCTCCTGGTCGGGGTCGGCCATCGTGACCGCGGCGAGGTCCACGTCGGCTGGCACCCCGTTGTCGGTGAGCACGGCCACGAGCTCCTGCTCGGTGACGTCGAGTTCGACGGTGTACCGCCTGCCGGTCTCCTGGTCGGTGCGCCGGGTGTGCTCGACGATGTTCCCGGCGATCTCGGTGACCGCGGTCTCGAGGCCGAACCGGAGTCGGACGTCGTCGATCCCGAGGGTCTCCCACCACGCGCCGAAGCGGTCCTGCACGAGGTCGAGCGACTCCACGGTCGCCGGCACGTCGAACTCGGTGCGGGCCGGGCTCACAGCGGGCTCCCCACCGTGCTCGACTCGTGCTCGGACTGCACGGTCCCCGGTCCGGGGCCGCGGTAGAGGACCGCACGGACCACGATGCTGAAGATGAACAGGTCGAAGACGACCCACGCGGTGTTCACCAGCGGGGCGATGCCCGACGCCTGCCCGGTGAGGTAGCGGATGCCGATGAGCACGAGCGCGGCGACGAGAGCCCCCATCGCGTACAGCTGCGGTCGGACGAGGTCCCACCGCGGCTTCTGCTCGGACTCGTCACGGACCTTCGGCGTGACCCGGAAGCCGAGCGGCTTGCCGCGGAACACGTTCTCGAACGCGCTCGTCACCGACTCGATCCAGACCGGGAACAGCGCCAACGAGTACTGCTGCCCGCGCCACGTCGGCCGCCCCGCGGCGACGACCCAGAACAGCAGCTGGTTGAGGACGAGGAACGGGATGAGGCGGGCGAAGAAGTCGACGCTGTAGGCCTGCACCGGCACGACGCCGAACGACAGGCACAGGACCGGTGCGGCGATGTAGACGATCGCGGCGAACCCGGACAGGTAGCTCCACATCGTCGAGAAGTACATGAGCCGCTGCCCCCACGACAGGCCCTTCTGCACGAGCGGGTTCTCGCGGAAGAACACCTGCATGGTCCCCTGCGCCCAGCGGAGGCGCTGCACGAGCATGGTGGGCAGGTCCTCGGGCGCGAGACCATTCGCGAGGATCTCGTCGTGGTACGCCGACTTCCACCCGAGGCCGTGCAGGCGCATCGCGGTCGCCATGTCCTCGGTCACGGAGATGGTGGCCAGCGGCATGATCGGCTGGGCCTCGTCGTCGCGGTTGACGTCGAGCGCGCGGGCGAGGACCGCGATGGACTCGATGGCGGCGACCGGCGAGGCGTCGCGACGCCCGAGCACGTCGAGCGCGGCGTCGTCGAGTCCGGCGAAGGTGTCCGCCTCGGTCGACATCGCCGCGAGCTCCTGCAGGTCGTTGCGCACCGACTCGAGGTCGGACGCCGCGAACCGGAACGCGATCGCGTCGATGCCGCGCTGGAACCCGTACGTGACGTCGCCGAGCGGTTCGCCGCGTTGCACCTGGTCGCGCGCCCGGTCGACGACGGCCTCGGCCTCGTCCAGCGCTCCGAGCACCCGCGGGTCCGTCTCGGTCTCGCGGGCCCGGGCGAGGAGCTTCCGCGAGGTCCTTGATCGTGCGTGCGACCGACGCCTCGACCTCGCGCACGTAGCGGGTGACCCCGAGCTGCATGAGCGCCTCGCGACGCAGGACGGCGTTCGACCCGCAGAAGAACGCGGCGTTCCAGCCGTCCTTCGACTGCTGGATCGGCCCGTAGAAGAGCGGCGCCTGGCTGCCCAGCAGGTCGGCGTCCGGCACGTTCTCGAACCACTGCGGCGTCTGCACGAGCGCCATCCGGGGCTCCTTGAAGTACCCGAGCGTCCGGTCGAGGATGGACGGGTCCGGCACCTGGTCGGCGTCGAGGATGAGCAGGAACTCCCCCTGGGTCGCGAGCAGCGCGTTGTTGAGGTTGCCGGCCTTGGCGTGACGCGGTCGGTCGACCCAGTCGGCACCGCGGGTGATGACGCCGATGCCGAGGGACTCTCGCCGCCGCCCGCATCTCGGGACGGTCGCCGTCGTCGAGGATCCAGGTCTCGTGCGGGTGCGTGATCGCCTTCGCCGCCCGCGCGGTCCGGACGACGAGCTCGACCGGCTCGTTGTAGGTCGTGATGAAGACGTCGACCGTGACGTCCGGCGACGGCTTCGTCGGCGGTTCGCCGCGCTCGCGGAGCCGCCACGCGCCGAACGCGAACAGCAGGGAGTCGATGACGCTGTAGGTCTCGGCGAGGATGAGCGGTACCGCGATCCACCACGAGTGCCAGTTCACCGACGCAGCCCAGCGCCACACGACGTAGTTGATCCCCGCGAGCGAGGCGAGCAGCGCGACGGTCCGCACGGTGACGAGCCGGCGGCGGGAGGTCCCGGTGCTGAGTCGGCGGTGGTCGCGGCGGCTGAGGTCGACCGCGGTCACCGAGCGGCTCCGGCCACGGGCTCGACGAACGTGCTGCGTCGCAAGCGTGCCTCCTGATCACCGGGGCCCCGGCCGCGGTGCGCGCCCGAGGGGTTGGTTCCGTCCGGGCGTCGGCTCCGGGTGCCGACGCTGCGGTCGTGCGCTCCGGCCGTCGGGCCGACCAGGGCGTCCCGACCTGTCTACCGCACGTCGGTGGGGTCCGTCAGTCGGATGCCCCGATCTGGGGACGAGCGGCGTCCCTCCACAGCGCCACGCGGACGGACGAGCGACGCCACGCGGACGGACGAGCAGCCTCCCGCAGACGGAATCGCTCAGTCGAACACCGCCGCGAACCCGGCGTCCGCCGCGACTCGCGCGATGACCTGGTCGAACCAGGCCGCGCCGTCCGACACGGAGCCGACGGAGTGCCCGAAGAGCTCGAACGAGATCGTGCCGAACACGGTGGTCCACGCCATCAGGGTCCGGACGAGGACCTCTTCCGGCAGCTCGATGCCGAACGCCTGGTAGCGAGGCGACCCCGTCGGCGACCGACGGGCCGACCGCCCCGGAGCCGCCGTCGGCGCGACGGGTGATCCGAGCCTCCCGGCAGCTGCATCCGGACCTGCCGCGTCGTGGGCACCCGCGGACGCGTCCGCGACCACCCGGACGATGGTCAGCGTGGTGCGCGTCGCCGGCTGGACCGTCTCCCGCGGGGCGACGTAGCCCGGCACGGGCGAGCCGAAGAGCAGCGCGAAGTCGCCCGGGTGGGTGATCGACCACGTCCGGATCGCCCGGCAGACCGCGACCCAGCGCCGACCGGGTTCCGGTCCGGCGGCGGTCTCCGCGGCCTCGACCGCCGCCCCCAGCTCGTCGTAGTCCGCGATGAGGAGCGCGGTGAGCAGGTCGTCGCGACTCGGGAAGTACCGGTACACGGCCGAGGACACCAGTCCGACGTCTCGGGCGACGGCACGGAGGCTGAGCTGCGCGGGTCCCTCGGCCGTCAGTCGTCGCGCGCGCCGCGGCGAGGATGCCGTCCTGCACGGTCTGTCGTGCGAGCTCGCGCGCTGTCGGTGCCATGGCCCCACCCTGCCACGAGAGAGCACTGCACACAAATGAGAGCAGTGCTCTTGCGGTTCGACCCGAACCGGTGCATGCTCACTCCAGAGAGCACCGCTCTCGATCACCGAGGTCAGCCCACGGAAGCAGGAAACCATGTCCCAGCACCACGTCATCGTCGGCGCCGGTCCGGTGGGCCGGCACGTCGCCGCCCTCCTCGCCGAGCGCGGCGACCGCGTCACCGTCGTCACCCGTTCCGGTCGTGACACCGGCCTGACCGGGGTGCAGCACGTCGCACTCGACGCCTCGGACGCGACGGCGCTCACCCGGGTGACCGAGGGCGCCGCGGCCCTGCACAACTGCGCGAACCCCGGCGACTACACGCAGTGGGAGCGGGTCTGGCCGCCCCTGGCGGACGCGCTCCGCACCACCGCCGAGCGCACCGGCGCGACCTACGCGATCACCGGCAACCTCTACCCGTACGGCCCGGTCGACGGACCGATGCACCCGGGACTGCCGGACGCCGCCACCGACCACAAGGGCGTGCTGCGAGCGCGGCTCTGGGCCGACGCCCTGGCCGCCCACGAGGCCGGACGCCTCCGCGCCGTCGAGGTCCGCGCGTCCGACTACGTCGGCCCCGGGATCGGCGAGAACGGGCACGTCACCCGGGTGCTCCCCTCGCCGCGCTGCAGGGCAAGGCGGTGTCGATGATCGGCCGGACCGACCTGCCGCACAGCTTCACGGACGTGCTCGACGTGGCCCGTACGCTCGTCGCGGCCGTGGACGACCAGGAGTCGCACGGTCGCACCTGGATCGTGCCGACCAACGCCCCACGGTCACAGCGGCAGGCCGTGACGGAGATGCTCGCAGCCGCCGTCAGGCCGCCGGTCACCGTCCGGCGCGTGCCCGTCGGCGTGCTCCGCGCGCTCGGCCTGGTCTCGCCGATGACGCGTGAGCTCGCCGAGATGGGCTACCAGTGGACGGCGCCGTACGTCGTCGACGACCGTGCGAGCCGAGCGCGGTTCGGCATCGAGCCGACACCGTGGGACGAGGTCTGCCGCCGCACGGTCGCCGGACTGACGCCGCACGGACGGGAGGCGCGGCGCGAGCCCGCACCGCGCCTCCTGTCCGCCCGTGCTCCGGTCAGATCACCAGCAGGCGCGTGAACTGTCCGGTGCTGAGCTGCTGCGCGACGCCACCCGCGGCCGGCAGGCGCCAGAGCCCGGGGGTCGCGCCGGAGGCGACGTCGATGAACACGTCGCCGGCGACGTCGGCGGCGCCGACGTGCATGCCGCGGCCCTCACTGGTGACACCGCTCGTCGTCCGGTCCACGATCGTGCCGTCGAGCGCCCGCGAGAACAGGTGCCGGACCGTCTTGTCCGCCTGGCAGCCCGTCGGGCTCGCATCGGCGGGTGCCGCGCACCACCCTCGGACTGGGCGAGCAGGAACGACTTGTCGTTCGTCGCCGCGTACTCGAAGGCCAGACGCGGGACCCCGGCGACCAGGGTGGACGTGCCCGCGGGCAGGACCTCCCAGCGCGAGGCACCGGACGCGCCGGTGGAGCCGTACTCGAAGTAGAGCGTGCCGGAACCGTCGGCCAGGAGTCCACCAAAGCCCGAGTACCCCGGCTCCTCCACACTGCGGGTGGTCTTCGCGCCGTTCGGTGCCACGCTCACGACCGTGGCGGTCGTCGTCATCGGTGCCGCGCGGGTGAACGCCGAGACGGTGCCGTCGCGACCGACCGCCCACGCGGTCCCGTGCGACGGGATGATCGCGACGGGCGCGCCGCCCGTCACCGGGAGCTTCGTGACCGCACCGGACACCGAGTCGGCCCAGTACAGGTTGCCGGCGACGTCCGAGCGGAGGTCCGCGGAGAGGTGCAGGCCGCTCGCGATCCTCCGGGCAGCGCTGCCGTCGGCCGGGTACATCACGATCGAGGTGCGGTCGGCCGAGGGCACGAACACGTCGCCCACGTCGTCCGCCGTGTAGCCCGTGCCGTTCGGGGCGACGGTCTTCGGCGCTCCGGTGCCGCTCGTCGGGTACCGCACGACGGCGCCGGTGCCGTCGAGGGCGAACAGCGATTGGACGGTCCGCACCGAGGTCGGGGCGGTGTACCGCACTGCGACGGCCGGACCGGTGCCGCGTGCACCGACGGCGCGGACACTGAACGTGTACTGCGTGCGCGGGGTCAGCGCGCCGAACCGATCCGAGCGGGCCACCGGCGGCAGGCGGTCGACACCCTTGTCGGGCTGTCGCTCAGCGGGCGTGACGGCGACGCGCCACCCGGTGACCTTCGCGCCCGACTTCGGGGCGGACCACGTCACGGTCGCGCTGTCGGCGGCTCCGGTGACCTTGACGGAGGTCGGTGCACCCGGCACCGACGACGAGGGAGCTGCCATGGCCGGCGACACTCCCCCGATGACGAGCGCCACCGCGGCTGCGGCGGTGACTACGGCTCTGTACACGTGCGTCCCCTGTTCGTTCCCGCGGCTCGTGCGTCACGGCTCCGGGTATCCCACCACCCCCCGCACCCCTGCGGGGGCTCCGCCGCGGATCGTGCGGTCCACCGTGCGCCATCCCGCAATCGACGGACGGGAGGCGCGGTGCCAGCTGGCACCGCGCCTCCCGTCGGTCGTCCGCTCGCGTCAGCGGTCGGTCGTCGCTCGCGTCGGTCCGCTCGCGTCAGCGGCGGGGCTTGCGCTCCGGGCGGTCGTCGCGGTCACGGTCGCGGTCGTCGCGGTCGAAGCGACGTCCGCCGCCACCGCCGCCACGGCGGTCCGGCTTGATCTCGATGAGCTTGCCGCTGATCCGGGTGTCGGTCAGGCGGTCGAGCACGCCGCCGTCCATGTCGGCCGGCAGCTCCACGATCGAGAAGTCCGGCTGGATGCGGATCGCGCCGAAGTCGTCGCGGCGCAGGCCGCCCTCGTTCGCGAGCGCACCGACGATCTGGCGCGGCTCCACACGGTGCCGGCGACCGACCTCGATGCGGTACGCGGTCATCGGCTGCGAGCGGCGCGGGCCACGGTCCGGACGGTCGCCGCGGTCGGAGCGTCCGCCACGGTCGTCGTCGCGGTCACGGCGGTCGCTGCTGCGGCCGTCACGGTCGACGCGGTTCCGCAGCTCGTCGGCCTTCGGGTCGAGCAGCAGCGGGTCCGCACCCTGCGCCACGACCGCCAGTGCGGCGGCGACGTCGTCGGCGGGCACGTCGTGGTGGTCGACGTAGTGCGCGATGATGTCGCGGAACGCGGTGATCCGGTCGTGCTGCTCGAGCGCGGCGGTGATGGCGTCGTCGAAGCGGGTCAGGCGCGTCTCGTTGACGTCCTCGATCGTCGGCAGCTGCATCTGCGCGAGCGGCTGCTTGGTGTGCCGCTCGATCGCGGACAGCAGGCGGCGCTCGCGCGGGGTGACGAAGCTGATCGAGTCGCCCGAGCGGCCGGCACGACCGGTGCGGCCGATGCGGTGCACGTACGACTCGATGTCGACGGGGATGTCGTAGTTCACGACGTGCGTGATCCGGTCGACGTCGAGGCCGCGGGCGGCGACGTCCGTGGCGACGAGGATGTCGAGCTTGCCGGACTTCAGCTGGTTGACGGTCCGCTCGCGCTGCGCCTGGGCGACGTCACCGGAGATCGCGGCGGCGGCGCTCCGCGGGCACGGAGCTTCTCGGCGAGGGTCTCGGTCTCGCTCTTGGTGCGGACGAAGATGATCATGCCCTCGAAGTCCTCGACCTCGAGGATGCGGGTGAGCGCGTCGACCTTCTGCGGGTACGACACCATGAGGTACCGCTGCGTGATGTTCGCCGCGGTCTTCGTCTTGGTCTTGACCGTGATCTCGGCCGGGTCGTTGAGGTACTGCTGCGAGATGCGGCGGATCTGGCCGGCATCGTCGCCGAGAACAGCGCGACCTGCTTGTCGTCCGGGGTCTCGGCGAGGATCGTCTCGACGTCCTCGGCGAAGCCCATCTTGAGCATCTCGTCGGCCTCGTCGAGCACGAGGTACTTCAGCTGCGACAGGTCGAGCGTGCCCTTGGCGATGTGGTCCATGATGCGACCGGGGGTGCCGACCACGACGTCGACGCCGCGGCGGAGCGCGGACAGCTGCACGCCGTAGGCCTGGCCGCCGTAGACGGGCAGGACGTGCACGTGCTTCATGTGCGAGGCGAACTGCTCGAACGCCTCGCAGACCTGCAGCGCGAGCTCGCGGGTCGGGGACAGCACGAGGGCCTGCGGCACCTTGGCGCCGGCCTCCATGCGGGACAGGATCGGCAGCGCGAAGGCCGCGGTCTTGCCGGTTCCGGTCTGCGCGAGGCCGACGACGTCGCGCCCCTCGAGCAGCGTCGGGATGGTCGCCTCCTGGATGGCGGAGGGCGTCTCGTAGCCGATGTCCTTGACGGCCTTGAGCACCGCGTCGCTCAGGCCGAGGTCGGCGAAGGTCACTACGGGCCCCTCGTCGGCGGTCTCGGTGGTGGTAACGGTGTCCGTGCTCATGCGCAAACGGTATCTCGAATACGCCGCCAGCAGTGACGGTCCGGCACTCAGGCCGAGTCACTCCGCGCCGTCGCACCGATGCCGAGCACGGTGTCGGCGCGGTCGTTGAGGCGGGCGAGGAGTCCGGCGAGGGTGTGCAGCTCGCTCGGTCGCGAACGCCTGGGTGAGGTCGTCGAAGACCTCGGCACCGGCCACGTCGAGGGTGTCGAGCAGCTTCCGTCCGGCGGGGGGCGATCGACACCAGGCTGGCGCGGCCGTCGGCGGGGTCCGGCTCGGTGCCGAGGTAGCCCGACTCGACGAGCGACGCCACCCGGCGGCTGATCACCGGACGGGAGAGCCCGGTGGCGTCGGCGATGGCCATCGAGCGGACGGCGCCGAAGTGGTCGACGGCGCGCAGGATCACGCGGGCGGTGGGGTCGAGCCCGCCGCGGGACTCGATGAGCGACGACCGCAGGGTCTGCCGAACCCACAACCGGTCGAGCTGGTCGCGCAGGAGCCGTTCGGCGGCGTCTCGTCCATCGGTCACGTCGCCAGCGTACGGGCAGATTTAGTTGCTTGCTGGAAGCAATGGATGTATCGTTGCGCAGTCTGCAAAGTTACACAGCACGAAAAAGGAGTTCGATGACCGCCACCGCACCCGTTCCGGTGCAGCACGGCCGGCACTCGTCCGAAGCCCCCGCGGCCTCCGGCGCCCCCGGCCAGCAGCCGCTGATGACCCACCGCCAGATCCTGCTCGTGATCTACGGGCTGATGGCGGGCATGTTCCTGTCGTCCTCGGGCAGACGGTGTTCGGCACGGCGATCCGGACGATCGGTGACGACCTGCACGGCCTCGACCAGCAGGCCTGGGTCACCACGGCGTACCTCATCACCTCGACCATCGCGACGCCGATCTACGGCAAGCTCTCCGACATCTTCGGCCGCCGCCCGCTGTACATCTTCGGCATCGTCGTGTTCATCCTCGGCGCCGTGCTGTCGTCGATGTCCACGTCGATGCTCATGCTCGCCGGCTTCCGCGCCGTGCAGGGCATCGGTGCCGGTGCACTGATGTCGCTGCCGCTCGCGATCATGGGCGACATCCTCGCCCCGCGTGAGCGCGCCAAGTACCAGGGCTACTTCCTCGCCGTGTTCGGCATCTCCTCCGTGATCGGCCCGCTGATCGGCGGTCTCCTCGCCGGGACCTCCGAGATCCTGTGGATCACCGGCTGGCGCTGGGTGCTCCTCATCAACGTCCCGATCGGCGTCGCCGCGCTCATCATGGTGATCGTCTTCCTGCACCTGCCGAAGGTGCACGGCGCGGACGCCACGAAGCCGAAGGTCGACTGGTGGGGCGCCACCGCCGTCATCGTCACCCTCGTGCCGCTGCTGCTCGTCGCCGAGCAGGGCCGCACCTGGGGCTGGGGCTCCCCGCCGCCCTCGCCTGCTACGTCATCGGCGTCGCCGGCCTGATCGGGCTGCTCCTCGTCGAGTCGAAGATGGGCGACGCGGCGATCATCCCGCTCAAGCTCTTCCGGTCCGGCACGTTCTCGATGGCGACCGTCATCGGGTTCCTCGTCGGCTTCGCGATGTTCGGCGCCATGCTGACCATCCCGCTCTACCTGCAGATCGTCGTCGGCCTCACCCCGACCGAGTCCGGCTTCGCGACACTCCCCCTCGTGGGCGGCCTGATGATCGCCTCGATCACCTCGGGGCAGATCGTCGCCCGGGTCGGCCGCTACCGGATCTTCCCGGTCATCGGCACGGGCCTGGTCTCGGTCGGCTACGTCGTCCTGACGTTCATGACGATCGACAAGCCGCTCTGGTTCCTGATGATCGGCATGTTCCTGATCGGCCTCGGGCTCGGCTCGGTCATGCAGTCGCTGACCCTGGCCTCGCAGGGCTCCGTCGAGGCCCGGGACATGGGCGTCGCCACGTCGTCGGCCACGTTCTTCCGCCAGATCGGTGGGACGCTCGGCACCGCCGTGCTCCTGTCCATCCTGTTCTCCGTGATGCCGGCGAACATCCTGCACGCCACCGCGAACCAGAAGGACCTCGGCCCGGCGCTCGACGCCGCACTGAACCCGACCGTCGCGAGCGCGAAGGCGAACCAGGGCGCGATGGACAAGATCTGGACGCCGATCGTCACGCCGCTGACGAAGACCGTGCAGTCGCAGCTCGACGACGCCGTGGCGTCCGCCGACCAGGCCGCCGTGGCGCAGGTCACCGAGCAGGTCACCGCCGCCGTCCAGCAGCAGGTCGCCGCGGGTGCCGTTCCGGCAGCGGCCGCACAGACCGTCATCGACCAGCAGGTCGCCGCCGCCACCCCGGCAGCCGAGGCCGCGGCACGCGACGCCGTCGCCACGAAGGCACACGCCTCCGTGCAGGGCGACACCGTGTCCGTCGACTGGTCCGACGCCACGCAGCGCTCGTACTGGGTGAAGCAGCTGACCCCGGAGCTCGCGAAGAAGGTCGACGACGGCAGCACGCAGAACGACAGCGCGACGAGCACGAACGACACCTCGTTCCTGACCGGTGCCGACAGCCGCCTCACCCGACCGTTCATGGCGGGCTTCAACGCCTCGTCCGTGACGATCTACTGGGTCGGTCTCGGCGTCATCCTGCTCGCGTTCGTCCTCACCTGGTTCTTCCGGGTGCCGCCGCTCCGCCAGCGCTCCGCTCTGCAGGAGCGCGCCGACGCCGCCGGTTCCGCCGGACCCGACGCCGAGGCGCAGCTCGAGGCGTCCGCCGGCCTGGCCGCCGCCGAGGCGGGTTCCTTCACCGGGCCGATGACCGGCTCCACGCCGACCCAGCGTCGGTGACCGACCGGGGCGTCCGTCCGTGCCCCTTTCCGGGCGGGCGCCCCACCCACCAGCACGATCCGCAGACAGGGAGTCCTCGTGACCACGACACCGGCAGCGACCGCGGCGACGGAGCCGTGCACGCTGCGCGAACGGAAGAAGCAGCAGACCCGGCAGGCGCTGCACGACGCCGCCCTGACGCTCGTCTCGGCGCACGGCCTCGACGGGGTCACGGTGGAGCAGATCTGCGCGGACGCCGACGTCTCGCCGCGGACGTTCTTCAACTACTTCACCTCGAAGGCGCACGCTGCGCTCGGCCTCGACACCGTCGAGGTCCCCGACTCCGCCGCGGAGTGGTTCGCGAACGCCGACGGCCGGCTCGTCGACGACCTGTGCGGCCTCGTCGCGCGGACCGTCCCGCTGTCGCAGGACCGCCGCCGGATGAAGGAGCTCCTCGTGCTCCGACCCGAGATGGCCCCGATGGTCATGCAGTGGATGGCCGAGTCGCGGCAGTCCCTCCTCAGCACGGTCGGCTCCCGCACCGACGAGCAGACGGCGCGCACGGCGGTCGCGCTGGTCATGTCGGCACTCAGCGAGGTCGCGCACCGCGAGACCGTCCAGGGAGCCGACGAGCTCGCGACGCGGCTGCGTGCCGTGGTGCGGGAGATGGGCGCGCTGGCCTCCGCCTGACGGGGAGCTCGGCGGGCGGGTGCATCGCCGACCCGTGCGACATCAACGGTGTCGTTCCGAGTGGGCGCCGTCCGGCCCGCCAGCCCCTCCGTGCCACCCGGCCTGGAGGCACGTCACGGCTCCGCAACGCCCGCTGCGGACGGCGGTGCAGGATTGCGGGAAGCCCCGGTGCTGCGTGGTCCCACAGGTCGCGTTCGGCATCGCGCAGGACTCCTCTCACGGCGCTCGAAGGTGCATACGCTCCGGATCACCGGCCGTACCCGACGGCTGGTCCCCGGTCGTGACGACCGGTCCGCACGCCGAGGAGTCCGACCCGATGAAGCACCGCCCCAGCTGTCGCACCGCAGCACTCATCACCGCCGCGACCGGCACCGTCCTGGTGTCGAGCGCGTTCGGCATCGTCCCTGCGATGGCCACCACCGCGGCGCCGTCGACGTCCACCTCCGTGGCGGCCGCCGACACGTCGTCGAGCAGCACGGCCGCCGCAGCCGAGGTCGCCGCACCGGCCGCCCCGGCACCGTCGCCCGCCGCAGCTGCACCCGCGCCGTCGCCGGCTGCTCCCGCTCCGGCAGCGCCGTCGGCCCCCGCTCCGGCAGTGCCGCTCGGCCCCCGCTCCGGCAGTGACGCCGGCCGCGACCCCGTCGACCACGCCCGCCACCGAGACCGCCGCCGCGACGCCCGTCGCCACTGCCACCACCACGGCACCCGCCGAGGAGACCCCGGCGACCACGTCGAGCCGGCAGCCCGCCGCGCCCTCGGCCGAGACGTCGTCGAAGCCCGACGGGCACGGCAAGCCCGGCTCGCACGGTCACGGACACGACGAGCACCAGATGCCGTCGTACTCCTCGACGTCGTCGCAGTCCTCGCCCGTGGTCCTGCCCTCCGTCCGTGCCGGCGAGGAGTTCAGCGCCGACCTCACCGCCGACGACGCGGACGGGGCGACCTACACGCTGACCACCGTCGAGGGCGGTTCCGTCCAGCTGCCCGAGGGGCTGTGGTTCCACGACGGCGTGCTCGGGGGCACCCCGACGTACGCGGGCACCTTCACGGCGCTCGTCACGGCCACGAACGACTGCGGGACCGCGAGCCAGTGGGTGCGGATGACCGTCACCCCGGCGGCCTCGCTGCAGCTCGGGGTCGTCGTCCACGACGTCCCCGCCGCGTCCGACGACTCGTACACCTGGGTCGCACCGGACGGCTCGACCTCGCCCGGACCGATCCGCGTGAACGAGGGCGGCTCGATCACTCTCGTGCCGTGGACCAGCGACACGTACGGCAACGCGACCAACGCGTCGGCGACCGCCGAGGTCTGGTCGAGCGTCGACTCGGACGTCGTCGTGCACGGCGACTCCGGGTTCACGATCACGTTCCCGCACGCCTCGTCGCACGTCATCTCGGTGACGGTCGACGGCGTGTGCACGGAGTTCACGGTCGAGGGTGATCCCCGCCGCGACGACGCCGACGACGCCGACCACCCCGACCACGCCCACCACGCCGACCGACCCGACGCCGCCGACCACGCCGACGACACCGGAGACGCCGACCGCCCGGAGACCCCGACGACGCCCGAGGACCCGACCGAGCCGGTGACCGACGTGACGGCGATCCCGGTGGTCGTCCAGGCGACGCCGATCTCCTCCGGACTCGTGGACCCGGTCGCCACCGCGACCCCCGTCGCTGCGGCCGACCACCTGGCCTACACCGGCGCGGACACCTCCACGCCGATCGGTTGGGCCGCCGGGCTGCTCGCGGCCGGCGCGGCTCTCCTCGGGTTCCGCGGGATCCGCACGGCCCGACGCCGACACCGCGGCTGAGACCCGTGTCGCGGTGCGCAACGGCGCGCACCGCGACACGCTCGCGCCGGGTCGTTCCGCGCGTCCTCAGTGCGATCCGGGCATAAGAGGTCACGACTTCCGACCTCCGACGCCCGATTCCGCTTTCCACTCCGAGGGCGATGGGAAGGAACGACCCGCTCAGGACCGGGCGAGCGGGTCCAACTGCTCCGGTGTCGCGTCCGCGGCCTGCGTCGACCGGCTGAGCGCCTCGTTCCGCTCGTCCTCGGCCAGGAGCGCGCGACCCGCAGCGGTGCCGTGCTCGAACGCGTCCGGGCCGACGAGCAGCCGGAGCGGCGGCTCGTCCATCGCGACGACCTGGCGGACGAGGTCGGCCACGAGGTCCGGGTCGCTCGCACCGATGCTCGTCCCGCCGTGCATCTGCGCGGAGACCCCGACGGTGGACGCGTACTCGGGGCGTACCGGCGCGACGCGCATCGACGATCCGGCCCAGTCCGTCCGCATGCCACCCGGCTCGAGGACCGTGACGTGGACGCCGAAGGGGGCGACCTCCTTCGCGAGGACCGACGAGAACCCGCCGACCGCCCACTTCGCGGTCTGGTACGCACCGAGGCCCGGCGTCGCCATGCGGCCGCCGACCGACGACACCTGCACGATGTGGCCCGAGCCCTGCTCGCGCATGACGTGGACCGCTTCGCGGCTGAGCGTGACGACGCCGAACAGGTTGGTCTCGACCTGTGCGCGGAAGTCGTCGGGGTCGACGTCCTCGATGGCCGCGAGGTTCGCGTACCCGGCGTTGTTGACGAGCACGTCGAGCCGACCGAAGCGCTCGACGGCGGTGCTGACCGCGGCGCGCGCGGCCTCGGGGTCGGTGACGTCGAGGGCGACCGGCACGAGCGCGGCGCCGTCGGGCACCACGACGTCGTCGAGGGCGTGGAGGTCGCGGACGCCGGCGACGACCTGGTGGCCGGCAGCGAGAGCGCTGGTGACGATCGAACGGCCGAGGCCACGGGAGGCACCGGTGACGAGGAAGACGGACATGGCGTTCCTAACTGACTGTTTGGTTGACAGTGCTCATGGAACACCCGCCACCATTCTTTGTCAACCGTTCGGTTGATAGCATCACGAGGTGCCCATGCCCCGCGATGCCGACGCCACCCGCGCCCGACTCTTGACCGCCGCCCGCGACGAGTTCGCCGCGGTCGGGATCGCCGGCGCCCGGGTCGACCGGATCGCTGCGGCCGCGGCGAGCAACAAGGCGCAGATCTACCACTACTTCGGCAGCAAGGACGGGCTGTTCGACGCGGTGTTCGACGCGATGGTGGCGGAGACCCTCGACGAGGTCACGATCGACGCCGCCGACCTGCCCGGTTACGCCGGACGCCTGCACGACTCCTACGCCCGGCGGCCGTGGGTGCAGCGACTGGCGACGTGGTACCGACTCGAGCGCGGGGACACCCAGCAGCCGATCGATGCGGTGGTCCGGAGCAACGCGGCCAAGCTCCGGGCGATCGAGGAGGCCCAGGGTGCCGGACGACTGTCCGCGACCTTCACCGCGGCGGAGCTCCTCGGCATCGTCATCCACACCGCCGCCCTCTGGAGCGCATCGACCCCGGAGTACGCCCGGCTCACCGACGAGGTCGAGGCGGCCCGGCGCCGCGCCGTCGTCGTGGCCGCGGTGGCCGCCGTCGTGCAGGCGTAGGACGAGGGCCGCTCCGCGCGGACTCGGCGTCAGACGACGGACCACCCGCCGTCACTCGGCAGCACGGCACCGTTGACGTTGGCGGAGTCGTCACCGAGGAGCCACGTGATCGCGGCGGCGAGCTGCTCGGGCTGGGCGACCGGCGGGATCGCGACCTGCATGATCGGACCGACGCGTCCGGCGGCGTACTCGCTCCGCATCGGCGCCTCGATGTTCGTCGCCACCGCACCCGGCGCGACGGCGTTCGCGCGGACACCCTGCGGCCCGTGGAAGAACGCGACGCTCTTCGTGAACCCGGCGATCGCGTGCTTCGACGCCGTGTAGGCGGCTCCGGCAGCCGAGCCCCGGAGCGCCGCCTCGGACGCGACGTTCACGACGGAGCCGCGACCCGCCGCGATCATCAGCGGCAGGACAGCGCGGGTGAGCCGCATCGGGCCGGTGACGTTCACGCTGAACACCCGGTCCCAGGTGGCGTCGTCCACCTCGCTCGGCGGCAGGAAGGCGTCCATGATGCCGGCGACGTTGGCCAGGCCGTCAATGCGCTCCCCCGCTGCGGCGATCAGCGCGTCGATCGTCTCTGCGGCAGCGACGTCGCCGACGACCGTCACGACGTCGAGCCCGTCGCGCCCGACGAGGTCGCCACGCAGGGCGTCGAGCCGCTCCGCGACCACGTCGGTCGCGATGACTCGGCCACCTTCGTTCGCGATGCGCGTCGCCGTGGCGCGTCCGATGCCGGAACCCGCTCCGGTGACGATGATGGTCCTGCCGGTGAACCGTCCGGCGGTGGTGTCGGTCATGTCGTCTCCTCCTCGAGCGGCGCGGACTGCGCCAACCCGGTTATAGCACTCAGTGCCGAAAGGACCACATGAGCTCGACGAGCGACCGGCCGACCGGACGCCCCCGGACGATCGACCCCGACGCGGTGTCCCTGGTCGCGCTGCGGCTGTTCGACGAGCAGGGCTTCGACTCCGTGTCGATGGACGACGTCGCTGCGGCAGCCGGGATCAGCCGGCGCTCGCTGTTCCGGCTGTTCCCGAGCAAGGCCGCCCTCGTCTGGGGCGGCCTCGACGAGTTCGCGACCCGCTTCACCGAGCACTCCGGGCTCGGCCCGCAGACGAGCCGTCGGCGACCGCCCTCCGCGCCGCGTACCGGGTGGGCGCTTCGTTCCCGGATGAGACCGTCGAGGTCACCCGGCACCGGCTCCGCGTCATCCGGACGAACCCGTCCCTGCAGCGCGGCGGGGACGCCACGATCACGTCACTGACCGACGCGATCGTGCGGTTCGTCGCGGAGCGGGATGGCGGCTCGGTCGACGACCTGGCAGTGATCGTCCGGGCGAGCACCCTCGCGGCGGCGACGAACGCCGCGCTCACCTGGTGGGCGTCCGGCGGTGAGGGGCGCCCGGCGGACGCCGTCGACCGAGCGATCGACCTGCTCGGCTGAGCCACCCCTGGTGCGCCCTCCACGGCGGCGGTATCGTCCCCGCATGAACGTGCACGGGCCCTCGCCCTACTTCCAGTTCGCCGGCACCGCCCGCCAGGCGCTCGAGCGCTGGCAAGGCGTCTTCGGCGGCGAGGTCCGCGTCGCGACCTTCGCCGAGTTCTCCCGCACGGACGGCCCCGCCGACGCGGTCGCGCACGGGCAGCTCGCCGGCGAACTGCAGCTCTTCGCGGCCGACGCGGCGACCGGCGAGACCCCGTTCCAGGCCTCGGGCGTGCTGTTCTCGCTGCTCGGCGCCGCCGAACCGGACGTGCTGCGGCGGTGGTTCGACGACCTCGCGTCGGACGGCACCGTCGTCGACCCCCTGCAGCAGCGGCCGTGGGGCGACTGGGACGGGATCGTCCGCGATGCCTTCGGGGTCACCTGGCTGATCGGCTTCGAGGCGTCCGCCCTGCAGGTGACCCGCGGCGAGCCCTACTGCGCGTCGGACGGCAGCAGCGGCGCCCAGTAGGCGTCGGGCCCGTCGGCGACGACGGCCTCGCGCTCGAACCGGAAGCCGTACTGCTGCACGAAGTCCGCCGCTGCGGCCTGCTCGTCCTCGGCGTCGTCGTGCGCGGCGTCGAAGAGGTACACGCCGTGCCCCATCGCGACGCCGGAGTCGCTGATCACCGAGAGGTCCCATCGACCTTCCTCGGCGCGTTCGATCCGGACGACGGCGGCCTGTGCGGCGGTGAAGTCAGCCATGCCGCGAGCATACGGACGACACCACGCCGACGTTCAGCCTATGGTGGCGCCATGGCGGCGACGGTGCGGCAGGTGCAGGTGACCTTCGACTGTGCGGACCCGGAGCGGGTGGCACGGTTCTGGTGCGAGGTGCTCGGCTACGTGGTGCCCGCGCCGCCGCCCGGCTTCGACTCGTGGGACGCGTTCGACCAGGCCCTCCCGCCGGAGCACCAGGGCTCGGCGTTCGCCTGTCAGGACCCGGACGGCGTCGGCCCGCGGCTGTTCTTCCAGCGCGTCCCCGAGGGCAAGGTCGTGAAGAACCGGGTGCACCTCGACGTGCGGGTGGGCACCGGCCTGGTCGGCGCCGAACGGCTCGCGGCCCTCGACGCCGAGAGCGACCGGCTCGTCGCCCTCGGTGCCACGCAGTTCCGTCGGATGACCGCCGACGCGGTGAACGAGTCGTGCATCGTCATGCAGGACGTCGAGGGCAACGAGTTCTGCCTCGACTGATGCGCGCGCTCCCACCACTGCTCCGGACGGCCCGGCTCACGCTCGACGGGTGGTCGCCGGCCGACGCGGGGTGGTACGCCGACCTCGTCGCCGAGCGGAGCGCGTCCGCCGCCGGCCGCGGCGAGCCGCCGACCCCTCGTACCTCGGGCCGCCCGACGCCCGAGGCAGCCGCCGGCTCCGTCAGCTCCCTCGCCGCGACGGTCGGGACACCGCTGCCGCTCCACCCGGTGCGACTCGGCGGGACGGGAGCGGCGCTCGGGTACTGCGGGCT
This sequence comes from Curtobacterium sp. AC273, assembly GCF_979253735.1. Taxonomy (NCBI): domain Bacteria; kingdom Bacillati; phylum Actinomycetota; class Actinomycetes; order Micrococcales; family Microbacteriaceae; genus Curtobacterium; species Curtobacterium sp. AC273. The sequence goes on along the minus strand of NZ_CEEDDU010000011.1, from coordinate 51,326 downwards.
GGTCGTCGGGCGCTCCACCGCCGCCGAACCGGAGCTCGCCTACGAGTTCCTCGAGGCTGCACACGGCCACGGCTACGCCACCGAGGCAGCCGCCGCCGCCGTCGACGCAGCCCGCTCCGCCGGGTACCCGCGCCTCTGGGCGACGATCCGTGCGTGGAACGCACCGTCGTTCGCCGTCGCCGGACGGCTCGGCTTCGTCCGCGACCCCGCCGCGACCGCGGCGCACCCGGAACCGGACGACGGTCGCGGCGAGCAGGTCTGGAACCGGCTCGACCTCTGACCGTCGGCTCTGGGGTCTCCGTCTGCTGGCCTGGAGGCGCGGTGCGGCCTGGCACCGCGCCTCCAGGCCCTAGTCTGTGAGCCGCTGGTCTGTACGGACGGACAGGCGACGAGTGGAGGACGGATGTCAGTCGGGTTGCTCGCGGTCGTGGACGACATCCTCGCCGCCGCCCTCAAGGCCAGCGCCAAGACCGCGGGGGTCGTCATCGACGACGCCGCCGTGACGCCGCAGTACGTGCAGGGGCTCGAGCCGGCGCGGGAGCTGCCGGTGGTCGGGCGGATCGCGCTCGGCAGCCTGTTCAACAAGTTCGTCATCATCATCCCGCTCGCGCTGCTGCTCACCGCGTTCGCGCCGTGGGTGCTGCCGTGGCTCCTGGTGCTCGGTGGCGCCTACCTGTGCTTCGAGGGGGCCGAGAAGGTCCTGGAGTGGTTCGGCACGCACCACGAGGCCGAGTCGACGGAGCCCACGACCGAGCCGAAGCTCGTGTTCGGCGCGATCCGCACCGACCTCATCCTCAGCACCGAGATCATGCTCATCGCGCTCGCGAGCCTCGACACGGACCTCGGGTTCTGGCCGACGGTCGGTGCGCTCGCGGTGATCGGGCTCGGCATGACGGCGCTGGTCTACGGCGCGGTCGGGCTGCTCGTGAAGGTCGACGACATCGGCCTGCAGATGATGAAGCACCCGGTGCGGCGGACCCGGCGCACCGGCGCCCGGATCGTGCGGGCGATGCCGGCCGTCTTCCGGGTGATCAGCGTCGTCGGCACCGTCGCGATGCTGTGGGTCGGTGGGCACCTCGTCATCGCGAACCTGGCCGAGACGTTCTGGCACGGCCCGTACGACCTGCTCCACGCGATCGAGCACGCGATCGAGGCGGCCGGACCGGTCGTGACGTGGATCGTCGACACCGCGGTCTCGGCGGTCTTCGGCGTCGTGCTCGGGATGCTCGTCGTCGGGATCGTGCTCGGCATCGGGCGGCTGCGCGGTCGCGCGCACCACTGACCGGTCAGCCGGACGGACCCACCCCGTCAGGCGGACGCCACGGCGCCCGGACCGGTGGTCCGGGCGCCGCGGTGCGGGGTCACTTCCAGATGGAGATCCAGTCGATGTCCACGCTGCCCTTGCTCGATACGGGCGTGGTGCCCCCACCGAGCGACGTCTCGGCCTGCAGGGTCACGCGCATCGGCGCCGTGGGCACGGCCTTCGTCGTGGTGGCGACGAGCTTGTCGTCCCAGTAGAACCGGACCGCTCCCTTGTCCCACTCGGTCGTGGCGACGTGGTACCCGGTCGAGTCCGTCGGTGCGAACTGCTCGGACTCGGGCTCGAACTGCATCGCACCGTTCGAGTACGTGCCGGGCACCGCGGACGCCGGACGGGGAACCCCGCCGAGGTCGGCCTCGGGCCAGTCGATCTCGCCCTGGTTCCAGTCGTCGCTCGACGGCCACATCATGCCGACGAACTTGTAGCCCGGGGTCTTCGTCGTCTTGTAGCGGACCGAGACGCGACCGGTGGTCTGCGCGGAGTACCCGTCCGGCAGGATCGTCGCGACGAGCGGTTGCCCGTTCTCGGAGTGCAGGTCGAAGTCCAGGTTGCCGTTCGCGACGCTGAGCACCTTGTCCGGGGCGTAGAGGCCCTGGCCGCTGGTGTCCTTGTAGCCGTCGTAGGCGTCCATCTCCGGGTACTTCTGCAGCACGGAGCCCTTGGCCGCCGCGGTCGTGAAGTCCTCGGCGTAGCTCTGCACCCAGGTGCGGCCGTTGGAGGTCACGTTGCCGGTCGGCATCGAGGACGTGCTGCCAGCCGGGCTCGCCGGCGTCGTCGGGGTCGGGGTCGGGGTCGACCCGGTCGGTGCCGGACCCGGCGTGATGGGGGCCGACGCGGTCGGCGCCGGGGTCGGCTCGGTGGGGGCCGAGGTGGGGGTGGTCGGGGTGGGGGTCGCCGGCTGCGGCGGGCTCCAGCCCGCGTCGCCACCGGCGTGGTGGTGGTGTTGGTGGTCGTGCGCCGAGCTGATGCCGAGGCGCTCACCGCGACGGTGCCGGCGGCCACCACGAACGAGGTGATCCGCCGCCAGTCTCTGGCGGCTGTTCGGTTCCACATGCGTTACCGCCTCCTGATCGAGCATGAACGGACGCGGAACCGTAACCTCTCGACCTCGCCAGCCCTGTCCAGGTTGCGCCCAGTCGGACCCCCTCGACACTTGACAACGACTGTTGCTCAACAGATCGACGACAGGTGTCGAGCTCCGGGTGCCTCGATCCGGGTCGTCTCACGACGCATCCCCCGTCGATCCGCACGGGCATGGGAATGATCGGTCTACCCCTCGTTTGCGGGTAAGCGCAAGGATCGGCCACGATCCGGCAACGATTCGCGAGCGACTCGCCCGGCTCGGCTGTCCGCGCGCTGTGCCCGGGGGACATGTTGCCGAGCGCACCCGTGAGAACTCGCAGGTGAACACTCGACCTCGGAGGCGACGAGGAGCTGGTCCGCGCTCTCGGCGGCGCCCCGCGGCCGGTCACACCGTGACGGACGGGAGGCGCGTGCGGGGCTCCGCACCGCGCCTCCCGTCCGTCACGGGGTGACGTTCTCGAGGTCGGCGAGCAGGCTCGGGTGCCGGGGGCGCGGACCGACGACGACCCCCTCGCGGGACACGCCCTGGCAGCGCTCGACGAACTCCGCGCGGCGGCCGCGGCGCTCTGACGCCCGTCCGGACGGCGCCGCCGCGGGCTCAGCGCCGGGTCAGTTCCAGACGGCGACCCAGTCGACGCTGACGTGCCCGACCGCGGACGCTGGGATCCTGGCGCCGCTGGTGGTGGTCTCGGCCTGCAAGGTCACGCGGAAGGGCGTCTTCGGGACCGCCTTCGTGGTGGACGTCACGAGCTTGCCGTCCCAGTAGAAGCGGACGATGCCCTTGTCCCACTCGGTCGTCGCCACGTGGTAGCCGGTCGAGTCGGTCGCCGCGAAGGCCTCCTTGCCGGGCTCGAACCGCATGCCCGTCCGCGCTGACCAGCTGCCGGGGACCGCCGACGCCGGGCGGGGGCGTGCACCGAGGTCCGCCTCCGGCCAGTCGATCTCACCCTCGTTCCAGTTGTCGCTCGACGGCCACAGGATCGTGGAGAACTTGTAGCCCGCCGTCTTCGTCGTCTTGTACCGGATCGACACCCGTCCGGTCCGGTGCGGCGCGTACCCGTCCGGCAGGACCGCCGCGACGAGCGGCTGCCCCTTCTCGGTGCGGAGCGCGAAGTCGAGCACGCCGTTCTTGACGCTGAGGACCTTCGCCGGCGCGTACCGCCCCCGCCCGGTCGTGTCCGAGAACCCGTCGTAGGTGCCGAGACCCGGGTACTTCTTCGTGACGGTGCCGAGCGTCGCCGCCGTCGTGAAGTCCTGCCGGTACGACTGCTTCCAGGTGCGGCCGTTCGTCGTCACGTTCCCACGAGGGAGGGCGGTCGACTCGGCGATCTTCGCCGTGGCCGTGGAGGACGCCGGCAGGGTGGCGGCTCGGGCGGACACCGGGGCACCGCCGACCAGGGCGGTCGTCGAGACGAGTGCGACGGTGAGGGTTGCGACGACGACGAACGGGGACCGCATGCGAACTGCCTCCTGCGTGGGGATGCTCTGGACGTGGTACGTGTGCGAGGCAGTATCGGGCGTCCGGTGCAGGCCGTTAGCAGTCAGGCCGTCATGGTTCGGTGCGGGTCAGGATCTCGACGTCGCTCCCCATCGTCACGGTGCGCTGCGCGGGCAGCCCGAAGCGCGCGGCGGGGTCGGCGGCGTTGTGCGCCAGGCCGACGAAGAGCTTCTTCCGCCACGACACCATGCCGCGGTTGCCGGCGGTCGGCCGGAGCGCGCCACGGGAGATGAAGTACGAGGCGTGCTGCATCTCGTCCGGGTCGATGTCGAGGACCTCGGCCAGGCAGGCGGCGTGCAGGGCCTTCGGCAGGTCCTGGTCGTCCGAGAAGCCGAACTTCACCGTGATGTGGTCGATGCCGTCGTCCTCGTAGCCGAGGTCGTCGCGGAAGAACGCCTTCGCGTGCGGGACGTGCGGCACGTTGGCGGTGAGGACCGACACGATGAGCACGGTGCGGTGCAGCACGTGGTTGTGCTCGACGTTCGCCCGGAGCGCCAGCGGGGTGGTCTCCTTGTTCGGGTGCGGGAACACCGCGACGCCGGGCACGCGCGGGATGTGGTGCTCGTTGACCCGTTCGATGAAGTCGGCGAGGGACCCCTCGCGCTCCTTCCGTTCCTCTTGCACGAAGGCGCGCCCGCGCCGCCAGGTGGTCATCACGGTGATCACGGCGAGGGCGATGAGGAGCGGCACCCAGCCGCCGTGGATGATCTTCGACAGGTTGCCGGCGAGGAACGTCAGCTCGAGGCCGCCGAACGCCACGGCCGCGACGACGAGCTTCCACGGCTTCCACCTCCAGAGCGGTCGCACGACGAGCAGCAGCAGGAGCGTGTCGACGACGAGCGCCCCGGTGACGGACACCCCGTACGCGGTGGCGAGGTTCGCCGAGGACCGGAACGCGAGCATGATCGCGAGCACGCCGATGAACAGCAGCAGGTTGACGGCCGGCAGGTAGATCTGCCCGCTCTCCTGCCGTGACGTCTGCCGGATCGTCAGTGGCGGCAGCAGCCCGAGCTGGACGGCCTGGCGCGTGAGCGAGAACGCCCTGGAGATGACCGCCTGGCTCGCGATCACGGTCGCGAGCGTCGCGAGCACCACCACCGGCAGGCGCAGGCCGTCCGGGAACAGCAGGAAGAAGGGGTCCTTCGCGGCGGACGGATCGCTCAGCACGAGCGACGCCTGCCCGAGGTAGTTGAGGACGAGCGCGGGGAACACGACGAAGAACCACGCGCGGAGGATCGGGGTGCGCCCGAAGTGCCCCATGTCCGCGTACAGCGCCTCGGCACCGGTGATCACCAGCACGACCGCGCCCATCGCCACGAAGGTGATGTACGGGTGGGCGAACGTGAACGCGATCGCCCACGTCGGGGAGAGGCCCTGCAGGACCCCGGGGTGCGCGAGGATGTGCGGCACGCCGGCGGCGGCGATCACCACGAACCAGAGCAGCATGACCGGGCCGAACAGGTTGCCGACCTTGCCGGTGCCGAACCGCTGCGCGGCGAACAGCACGACCAGGATGACCGCGGCGATCGGTACGACCAGGTGCCCCACCGACGGCGCCGCCGTGCCGAGCCCCTCGACCGCGGACAGCACCGAGACGGCGGGCGTGATCACCGAGTCGCCGTAGAAGAGCGAGACGCCGACGATCCCGATGACGAGGAAGATCGTGGCCCCGCCGCGGCGCTTCGCGTACAGCCGGCGTGCGAGCGCGGCGAGCGCCATCACCCCGCCCTCGCCGTCGTTGTCCGCCCGCATGAGCACGAGGACGTACTTGATCGAGACGATGATCGTGATGCTCCAGAACATCATCGAGATGACGCCGTAGACGTCCTCCTGGTTCGCCTTGACCAGACCGTCGTCGATCGTGAACACCGTCCGGAGCGCGTACAGCGGGCTCGTGCCGATGTCGCCGAACACCACGCCGAGGGCGGCGAGGGCCAGGACGGCGATGCCCTTGCCCGGGCCGTGACGACCGTCGTCGGTCGTCTCGGTCGTCGGTGTCTGAGAGCGGGTCTCGGTCACGCTCGTCACTTCCGTCTCCGGCCGTCCGGGCGACGGCCGCCGCTCATCATCGCACCGGCGGGGGCTCACGCTCGCAGGTGGCGCACATGCGTGCGCGGCGCGGCCGTCCTGGTGCGTCAGGGCAGTCGACGGGCCAGCTCGTCGGCGACGCACGCGGCGAACGCGTCGGCGCCGGCGTGGTCGTCGGCGGTCACGGTGACGACGGTTCCGCCGCGCTCGCCCTCGCCCTCGCCGCCGCCCTCGTCGAAGAGGAGCATCTGGCCGTACGCCCCGTGCAGACGCCAGAGCCGCCCCGGCCCACCCCAGCCGGCCATGGCATGGCGGTCGTACGCGGGGTCGGTGCCCTCGCGCCGCACCCAGTCCGTGTGCATCGCGTCGCACCACCGACCGCTCACGATCCGCTGCCCGTCGACGACCCCGCGGTCACGGATCAGGCGACCGATCCGCGCGAGTTCCTCGGTGCGGAGCGCGATCCCCTCCCCGGCCGCGACGTACCCGTTCGGGCAGCGCTCCCACTCCACGCCGTCGATGCCGAGCGGGGCGAACAACCGCTCCGACACGAACGCCCCGACGTCGCCGACGCGGGTCTCGAGGACGCGCATCGCGGTGTACGTGCTCGCGTTCGCGTACTGGAACACCCGGCCGCGGAGGGCCGCCCGAGGAACTCGGCGGCGAGGTCCGGCCAGTCGGTCCGCTCGGTCGGCGACCACGGCATGTCGACGCCGCTCGTCATCGTGAGGAGGTGCCGGAGGGTGACACCGTCGACGCCGGGGCCGGTGACGAACTCGGGCAGGTACCGAGCGACGGGGACGTCGACGTCGACCAGCCCGTCGTCGGCGGCGATGCCGGTGGCGAGGACGCACACGCCCTTCGCGGCGGAGTGGACCTCGCGCCGGACGTCCGGCGTCCAGTGGTGCTCGGCGGTGTCCTCGCCGACCAGCACGTGCACGCCGCGGGCGGCGAAGCCGGTCGCGTCGGCCTGGCGGACGAGGGCGTCGAGGATCGCTTGGGCACGTCTCACGGACCTCATCCTCTCGCACCTGTTGCTTCGAGTTCGAAGCAGTGCTACCGTTCCCGTAGTGCTTCGAAATCGAAGCAACGACGAAGGGATGCAGTCATGCAGGCAGTGCAGTTCGGACGGGTCGGTGGACCCGAGGTCCTCGAGGTCGTCGACGTGGAGCAGCCGACTCCCGGTACCGGCGAGGTCCGGATCCGCGTCGCGGCGTCCGCCTACAACACCGCCGACGGCGGGATGCGGGGCGGGTTCCTGCCGATCCCGATCAGCCTCCCGCACGTGCCCGGGTACGACGTGTCCGGCACGGTCGACGCACTCGGCGACGGCGTCGAGGGCATCGCGGTCGGCGATCAGGTGATCGGGTTCCTGCCGATGGAGCGCGACGGCGGTGCCGCCGAGTCCGTCGTCGCCCCGGTCGAGGCGCTCGTCCCGGCCCCGACCAGCATCCCGCTCGCCGACGCGGCGGCTCTGCCCTCGGTCGCCTTGACCGCGTGGCAGGCACTCTTCGACGACGGGCACCTGACGACCGGGCAGCGGGTGCTCATCGTCGGCGCCGGCGGCGGCGTCGGCAAGTACGCCGTCCAGCTCGCGAAGCGTGCCGGTGCCACCGTGATCGCCACGGCCAGCCCCCGGAGCGCCGACGCCGTCCGGGCAGCCGGCGCCGACCAGGTGATCGACCACACCACGACCGCGCTGCTCGACGCCCTCGACGGGCAGGTCGACGTCCTGCTCAACCTCGCGCCACTCGACCCGGAGCAGTTCGCCGCCGACGTCGCCGCCGTGCGCGACGGCGGGATCGTCGTGAGCACCACCGCCTTCATGGCGACACCCGACGACGCAGCACGCGGCGTGCGTGCTGCGACCGTGTTCGTCCTGCCGAACCGGGAGCGCCTCACCCAGCTCGTCGCCCTCGTCGACTCGGACGACCTGACGGTCGAGGTCACCAGGCGCATCACGCTCGCGGAGCTGCCGGCGCTCCACGCCGAGGCCGAGGCCGGGCGGATCGCCGGCAAGGTGGTCGTGCTCGCGTGACCGACGACGGACTGGAGGCGCGGTGCCAGCTGGCACCGCGCCTCCAGGCGGTCACCGGGTCGCGTCGCGACCCGGGAGCACGTCGTCAGCGACGGCGGAAGTAGCCGTTCGCGCCGCCGACGAACATGAGCACGGTCGCGACGATCACCGCGACGGCACCGATCCAGCCGAAGGCGTTGCCACCGGAGGCCGCGCCGACGCCGACACCGATGACCTGCAGGATGGCGAGGACGAGCAGGACGATGCGGGCCCAGTTGCGGCCGTCGCGCATCTTGAAGACGATGATGAGCTCGATCACGGCCAGGACGAACGCGAAGATCGCGCCACCCACGAGCGGTGAGCGCGTCTGCGGTCTCGGCGAAGGGGACGGTCCGACCGACCACCGGACGAACCGCGCCGGCCTCGACGAGCGCCGACAGCTCGCGGAGTTGCGCGCCGCTCTCGTGCATGAACAGGAACTCGTAGCCGACCTCGAGCGCGGCCGCCTGCGAGCGCACCTTCCGGCTCAGCCCGGCGACGGCGAGCCGTACGAGGGATTGAGCCCCGCACCCCGAGCGAACGCCGGGTCCGGCGGGCCGGCGATCCCGATCGCGCGCCCGCCGGGCCGCAGCACACGGAGGGACTTCGCGAGGTTGTCGCCCCCCAGGCTGTCGAGCACGAGGTCGTAGCCGTCGAGCAGCGCCTCGAAGTCCTCGTTCCGGTAGTCGATCACGACGTCGGCGCCGAGCGACCGGACGAAGTCGGCGTTCGCTGCGCTCGCGGTCGTCGCGACCGTCGCGCCGAGGTGCTTCGCGAGCTGGATCGCGATCGAACCGACACCCCCCGCGCCGGCGTGCACGAGCACCTGGTGCCCGGGGCGGACGTCGCCGCGCTCGACCAGCGCCTGCCAGGCCGTCAGGGCGACGAGCGGGAGCGACCCCGCCTCGACCGTGCTCAGGCCGGCGGGGATCGGCGCGAGGTCCTGCTCGGCCACGGCGACCCGCTCGGCGAAGGTGCCGACCTGGTCCTTCCGCGGTCGTCCGTACACCCGGTCGCCGGGTCGGAACGCGCGGACGTGGTCCCCGACGCTGACGACCGTGCCGGCGACGTCGTGCCCGAGGACCTGCGGCAGGTCGTACGGCAGGATCGCCTTGAACTCGCCCAGCCGGATCTTCTCGTCGAGCTGGTTCAGGCCGGCCGCCTCGACGCGGACGAGCACGTCGCCGGGTCCGACGACGGGCTCCGGGACGTCCCGGAGCTCGAGGGGCTGCTGGTAGCGGGTGAGCACGAATGCCTGCATGGTCGTCCGATCTCGGTTCGTCTCGGTTGGTGAGTATACTCAATACTGAGTGCACTCAGCCAGATCGTCAAGAGGCGGTGGCAGGATGAGGGACGACGACGGAGGCGGAAGGACCAGGAGTGCCCGAATCGACAACCGGCGGTCGCCGCGAGCGGAACAAGCAGGAGAAGCTCGACCGGATCGTCGCCGCTGCGGCCACGCTCTTCGCCGAGCACGGGGTGGACGACGTCACGACGCAGCAGATCGCCGACGCCGCGGACATCGGCACCGGCACCCTGTTCCTCTACGCCCGGACCAAGGGCGAGCTGCTGCTGCTCGTCCAGAACGCCCACTACGCCGAAGCACTCGAAGCGGGGCGCGCTGCGGCGCGTCCCGCGGCCGGGTCGTCGACGTCGGCCGTCCCCGCGGTCCTCGCGCTCGTGCGGCCGGTGGTCGCCTGCAACCGCGAGCAGGTCGAGAACGGACGGACGTACCTGCGGGAGATGGTCTTCGGGGACCCGTCCGAGCCGAACCACGCCGCTGCACTGACCATCGTGGCGCAGACCGAGGCCGAGCTGGTCGCGATCATCGAACGTGACGGGACCGGGCACGACGACGCCGTGCAGCTCGCCCGCGCGGTCTCGGCGGTGACGTTCCTGGCGATGGCCGCGACGACGACGCCCGACGTCGACGCGGTGATGGGCGACATCGAGGCGCAGGTGCGAGCGGTGCTGCGGCGCTGAGACCCCGGGGAGCGCCGTCCGCGTACCGTCCGGGCCGTGTCAGACCACCAGCCGCACCAGACCGATCCGACCCGTGTCGGTGACCAGCCGGCACTGCGCACCGCATCCGGGTCGAACTGGCTCGTGTGGGGTGCCGTCACCGCGGTGCTCGTCGCCGCCGTGATGGTCCTGATGGCGATCCGCTCGCCGGGCGTGGGGTGGCCGGCATTCGTCGCCGTGGTCGTGCTGTTCGTGGCGATGGTGGTCGTGCGGGCTGCCGTGCGACCGCGGCGTGCACGGCTCGTCACGTTGGCCGTGCTCGACCTGGCGATCGTGGTGATCGGCCTGGTGACCACGCTGGTGGTGCTGTTCTCGGAGTCAGGGGCCTGAGACCCGGTCCTGGTCGGCGCCGTCCCAGAGGTCGGCGCACGGCACGGGCTCGGCGCCGACGGCCCGCAGCCAGGCGCCCGCGCCACGGTCCGCGGTCGACGGGTCGGCTGCGGCCACGTCGAGGTGGTCGGACACGGCCGCCCAGAGCGCTCGGCCGATCAGGACCGGGTGCCCCGGGCGCCCCGCGTACTCGGCCTGCCGCACGGCGCCGGTCCGTCCGGCCCGCTCCCCGAGGACCCGTCGCACCGCTGCCGACGGCAGCCCCGGCAGGTCGACGAGCGAGACGAGCGCGGCGTCGATCGAGATGGACGACGTCGCGAGCACCGTCAGCCCTCGGGCGAGCGACGCGCCGAGGCCGCCCGCCCAGTCCGGCGCGACGACGGTGCGCACCCCGGGCCGGTCGCGCAGCATCAGGGCGGCCTCGTCGGCACGCGCACCGAGCACCACGACGACGTCGTCGCAGCCGCCCGCGAGCAGCGTCGACGCGGCGCGGACCGTCCACGGGGTGCCGTCTGCTCCCGTGACGAGGGCCTTCGGCCGCCCCATCCGGGTCCCGGCACCGGCAGCCAGCAGGAGACCCGTGGTGCGGGCGCGGTCCGCCGTCACACGAAGCCCGGTACGGCGGTCCAGGCCGCCGGTGCCTCGGCGACACCGTCGCGGACGACCGTGCCGGCGATGAGCCCGTACGGCCGGTCGGCGGCGTAGAACACCTCGCCCGGGTTGTCGAGGCCGAACGGTGCCAGGTCGACCAGGAAGTGGTGCTTGTTCGGCATCGCGAAGCGGACCTCGGCGAGTTCCGGGAACGCCTCGATGGCCGCGCGGCCCATCGCGAAGAGCGTCTGCTGGAGCGCCAGCGAGTGCAGCTCGGCGAAGGTGGCGAGCATCCGGTCGAGGACCCCTTCGTACAGCGCGTCGTAGTCGATGCCGGCCGCGACGGCTTCGGGCGTGTACCGCCAGCGGGCCGTCACCGAGGTCGCGAGGATGCGGTCGTCGGTCTCGGCGAGCGTGGTGTACCCGTCCCGGGGGAACCCGTGGAACTCGCTGCCGGTCGACTTGAGGACGGTGAGGTCGGTGACGCCCGCGACCACGTGGACGTCCTCGCCGTCGACCTGCACGACCGCGGTGCGGGTGCCGCGGCCGGCGCGGACGAAGGCATGGTCGTGCTCGCTGCCGTCCACCGCGATCCGCTCCCAGGCGTGCTGTTCGGCGGAGAGGGTGGCGCCCTCGTACCAGTCGAACGCGGTCGTGAAGTGCCGACCGAGGCGGAGCAGGAAGCCCTCCGGCGTGTGCACGCCGTGCTCGCGGGCGAAGGCGTAGACGGTGTTCTTCTGGGTGTCCGTGGCGAGGACCTTGGCGTTGTCGCCGTCGGTGTACGAGTCGGCGAGCGCCGCGCCCCGCAGCTGTGTCGTGATCGTCAGGTCCTCGATCTCGTGCCGCGGGGTGTCGCGCGTCACCCGGACGAGCCGGACCTCGGCCTTCCCGTACTGGTTCGCACCGAGGTGCACGGTCGTGGCGGTCGAGATCGGGCTCGCGGGGGTGCCCGTGGTCGTGTCGGTCATGTCCCGGAGGATTCCACCCGGTTGTTTCGGTGGTGTCTCCGGCAGGTGACGGCCTGTCGCGACCGCCGTCACCGAGTGTTCCCGGCCCGTAACCACGCTGAAACACCCGTTCCGTACGGTGGCCGACACCAGATCCGATCCGAGGAGGTCGTCGTGCACAGCAGCGGCAGCGCCAGCAGCTCGACGCGTCCGACCTCGGCGTGGAACCGCGGGATGATCGCGCACGGTCGACGGCGGGGACGTGTCCTCAGCTCCCCCTCGCCCACTCCGATCGGACCCTTCCATGGACCTCGTCACCGTCCGCACCGTGCGGACGCCTGCACGCCGCGACGACCTCGCCCTCACCGCGGGTGACCGCCCGCTCGCCGGCGGTACCTGGCTCTTCTCCGAGGAGCAGCCCGGCCTGACCGGACTCGTCGACCTCACCGCGCTCGGCTGGCCGGACGTCGAACGGGCGCCCGGCTCGCTGACGATCGGGGCGACCTGCACGATCGCGTCCCTGCTCCGGCTGCGTCCGGAACCGACGTGGACGGCGTGGCCGCTCGTCGACCGGTGCGCGAACGCGCTGCTCGCCTCGTTCAAGGTCTGGAACAGCGCGACCGTCGGCGGCAACGTGGCGGTGGGGTTGCCCGCGGGTGCGATGACCGCGCTGCTGAGCACGCTCGACGCGACCGCGGTCGTCTGGACGGCGGACGGCGGGGAGCGCCGGGTCCCGGTGGCGGAGCTCGTGCTCGGCGTCCGGACGCTCGCCCTCGGCACCGACGAGGTCATCCGGTCGTTCGAGGTGCCGGAGGCTGCGCTGACCGCGACGACCGGGTTCCGCCGGGTGTCGCTCAGCCCGCACGGCCGGTCCGGCTCGCTCGTCACCGCCCGGTGGTCGTCGGCGGGGTTCGTGCTCGTCGTGACCGCGGCGACGCCCCGGCCGCTCGTGCTCCGGTTCCCGTCGGTGCCCCGCGCCGAGGTGCTCGCCGAGGCCCTGGGTGCGCACGACGACTGGTACGACGACCCGCACGGCTCCCCCGCGTGGCGTCGTGCCGTGAGCACCCGCTTCGCGCACGAGCTGCGCGACGAGGCCGCTTCGACGACAGCGGTGGCGGCATGAGGATCGACGTGGACGGGACCCCGTTCGAGGTGGACCCGCAGCCCGGCCAGGTCCTCCGCACGCTGCTGCGCGAGCACGGCGTCACCTCGGTGAAGAAGGGCTGCGACGCGGGTGACTGCGGGGCCTGCTCGGTGCTCGTCGACGGCGTCCCGGTGCACTCCTGCATCACCCCGGCGCACCGGCTGGAGGGCCGCTCGGTGACCACCGCCGCCGGGCTCGGCACCCCGGAGGACCCACACCCCGTGCAGCGCGCCTTCGCGGACGCGGCCGCGTTCCAGTGCGGGTTCTGCACGGCGGGCTTCGTGGTGACCGCGTCCACCCTCGGCCCCGACGACCTGGCCGACCGCCACCGCCGGCTGAAGGGGAACCTGTGCCGGTGCACCGGGTACCGGGCGATCGAGGACGCCCTGGACGGCGTGACGAACACCGCCTGCGCAGGCGCCGGGGAGGCGATCGGCCGCTCCGTCGCTGCCCCGGCCGCACGGCGGATCGTCACCGGGCAGGAGGAGTACACCCTCGACGTGCGCGGCACCGAGGCGCTGCTGCACCTCGCCGTGCTCGGCAGCCCGCACCCGCACGCCCGGATCACCGCGATCGACACGACGGCGGCGGAGGCACTGCCCGGGGTGCACGCCGTCCTGACCCACCACGACGACCCCGGGGTGCTCTTCTCGACGGGCCGGCACGAGTCGCGGCTCGACGACCCCGACGACACGCTGGTGTTCGACCGCGTGCTGCGCTTCCGTGGCCAGCGCGTCGCGGCCGTCGTCGCCGACAGCGTCCGCACCGCCGAGCAGGCGTGCGCCCTGGTCCGCGTCGCGTACGAGGTGCTGCCGAGCGTGCACGACCCGGACGAGGCACGACGGCCGGGCGCTCCCCTGCTGCACGGCGAGAAGTCGACGGCCGAGCACCGGATCGCCGAACCGGAACGGAACGTCGTCGCGGCGCTGCACGGTGCGACGGGCGACGTCGACGCCGCCCTCGCCACCGCCGACGCGACCGTCGACGGCACCTGGTCGACGGGGCGTGTCTCCCACGCGGCGCTCGAGACGCACGCCACACGAGGGCGGCTGGACGCGGACGGACGCCTCGTGCTGCGGACCGCCACGCAGGTGCCGTTCCTGGTGCGCGACGAGATCGCGCGCGTCTTCGGGCTCGACCCGGAGCGCGTGCGCGTGGTCGCGAAGCGGGTCGGTGGCGGGTTCGGCGGCAAGCAGGAGCTGCTCACCGAGGACCTCGTCACGTTGGCGGTCCTCCGCACCGGACGCACCGTGCAGTACGAGTACAGCCGGCAGGACGAGTTCACCATCGCGCCGACGCGTCACCCGATGCGCGTGCGGGTCCGGCTCGGCGCGACCGCTGACGGTGCGCTCACCGCGATGCACGTCGACCAGACCATGGACACCGGCGCGTACGGCAACCACGGCGTCGGCGTGATGTTCCACTCGGTCAGCGAGTCCGTCGCGGTCTACCGGTGCCCGGTGAAGCGCGTCGACGCGGAGTCGGTGTACACGAACAACCTCCCCGCCGGGGCGTTCCGCGGCTACGGCCTCGGGCAGGTGGTCTTCGCGATCGAGTCCGCGATGGACGAACTCGCACGACAGCTCGGCATCGACCCGGTCGACCTGCGCCGCCGGAACGTGATCGTGCCCGGCGACCCGCTGGTGGTCACCGACCCCGACGAGGAGACCGACCTACGGTGGGAGGGCAGCTACGGCCTGGACCAGTGCCTCGACCTCGTCGAGGACGCCCTCGCCGGCCCGCTCCCCGAGGTCCCCCGGATGGACGGCCCCGAGCTCGACGACTCGTCGGACTGGGCGTACGGCACCGGGATCGCCCTCGCGGCCATCGCGACGATGCCGCCGCGCGGTCACCACGCCCACACCACGGTGGAGCTCCGGCCCGGTGGGCGCTACCGGATCGGGGTCGGCACGGCCGAGTTCGGCAACGGCACGACGACGGTGCACACGCAGCTCGTCGCGACCGCGCTCGGCACCACGCCCGACCGCGTGGACGTGCACCAGTCCGACACCGACGCCGCCGAGCACGACACCGGCGCGTTCGGGTCGGCGGGGGTCGTGGTCGCCGGGCGCGCGCTGTACGCCGCGGCGCAGGCGCTCCGAGACGACCTGGTCGCCCGCGCGATGGCGATCGTCGGCGCGCGCACACCCCGCACGGCCGACGGCCCGCTCGGACCGGCGATCGCGGTCGGCCCCGAGGGCGTCCGGATCGGGGACGAACTGGTCGGGCACGACGAGCTGCTCGCCGACGGGCCGCTGCTCGCGCACGGACGCCACGACGGCACGCCCCGCTCGCTGGCGTTCACGGTGCACGGCGCCCGCGTCGCCGTGCACCGCCCCACCGGTGAGGTCCGGGTGCTGCAGAGCGTCCAGGCGGTCGACGCCGGGACGGTCCTCAACCCCGAGCAGCTGCGCGGTCAGGTCGAGGGCGGGTCGGCGCAGGCGATCGGGTCGACCCTGTACGAGGAGGTCCTGCTCGACGACACCGGTCGGGTCCTGACCGACGCCTTCCGCTCCTACCGGGTGCCGAAGATCTCCGACGTGCCCCGCACCGAGGTGCTCTTCGCCCGGACGCACGACCCCATCGGGCCCCTCGGGGCGAAGTCGATGAGCGAGGCGCCGTACAACCCCGTCGCACCGGCGGTCGCGAACGCGGTGCGGGACGCGATCGGGTTCCGTCCGTACCGGCTGCCGATGACGCGGGACCGGGTCTGGGCCCTGATCGCCGACGCGACCGACGCCGGAGGTGCCTGATGTTCGAACTCGCACCGCGCCTCCTGGCCGTGCTCGACGCGGGCGACCCCGTCGTCGTCGCGACGGCCGTCTCGATGCAGGGCAGCGCGCCGAGCGGCGTCGGGACCTCGATGGCGGTCCTGCCCGGCGGCGAGGTCGTCGGGACCATCTCCGGCGGCTGCGTCGAGGGATCGCTGTACGGCACCGCGGAGGAGGTGCTCGCCACCGGCGTCGCGGTCCTCGAGCGGTTCGGGTTCGACGAGACCGGACCGGACGGTGACCCCGATGCCGCGTGGGCGCCCGCGCTCCGGTGCGGCGGCCGGATCGAGGTCCTCGTGCACCGGGTCGCGCCGGACGACCACGCGGTGGTGGACGCCCTGCGGCGGGCCGAGGCGGGCTCTCCGGTGTCCCTGGCGCTCTCGCTCGACCCGGCGACGCTCGCCACGGTCGTCACCGCGCCGGAGGGCTGCCGCGGACGGGTCTTCACCGAGCGGGCCGACACCCGTCCCCGCTGCATCGTGGTCGGTGCCGTCGAGTTCGCCGTTGCGGTGACCAACGCGGCGGCGGTCCTCGGCTACGCCGTCACCGTCGTGGACCCGCGCCCGGTGTTCCTCACGGACGAGCGCTTCCCGGCCGCCGACCAGCGCGTCGTCGGATGGCCGACCCGGGTGCTCGCGGAGACACCCGTCGACGCGAGCACCGCGGTCGTGGTGCTCTCCCACGACGACCGGTTCGACGCGGCGGTGATCGACCTCGCACTGCGGCGTGGTGCGGGCTACGTCGGCGCGATGGGGTCCCGCGCGACGCACGAGCGGCGGCTCGAGGAGCTCCGGGCGCTGGGGACGCCGGACCTCGGGCGGCTCCGGTCCCCGATCGGGCTCGACATCGGTGCGGTGACGCCGGCGGAGATCGCGATCGCGGTGATGGCCGAGGTGATCGCGGTGCGGAACGGGGGCCGGCGGTGGCGCGCTCACCGGCGGCGAGGGCCCCTGCACCGGCGAGCCGTGGTCGCGGGCTGAGCGCTGCCGCGGCTGCGTGCGTGCGTGTGCGCGTGCGGGCGTGCGAGCGTGCGTGCGTGCGTGCGCATGTTCCGACGTCGCACCTGTCGTTCGACGCGTGCCGCGTCGGAGCATGCGCATGCATCTGGTGCGTGCGCATGCTCCGACATCCCACTTGTCGTTCGACGCGTGCCGTGTCACAAGGTTCGCACGCATCGAACGCCGCCCGCGCCCCGCGTCACCCCGCCGGCGTCCGCGCCAACCGCTCGGCGAGCCGGGCCGCCACCTCGCGCTCATCGGCGGCCACGAGCCTCCCCGTCCCGCACCACCACACGCCCGCCGACCACGACGTGCCGGGGCCGGCGACCGGGCGACGCCCACAGCAGACCGGCCACCACGTCGTCGACTCCCGCGTCCGCGACACCCGAGACGTCCCACACGCACAGGTCACCGGCGGACCCGGCGCCGAGGTGCCCGAGCTCGGGACGCCCCAGCCCGACGGCCGATCCCTCGGTCATCATCCCGAGCACCTGCCGAGCCGGCAGCTGCGGCCCGACGAGCGCGGAGACCTGCATCGCGAGCCGGCCGTCCGCGAGCAGGTGGCCGGCGTCGTTGCTCCCCCCGCCGCTCGTGCCGAGTCCGACCGTGATCCCGGCAGCGGCCAGGCGCGCGACGGGCGCGATCCCCCAGCCCATCGGCACGTCGCAGCCCGGCGCGTGCGTCGCGGTCGCACCGGACGCGGCGATGCGCGTGATCTCGTCGTCGGTCACGTCGCACAGGTGGGCGATCGTGACGTCCTGCGCGAGCCACCCCCAGTCCTCGAGCAGGTCGAGGGGCCGCCGCCCGTACCGCTCCAGTGCGATCGCGGTGTCGACCTGCTCGTTCGCTTGCGTGCGTCGTCGCAGGCCGTGGCGGGCGGCGACCTCGCCGAGCGCCCGGAAGGTGGCCTCGCCGTCGGAGTGCACGCCCGCCGGTCCGACCGCGACCTGCAGTCGGCCGTCGGGGTCGACGCCGCCGACGGCGTCCGGGTGCAGCAGCCCCGCGACGATCGCCTGCGCAGACTCGGCGGCGCGGTCCGGGTCGTCGCGGGCCGACCCACGGACGAAGACGATCCGGCCGCCGAGCGCCCGGACCGCGCCCACGGTCGCCCCGGCGAGCGCCACGGTGTCCGACGGGGTCGCGTCGGCAGGCCAGTTCAGGTGGTGGTCGGCGATGGTCGTGACCCCGGACAGGAGGCCCTCCGCGGCCCCGGCGGACGCCGCCAGCCCGTAGAGCTCGGGATCGTGCCCGACCCGCGCGTACGCCTGCGCCATCGTCGGCAGCCAGTCCGCCATCGGCACGCCACGGGTCCCCGGGAGCGTCCGGAACGCGGTCTGCAGCAGGTGGTGGTGCGCGTTGACGAGACCAGGGGTGACGACGCACCCCGACGCGTCGAGGGTGCTCGCGACGTCGCTGCCGTCGTCCACGACGACGTCGCCGTCGCGCTCGGTCCGGGGCTCGACGAGGACGCGGCGGGCGCCGGTGACGGTCAGCATGCAGGCGTTTCTAGCAGCCCGCTGTTTCCGGCCCGTGACGGCCCGTTCCGGTCCGGTCGCCGGGGCCTTCCGGGAAACCCGCCCGTAACCCCCGCGGAACACCCGGCCCGTACGGTCGCAGCATGTCTCAGACCCTGATCCGCGCCGGCTGGGTGCTCACCGCCGCACCGGACGACTCCGCCACGCCCGCAGCGATCCGCGACGGAGCCGTCCTGCTCGACGGCGACCACGTCGCGGCGGTCGGGACCTTCGCGGAGCTCTCGGCCGCCCACCCCGAGGCGACGGTGCGCGGCGGCGCGTACGACGTCGTCACGCCCGGCTTCGTGAACACCCACGGGCACTTCAGCGAGGGGCTCATCACGGGCATCGGCTCGCAGTACACGCTCTGGGAGTGGCTCACCGCCCTGATCGGCCGCGTCAACCCGGTGATGACTCGCGAGAAGGCGTACGCGGGCACGATGCTGCAGGGCATCCAGATGCTCCGGAGCGGCGTCACGACCGCGAACGACATGTTCTGCGCCGACCCGATGCCCGACGAACCGGCGACGCCCGGGGTGGTGCAGGCGCTCGAGGAGCTCGGCCTGCGCGGCGTGGTGTCGTTCGGCTCCGGTGACGTCGACCGCGACTTCGGGGCGACGCCGATCCTCGAGGAGTTCGAGGCCCTCCGCGAAGCCGCCGACGCCAGCCGGTACAGCTCGTTCCGCGTCGGCGTCTCGTCGATCGGCCGCTACACCGACGACACCTGGCAGGAGCACGTCGACTACGCCGTCGCCGGCGGACACGGCGTGCACGTGCACTTCCACGAGGTGCGCGAGGAGGTCACCGCGGCACGACAGCGGACCGGCCGGACGGCGATCGGCCACGCCGAGGCGACCGGCATGTTCCAGGTACCGGTGATCGCCGCACACAGTGTCTGGGTCGACCGCGAGGACCGCGAGCGGTACGCGACGAACGGCGTCGGCGTCGCCCACAACCCGGTGGCGAACGGGATCCTGGCGAGCGGCATCGCGCCGGTCGCCGAGTTCCGCGCGCTGGGCGTGCCGGTCGGGATCGGGGTGGACGGGCCGGCGTCGAACGACTCGCAGGACTTCCTGCAGGCGATGAAGACCGCGGCCCTGCTCGCCCGGGTCCGCGACCTGCAGGCCACTGCGATGAGCGCCCGGGAGGCGTTCGAGATGGCGACGATCGGCGGCGCCCGCGCGCTGCGCATGGACGACACGATCGGCTCGCTCGAGCCCGGCAAGCGCGCGGACCTGGTCGTGTTCGACGGCGAGAGCCCGACCCTGGCGAACGTCCACGACCCCTACCAGGCGGTCGTGTTCGTGGCCGGCAGCCGCGAGGTCAAGGACGTCTGGGTCGACGGCGAGCTGAGCCTGGCCGACGGCGAGGTCACCCGGGTCGACGTGCACGAGGCCGTCGCGCGGGCACGGCCGCTCGCACGGCAGCTGGTCGCCGAGGCGGGCCTGGAGCGCCTGTCGGCGCTCACCGGCGCGCCGCTCGAGGACACCGAACGCCCGTAGCGGGGCCGGGACGGGACGGACGGGAGGCGGTGCGCACGTCGCGCGCACTGCCTCCCGTCCGACGCGATCAGAGTTCCAGGACCAGGCGCGGGCAGCCGCGTCGGGCGCGGGACACGCAGACCATCATGGTGCGGTCGTCGGCCTGTTCCTCGGGGCTGAGCACGGTGTCGCGGTGGTCGACCGCGCCCTCGAGCACGGGCGTCTCGCACGTCCCGCAGGTGCCCTCGCGACAGGACGACAGCACGAACGCGCCCGCTTCCTCGGCGACCTCGAGCAGGGTCCGGTCGGCCGGCACCGTGACGGTGACGCCGGTGACGGCGAGCTCCACCTCGAAGGACTCACCCGGCGCGTCCACGTCCGCCGCGGGCTCGAAGCGCTCGACCCGGACGCTCCCGGCCGGCCAGTGCGCGGTGGCCGCTTCGACCCCGTCCATCAGCCGGCGCGGGCCGCAGCAGTAGACGACGGCGTCGCGGACCGGCCCGAGCAGCGCGTCGAGGTCGAGCCGGGTGCCCTCCTCGGAGACGGCGAGCGCGACCCGGTCCGGGTGATCGGCGACGAGCGCGTCCGCGAACGCCATCCGGTCCCGCCGTCGACCCCCGTAGTGCAGCTCCCACGGTGTCCCGGCGCGTTCCGCGGCAGCGACCATCGCGGCGATCGGTGTGATGCCGATCCCGCCCGCGACGAACACCGCCGGGCGACCGGGATCGAAGCCGAAGTGGTTCCGCGGGCCGGCGACCGTGGTCTCGGCCCCGACGTCGAGTCCGTCGTGCACCGCGGCCGATCCGCCCCGGCCGGCGGCTTCGCGGAGGACGGCGATCCGCCAGTGCCCGTCCGGCGTGGTCGCGACGAGGGAGTACTGGCGCTCGGTGCCGGGCGCGACCTCGAGGTCGATGTGGGCGCCGGGCTCCCAGTCCGGCAGCGCCGTGCCGTCGAGCGCGGCGAGGTCGAGCACCACGACGTCGTCGGTCACGCGCTCCCGACCGGCGACGCGGACGCGGCGTCGCAGGTCGGCACCGGTCGGGTCGGCCGTGGTCGGCGCGGCACTCACGACGCCGCTCCGGTGCGCGGGGACTCCTTGACGACGATCATGTGGAACCGGCTGCCGTCGGCACTCGCCCACCGGTGCCCGGTGCCGCCGCGGTAGTACGCGGAGTCGCCGGGTCCGAGCCGCAGCGGCGGTCGGCCCCGCAGGTCGAGCAGGACGTCGCCGGCGAGCACCGTCAGGAACTCGTCCTCGTGGTGCTCGAAGTACTCGCCGAGCTCGGTGTTGTCCCCGACCCACTCGAGCGGTTCGAAGGCGTGCGGTCCGGCGTGCACGAGCAGCCGCGCCTCACCGCTGGAGAACGGTCCGCGCGCGCCCTCACCGGCGCGGATGACCTCGGGCGTCTGGTCGTCGGGCTCCTCGCGCTCGGGTGCTGCGGCGGCCAGGAGCGCGACCTGCGTGGTGTCGAGCGCCGCGGCGATCTTCTCGAGCGAGACCATGCTCGCGCGGGAGTGTCCGCGCTCGACCTGGCTGAGGAACGGGTGCGACAACCCGGTGCGGTCGGCGAGCTGCACGAGGGTCATCCGTGCGGCACGGCGGCGGCTCCGGACGTGTTCGCCGATCCGTCGGGCCTGTTCGTCGACGACGCGATCGGCGTCGAGGAGGTCGGTGGGCATCGCGCTCCGTTCGTGGTCTGGGGGCGGTGGGCGTTCCGGGAGCGACTGCTCGTCACAGTCGGCAACCGGCTGGAAACGGGTGGGAAACACGCCGCACCTAGCATCGTGAATGTTGATGCGATCAACATTGTCACACACGATCGAGAGGGTCCCATGGAGTCGTCACTGCCCCGCCGGATCACCCTCCTGCGGTCCGCCCTGCTGCCCGACGGCGGGCTCGTCGACGTCGCGATCCGCGGCGAACACGTGACCGAGGTCGTGCCGGCGGGCTCCCTCGGTGCCCCGGCCGAGAGCACGCTCGACCTGGCCGGACGCCTGCTGCTGACCGCCCCGGCGGACCCGCACGCCCACCTCGACAAGGCCCTCAGCGCCGACCGCATCCACCCGCCGCTCGGCGACCTCGGTTCGGCGATCGCCGCGTGGTCCGGACTACGCGACGACGATGTCGGTCGACGAGATCGCCGACCGCGCCCGCACCCAGGCACTCGCGATGCTGGCCGCGGGCACGACCGCGGTCCGCAGCCACGTCGACGTCCTGAGCGCGCACGGTTCCGCGACGGTCGCGGACGCCGTGCGCGGTGCCCAGGCCCTGGTGCGCGTCCGGGAGGAACTCGCCGACCTGATGGACATCGAGCTCGTCGCCCTCGCCGGCCCCCTCGCGCCGGACGACCACGTGGCGGCCGTCCTCGACCTCGGCGTCGACCTGGTCGGCGGCGCCCCGCACCTGGCCGAGGACCCCGCGGCCGACGTCAACCGACTGCTCGCCATCGCCCGCGACCGCGGCCTCGGGGTCGACCTGCACGCGGACGAGAGCCTGGACGGCCCGGTCACCCTCGACCACTACGCCCGGTCGGTCCGCGACTGGCCCCGCGACCGGCAGTACTCCGCCGGGCACTGCGTCCGCCTCGGCACCCTGCACCCGGAGCGGCTCGCCGAGGTCGTCGCCGACGTGGCCGCCGCGGACCTCGGCGTCATCACCCTGCCGATCACCAACCTCTACCTGCAAGGGTGGCAGCACCCGGTGGCGACGCCGCGCGGGCTGACGGCGATCGGGCGCTCCTCGACGCCGGCGTCCGGGTGGCCGCCGGCGCCGACAGCGTCCGCGACCCGTTCAACCCGGTCGGACGGAGCGACGCCTTCGAGACCGCGTCCCTGCTCGTCACGGCCGGGCACCTGACGCCCGAGGAGGCGTACGCGATGGTGAGCGACACCGCCCGCAGCGTCATGGGGCTGCCGATCGCCGGCGTCGTGCCCGGTGCACGCGCCGACCTGCTCGCCGTCGCCGCGACGAGCATCACCGACGCCGTGGCGAACGCCCCGGCCGACCGCATCGTCCTGTCCCGCGGGCGCCTCGTCGCCCGTACCGAGGTGCGGCGCAGCGTCGCCGCGCCCGCCCGGACCCACGCCGCACCAGCGCGCGAGTCCGAGCCCGCAACCGTCCCCGTTCCCTGACCGCGCACGCCCATGCACGAGAACACGAGGTAGTCGTGACCACCACCGCACCGTCCCCCGTCACCGCGACGGACACACTGCTCGACTTCAGGAACGTCGAGATGACCTTCCCGAACGGCACGATCGCGCTGCAGGGCGTGGACCTCACCGTCGACCGGGGGCAGTTCGTCTCCGTCGTCGGTCCGTCCGGCTGCGGCAAGTCGACCCTCCTCCGGATCGCGTCCGGCCTCGAGACCGCCTCGGACGGTACCGCCGGGGTCGCCGCGGACCGGATCGGCTACGTGTTCCAGGACGCCACGCTCCTGCCGTGGCGGTCCGTGCAGGGCAACGTCGAGCTGCTCGCCGAGCTCCAGCACGTGCCGAAGGCCGAACGGGCCGCCAAGGCGAAGCACGCCATCGACCTGGTCGGGCTGAACGGGTTCGAGACGAACCTGCCGAAGCAGCTCTCCGGCGGCATGCGGATGCGCGTGTCCCTCGCCCGGTCGCTGACGCTCGACCCGCAGCTGTTCCTGTTCGACGAGCCGTTCGGCGCCCTCGACGAGATCACCCGTGAACGCCTCAACGACGAACTCCTCCGGCTCTTCGTGGAGCAGCAGTTCGCCGGCCTCTTCATCACCCACTCGGTGTCCGAGGCCGTGTACCTCTCCACCGAGGTCATCGTGATGTCCGGCCGTCCGGGCAGCATCGTCGGCCGGTTCGACGTGCCGTTCCCGATGCCCCGCGACCCCGACATCCGCTTCACCCCCGAGTTCGCCGAGCTCGTCGGCGAGGTCTCGCACGCACTCCGGGAAGGACACCGCTGATGGCCACCCTGCAGGTCGCCGACGCCCGCGCGACCCGCGCCGCCGCCCGCCGTTCCGCACCACGCGTCCGCCGCTCGGTCACCTGGTGGCAGCCCGTCGTCGTGTTCGCACTGCTCGTCACCGTCTGGTACGCCGTCGCGTACTACTACGACCACGTCCGGGAACTCGCGTTCCTGGTGCCGTACCCGCACCTCGTCCTCAAGGCGATCGTCGCGCCGACCGGCATGAACGGAGCACCGACGACGTTCGGCTCCGACCTCTGGGCGGCACTCGGCCGGACCACGGTCGTGTCGCTCACCGGCCTCGGCTTCGCGATCGTGATCGGCGTCGTCTGGGCGATGGCGATGGCGCAGGCGAAGTGGCTCGAGAACTCGCGCTCTACCCGTACGCCGTCGTGCTGCAGGTGCGTACCGATCCTGGCGCTCGTGCCGCTGATCGGCGCCCTGTTCGGCTACGAGTTCGTCAGCCGGGTCATCGTCACCGTGATGATCGCCCTGTTCCCGATGGTGTCGAACACCCTGTTCGGGCTGCAGTCGGCCGACCGGGCCCAGCGCGAGCTGTTCCAGCTGCCAGCGCTCCGGCCGGCTCGCGCAGCTCGTCAAGCTCCAGGTCCCCGCGGCGCTGCCGTCGATCTTCGTCGGGCTGCGCACCTCGGCCGGGCTGTCCGTCATCGGCGCGATCGTCGGCGACCAGTTCTTCCAGCGGGGCAACCCCGGGCTGGGCGTCCTCATCCAGGTGACGGCCTCGCGCCTGATGGGCCCCGAGCTCTACGCGACGATCATCATCGCCTCGCTGTACGGCGTCGCCGTCTTCCTGGTCTTCGGCCTCGTCGGACGCCTCGCCGTCGGGCGCTGGCACGACTTCGGCTGACCCCGCGTGGCGAGTGCGGCGAGTGCGGCGAGCGCGCCGCGCCCGCCGCCACACCCCAGCGCCCGCACCCGCACCCGCACCCGCACCCCTGAACCCACCCCAGCACCACGAGACCCGCACCACGAACGGAGCCTCCATGCGCACCACCACCCGAATCGGCGTCGCCACCGCCGCCCTCGCCGCCACCGCCATCGCCCTTACCGGCTGCGCGTCGGGCTCGGCCGGCACCACCAGACACGACCGCCGCGACCTCGAACACCGCCACCGGGCCGAAGGTCGACCTGTCGAGCGTCTGCCCCGCGACGGTCGTCGTGCAGACCGACTGGAACCCCGAGGGCGAGCACGGCCACCTGTACCAGATGCTCGGCGCGAACCCGGCGATCAACGCCTCCGACAAGAGCGTCACCGGCGACCTCGTCGCGAACGGCAAGAGCACCGGCGTCAAGCTCGAGATCCGTGTCGGCGGCCCGGCCATCGGCTACTCGAAGGTCAGCTCGCAGATGTACCAGGACAAGTCGATCACCCTCGGCTACGTCTCCACCGACGAGGCGGTGCAGTTCTCCGGCAAGCTCCCCACCACCGCGGTGTTCGCCGAGAACGACCAGTCCCCCTTCGTCATCATGTACGACCCGTCGACCTACAAGGACGTCGACAGCATCAAGGACCTCGGCAAGCAGCTGGAGAAGAACAAGGGCGTCGTCCGCTACTTCAACGGCGCTTCGTACATGTCGTACCTCGAGTCGGCCGGCATCCTCCCCAAGAGCGTCCTCGACGGCAGCTACGACGGCACCCCGTCGAAGTTCGTCTCCGCCGGCGGCAAGGACGCCCAGCAGGGCTTCGCCACCGCCGAGCCGTACATCTACCAGAACCAGGTCGCGGCCTGGGGCAAGAAGGTCGACTACAAGCTCGTCTCGAGCACCGGCTGGAACCCCTACCCCGAGACGATGTCGATCCGCTCCGGTGAGATGTCGAAGCTGAAGCCGTGCCTCGAGAAGCTCGTCCCGATCATGCAGCAGGCCGACGTCGACTACCTGCAGTCCCCCCGGCGCGACGAACGACCTCATCACGAAGCTCGTGCAGCAGTACAACAACGGCTGGACCTACGACTCGAAGGTCGGCGCGTTCGCGGCGAAGCAGATGGTGAAGCTCGGCATCGCGACCGACGGCTCGAACGGCTACGTCGGCGACATGGACGAGCAGCGGATGACCGACTTCATCAAGAAGGCGACCCCGGTCTTCTCCGGTTCCGGCGGCGACGTGAAGTCGGGGCTCACGGCCTCCGACCTGTTCACGAACGAGTTCCTGGACCAGAAGATCGGGCTCGGTTCCTGACCCGGGCCGGCTGAGCCGACCAACAACCGGACTGGAGGCGCGGTGCCAGACCGCCCCGCGCCTCCAGTCCGTCGTCCCGCACCAGTCCACCCCACAGGAGCCAGCATGACCACCGTCACCACCGCCTCCCCCCACCACGATCGAGGCGCTCCGCGCCGAGCTCGTCGACCTGCTCGGCGAGCGCGGCGTCAGCACCGACCAGCGCACCCGTGAACGTGCCTCCGTCGACGAGGCGACCATGAGCCCCATCCTCACCGAGCAGCTGCCGCTCGGTCTGGCCGACCTCGTCGCCTCGCCGGCGAGCGCGGACGAGATCCAGGCGACCCTGCAGGCCGCCGTCCGCCACGGCGTGCCCGTCACCACCCGCGGGAAGGGCACCGGCAACTACGGCCAGGGCATCCCGCTGCACGGCGGCCTCGTGCTCGACACGTCCCGGGCACGCGCCGTCGTCGAGGTCGGCGACGGCTGGGTGACGGCCGAGGCCGGCGCCTCGATGGTCGCGCTCGAACAGGCCGCTGCGGCCGCAGGACAGCAGCTCTGGATGTACCCGTCCACCGCGCAGTCCACGATCGGCGGGTTCCTGTCCGGCGGGTCCGGCGGCACCGGGTCGATCGCGCACGGGTCGAACTGGCAGGGCTTCGTGACCGCGCTCGACATCGCCCTGCCCGGCGCCGCCGAGCTGCTCCACGTCGAGGGCGAGGAAGCCCAGACGTTCGTGCACACCTACGGCACCGCCGGCGTGATCGCCCGCGCCACGGTCCGGCTGGAGCCGCTGCAGGACTGGCGCGCCGTCTACGCGACGTTCCCGACGTTCGAGCAGGCCCTGACCGCCGTCCGGACCCTGCGCGGGCTGGACCCGGTCCCGCGGCTCGTCAGCGCGGACCGCGCCGAGATCGCCGCGACCCTGCCGAAGGACGACGCGATCGTGGCGGGGCGGGCGAGCCTCCGGGGCATCGTCGACGCCGTCACGCTCGACGAGGCCCGCGACCTGATCGACCTGGCGGGCGGCACCGTCGAGGACGTCCGCGAGGGCCTGCAGCAGACCACGAAGGTGTCGATGCTGTCGTACAACCACCCGATCTGGTGGCTGAAGCGGAACACCCCGGACACCGAGTACTTCCACGTCGAGGTCGGCGGCGAGGCGTTGATCGACCGGATCGCCGAGGTCGAGGCCGTGTACCCGGGCGGGATGCTGCACATCGAGGCGGCGCACGTCGGCCCGATCGGGATGCTCACGGCGCCCTACACCGGGGCCGAGGACGTCTACGCCGGCTACCCGGCGCTCCGCGACCTGGGCGTCCGGGTGCACAGCCCGCACCAGTACTACGTCGACCACGGCGTCGAGGAGCTCATCGTGCTGAAGCGGCGCACCGACCCGGACGGCCTGCTCAACCCGGGACACGTGATCGACCCGTCGCTCGTGGAGTCGGGCGGGTCGACCGCATCGGCGCAGCCGGCCGTGCCGGGGTTCGGCAAGTGAACGCGCCGGGCACCGGCACCCGCAAGCTCGCGGAGCTGTCCGGACCCGCCGTCGCCGCGGGCTTCGGGCCGGACACCATCGTCGTGCAGCCGACCGGGGCCGTCGAGCACCACGGGCCGCACCTGCCGCTCCTGACCGACTTCCTGCTCGCCGACCACATCGGCGGCGCGGCGGTCGAGCGCGCCGCCGCCGAGGGGCTCGACGTCTGGCAGCTCCCCACGCTCGCGTTCACGAAGTCCGACGAGCACAGCTGGGCACCCGGCACGGTGTGGCTCGACACCGAGACGATGTTCGACACCGTCGTGCAGGTCGGTCGGGCCGTGGCGCTCACCGGCGCCGGCACGCTCGTGTTCGCGAACGGGCACGGCGGCAACGTCGCCCTGCTGCAGGTCGCGCTCCGCGAGATCCGCAAGCGGTACGGGCTGAAGACGTTCCTCATGCCGACCCTCGCGCGGATCCCCGCGCCGGACGGCGAGGACTCGGACGAACTCGGCCTCGGCATCCACGGCGGAGCCGCGGAGACCTCGATGATCCTGCACCTGCGCCCCGACCTCGTCGACATGACGCTGGCCGAGCGCTGGGTGCCCGAGCACCTGGCCGCCTTCTCGAAGATCGCGTTCAACGGTGGACCCGTGTCGTTCGGGTGGTTGTCGAACGACTTCGGGGACGCCGGGGTCGTCGGTGACGCGAGCCGGGCGACCGCCTCGTACGGGGCGGCGCTCTGGGAGCACTCCCTCGACGAGGCGGTGGCGTCGCTGCACGAGATCGCGCGGTTCGACCCGGTCGCGGCGCGGTGAACCCGCTCTGTCCTGGCCGGCGCTTGGTTGGACGGGGCCGAGGCTGCGCCACCGACGATGACACTGTCGACGATCGGCCTCGACGGCTACCCGTCCGCGCGGACCGTGCTGCTGTCGCGGTTCGACGGGCAGCGGTTCCACTTCCACACCGACACCCGCAGCCGGAAGGCCGCCGAGCTCACGGCCGTGCCGCGTGCGACCGTCACGCTGCACCAGCCGGAGCGGGCGCGGCAGCTCGTCGTGACCGGCGACGTGGTCGAGGTCGCCGCGGACGAGGCCCGCGAGGCGTACGCGGCGCGGAGCCGGTACCTGCAGGTGCTCGCGTGGCTGAACGACCACGAGCTCGCCGCCGAGCCGGACGTGCGACGGCGGGAGCGGTGGGCGGCGTTCGAACGGGATCGCGGCGCCGAGCTGGAGCCGCCGGAGACCTGGGCCGGGTACGCGGTCACCCCCGTGCGGATGCTCTTCTGGCAGGGCGACGCCGAGGGGCCGAGCAACCGCCAGGCGTTCTCCCGCGACCCCGAGGCGGACGGCGGCTGGCGGCTGGAGCACTGGCCTGGCTGACTGCTTGACACCTTCTGGCTATGCGGTGTAGCTTTTGGCTACAGGCATTAGCCAAGGAGGCAGCCATGCTCGAACACTTCGACACCGGTGCAGGGACGATCGCGTACGACCTGACCGGGACGGGGCCGCTCGTCGTCCTCGCCCACGGGATGGGCGACAGCCGGCACGCGTACCGGTTCATCGTCCCCGAGCTCGTCGCCGCGGGCTACCGCGTCACGAACGTCGACATCCGCGGAGCGGGTGACTCGAGCACCGGGTGGGCGGGCTACGAACGCGCCGACATCGCCGGCGACCTCGTCGCGCTCGTCCGGCACCTGGGCGGCCCGGCGGTCGTCGTCGGACAGTCCATCAGCGGCGGGGCCGCCACGATCGCCGCCGCGACCGCTCCCGACGACGTCGTCGGCATCGTCGAACTCGCACCGTTCACCCGGAAGCAGTCCCTCGACCTCGTCGGCCTGCTCCGCAACCGCACCCACCGCGCGGGGACGCTGCAGCTCCTCAAGCTCATGACGACCGGCAGCCTGCCGGGCTGGCTCGCCTACCTGGACCTCGCGATCCCGACGAAGCCGGCGGACTGGGCCGAGGAACGCGGGCGCATCGAGCGCACACTCCAGCAGCCCGAGCGGATGGCGGCACTCCGCGCAATGACGAAGACCTCCCCGCCGACGCCGGCGCACGCCTCGGTGACGTGCGCTGCCCGGTCCTCGTCGTCGAGGGCAGCGCCGACCCCGACTGGGCGGACCCGCGTGCCGAGGGCGAGCGCATCCTCGCCGACCTGCCCGACGGACTCGGCGAACTCGCCGTGCTCGACGGCGTCGGCCACTACCCGCACACCGAGGCGCCGACCGAGGTCCTCGCCCTGCTGCTCCCCTTCCTCGGGCGCACGCTGCCCACGGTCGCCGGGGACCAGCGTGCCTAGGGCCGGACTCGACCCGGCGGTCGTCACCGAGGCCGCCGCCGCGCTGGCCGACGAGATCGGCTCGCGCAGCTGACCATGAGCCTCGTCGCCGAGCGACTGGGCGTGAAGGCCCTGTCCCTCTACAAGCACGTCGACGGGCTGCCCGACCTCGTCCGACGCGTCGCGGTCCTCGCCGCCACCGAGCTCGGGGACGAGCTGCGCGACGCCATGCAGGGTCGCGCGGGACGAGACGCCCTCGAGGCCGCGGCGCAGACCGTCCGCCGGTACGTCCAGCAGCACCCCGGCCGGTACGACGCCACGACCGGGGTCCGGCCGGCCGACGAGGACGACCCGCTGACCGTGGCGCTCGACCGGACCATGGCGTCGTTCGCGGCCGTGCTGCGGGCCTACTCGCTCGACCCGGCGGACGAGGTGCACGCGCTCCGGATGCTCCGCAGCGTCCTGCACGGCTTCGCCACCCTCGAGGCGTCCGACGGGTTCCAGATGGGGACCGACGTCGACACGAGCTTCACCTGGATGGTCGACTTCCTCGACCGGGGGTTCCGCTCCGCCGCGCGACGGTGAGGCGCGGGCCTCATCCGGCCGCGACGCGGCGCCAGCGCAGCTCGACGGTGAAGCGGCGTCCGTCCGGTGCCTCCCGGGGTGTCCCCGCCTCGTGGAGGAGCCCGTTCTCGATCCGGACCCGTCGTCGCTGCTCGCCGGCCTGCCAGTCGGTGAAGAGCGACGTCACGATGTGGTGGGTCACCGTGCCGGTGCGCTCGTCGAGCGTGAACGGCCCCGCGTAGGCGATGAACCGCTGCGCCATGGCGGCGAGCTGCGGGTCGGTCGCCCGTTGCGGGTCGGTGGCGCCGCTTCGTGGGCGGGACGCGTCGCCGAGGGTCGCGGAGACGGAGCCGTCGTCGGTGTAGATGATGTACCCGTCGGCGTTCGGCCCGAACTCCGGCACCTGCTCGCCGTCGTCGAAGGTCTGCGTCGCGCTGACGAGGGTCCACGAGCCGATCAGGTCCGCGACCGTGATGCCGGTGGTGGTGTCGTCCGTCGACTGCGTCATCCCTCTGCCTGCCGTTCCTGCTGGCCGATCTGGTCGACGTCGATGTCCGCGCCGAGGAACGCGGCGTCGTCCGGAACGGCGAGGCGCATCTCGGTCACCGGCGAGATGCGGACCTGCGCCGACCGCACCTCCAGGTCGAGCACGTGACCACCGTGCCGACGAGCGTCGTCGACGAAGTGCAGGTGGTAGCCCGCGACGGCGATCGCCTGCTCGAACTGGGGCGTCCGGAAGCCGGCGACCGTCCCGGTGGCGTCGTGCAGGGTGTTGACCGCTTCCCCGGCGGCCGCTTCGACGAGCGGCGGGTAGGGCTCGTGCTGCTCCCCCACCGTCCGGGTCCGGATGGTGGAGAAGGTCCCGGTCGATCCGCACGGCGAGGGGCACGTTCGCGCTGCGCACCGCCGCGTCGACGCGTCCGGTCAGCGCGGCGAGGGTGCAGGGCTCGCTGATCGTGATGCTGGTCGTGGCGTGGAAACGGGTGACGGCCGCGAACGGCGTGCGGTCCGTCCCCGCGGCGATCGGTCACGCTGCCGTCGTCGCGCAGGTGGTAGCAGACGCCGTCCACGACGACCATCTCGCCGTCGAGGTGGTTGAAGGTGCCCAGTCCGAAGTCACCGTGCTCGAGGAGCTGCGCCACCGTCACGTCCCCGTCGTAGACCCCCGCGAGGAGGGCCGAGATCGTCGAGGTCTGGTACACGGTGTAGTCGTCCGAGTCGTCCACCCGGTGGGTGGGCTGCGATGGCGTGGTCATTCGATGGAGTCCGCATCCAGGTGCGCGGCGATGTCGGCGTTGCGGCTGTAGTCGACCGCGACGTCGATGATGGAGATCCCCGGCTCGTCGAGCGATGCGCGCAACGCGGTCTCGAAGTCGGCGAGCGTCGACACCCGGCGTCCGGTCCCACCGAAGGCCTCGGCGAGGGCGACGGTGTCGTAGTCGCCGAGCTCGATCCCGGAAGTCCGGCCGTACTTCAGCTCCTCCTGGAACGCGACCATGTTGTAGGCGTTGTCCTGCATGATGATCTGGGTGAGCGAGAGGCCGAGGCGGTTCGCCGTCTCGAGCTCCTGCGCGGAGAAGAGGAACCCGCCGTCGCCGGCCACCGAGACGATGTGCGTGCCCGGCCGGAGGAGCGCGGCCGCCATCGCCCAGGGCAGTGCGACGCCGAGCGTCTGCTGGCCGTTGGAGAAGAGCAGGTGCCGCGGTTCGTAGACGCGGAAGTGGCGCGCCATGAAGATGTAGTTCGAGCCCATGTCGCACGCGACGGTGGCGTCGTCGTCCAGCACGTCCCGCAGGGTCAGGACCAGTCGCGCCGGGTCGACCAGGCCGGGTGCGGCCTCCGCCGTCCGCGCGTGGTCGTCGATCGCCGCGAGCTGGTGGCGGTGCTCGGCCGCACGGTTCCTCGCGTCGTCCGACAGCGTCAGCCCGGACACCGCGGGCAGGAGCGCGTCGATCGTCGCCGCGATGCCGCCGCGCAGCTCGAGCGCCGGACGGTAGTGGCGGTCGTAGGCGGCCGGGACGGTGTCGATGTGGATGACGGGGCGGTCCACCTCCGAGTTCCAGATCACCGGGTCGTACTCGACGGCGTCGTACCCGACCGCGATGATCAGGTCCGACTCGTTGAGGGCGAGGTCGGCCGGCTGGTTCTTGAAGAGCCCGACGCGGCCGAGGTAGTGGTCCTCGAGCTCGCGGGAGACGAGCCCGGCGGCCTGGAAGGTCTCGACGACGGGCAGCTCGGTGTCGGCGATCACGGCCCGCAGGGCGCGGACGCTCTCCGGGTCGGAGCCGCGGAGCCCGACGAGGAGCACCGGCCGTTCCGCGTTCCGGATCAGCTCGGCGGCGCGGGCGATCTCGTCCGCCGGCGCGGGTCCGAGCGTCGGCGTGGGGTTCGCGGGTCGTCCCGACGGCAGCGGCGTCGCCGCCGCAGCCAGCACGCTGGCCGACAGGACCACGGCGGCGGCGCCCTTGGGCTCGGTGGACGCCGCACGGAACGCGTTGGCGACGGCTTCTCGGACGTCGTCCGGATCGGTGGACTCCGTGGTCGACTTCGTCACCGTCGTCGAGGAACGCGGCGGCGTCCATCGACTGGTGCGTGCGCTTGAGGCGGTCGGACAGCTGGACCGCGCCGGCGAGCGCGACGACCGGGTCCTGCTCGGTGGTGGCGGTGAGGAGCCCCGTTGCGAGGTTGGTCGTGCCCGGCCCCGAGGTGACGAGCACCACGCCGGGGGTGCCGGTGAGCCGGCCGACGGCCGCGGCCATGAACGCCGCGTTCTGCTCGTGGCGGCAGACGATGAGCTCCGGTCCGCCGTCGTTGAACGCGTCGAAGACCGCGTCGACCTTCGCGCCCGGGATCCCGAAGACGTACTGCACGCCGGCTTCGGTCAGCGCGGCGATGACCTGGTCGGCGCTCCGGTGGGGGTCGATGTGGTGCTGCACCGCAGTGGTCGCCGCGGTCTGGGTTGCCTGGTCGGTCATGGTGCGGGTGCCTCTCGTCGGTGGGTTCGTGTCGAGGATCGGTGCTGCCCGGACGCGGGTGCCCTGCTGCTCCGGACGCCCATCGCAGCAGACCGACCGGCGCGGGGAGAGCGTCAGCGCGACTCGATCCGACGGGGGGAACGGCCGGTCGGGTCAATCGACGCAAGCCCGGGACCGGCCGTCATCGGGACGCTCGGACCAGGCGGCCGTTCCGGCCGCGGACGGAGGAGCGGACACATGGCGGAGCCGACGAGCACCAGGGACACCGACGAGCGCCGACGGACGGACCTCGGGCGCCGGCTGCTCGCCGAGGCCGCGGGGACCGCGTTCCTCGTGCTGGCGGTCGCCGGTACCGCGCTGTTCGACACCGGGTTCCGCGACGTCCACCTCGGTTCGGGGTTCGTCGGGGTGGCCCTGGCGCTCGGCATCAGCGTGTTCGTGGGCGCGAGCGTGTTCGGCCCGGTGTCGGGTGGGCACTTCAACCCCGCGGTGACCGTCGGCATGGCGACCGCCGGACGCTTCCGCTGGCGGGACGTCCCGCCGTACGTCGTCGCGCAGGCCGTCGGTGCCGTCGCCGGCGGTGGTGCGATCGCCCTCGTCGCCGTCACGAGCGGACGGTTCGCCGCGCTGTCGGCGTCCGGCTTCGCGTCGACGGGGTGGGGGCCGCTGTCGCCGGGCGGCTTCGGGATCTGGTCGGCGTTCTCCGTCGAGGCGATCACGACCGGGGCGTTCGTCGCGGTCGTGCTCACCGCGACCCGCCGCGCCACCGTGGTCACGCCGCTGGTGATCGGTCTGACCCTGACCGCGGTCGCGTTGCTCGCGATCCCGGTGTCCAACGGGTCGTTCAACCCGGCGCGTCTGATCGACCGCGGTCTTCGGCGGCCTGACCGCCGTCGCGCAGCTGTGGCTGTCGCTCGTGGCCCCCGCGCTGGGCGCCCTGGTGGTCGGAGCCTCGCACGGGCGCTCGACCGCGTCGGACGAGACCGCGTCAGGTGGGACGGCGATCGCCCCGCCCACTGCGGCGAGGCGCTCGGCGAGACCGTCGAGGACCTCGGGCCGGACGTCGCCCGGGTCCCCCGGAGCGCGTCGATCGCGCCCTGGAACGCAGCGCGTGCGCCGACCGCGTCGTCCAAGGCGGCGAGCGCGTCACCGCGGCGCCGGAGCGCGACGGCCTCCCCGACGCGCCAGTCGAGTCGCGCTGCTTCGCGGTGCGTCCGGTCCGCGCCTCGACGACGGCCGCCGCCCACTGTGCGTGCTCGAGCAGGAAATCGGTCCGGAGGCTGAGCGCGTTCACGACGTCCACCCGGGCGAGTTGGTCGTCGGGATCCGCGGCGGATCGCTCCCGCGCGTCGCGCTCGATCGCGTCGAACGCCGCTGCGGCGACGGCGGTGTCGCCGAGCCGACCGACGACGACGGCGAGCAGCAGCGTCGCCTGTCGTCGGCCGTCCACGTCGTCGATCTCGGTGAAGACCGACGCCGCCTCGGCCAGTGGAACCCGGCCGCCTCGTGGTCGCCGCCGTTCGAGCGGGCCCACGCCTCGTAGAAGAGCGCCCATCCCTGCACGGATCGGTCGCCGGCTGCACGTGCCGCCCGTCCCGACGCGCGCCGCACGGACGGCCGCCGCTTCGTCGGCTCGCTCGACCAGCTCGGCCCACGCGAGGTACCCGAGGTGCACGCCCTCGAGACGGGCGTCGCCGAGCGCCCGAGCGGCGGCGACCGACAGCGCGAACAGGTCGCGCCAGCGTCCCCAGTCCGACCAGCGGTCCGAGAACCAGTGCAGGGAGTCGGCGACGCCGACCACCGTGGCGTCGTCTCCGGCAGCCGCGGTCGCCTGAAGGCCCACCACCAGTGGCGCCACTCGCGTTCGATCCACGCGCGCGCGCGCCTCCGCGTCCGGCAGCCCGATGCCGTCGTCCCCCGGCCTCGCCGCCGTCTCGGTCGGGCTCGAACCACGCCCCGGCACGCTCGAGCATCATGAGCAACCACGACCGGAGCCGATCCGTCGCCAGCGCCTCGGCGTCCGCAGCTCCCTGCCGGAGCCGTTCCAGGGCGAAGATCCGGATGAGGTCGTGCAGCCGGTGACGGTCGTCCTGGACGACGCTCGACGAGACCGAGGTCCACCAGTTCGTCGAGGGCGTCCTGCGCGTCGAGCACCGGGACGTCCGCAGCGGCAGCCGCAGCTCGGGCGTCGAAGTCGCCGCTCGTGATCACCGAGACGGCGCGGAACACCCGTGCGGTCGCCGCGCCGAGTCCGTCGTACGAGAGCGCGAACGCCGCCGCGACCGCCAGGTCCCCCGCCACCAGACCCCGGCGCCGGTCCCCGTCCCGGAGTCGGACGACCGCGTCCTCGACGTCCCAGGCGGGCCGGGCGAGCAGCCGGTTCCCCGCGACGCGCAGCGCCAGCGGGTTCCGCGCACAGAGTCGCGCGAGCTCGTCCACGTTCCCCACGCGAACGCTGTCCCACGGGGACGATGCGTTCGAGCAGCCGGACGCCGTCCTGCCCGGCGAGCGGGTCGAGGGTCACCCGGCGCATCCCGGGTGGAGCGGGAGCGCACGTCGCGAGGTCACCAGCACGGTGGCGCCCTCGGGGACGAGCACGGCGGACACCTGGTCGTCCGACGCCGCATCGTCGAGGAGCACCACGGGTCGGTGTGCCGTGGCGAGACGCTGCCACGCGGCGGCCGCCGCGGCGAGCGTCCGCGGGGCCGCGGCACCGCCGACCTGCGCGACCAGCGCCTGCAGGACCTGCGGCGCGGGAGAGTGGTCGCGCGGCGAGGCCGTCGAGGTCCACGAAGACCGCCTGCCGGTCCGCACGCCGGACGACCTCGAGGGCGGTCGACGTCTTCCCCATGCCGGGTGCGCCGTGCACGAGCACGGAAGCGCCGGGACCGACCGCCGCCAGGTGGTCCTCGATCGCCCGGAGTTCGTCGTCACGTCCGGTGAAGTCGCCCAGGGACGGCGGCGGCGTGGTCAGGAAGCGGGTGTCCGGTACGACCGGGTCCTCGACGGGACGCGCCGCTGCCAGTAGCTCGTCGCGGGCTTCATCGGGGAGCGCGAGTGCCTCGACGACCGCCCCGACGTGCGGCGGCGCGGGTCAGGCTCACCCCGCGCTCGACGTCGCTGAGGGCGCGGGCGCTGACGTCGGCCCGCTCGGCCAGGTCCTCGAGCGTGAGCCCCGCGGCCAGGCGGGCACGCCGCACGAGGTCGCCGACCGACGTCCGTTCCGGGCTGGGGGCCATGGACCGAGGGTGGCACGTCGACCGTGGCCCGGCAAAACGACACCGGCGCTCCGTCGGTCCCGCTGGCCGCCGCTCGTCCCCGAGGTCAGGCCGACGGGACGCCGTCGGTCCGGCGGACGTCGGCGCGCCCACCGACCGTGCTGGCCAGGTAGGCGAGCGCCGCCGAGTCCGCTGAGCCCGGGTCCGCCCAGAAGACGCGCAGGGTGACGCCGGAGCCGGGGACGTCGAACTCCTGGCACGCGAGTTCGACGGCGCCGATCGGTTCGACGACGTGGCGGGAGCGCCCGCTCGGCCACGGCACCGTGTCGTACCGCGCCCAGAGGCGCCGGAAGTCGTCGTCGCGGGTCGACAGCGTTCCGACGATCTCCCGCAGCCGTGGATCGTCCGGGTCGCTGGAGAGCCGGAGGGCCGCGACGCTGCGCTCGGCGGTCGCCGCCCAGTCGCCGTGCCAGGCCTCCCGGGCACGTTCCGTGAAGACGTCCACGACCAGGTTGCCCCGACCGGCGCTCGGCACCCCGCCGAGCGCCGCCGCGAGCTGGTTCACCTCGAGCACGTCGTGGTTCCGATCCCGCACGAGCACCGGAAGGTGGCGCCACTCGGCCAGCAGCGCTCGCACGGACTCGTCCACGACGCCGGCGCCCTTCCGTCGGACCTCGCCGTGGGCCAGGTCGATCATGAACGCCGTCGACGCGCCGTCGAGGACGAGTGCGCGCGCGAGTGCACGAGCACGGCGTCCGAGGGGACGTGGCCGCGCCCCTGCTCCAACCGGAGGTAGTACTCGGCGCTGATGCCGGCGACCGTTGCGACCTCGGCGCGCCGGAGGCCGGGGACCTTGCGCATCGGGTCGCGGTCGAGTCCGACCTGCTCGGGCTGGACGAGGGCGCGTCGGGCTCCAGAGGTACTCGCCGAACGCCGCTCCGCTCCGCATCGCGCCCCTCCGTCGTCGTTCCCCGGTCCGGCCCGGGTCCCCTGATTGCACCGCGTGGCTCCGGCGTGTCGCCATGCGGAGACCATGCGGAATCGGCGGCGCGGTGTCCGGAAGCCCCCTCGCGAGCACGCGGGTCGCACCGGGGCTGGCGGCCAAACCGAGCACGCGGGTCGTACCGGGGCTGGCGGCCGCACAGAGCACCTGGGAGGCTTCGACCGTGCACCCGACACCCGGCACCCTCCCCCCTGCCCGATCTGGTCCGGCGGACGCGACTCGACCAGGGACTGACGATCCAGTCCTCGCAGATCGATCCGCCGTGAGCCCCCGCGCGATCAGTGACATCGAACGGGGATCGGCACGGTGCCCCGACGGCACACAGTCCTCGCCCTGGCGGCGGCACTCAGCCTCGACGCGGCGGGACGCGACCGGTTGCTCGCCGCCGTCCGGGACAGCGCCCGCAAGCAGACCGCGGCCGGGCGGGCCCGCGACGGTCACGCCCCTGCCGGTCTCCGACTTCACCGGCCGCGACGTCGAGCTCACGCGGCTCGCGGCGCTCCTCGACACCGGCCAGGACCCACAGACAGTCCTCGTGTCCGGTTCCCCGGGGATCGGGCAAGACGTCCGTCGCCCTCGAGGCCGCACGGCGGACCGAACGCGCAGTCGTCTTCGTCCATCTCGACGGGCTCGGACAGGACCCCCTGACGTCCGTCGAGGTCCTGCGGTCCCTGCTGCGACAGACCACGACGGTCGACGGGACGATGCCGGAGTCCGCCGATGCCCTCGCCGCGCTCTGGCGGGAGGTCGCCGCCGAACGGCAACCACTCGTGGTCCTCGACAACGCCGGGTCCGAGGCGCAGGTCCGGCCCGTGGTCACCCCGGATGTCCGTGGCCACGTCGTCGTGACCTCGCGTCGGGTGCTCAGCGGACTCAGCGGGGCCGGACACCTGTCCGTCGGGCACCTCGGTGTCGACGAGAGCGTGCAGCTGCTCACGACATCATCCCGGCCGCCCAGCGCGACGGCGCCGACTCGTCGAGCTCGCCCGGCTCTGCGACCACGTCCCGCTCGCCCTCCGCATCGCCGCCAACCGGGTCGCCGCCGACGCGGACCGCACGGTGGAGGACGTCAGCGCCGGTCTGCGGTCCGAGGAGCGTCGACTCCACGACCTCGTCGCCGGTGACCTCGCGGTCGAGGCGGCGTTCGAGCTGTCGTACCGGGGCCTCGACGCCGCGACCGCCGCACTGTTCCAGCGGTGGCGGTCACCGACGGGCACGACTTCGACTCCGGGGTCGCGGCCGCGGCGGCGGACGTCGACGTCGACACGGCGCAGGACGGCCTCGACACGCTGGCTGACCTCGGGCTGCTCGAACCGCTCCGCGGCGACCGGTTCCGGCTGCACGACCTGATCACCCTCTACGCCCTGCAGCACCCCGCGCCGCGGGTCCGGACTCGAGGCGGCGCACCGGCTCGACTCCGACGCCGACTGCTCGCGCTCCTCGAGCGTGCCGGCGCCTGGTTCGAGCCGGACCGCGACCCACTCCGGCAGGGCACGGACGCAGCGGAT
The DNA here is from genome assembly GCF_979253735.1 of Curtobacterium sp. AC273. NCBI lineage: Bacteria > Bacillati > Actinomycetota > Actinomycetes > Micrococcales > Microbacteriaceae > Curtobacterium > Curtobacterium sp. AC273. Next base: position 12,398 of record NZ_CEEDDU010000011.1, on the reverse strand, counting down.
TCCCGGACGCCGCCACCGCACGTGCCTGGATCGAGCGTGAGTGGCCGCTCTGGTGGCCGCGTTCCGCGGGGCGGCAGCGGCGGGCGAGGACACGATCGTGCTCGACGTCGCGGATGCGCTGCACTGGTACTCCGACCTCTGGTCGCAGTGGGGCCACTGGCGCGACCTGTTCGCGACCTCCACAGCGTCCGCGCAACGACTCGGCGACCGCCGACTCGAAGCCGTGCACCTCGGGTACGTCGCGGTACCGAGCTCCCGCGAACGCGGCGACGAGCGAGCAGCCATCGCCGTCGCCAGGCGTGCCCGGTCCGCAGCGATCGCGGCCGGGGACCGGACACAGGAGGGATGGGCACTCGTCTACGAGGCCTGGGCGGCGTCACAGCTGGACGGCGGAGCACCCGGTGCCCCTCGAGATCGTCCACGGTGCCGTCGCCGCGTTCACGGAGAGTGGCGACGAGCAGGGGCGGGCGCAGGCCGAGAACCTCGTGACGATCGTCCTCGAGCGGGTCGGCGACGACGACGCGGCGCTCGAGACCGGGCACCGTGTCCTCGAGCGTGCACGTGCAGTGCACCGGCGGGACGGCGGCTCGGTCGCCTGGTTCGCGCTCGCCTCGGCGCTGCTCAACGTCGCGCGGCTGCGACGGACACTCGGCGACCTGCCGATCCTCCACGCCGCCGACGAGGCGATCGAGCTGGCGTCCGCCACCGGGTGGAACCTCGGCCACACCCTCGGGCTGCGCGACCGCGGCGACACGCTCGTGGCACTGGACCGCCCGTCCTCCGCCCGCGAGGACTTCGCCCGAGCGCTGCAGCTGCTCGACGCCGAGAACGAGACCGGGTTCTCCGCGAGTGGCGCGCGGCGTTGACAGGAGCGCCTCGACCGCGGTGATCACTGACCAGAGGACGTCGACCGGGCGAGACCCCGACCCAGGAGGCACTCCTCACCGCCGCCAGGCGGGTCACCGCGATCCTGGTCCGGGGCGGACTGGAGGCGCGGGTGCGGGGCCGCCACGCGCCTCCAGTCCGCCTCCGCACCCGTCCCGAGGAGTGGGGCCGCGCGGTCGTCGCGTCGGTCAGCGCAGTCCGACGGTGAGCAGCAGGTTGCCGTACAGCCGTTCGTCCCCCGTGGCGATGACGACGCCCACGTCCGGGCCGCGCACCTGGTCGTAGAACGCGAAGCGATCGACCTTGCCCACGGGGACGTCCTCGCCCAGCCTCCGCGCGCGTAGTCGTCCTGCACCGGCGCGGAGACCCCCTCCGGGGTCTGCATGACGGTCGCCGACTCGATGTTCACGACGGTGAGCACGGCGTCGAGCACGGATGTGACGTCGAGCAGGCCGGGACGCAGGTTCAGGTGGATGAGGCGGACGCCGGGGCCGACGGCGGTCAGGTACGGGGTTGCCGTCGGCGATGAGCACCTCGAAACCGTGGCCCGACGAGGCGAGCGCCTCGAGGAGCGGAGGATGGACCAGCGGACCGGTGATCATGCCGTCGCCTCCGCCGTGGCCCGTCCGGACGCGCGATCCGCGGCGTAGCCCTCCCGACTGGGGATCGTGCCGTCGACGTCCCACAGCTCGAGCCAGCTGGCGGCACCCGCCCACAGGAACACCTGCCCCTTGATCAGGCGGTTGTTCCGTTCGGCCGACCGCAGCGCCTCGAGTTCGGCGGGCGTGAGCGGGTCCTCCGTCACGGCGCGCAGGTTGGCGACGAACTGCGGTTCCTTCACGGAGAACGGGATCGGGACCTGTCCGCGCTGGACAGCCCACTTCAGGCAGACCAACGCGGGGTGGACCCCGTGGGCGCGGGCGATCGACACCACGACGGGGTGCTCCATGTCGGACACGTCCGAGTCGATGCGGTCGCGTTCGGGTCGCGACGGTGAGCCGAGGGGTGAGTAGCCCACCGGCTGGACGTCGTGGTCGAGACAGAACCGGAAGAGCTCGGGCTGCTGGAAGCACGGGTGCAGTTCCATCTCGTTCAGCGCCGGAGGGATCCGGGCGTCGGCGAGGATCCTGGTGAGCTTGGGGATGGTGACGTTCGACGTCCCGAGGTGCCGCACGACTCCCTCGTCGACGAGGCCCTCGAGGGCACGCCAGAGTGCCATGTACTCCTCGTGGACGTACGGGCGAGCATCCGGATCGCGGTCGGCGGCGTCGGCGAACGGTGCGTGGTGGTTCGGGAACGGCCAGTGCACGAACACCGCGTCGAGCACGTCGAGACGGAGATCGCGGAGCGACCGGCGCACCGACGCGACCGCGGCATCCGGTTCGTGGGCGTCGTTCCAGACCTTCGACATCGACGAAGAGGTCGTCGCGGGGCACCCCACCGTCGATCGCCGATCGGAGGGCGGCGCCGACCTCCGCCTCGTTGCCGTACACGGATGCACAGTCGATCAGGCGGTACCCGGCCCGGATCGCGCCGCCGACCGCGGCCGCCACGTCTGCCGCGCTGTAGTGGTCGGAGCCGAAGGTCCCCACCCGATGGCCGGCATCACCGCTCCGCTCGAGAGTCGCCGGGTCGGCACGCTGTCGGTGGTGATCATCTGGGTTCTCCAGTTCAGTCGGGTTCGGGACGTCGGGCTAGATGTTCAGGCCGTGGAAGAAGTCGATGCGCTCGGCCGCGACCTCCGGCGCCAACTCGATCCGCACGACCTGCCCACCGGGTCCTGCCAGCTCGAAGTCGGGCAGCACGACCTCGAGGTGGTCCGCGGTGCGGGTCCACTCCGGCGGCGCCACCGACCAGGACCCCCACGTCGACGATCGGACGGTCGACGAGCCGGCTGCCCGTGCCGAAGCTGCGGATCCGCATGCGGCCGTCCTCCGGACGGACGAGCCCGATGGCGTACACGTGAGTCGACCGACTTCGGTCATCCGGGTGAAGCGGATGTCCGCCTCGGTGTAGGCGACCGCGGCAGCGTCCGTGAACGACCCGGCAGTCGGAGCCGTGGGCCCCTCACCGAACACGACCCAGGGACTGGAGCCGTAGACCGCCTCGCCATGCACGGCAACCAGTCGCCGACGGCCTCCAGCAAGGCGACCTCTTCCTCGGGGATGGTCCCGTCGGGGCGTGGACCGATGTTCAGGAACAGGTTCCCGTTCTTCGCGACCACGTCGACGAGCTCCTGGATGAGTTCGGAAGCGTCCTTGTAGTCGTGCCCGTCCACCCAGCTCCACGACGTCCGCGAGACCGATGTGTCGTTCTGCCAGACGTCGGGTCGGATACCGCCCATGGTGCCGCGCTCGATGTCCAGCACCGCGGAACCGGGTCGGAATGCGTCCCACTTGGCGTTGATTACGACCTCGCGCCCCCACTCCGCCGCCCGGTTGTAGTAGTAGGCCGCGAGTCGTCGGATGTACGGCTCGAACGACGGTTCCTCGATGCCGGTGTCGAAGTAGAGCACCTGGGGCCGGTAGGCGTCGATGATCTCGACCGTGCGCAGGAGCCAGTCCTCCAGGAACCGTTCGGTAGGGTTCATCTCCTTGCGGAGTGCCGGGCCGTACAGGTCCGCGTACGCAGGGTCCCGGACGTCGGAGTCGAACTCCGCTCCCCCCGTTCATGAAGAACCAGTGCTCGGCCCGGTGTGTCGACGCGCCGGACACCAACCAGGACCGGTCGACCGCCGCCAGGAGGGTCTCCCATCACGTCACGCTCGGGGCCAACTTCGGACACCTTCCAGCGCGACCGTGCGGTGTCGTACATCGCGTAGCCGTCGTGGTGCTCCGCGACCGGCACCACGAACTGCGCACCGGCACGCCTGAAGAGCGCGACCCACTCGTCCGGATCGAAGCGCTCCATCCGGAAGTGCGGGAGGAAGTCCTTGTAGCCGAAGCGGTCGTGCCGGTAGCAGGCTCGCGAGGTGGTGCTCGAACGCCGGGTACCCGCGCGCCGGTACATCGTGCGCGGGTACCACTCGTTGCCGAACGCCGGCACGGAGAACGCCCCCCAGTGCAGGAAGATGCCGAACTTGGCGTCCCGGTACCACCGGGGCACCCGGTACCGGGAGAGCGAGTCCCAGGTGGCGTCGTACGGTCCGGCTGCGATGACGGCGTCGACCATCGCGAGCGCCGAACGGTTGTCCGACACCTCGACCGGTGCCGGGGCGCCGAGGGGTCGAGCGGTTCGAGGTGCACGGGTCTCCGTCCGTCGGGCCGCAACGGCCACCGAAGGCGCCCGCGCCGACCGCGGCCACCAGTTGTCGCTGAGCGAACGAGTTCTGGAGCGAAACGTTACGCCGTGCAGGAAGGCTACGAGGCCGACCCCAGGAGTCAATGGGAGATCAACCGGCGCTAATCGTTTCGCATCCCCCTGCGTTAGGCTGACAGGCACGACTCGCAGACCTCCGCGGCCGTACGAGCGAGAAGACGGGGCTGTGGCGACGTACAAGGACATCCAGCGGGCCACCGGGCTCTCGCTCGCCACGATCTCCAAGTACTACAACGGGCGGAACGTCCTCGACGCGAACCGAGTGGCCATCGAAGCCGCGGCGAACGCGCTCGACTTCCGACCCAACCAGCACGCCCGGATGCTGCGATCGCGGCGGTCGCGGACCGTCGGCGTCCTGCTCCCCGCGCTCGACAACGACTTCCACCTGACGATCATCGCGGGCGTGGAAGAAGCCCTGCGCCCGCGCGGTATCAGCGTCATCGTGGCGGCCAGCCCTGACCCGGGCGACGACGCGGTCGACCTGCTGATGGACCGGATGGTGGACGGGATCGTCGCGGTCACCCCACCGCACGACGTGCCCGCGCTGCGCGCTGGCGGAACGCGTGCCCGTGGTGATGGTGGACTGGCCCATCGAGGACGTCCGAGCCGACGGTGTCTTCCTCGACAACGCAGCGGCGGGTGCACTCAAGGGCTCGGCACCTCCTCGACCACGGCCACCGCCGGATCGGACTGGTCGGTGGCGACCCGGAGATCGCCTCGATGCGTCTGCGCACCGAGGGGTTCGAGCGGGCGCTGACGTCCCAGGGGGTCGAGGTCGATCCGGCACTGGAGCGCCTCGGACCACTGACGGTCGAAGCCGGCCATCGCGCCACCCAGGAGCTCCTCGCAGCGTGGCCGCGGCCGACCGGGCTCTTCGCGACGAACTACGAACTCACCCTCGGCGCGGTGACCGCCGTGAACGACTCGGGTCTTCGCATCGGGCAGGACATCTCGGTGGTCGGGTTCGACAGCCGGGAACTCGCCCAGGCGCTCGTCCCGAAACTGACCGTCATCGTGCAGCCGACCCGCGAGATCGCGAGGCAGGCCGCACGTCGGATCGCCGACCACATCGAGCTGGCGGGAGATCGGCCCGCACCGGAGGTCGAGTACCTCGACGCACGACTCATCCCCGGCGCGTCGGTCCGACGGCTCGAGGAGTGACGCGCTCCCGGGCGCGGGAGTCCGGGCGGCAGCCCACTCCGATCAGGAGAAGTACCGAGCCAGAGGTACGGGAAGCAGAGACCGACGGTGACTGCCGTGACCACGATCCCGTACTTCGTGAACTCCCAGAACGAGATGTGGTGGCCGTTGCGCTTCGCGATGCCGATCATGACGACGTTCGCGCTCGCGCCGACAGCCGTGAGGTTGCCGCCGAGATCCGCACCGAGTGCCAACGCCCACCAGAGCGGACGTGCATCCGCGCCGCCGGACTGCACGATGTCGTTCGTCAAGGGCGCGAGGGTCGCGACGAAGGGGATGTTGTCGACGATGCCCGAGGAACAGCGCAGACCCGAACAGCAGCACGATGGACGCCCCGAAGTAGTCGTCTCCCACCGCCCCCTTGGCGGCCTCTCCGATCGCCTCGATGACGCCGAGGTTCACCAGTGACCCGACCATGATGAACAGCCCGGCGAAGAAGAGCAGCGTCTCCCACTCGACGTCCCCGAAGACCCGCTTGCGTTCCAGCCGGGCGAGGAGCACCAGGAGTCCGGCCCCGAGCAGGGCGACGAGCGCCGGTTCCAGACCCGTGAACGTCGACGTGACGAACCCCACGAGGACGAGACCGACGACGACCAGCGACCGGATGAGCAGGCCGGGGTCGCGGATCGCCTCGCGTTCGTCGAGGGCCATCACCCGTTCGGCCCGTTCGGCGTCGTAGGAGAACGTCGACCGGAACAGCACTCGGCAGAGCCCGACGAGCACTGCGATGAGGACCACGATGATCGGTGCGAGTTCGGTGAGGAACTCGTTGAACCCGATGTCCCCCCGGCTGCCGATGATCAGGTTCGGCGGGTCGCCGATCAGGGTCGCGGTGCCGCCGATGTTCGACGCGAACACCTCGGCGAGCAGGAACGGCACCGGCGACTTGCCGAGGCGCTGGGCGACGAGCAACGAGACGGGTGCGACCAGGAGGATCGTGGTCACGTTGTCGAGGAACGCCGACAGCACCGCCGTGATGACGATGAGCATGACCATGATGCGGAACGGTCTGCCCTTGGCGAGCTTCGATGCCCCGATCGCGAGGTACTCGAAGAGCCCGGTCTGGCGCAGGATCCCCACGATGATCATCATCCCGAGGAGCAGGAAGACGACGTTCCAGTCGATCCCGGTGTCCTCCGAGAAGAAGATCGCCGCGTCGTCGGTCGCACCGATGAGGACCATCGCCGCAGCGCCCCCGAGTGCGACGAGCACGCGCGGGAGCTTCTCGGTGGCGATGAACACGTACGCGGCGACGAAGACCGCGACCGCCAGGACGATCTGCACCGTCACCGGTGAGCGTCCCAGTGTTCGACCACGGCGTCGAGGAGACCCGGGAGCGTCACGAACACCGGCGTGTCCCGCGCGGGGTCGTCGACGAGAGCCACCTGCGTCCTCGCGTCCACCATCCGGGCGGCGATCTCGACCAGCCCGGCTCCCGGCGGCACCACCAGGACCGCTCGCGCGGCGACCGTCTCGTCGTCGACCAGGTCCCCGATGGTCCGTCCGTCGAGCGTCTGCGCGAGGTCGTCCACCCCGGTGTCCCCGACGGTGTTCGTCAGGGACAGGTCGTCGAGGAGGTACCCCGGCACCATGAACCGGGTGAGGTCGACGCTCGACACGACCGAGGACGGATGACCGTCCGCCTCGGCGACGACGAGTCCGATGAGGTCCTGTTCGGCGATCAGGCGGATCGCGTCGAGGGCCGGGGTGGACCGGTCGACGACGGTCAGCGACACGGCGATGTCGGAGGCGTGCACGGAACTCCTTTCGGACGGGCTCAGAAGTCGCGCGACGAGTCAGCCGGACGGCCGGCGCCGATCCTCCCGAGGTGGATGCGGCGCGAGAGTCTGATCACCGGACGGATGAGCAACTGCACGCTGCCGATCAGGAAGAGCCACGTGCCGGCCGTGGTCGTGTCGTCGGAGAAGAAGAGGACGCTCCCGATCACGAACCACAGCGCCACCATCACGTCGTTGACGATGCTGATCGTCTCGTAGACACCCCTGATGCGGAGTTCTTCGCGGCCGACGCGCAACTCGATGTCCTGACCGTGACCCACGGATCCATCCAACCACCGGGCACCTGACCGGCGCGGCGGCGAGGAACCCGCCGCCGCGCCCGCCGGCACGTGTCGCGGGGGCTACTTCAGCAGCCCCTCCTTGGTCAGCCAGTCCTTCGCAGCCGTCGTGGCCTGGGCCTTCTCACTGCCCTCGACCCGGTTGCGCAGCGCGATGAGGTCGTCGGTCGTCAGCTTCGCGGAGATCTTGTTCAGCACCGAGGCGAGCTTGGCGCTGTAGATGTCCTTGTTCAGGAACGGCAGGATGTTCTGCGCCGCGATCAGGTTCTTCGGGTCCTTCAGCACCTGCAGCTTCTTCGTCACGAGGTCGGGCGACGTCGTGTAGATGTCGGCCACCTGCACCGTGTCGTCGACGAGCGCCTTGACCGTGTCCGGTCCGCCGTAGTCCTCGATCGACTTGAACGTGACCTTGTCGACGCCGTAGGTCGACTTGAGACCGGGGATGCCGTAGGGAAGGGTGCCGAACTGCGGGTTGGCGCCGAGTGTGAACGGCTCGATCTTCGACAGGTCGGAGATCGACTCGAGGCCGTTCTTCTTCGCCTCCGCCTGGGTGACCACGTAGGCGTCCTTGTCCTCGGCCGGCGACGGCTCCAGGACCTGGAAGTCCTTCGGGATCTCGGTCTTCAACGCGGCGTCGACGTCCTCGGTCGTCTTCGCGCTGGCCTTGGTGTCGTAGAAGAACAGCAGGTTGCCGTTGTACTCCGGCATGAGGTTGATCGAGCCGTCCTTGAGCGCGGGGATCGTGGTCTGTCGAGGGCCGAGGTTGAACTTGGTCGTCACCTCGAACCCGGCGTCCTTGAGCGCCAGCGCGTACATGTTGCCGAGGATCTCGCTCTCCGGGAAGTTGAACGAACCGACGACGATCGGCGTGCTGCCCGATCCGTCGCCCTTGTCCGAGGTCGCTCCGGTGGGGTCAGAGGTGGAACACCCGGAGAGCGCCACGATCGCCCCGATCGCCATCGCGCCCGCGAGGATGCGGGTTGTGGTGCCTGCTGTGAACATCAGTGGTCCCTTTCGTCGACGGGCATGACCGTCACCGCGCGGCGCCGGAGTGGCAGCGCGCGGACGTTTGTGCGTGTGCGGCGGGCCGGTCGGGCTCCGCCGCGTCGGGTGAGTCGCTGTGCGAGCGCGAAGAGCCCGTCGATCACCAGGGCGAGCACCGTCACGAGCAGCGCCCCGCCGAGGATGAGGTCGTTGTCGTTCAGGCTGATGCCGGTCGAGATGATCGCGCCGAGCCCGCCGAGCGAGATGTACGACGCGATCACGACCGTCGCGATGACCTGCAGGACGGACGCTCGGATCCCACCGATGATGAGCGACAGCGAGAGCAGGACCTCGACCTTGAAGAGGATCTGCAGCTCCGTCATCCCGACCGAGCGAGCGGCGTCCACCGTCTGCGGGTCCACGGACTCCACCCCCGCGTACGCCCCGGCGAGGATCGAGGGGATCGCCAGGACGACGAACGCGATGATGGACGCGATGAAGGCGGTCTGCGTGAACGGCACGGTCATCCCGATGATGACGAAGAGGGTGCCGAGCAGACCCAGGGTCGGCAGCGCGCGCGCATCGAGCCGGTGAAGGCGATGACGAAACTCCGCCCGCGCCCGGTGTGACCGATGTACAGGCCCAGTGGGAGCGCGATGAGGGCGGCCAGGGCGACCGAGATGAACGTGTAGAGCAGGTGCTCGCCGATCCGGTCCTGGATCGGGAGCGGCGTCTGGAAGTCCGGGGCGGTAGTTCGCCGGGTCGAAGAGCCACGCGACGGCGCTGAGGAAGTACTGCACGGTCAGGCTCCCCGCTCGATCGTCGTCAACGCCGCTCGTCGTCGCGACCGGCGCACCCGCCGCGAGGTCCGACGCGACCACGGCATCAGCAGGCGTCCGATGACCACCAGGACGGTGTCGAAGACCAGTGCGATGACGAGGCTCGCCACCACCCCGACGAGGATCTCCTCGAGGAACTGCCGCTGTCGGCCGTCCGTGAACAGGAACCCGATGTTCGCGGAGCCGACCAGGGCCCCCACCGAGACCAGGGCGACGGTGCTCGCCGAGACGACCCGCATGCCTGCGAGCAGGACGGGACCGGCCAGCGGGAACTCGACCGACCAGAACCGCGTCCACGCGGAGAAGCCCACCGAGGTGGCCGAGTCGACGACGTCCGCCGGGACGGCGGCGAACGCGTCCGTCGCCAGCCGCACCATGATCGCGACCGCGTAGACGGAGAGCCCGACGACGATGTTCACGGGATCCGTGATCCGGGTGCCGAGCAGGTACGGCAGGATCACGAAGAGCGGCAACGACGGGATCGTGTACAGCAGACTGCCGCCGCCGACGATGACCGACCGGACCGCCTGCCAGCGGTTCGCCACCCAGCAGGACCGCGATGACGAACCCGAGGACGACGGGCACCGCGGCGAGCGCCGTGTGGGTGACGGTGAGGCTCAGATGAGCCCGAAGTTCGCGAAGATCCAGTTCAGGTCGGCATCCCAATCCTCGTCGGACAGCCCGCGGGTGGGGTTCGTGCGTCCTGAAGGACCGCTGCCTCGCCATCAGGATAACCGTGCAGGGCGGTCCTGACCGGACGGCTTCGGCGATCAGGCGGCTGCTGCCTCCGCCGCCGCAGCGACCTCCCGGCCGGCGCGCCCTGCGCTGCCGCTCAGTCTCGCGCCGATGAGTCGCAACACCATCGCCGGAGCCGGGGGAACGCGCCGAGCTGCCCGAGCATCGTCACGTCGTCCCTGACGGCCTCGTGGCAGCGTCACTGACCCGACACGTGCAGCATGTGGATCTGTTCGAAGTCGATGCCCGACCGGTCGCCGGCAGGACCTCGCTCGGCGACACCGTCCCGGTACTGGACGAAGGGTCGGCGGTGGACGCCCTGCATCCGGAGACGCACCCACGCCACACCGTCCTCGAACGCGGCGTCGAGGTACGGGGAACCGCAGGTCCGTCGAAGGCGAGATCCGCATCCAGGCGCTCGAAGCGAGCAGTCCGCGAGGGCCCTCGATCGAGCACGCGAGCGGTGCGACCGTCGCTTCGCGGTTCGTGAAGCTCGGCGCCGCGGTGGCGTGGGCCAGGTCTCGGTCCCCGGTCTCGAGGACACGGAAGACCGTCAAAGCGGTCTCGAGTTCGTTGGTGGGCATGACTGCTCCTCGGGTGTGCTCCATCACTCCGATGGAGTGAATGTCGAGCTATTCATTGGATAGTACCTCCAATGAACGACAGCGCAAGCGAATCGGCGCCTCATTGCGAGCGAGCCGGCCGGAGTTCCGCGAGCGCGACCCCCAACTGCTGGGCAACCCATCGCTCGCGCTCCTCCCACGACCAGGCGAAGGCGGCCAGCGTGCCCCGCTGCCGTACCCGAGGAAGAACCAGAGCCGCTCGAACACCGCATCCACCGCCGCGGACGACCCGGAGCGGGTCGATCCACCGAGCCGCCACATGACGGAGACGAGCGTGGAAGGGCGCCGTCATCGCGTCGAGGGCAGTGATCAGCCCGGGATCATCCCCGCAGCGTCGATGACGACCAGCGCAGGCCGCAGTGTGACCTCGTACGACGACCGCACCCCCGCGACCAGGTCGACGAGGAGTCGATCCGCGGTCGGCAGGGAGTCGTCGAGGTCGGCCAGGGCGGACTGCACGACCGGGTGGTCGACACAGCGATCGACGATCGCCCGGACCAGCTCGGGCTTCCCGCCGACGCTCGTGTAGACGGTGTTCACCGCCACCCCCGCGGACTTCGCGAGCACCGGCAATCCGGACCGTGCGCGCGTGCCCGTGCTCGGCGAAGGACTGTTCCGCGGCATCCAGCAGGCGCACCGCGAGTTCGCAGTGCGGCGTCTTGGCGGACGGGTGATCGGTAGCTGCGGGAGGGCATGGCTGATCCTATCGATCTTCGCAGTTTCGTCGTACTGATGTTGGCTATTCGTGATAGGGTCTCTTCTTATCAATTTGAGAGGAACCACCATGCGCATCATGCTTCTACGGGTACCTGCCTTCGGACACCTCCTTCCACTCGTCCCGTTCGCCCGGGCAGCAGCACGCCAGGAGCACAACGGCCGTGGTCCCTCACCAGCTCCGCGATGGAGGGCCCGATCCACGCGGAGACTCCCCGGGGTCGGCCATTCCTCGGCGCGGGCCCGGACCCGATGGCGATCGCCGCCCAGATCGCCGTCAACCACCCCGGGGCCGACCCCATCAACAGTCCCCAGCCGCAGACCGTGGCCGACTTCTTCGCCGGCGCGCACGTCGATCTCGCCTACGAGGAGAGCGTCGCCGCGGCACGTGACGGCAGCCGGACCTGATCGTCGTAGAAGCGGCCGACCAGGTCCGGGCCCATCGTCGCGGCGGCCCTGGGCGTGCCCTTCGCCATGGTCGGCTTCGGCCCGGAACTCCCCGGCGGAGTTCAGTGCACCGATGATCGACCTCGCAGCCTCGCGGTACGCCGAGCGCGGTCTACCACGGCCACCGACGCCCTCGTCGACCCCGCACCGGCCTCGTTCCAGGCCCAGGGCTGGCAGCCCGGACCCGTGACGCTGGCGTACCGCGCCGAGCCGGCGCCGCGACGGCGGCCTCGGTCAGGGGGCCTCGGCCTCGCCCACGGAGCAGGACCGGCCGACCGTGCTCGTCACGCTCGGAACGGTGTTCCGCGGCTCCAGGCTCGTCACCGGCGCCATCATCTCGAGCCTGGCGCCCCTCGATCTCGACGTAGTCGTCACCCTCGGGGTCCAACTCTCCGCGCCCAGTTGAGACGCGCCGAGCGTCTCCTTCGGGCGTTCCGCCCTCGCGGACCTCCTCCCGGAAGTGTCGACGTCGTCGTGACCCGCGGGTGGAGACCAGGAACGGTCCTCGCCGCCGCGTCGGCAGGAATCCCCATGGTCGTCCTCCCGCAGGGGAGGCGATCAGTTCATCAACGCCGG